>NZ_JADGMP010000007.1:0-531585 GCF_015549295.1 Cupriavidus sp. IK-TO18
CCGGCTTGCCGGGGTTTTGTCCGGCTGGAGCCATCATTGCCGAGTGATGGGCCGGGCGCGCGGAGAGGCAGGGCTGCGGCAACAATGTGCCCGGGCGTGGCCCGGCACCGCGGGCGCGGAGCCCGCGGGGTAACCGAATGACCGAGAAGAGATTCACCATGTCCAACCATTGGCTGCTACCAGAAAACATTGCCGACGTGCTGCCGTCGGAAGCGCGCAAGATCGAAGAACTGCGTCGCCGCATGCTGGACCTGTTCCGCACCTACGGCTACGAGCTGGTCATGCCGCCGATGCTGGAATACCTGGAGTCGCTGCTGACCGGCACCGGGCATGACCTGGACCTGCGCACGCTCAAGCTGGTGGACCAGCTGTCGGGCCGCACCATGGGCCTGCGCGCCGATATCACGCCGCAGGTGGCGCGCATCGACGCCCACCTGCTGAACCGGCCAGGCGTGACGCGCCTGTGCTATGCCGGCAACGTGCTGCATGCGCGGCCGGCGGGCTTCCATGCCACGCGCGAGCCGATCCAGATCGGTGCCGAAATCTACGGCCACGCCGGCCTCGAAGCCGACGTCGAGATCCAGGAGCTGATGCTGGCTGCGCTGCAGGCTGCGGGCCTGTCGGAGATCCGCATCGACCTGTGCCACGCCGGCATCCTGGAAGCGCTGCTGGCCGGACTGCCGTCGATCCGCAAGATCGAGGACGCACTCTTTGCTGCGCTCGAGACCAAGGACGTGCCCGCGCTGCGCGAGCTGACCATGGGCATGCCGCAGACCGAACGCGATGCCCTGCTGGCGCTGCCGACACTGTACGGCGGGGTCGAAGTGCTGGACCGCGCCCGCGCCACGCTGCCGGCGAGCCCGGCGATCGGCCGCGCGCTGGACGAACTGGCCGCGCTGGCGGTGCAGGTGCGTGGCGCCAGCGTCAATATCGACCTGTCGGACCTGCGCGGTTACCACTATCACAGCGGTGTGATGTTCGCCGCCTATGTGGCGGGCCTGCCCAACTACGTGGCCCGCGGCGGGCGCTATGACAAGGTGGGCGAAGCCTTCGGCCGCGCCCGCCCGGCGACGGGCTTTTCGCTCGACCTGCGCGAAGTGGCGTCGCTGTCACCGGTGGAAGTGCGCGCCCAGGCGATTTTCGCGCCCTGGGATGCGGATCCGGCACTGCGTGCCGCGATTTCCGCGCTGCGTGCCGCTGGCGAGATCGTGATCCAGTCGTTGCCGGGCCATACTCACGAGCTCGACGAATTCAACTGTGATCGCCAGCTGGTGCGCCAGGATTCCGGCTGGGCCGTGGTGCCGCGCTGACGCCGGGCGAGCAATCCCGCCCAAAAATCGGGAATCGCCCTGCAACAAGAGTAGAATACGTTTTTAACCTATTGACCAAAGCAATATGTCCGCATCCGCAGTAGGCCAGGGACGCAATGTCGTCGTGATCGGCACCCAGTGGGGTGACGAAGGCAAAGGAAAAATCGTCGATTGGCTTACCGACCATGCAAAGGGCGTGGTGCGGTTCCAGGGAGGCCACAACGCTGGCCACACCCTGATCATCGGCGGCAAGAAGACCATTCTCCGCCTGATCCCGTCGGGCATCATGCGCGAAGGCACGATCTGCTACATCGGCAACGGTGTGGTGCTGTCGCCCGAGGCGCTGTTCCGTGAAATCGAAGAACTCGAAGCCGCCGGCCTGCAGGTGCAGAGCCGCCTGCGCATCTCCGAGGCGGCAACGCTGATCCTGCCGTACCACGTTGCCATCGACAAGGCGCGCGAAGCCCGTCGCGGCGCGGCCAAGATCGGCACCACCGGCCGCGGCATCGGCCCGGCATATGAGGACAAGGTTGCCCGCCGCGCGCTGCGTGTGCAGGACCTGTTCGATCCCGAGCAGTTTGCCGAGCGCCTGCGCGAGAACCTGGACTACCACAACTTCATGCTGACCCAGTACCTGGGCGCCGAAGCGGTGGACTTCCAGCAGACGCTGGACGATGCGCTGGCCTTCGCGCCGCGCCTGGCCCCGATGGTGGCCGACGTCTCGGCCGAGCTGTACGCGGTCAACGCCGCCGGTGGCAACCTGATGTTCGAAGGCGCGCAAGGCACGCTGCTCGACGTCGACCACGGCACCTATCCGTTCGTGACCTCGAGCAACTGCGTGGCCGGTGCGGCCGCCGCGGGTGCCGGCGTCGGTCCGGGCCGCCTGAACTACATCCTGGGCATCACCAAGGCCTATTGCACGCGCGTGGGCTCGGGCCCGTTCCCCAGCGAGCTGTACGACAACGACAACCCGCAGCGCCAGGACCAGGTCGGCGTGCGCCTGGCCAACGTCGGCAAGGAATTCGGTTCGGTCACCGGCCGTCCGCGCCGCACCGGCTGGCTCGATGCGGCCGCGCTCAAGCGCTCGGTGCAGATCAACGGCGTGTCGGGTCTGTGCCTGACCAAGCTGGACGTGCTCGATGGCCTGGACAGCATCAAGCTGTGCGTCGGCTACAAGCTCGACGGCACGACTGTCGACATCCTGCCGCGCGGCTCCGACGCCGTGGCGCGCTGCGAGCCGGTCTATGAAGAGTTCCCGGGCTGGAACGAATCGACCTTCGGCGTGAAGTCGTGGGACGCGCTGCCGGAGGCGGCCCGCGTCTACCTGAAGCGCGTGGAAGAAGTGGTGGGCATCCCGATCGACATGATCTCGACCGGCCCGGACCGCGACGAGACCATCCTGCTGCGTCACCCGTACAAGGCCTGACCCGGCAACCAGAAGCATGACGTAGTGCCGCGGCGTCACGAACGCCGCGGCCTGCAACAGACCATCGGCCCGCGCAAGCGGGCCGAGCCTTATTTGCCATCCGGGCCATCCGGGCCAACGGGCCACGAAGATATCTAGAGCAAAACGATGAACCTGCCAACCAACGATGAAGAGAACCTGTGGGTCTCGTGGGACGAATACCACCGCCTGATCGCACGCCTGTCGCTGAACGTGCATGAGTCTGGCTGGAAGTTCGACAAGATCCTGTGCCTGGCGCGCGGCGGCCTGCGCGTGGGCGACCAGATGTCGCGCATCTTCGACGTGCCGCTGGCGATCCTGGCTACCAGCAGCTATCGCGAGGCGGCTGGCACGCAGCAGGGCGACCTGGATATCGCGCAATACATCACAATGACGCGCGGCGAGCTGTCGGGCAAGATCCTGCTGGTCGACGACCTGGTCGATTCGGGCATCACGCTGGAACGCGTGGGCCGCCACCTGAAGGAGCGCTATCCGGCGGTGACCGAGGTGCGCTCGGCGGTGCTGTGGTACAAGGCCTGCTCGAAGATCGAGCCGGACTATCACGTGACCTTCCTGCCGTCGAACCCCTGGATCCACCAGCCGTTCGAAGAGTACGACACGCTGCGTCCCCACAACCTGGGCGCCTGGCTCAAGCGCGGCAAGCGCGCCAGCCTGCTCGACGACGACGCGAGCGCCTGAGCGTCGTCCCGCTTCATCTGTGCCCGCGGCGCCCGCCGCGCGGCACGGGAACCGGTGGCGTCGGTAGCCGGCCGTGCCCGCGGAATGCCGGAATCGCCACTGAAGCTGTTACACTCCTCGGCATTGCCGGACCGATGTGGTTCGGTTGCCGCGCAAGGCAATTGTGCGCGGTTCCAAGGGCGGGAGAAAACCCGTACGCTGATGTATGACACCGCGGCAAGTTGCCGCCAAGCAAGGAGTGGAAGTTGCCGGATCTGGTACGCCAACAAAGCGCCGAAAACAAAAAACCCGCAGGGCTCGAAAGCGCTGCGGGTTTCCCGGTGATCTGGTGCCCAGGAGAGGACTCGAACCTCCACAGTGTTGCCACCGCTAGGACCTGAACCTAGTGCGTCTACCAATTCCGCCACCTGGGCAGGTGTCGAAACAACCGAAGCGCTCATTATAGAGAGCGCGAGAATTTTGTCAAATAGTTTCCAGAAAAAATTGAATCAGAACAACTATCCGATCCCCAGCCGGGAAGAAATCCTGGGCGTGCTGAGAACGTCGGGATCTCCGCAGTCGGCAGGCGATATCGCCAAGGCCCTGTCGGTCACGCGCAAGGAGCATGACGGCTTCCAGAAGCGCCTGGCAGCGATGGAACGCGACGGCCAGATCGAACTGAACCGCAAGGGCCGCTATGAACTGGCCCACCAGCCCAACTTCGTCACCGGCCGCGTGCAGGGCCACCGCGACGGCTTCGGCTTCCTGATCCGCGACGATGGCGAGGACGATATCTTCCTGCCCGAGCGCGAACTGCAGAAGGCCATGCACAACGACCGCGCGCAAGTGCGCGTGGTGGGCTACGACCGCCGCGGCCGGCCCGAGGGCCAGATCGTCGAGATCATCGAGCGCGCCAACCGCTACGTGATCGGGCGGCTACTCAGCGAGGGCGGCGTGCTGGTGGTCGCACCGGAAGACAAGCGCATCAGCCAGGACATCCTGATTCCGCCCAAGGCGCAGGGTAAGGCCCGCGTGGGGCAGGTGGTCAGCGTCGAGCTGATCGAATATCCCGACCGCTATGTGCAGCCGGTGGGCCGCGTGGTGGAGATCCTCGGCGAGATCGACGATCCCGGCATGGAGATCGAGATCGCGGTGCGCAAGTATGGCGTGCCGCATGCCTTCTCGCCGACCGCGGCCAAGGAAGCCGCCGCGTTGCCGGACGAAGTACGCCAGGCCGACCTGGACCACCGCATCGACCTGCGTGACATTCCGCTGGTGACCATCGACGGCGAAGACGCGCGCGACTTTGACGACGCGGTCTACTGCGAGCCGGTCAAGATCGGCCGTGCCAAGGGCTGGCGCCTGATCGTGGCGATCGCCGATGTGTCGCACTACGTGCGCCCCGGCACGCCGCTGGATGCCGATGCGCTGGACCGCGCCACCTCGGTCTACTTCCCCCGCCGCGTGATTCCGATGCTGCCGGAGAAGCTGTCCAACGGGCTGTGCTCGCTCAATCCCAACGTCGACCGGCTGTGCATGGTCTGCGATGCGGTGCTCACGGCCAAGGGCGAACTCAAGGGCTACCAGTTCTATCCCGCGGTGATGCACTCGACCGCGCGCCTGACCTACAACGAGGTCTGGTCGGTCCTGTCCAACACCAAGGGTCCCGAGGCGCACAAGCGCGCCGAACTGGTGCCGCACCTGCAGAACCTGTACGAGCTGTTCCAGGTCCTGCTGAAGGCGCGGCGCGAGCGCGGCGCGATCGACTTCGACACCACCGAGACCTATATCGTCTGCAATGCGCAGGGCAAGATCGAACAGATCCTGCCGCGCACCCGCAACGATGCGCACCGGCTGATCGAGGAATGCATGCTGACCGCCAACGTGTGCGCGGCGGATTTCCTCGAGCGCTTCAAGCACCCGGCGCTGTACCGCATCCACGCCGGCCCCAGCGAAGAGAAGCTGAAGAACCTGCGCGAGTTCCTGAAGACCGCCGGCCTGTCGCTGGGCGGCGGCGACAAGCCGCAGGCGTCCGACTATGCCGAGGTGATGGACAAGATCAAGTCCCGCCCCGATGCGCCGATGCTGCAGACCATGCTGCTGCGCTCGATGCAGCAGGCGGTGTACAGCCCAGACAATATCGGCCACTTCGGCCTGGCGTACGGGGCCTACGCGCACTTCACCAGCCCGATCCGCCGCTATCCCGACCTGCTGGTGCACCGCGCGATCAAGGCGGTGCTGGCGCATACCAAGTACCGGCCGGCGTTTGCCCACGGCACCGAGCTGAATACCGCGATCTCGCCTAAGGCGCGCCGCCTGCAGGCCAAGGACGCCGAGCAGAAGGCGGAGCTCGCCGCGGCGCGCGCCAAGCGCAACGAGGCGATCTGGGACGAGCTCGGCCTGCATTGCTCGGCCAACGAGCGCCGTGCCGACGAGGCTTCGCGCGATGTCGAGGCCTGGCTCAAGTGCTACTTCATGCGCGACAAGCTGGGCAGCGATTTTGCCGGCACCGTCAGCGCCGTGACGTCGTTCGGCATCTTCGTGCAGCTCGACGAGCTGTATGTCGAAGGGCTGGTGCACGTGACCGAACTGGGCAGCGATTACTTCCAGTACGACGAGGCGCGCAACGAACTGCGCGGCGAGCGCACCGGCATCCGCTATCGCCTGACCGACCGCGTGCGCGTGCAGGTCTCTCGTGTGGACCTCGATGCTCGCAAGATCGACTTCCGCCTGGTGCAGGAACCGTCGGCCAAGACCTTGCGTGCGCGCGCAACCGGTGCCGACACCCAGCCGCGCGTCCCGGCCGCCCATGCGGTGCCGGCGCGCAAGAAGGGGCGCCAGCTGGCGGCGCTGCTGGGCGGTTCGTCCAAGCCGGAAGAGTCGTTCGACGAGACGCTCGACCGCGTGATCGAGGAGCAGCCGGTGTTCGAAGCGGTGATCACTCCGCTCAAGCCGCACGTCAGGACCGGCGGCAAGCCGGCCAAGCGCGCGGCCAAGCCCAAGCCCGCGCACCTGGAGAAGCCGCGCAAGCCGGCGTCGAAGTCGCGTCCCGCCAAGACGGCCGGCAAGTCTGCCGCCAAGCGCACCCCGCGCAAGCGTTAAGGCGAGCCAGGACGATTAAAGGCGCAAGTCAGGGCCAACCGCCGTCCCCGCCCGCGCGGGGACGGCGCACGGGCGAGTACAATCGCGCCCATGGCTAAACAAAAACTCCTGATCGGCTTCCACGCCGTGACCGCGCGCCTGCGGCAAGATCCCAAGGGCGTGTCGGATATCTACATCGAATCCGCCCGCCGCGACCGGCGCATGCAAGACTTCGTCCGCCTGGCCGAAAGCCTGGGCGTGCGCTTGCACCCCGTCGATGCCGAGCGCCTGCGCGGCATGGCCGGCACCGACCGGCACCAGGGCGTGGTGGCGCGCGCCGAGGACGTCGCGCTGGCACTGAACCTGGACGAACTGCTGGATGGCATCGAAGGCACGCCTCTGCTGCTGGTGCTCGACGGCGTCACCGACCCGCACAACCTTGGCGCCTGCCTGCGCGTGGCCGACGGCGCCGGCGC
Source organism: Cupriavidus sp. IK-TO18 (assembly GCF_015549295.1). NCBI lineage: Bacteria > Pseudomonadati > Pseudomonadota > Betaproteobacteria > Burkholderiales > Burkholderiaceae > Cupriavidus > Cupriavidus sp. IK-TO18. The sequence continues at coordinate 6,990 of NZ_JADGMP010000007.1, forward strand.
GCACGCGGTGATCGCGCCCAAGGACCGCAGCGTCGGACTCAATGCAACCGTGGCCAAGGTGGCCAGCGGCGCGGCCGAGACCGTGCCGTATATCACCGTGACCAACCTCGCGCGCACGCTGCGCGAGCTGCAGGAGCGCGGCATCTGGGTGATCGGCACCGCCGACGGTACCGAGAAATCCCTCTACGACATCGACTTCAAGGGCCCGACCGCGATCGTGATGGGCGCCGAAGGCGAGGGCATGCGCCGGCTGACGCGCGAGACCTGCGATGAACTGGTCGGCATCCCGATGGCCGGCGGCGTCGAGAGCCTCAACGTCTCGGTGGCCAGCGGCGTCTGCCTGTACGAAGCGGTGCGCCAGCGGCGCCTGCCGCGCTGAAGCCATGGTGGCCGATCCGCTACGTTCCACCTCTGAGCCCTGGCCGGGGATGGAAGAGGCGCGTCGGCTGATCGCGCAGGCGCGCCGCATCTTCGTGCTGACCGGTGCCGGCATTTCGGCCGAGTCGGGCGTGCCGACCTTCCGCGAAGCGATGACTGGCCTGTGGGAACGGTTCAATCCGGAGGAGCTCGCCAGCGAAGAGGCTTACCGGCGCCAGCCCGAACTGGTGTGGGAGTGGTATCTGCACCGGCGCGCGCTCGTGGCGGCCGCGCATCCCAATCCGGCGCACCACGCGCTGGTGGCGCTGGCCGCGCAGAAGACCGTCACGCTGGTGACGCAGAACGTCGACGGCCTGCACCAGCGTGCCGGCAGCCAGCATGTGATCGAACTGCATGGCAACCTGTTTGCCAACAAATGGCTGGACGGGTGCGGGCGCTGCGAGGAAGCCAGCGCGTTGCCCGGCATGCCGCCGCGCTGCCATTTGTGCGGGGCACTGATGCGCCCGGGCGTGGTGTGGTTCGGCGAAGACCTGCCGCGCGTGGCGCGCTTTCGCGCCGAGCATGCGGCGGAGACTTCGGACCTGTGCCTGGTGGTGGGGACGTCGGGACTGGTTTATCCGGCTGCCGCGCTGCCGGGGCTGGCGAAGGAGCACGGCGCGCCCGTCATCGTGATCAACCCGCTGCCGTCCGCGCTGGACCAGACCGCGGACCTGGTGGTGCCGGCAGCGGCAGGCGCCTTGCTGCCGCTGCTGTGGCCGCAACCGGGGGTGGAGCCGGACTGAGCCGGCCCCGCCGGCTTATTTGGCAATCTCGCCGATCAGCTTTTCCAGCTTGACTGCATCCGCCGCGAACAGGCGGATGCCTTCGGCCAGCTTCTCGGTGGCCATTGCGTCTTCATTCAGCTGCCAGCGGAACGACGGCTCGTCCGCCGTGATGCGGGCGATATTGGCGGCCTGGGCCTGGTCGACCGACAGCTTGCGCTCTGGCGCACCCTGGCCGGCGGCCAGCTGCTCCAGCAGTTCCGGGCTGATGGTCAGCAGGTCGCAGCCGGCCAGCGACAGGATCTGCGCGGTGCTGCGGAAGCTCGCGCCCATCACCTCGGTCGGGTAGCCGAACTTCTTGTAGTAGTCATAGATCTGGCGCACCGAGCGCACGCCGGGATCGTTGTCGCCGCCGTTGGCGACCGGGTCCCACTGCTCGCCGGCCTGCTTCTTGTACCAGTCGAAGATGCGGCCGACGAAGGGCGAGATCAGCTGTGCGCCGGCCTCGGCGCAGGCCACCGCCTGCACCAGCGAGAACAGCAGCGTCATGTTGCAGCGGATGCCGTCGCGCTGCAGGATCTCGGCCGCGCGGATGCCTTCCCAGGTCGAGGCGATCTTGATCAGCACGCGCTCGCGCGCGATGCCGCGCTGCTCGTACAGCTGGATCAGGTGGCGGGCCTTGTTGACGGTGGCGGTGGTGTCAAAGGACAGGCGCGCGTCGACTTCGGTCGAGACGCGGCCCGGCACGATCGCCAGGATCTCGCAGCCGAAGGCGATCAGCACTTCGTCCATCACCGCATCGACGCCGCCGTTGCCATGGTGATCCTGCACCGCCTTTTCCAGCAAGTGCCGGTATTCGGGCTTCTGCACGGCCTTCAGGATCAGCGAGGGGTTCGTGGTCGCGTCCTGCGGGGTGTATTGCTTCATCAGCTGGAAGTCGCCGGTGTCGGCCACTACCGTGGTGAACTGCCTGAGTTGTTCGAGCTGGTTCATGTCGCTTAGTCGTTGGCGCTGAATTGGCGCTGAATTGGCGCTGAATTGGCGCTGAATCGTTGGCGATTCGGTTTGCGGTGGCAGGGCGGCAAGCACCGGCCCCGGCCAATCCATTGTACCGCCGGTGACGGGGGATGCCGCTCAATCCGCTACACTATGCGTTTCCTCCACCGCAATCTGGCTGTTGTCATGACTCAGGATGAACTCAAGGCGTTGGTGGCGCAGGCCGCCGCCGACTATGTGAAGCAGGAAGTTCCCGAAGGTGCCGTGCTGGGCGTGGGCACCGGCTCCACCGCGAACCTCTTCATTGATGCCGTGGCGGCGTTCAAGGAGCGCTTCGCGGGTGCCGTGTCGAGCTCCGAGGCTTCCACGCGCCGCCTGCAGCAGCACGGGTTCAAGGTGCTCGACCTGAACGAGGTCGACGAGATCCCCGTGTACGTCGACGGCGCCGACGAGATCGATGCCAGCGGCGCCATGATCAAGGGCGGGGGCGGCGCGCTGACGCGCGAGAAGATCGTTGCCTCGGTGGCGAAGCGCTTTGTCTGCATCGCCGACGGCAGCAAGCTGGTCGGCACCATGGGAGCCTTCCCGCTGCCGGTCGAGGTGATTCCGATGGCACGTGCGGCAGTCGCGCGCAAGCTGCAGGCGCTGGGCGGCCAGCCGAAGCTGCGCATGACCAAGGAAGGCGGCATCTACAAGACCGACAACGGCAATGTGATTCTGGACGTCGCCGGCCTGAAGATCGACGATCCGCGCGGGCTGGAGCAGACCGTCAACCAGGTGCCGGGCGTGGTCACCGTGGGCCTGTTCGCGCTGCGTGGCGCGGACGTGCTGCTGCTTGGCACCGGCGACGGTGTGCAGCGCACGGACTACTGATCCGGCTGGCCGGCCCGTCAGCGGCCAGACGACAAAGGGGCGCCTCGGGCACCCCTTTGTCGTCTGATGCGGTCCGGAATCAGGACTGCGGCGGCACGTAGCCCTGGGCCTGATCGGCGCCTTCGCCGAAGAAGTACTTTTCGGTCTGCTTGATCAGGTACTGGCGCGCACGCGTGTCGGCCATATTCAGGCGGTTCTCGTTGATCAGCATGGTCTGGTGCTTGAGCCAGCCGGCCCACGCTTCCTTCGACACGCTCTGCCAGATCTTCTTGCCCAGCTCGCCGGGCAGCGGCGGGAAGTCGAGGCCTTCGGCTTCCTTGTTCAGCTTGATGCAATGGACCATGCGGGCCATGGGGGACTCCTTGTACGTTCGTTAGACTGGGCTCAGGGCGCTGGCGCTATTGTAGCCAAGCAGGGCGGCTGGCCGCGGCGCGGCGGCCATTGACCCTACGCCGTCACAGTTTTTTCATCAGCACCATCGACTTGCGCTGCCAGTTATAGAGCTTGCGCTTGTCTTCTGGCAGGTCGTCCACATTGGCGTGGACGAAGCCGCGCTTGAGGAACCAGTGCTCGGTGCGCGTGGTGAGCACGAACAGGCGCTCCAGGCCGAGCGCGCGGGCGCGGCGCTCGATGCGCTTGAGCAGGCGCTCGCCGTCGCCTGTGCCCTGGGCTTCAGCGGAGACCGTCAGGCAAGCCATCTCGCCCATGTTCTCGCGCGGGTAGTCATAGAGCGCGGCGCAGCCGAACAGCACGCCATCGTGCTCGATCACCGAGAAATTGGCGATATCGCGCTCGATCAGGTGGCGTCCGCGCGGCACCAGGGTGCCGTCCGCTTCCAGCGGCGCGATCAGCTGCAGGATGCCGCCGACGTCGTCCAGCGTGGCTTCGCGCAGGCTTTCGAGGTCGGTATCGGACAGCATGGTGCCGACGCCATCGTGCAGGAACAGTTCCAGCAGTACCGACCCGTCCAGCGCGTAGGGGATCAGGTGCGCGCGCGGCACGCCGCCCTTGAGCGCCTTGACCAGGTGGCGCAGGTAGTCGGCCACGTCGTGCGGCAGGTGGTTGTTCTGCAGGCGCTCCACGGCCGTGCGCAGCGACATTTCCGGCATCAGCTTGCCGACCGGGTCGGGCACGCCCGGCACCTCGGTGATAAAGATCAGCTTGTCGGCCTTGAGCGCGGTGGCGGTGGCGCTGGCCACGTCCTCCATCGACAGGTTGAAGGCCTGGCCGGTCGGCGAGAAGCCCAGCGGCGACAGCAGCACCACCTTGCCGTGCGACAGCGACATGCGCACCGACTCGGCGTCGATCTTGCGCACCAGCCCGGTGTGCTGGTAGTCGGTGCCGTTGACGATGCCGACCGGGCGCGCGGTGACGAAGTTGCCGGAAATCACCGACAGCTGCGCACCGGCCATCGGCGTATTGGGCAGGCCCTGGCTGAAGGCGGCCTCGATGTCAAGGCGCAGTTCGCCGGCGGCTTCCTTGGCGCATTCGAGCGCGGCGTTGTCGGTGATGCGCACGCCGTCGACGAATTGAGACTCGACATGGCGCAGTGCCAGTTGCTCTTCCACCTGCGGGCGCGAGCCGTGCACCAGCACGATCTGCATGCCCATCGCGTGCAGCAGCGCGACGTCGTTGACCAGCGCGTTGAGCACGCCCGACTTGACCAGTTCGCCCGCGAATGCGATCACGAAGGTCTTGCCGCGGAAGGCATGGATATACGGCGCCACCATGCGCAGCCAGTCGACGAACTGCTGGTGATCGGGGCCGCCGCGTTCGATGGCGTCCGCCGGCGCCGGTGCGGTGGCGGGCGTGGTGGAAGTCGGGGCGGGCGGGGGGAGTTCGGCCGTGGCGGGCGGCTCCGCCGCCATAGCGGCTGCCGTGTCGGAAGGGGTCGCCGGCTGCGGCGTATCGGTTCTGGCGTTCATCCCGCGGATTATAATCCCGGCCAATGTCAGAACAACGCCCCTTCAAGGCTGTAAAGCCCGCCAGGCCAGGTCAACCCGCCGCCCCGCAGACGCCGGCCGGTGCCGGCCAGTCCACGCCATCCAATCCGTCCCGGCCGCCTAAAGGGCAGACCGCGGGCCAGACCGCGGGGCAGACCCGAGGGCAGGCCCAGCGCCCGGTCCGGCCGCCGGCCGGACGCCCGGACCCCGCTGCCGCCCGTCCGGCCGACGCATCCGGCCAGCGCCAGCCGCGAGGCTTGCGCCAGGAGCGCGCGCCGCGTGCGCCACAGCCACCGCGCGCGGTCAACCCGCTGCCGCCGATCACGTTCCCCGAGGCCCTGCCGGTCTCAGCCCGCCGCGACGAGATCGCCGCGGCGCTGCTGGCCAACCAGGTCGTGATCGTGTCGGGCGAGACCGGCTCGGGCAAGACCACGCAGCTGCCCAAGATCTGCCTGTCTATCGGGCGCGGGCCGGGGCGCGAGGGCGGGGGGCTGATCGGCCACACCCAGCCGCGCCGCATCGCCGCCACCTCCACCGCCAAGCGCATCGCGCAGGAGCTGGGGTCGCCGGTGGGCGAGCATGTCGGCTACCAGGTGCGCTTCAACGACACCATGTCGGCGGGCGCGTCGGTCAAGCTGATGACCGACGGCATCCTGCTGGCCGAGACGCAGAACGACCCGCTGCTGCGCGCCTACGACACCCTCATCATCGACGAGGCGCACGAGCGCAGCCTGAACATCGACTTCCTGATCGGCTACCTGCGCCAGATCCTGCCGAAGCGGCCTGACCTGAAGGTGATCATCACCTCGGCCACCATCGATGCGCAGCGCTTTGCCGAGCATTTCACGCTCAACGGCAAGCCCGCGCCGGTGATCGAGGTCAGCGGCCGGCTGTACCCCGTGGAAGTGCGCTACCGCCCGGTTACCGACGACGCGCCGCCGGGCGCCGCGCCGCGCAGCGCGCAGGCGCGCGAACGCGACCTGTACGACGGCATCGTCGATGCCGTCGATGAGCTGTGCCGCGTCGGCCCGGGCGACGTGCTGGTGTTCCTGCCGGGCGAGCGCGAGATCCGCGAGGCCGCCGAGGCGCTGCGCAAGCACCATCCGCCGCATACCGAGATCCTGCCGCTGTTCGCGCGGCTGTCGGTGCAGGAGCAGGAGCGGGTGTTCAAGCCGTCCAACACGCGCCGCATCGTGCTGGCGACCAACGTCGCCGAAACTTCGCTGACGGTGCCGGGCATCCGCTACGTGGTCGATACCGGGATGGCGCGCGTCAAGCGCTATTCGTACCGCAACAAGGTCGAACAGCTGCAGGTCGAGTCGATCTCGCAGGCCGCCGCCAACCAGCGCGCCGGCCGTTGCGGCCGCGTGGCCAACGGCGTGTGCATCCGGCTGTACGAAGAGTCGGATTTCACCGGTCGCCCGCGCTTTACCGATCCGGAAATCCTGCGCTCGTCGCTGGCGGCGGTGATCCTGCGCATGAAGGCGCTGCGGCTGACCGATATCGAGTCGTTCCCGTTTATCGAACCGCCGCTGGGCCGCGCGGTCGCCGACGGCTACCAGCTGCTGCAGGAGCTGGGCGCGGTCGACGACGGCAACCAGCTCACGCCGACGGGGCGGCAGCTGGCCAAGCTGCCGCTGGACCCGCGCGTGGGCCGCATGATCCTGGCCGCGCGCGAGCACCAGTGCCTGCGCGAGGTGCTGATCATCGCCAGCGCGCTGTCGGTGCAGGACCCGCGCGACCGCCCGCAGGAGGCGCAGGAAGCCGCCGACCAGGCGCACCGCAAGTTCATGGACGAGAGGTCCGAGTTCCTGGGCTGGGTCAAGCTGTGGAAGTGGTTCGAGGAGGCGGTCACGCACAAGAAGTCGAACCGCCAGCTGCAGGACCAGTGCCGCGCCAGCTTCCTGTCGCACCTGCGCCTGCGCGAATGGCGCGACGTGCATTCGCAGCTGCTGACCACGGTGACCGAGCAGGGCTGGCGCCTGAACGAAAGCGAGCCGACCTACGAGCAGGTGCACAAGGCGCTGCTGACTGGCCTGCTCGGCAACGTCGGCGTGCGTATCGAGGACGGCGACGGCAAGGGCCGCGAGTACCTGGGCGCGCGTGGCATCAAGTTCCACCTGTGGCCGGGCTCGCTGATCGCGCGCAAGGTCGGCCGCTGGATCGTGGCGGCCGAGCTGGTCGAGACCAGCCGCCTGTTCGCGCGCACGCTGGCGCGGATCGAGCCGGAATGGCTGGAGCAGATCGGCGGCCACCTGCTCAAGGTGAGCTGGAGCGATCCGCACTGGGAAAAGAAGGCCGGCCAGGTGTTGGCGCTGGAACGGGCCACGCTGTACGGCCTGGTGGTCTACCAGCACCGCCGCGTCCACTACGGGCCGATGAACCCGCAGGAAGCGCGCGAGCTCTTTATCCGCCGCGCGCTGGTCGAGGGCGAATTCGATACGCGCCTGCCGTTCTTCGCGCACAACCAGCGCTTGGTGCGGGAGATCGAAAACCTGGAGCACAAGTCGCGCCGGCAGGACGTGCTGGTCGACGACGAGCTGATCTACGCCTTCTACGATCGCGCCATCCCGGCGGAGATCAACCAGCAGACCACCTTCGAACAGTGGTACCAGGCCGAAAGCGCCAAGGACCGCAAGCTGCTCTACCTCAACCGCGACGAGCTGATGCGGCACGAGGCGGCCGGCATCACCACCGACCTGTTTCCCAAGACCATGAACGTGGCTGGGGTGGACATGGGGCTGACGTACCACTTCGAGCCCGGCAGCCACCGCGACGGCGTGACGCTGACCGTGCCGTTGTACGCGCTCAACCAGGTGCGGCAGGAGCGTGCCGACTGGCTGGTCCCCGGCATGATCAAGGAAAAGGTCCACCTGCTGCTGAAGTCGCTGCCGCAGAAGCTGCGCCGCCATTGCGTTCCATTGCCGGACTTTGCCGCCGGCTTTGTCTCGCGCCAGCGGTTCGGCGAGGGCGAGCTGCTGGACGTGCTGATCGCCGATATCCGCGGCGAGACCGGCACCATGGTCAAGCGCGCCGACTTCAAGCTGGAAACGCTGCCGGCACACCATGCGATGAACTTCAAGGTCATCGACGAGCACGGCCGCCAGCTCGACATGGGCCGCAACCTGGCGCAACTGCGCGCCGAGCTGGGCGGCCAGGCGCAGCAGTCGTTCCAGCGCGTTGCAGCGCAGGCGGCCGCGCAAGCCGGCTCGCCCGACCAGGCCGCGCAGCTGCCGGCGGCCGAGCCCGGCCAGTACGAGAACCTGACCGGCTGGACCTTCGGCGAGCTGCCCGAGCTGCTGGAGATCCGCAAGGGCAGCCAGACGCTGTTCGGCTACCCGGCGCTGGTCGACCGCGGCACGCACTGCGACGTCGAGGTCTTCGACGATCCGCAGGAAGCCGCGCGCATCCACCACCTGGGGCTGCGCCGGCTGTTCGCGCTGCAACTGCGCGAGCAGGTCAAGTTCATCGAGAAGAACATCCCCGGGCTGCAGCAGATGGCGATGCAGTACATGACGCTGGGTACGCAGGAAATGCTGCGCGACCAGATCGTGATGCTGGCGCTGGAACGCGCCTGCATGCAGTCGCCGCTGCCGCGCAACGAGGCAGAGTTCAACGCCCGCAAGGACGAGGGCCGCACGCGGCTGTCGCTGCTGGCGCAGGAGATCGCACGGCTTGCCGGCGCGATCCTTGCCGAATACGCCGGGCTGCCGCGCAAGCTGCTGCAGGCCAAGCCGTTCGCCGCCGCCTACGCCGACATGGAAGCGCAGCTCGGCCGGCTGGTGGGCAAGCGCTTTATCGATGAGACGCCGTACACGCAACTGGTCCACTTCCCGCGCTACCTGAAGGGCATCGCCATGCGCATCGACAAGCTCAAGGGCGATCCGGCGCGCGATACCCAGCGCATTCAGGAGATGGCGCCGCTGCTGCAGCAATGGCAGCGCGCCGAAAAGCAACTGCGCACGCAAGGCCGTGGCGGCGAGGACGCGCGGCTGGAAGAGTTCCGCTGGATGCTGGAGGAGCTGCGCATCGCGCTGTTCGCGCAGGAGCTGCGCACGCCGGTGCCAATGTCGGTGAAGCGGCTGCAGAAGGTTTGGGAATCGATGCAGCGCTGAGGCTCGGGCGCCGGTACGGCCGCAAATGGTCGTGCCGGCGCAACAATCTGCCAAATTCTTGTTCGCCGTCAGCCGCGACGTCAGCGGAATTAGCCGCCCAAACGTTAGAATCGCCGATTCAGTTCTTCTTGTAGCGGGCCTTATGTTTGCATTGCGTCGGTTGGTGGCTGGTGGGATCACGGTGGGCGCGCTCGCGCTGGGCCTGATGGCCGCGCCGGCATCGGCGGAAGTGGTGGTGATCCTCAATTCGGGTGATGCAACCGTCACGCTGATCGACAAGGATACGCAGAAGGTGCTGGAGACCTTTCCGATCGGCAAGGAGCCGCACCACCTGATCGCGACGCCCGATGAAAAGTCGCTGATCGTCGCCAACGCGGTCGGCAATGACCTGGTGTTCCTGGACCCGGCGACCGGCAAGGTGCAGCAGCGTGTTCCCAATATCGACGACCCCTACCAGATCGGCTTTTCGCCCGACCAGAAGTGGTTTGTCGCCACCGGCAACCGGCTCGACCGGGTCGATGTCTACCGCTGGGACGGCAAGGCGCTGAAGCTGGCCAAGCAATACCCGCTGGCCAAGACGCCAAGCCATATCGCCTTTACCGCCGACAGCCGCATCGCCTTTATCACGCTGCAGGACTCGAATGAAGTCGTGGCGATCGACCTGATCACGCAGAACGTGTTGTGGCGCATGGAGGCCGGCTCCGCGCCGGCCGGCATCTGGCTGACGCCGGACCAGAAATACCTGCTGGTCGGCATGACCGGTGCGGACTATATTGCCGTGATCGACTGGCGCACCCGCACCGTGGTCAAGCAGATCCAGACCGGCAAGGGCGCGCATAACTTCCGCGCGGTGGGCGACAAGCGCCACCTGTTCCTGAGCAATCGCGTGACCGGAAGCATCAGCATCATCGACCAGCAGACGCTGGCCAAGATCGGCGACATCACGGGTCTGCCACCCGGGCCGGACGACATGGAGCTGACCGCCGACGGCAAGACCTTGTGGGTGACGTTCCGCTGGGCGCGCTCGGTCGGGCTGATCGACGTGCCGAGCCGCAAGCTGGTCAAGACCGTGCGCGTCGGCCGCTCGCCGCACGGCATCTACTTCCGCACGCGCGCGCCGCTGTACTAGACGGGGCGGGGCAGGATCATGCGCGATACCAGGGCTTCGCGTTTCGGACGGTTCGGACGCCTGGGACGATTCAGACGATTCGGCAGGATGCTGGCCGGGCTCGCGCTTGCCTGCGCCTTGCCCTCTGCGCTGCATGCGGCGGATGCAACCGGGGCCGCGGCAAAAGCCTGCCCGGCCGGCACGCTCTACCTGACCTTCGATACCGGCAGCATGAGCCAGGCCCAGCTGATCGCCGACGCGCTGCGCCGCCACAGGATCCGCGCGACCTTCTTCCTGGCCAATGAACCCACGGTGCGGCAGGACAGCTCGCTCGACCCGTCATGGGCGCCGTACTGGAAGGCGTTGGCCGCTGATGGCCATGCCTTCGGCACGCATACCTTCGACCATGTTTACCTGCGCGGCGTGCGTGCGGGCCAGGTGACCATGCGGCCGCAGTTCGGCGCGCAGGCCGGCAAGGACACGGTGATGGATGCTGCCGGCTTCTGCCGCGAACTGCGCCGCAGCGCCGACGCCTTCCGTGACATGACCGGTGCCGAGATGATGCCGATCTGGCGCGCCCCGGGCGGCCGCACCGCGCCGCAGACGCTGCAATGGGCCGAGCAGTGCGGCTTCCGCCATGTCGGCTGGGCGCCGGCCGGCTTCCTGGGCGATGAGCTGGCGTCGGACCGCTACCCGAATGCCATGCTGCTCGAGCGCGCGCTCGACAGGCTGCGCGATGGCGACATCACCATGGCGCACCTGGGCATCTGGTCGCGCAAGGACCCGTGGGCGCCGGGCGTGCTGGAGCCGCTGCTGTCCGGGCTGGAGCGCAAGGGCTTCTGCTTCGCGACGCTGCGCGAGCACCCGGCCTACCGCGACTGGATCGCCCGGCATGCCATCGGAGAACAGGAGGGCAGGCGGTAATGTGGGAGTCGCTCAACGGCTGGATCGGACAGGTCGAAGGCGCGTTGTTCCAGGACGTGGTGCTGCCGGTGGTCTATGACCTCGGGTTTGGCCGCTATGCCGAAGAGGCCTTCACCGGCACCGAGTGGCTGCTGGTGGGGCTGGTGCAGATCGCGGCGATGTTCCTGATCCTGGGCCCGCTGGAAAAATGGCGTCCGGTCGAGCCGGTGGCCGACCGCGCGGCGATCCGCACCGACATGCTGTACACGGCGATCCACCGCCTCGGGCTGTTCCGCCTCGCCATGTTCTTCCTGCTGGCGCCGCTGACGGATTCGCTCGAAGGGCATCTGCGCCTGATGGGCTGGCACCGGGTCAATGTCGAGGACTGGTGGCCGGGCGTGACCTCGGTGCCGCTGGTCAGCTTCTTCGTCTACCTGCTGCTGTTCGACCTGCTCGACTACTGGTACCACCGCCTGTCGCATACGTTCCGCTGGTGGTGGCATTTGCATGCGGTGCACCACAGCCAGCGCCAGATGACGCTGTGGAGCGACAACCGCAACCACCTGCTGGACGACATGCTGCGCGACCTGGTGTTTGCGCTGGTGGCACTGGGCGTGGGTGTCGAGCCGTCGCAGTATGTGCTGCTGGTGGCGCTGTCGCAGCTGCTGCAGAGCCTGCAGCATGCCAATGTGCGGCTGCATTTCGGCGCCATCGGCGAACGCCTGCTGATCTCGCCGCGCTTCCACCGCACCCACCATGCCGTGGGCATCGGCCATGAAGCCGACGGCGCCCCGGCACGGCTGGGCGGCTGCAACTACGGCGTGATCTTTCCCTGGTGGGACATGCTGTTCGGCACCGCGGTCTTCACCGAGACCTATCACCCCACCGGTATCCGCGACCAGCTGCCGCCGCCGCTGGGCAAGGGCCACGACTACGGGGCTGGCTTCCTCGCCCACCAGTGGTACGGCATCAAGCGCCTGCTGCGGCTGCGCTGAAGCGATCCTCTACTGCCGGCGCGGCAGTCCGCGTGGCCGCGGCAAGTGGCGTATGCTAGTGTTCCGGTTTGCCGCCGGCCCCGGCGCCGGCTCGAATGCCGGCTCGAATGTCGGCTGTTTCCGCCTTCCACTGCATAATCGCCGAATTCACGCTCGGCCCCACGCTGCATGAACGATATCTTCCGCTCGTTTGGCCGCGCGCTCGTCAGCCAGCTGCATCCCCGCATGCTGCTGCTGACCGTGCTGCCTTTCGTCCTGGCCACGCTCTTCTGGGGCGGGCTGCTCTGGTGGGGCTGGGATCCCATCATGACCGCCACGCGCGGTTTTCTCGAAACCTCGGTGCTGACCAGCTGGATCTACAGCGCACTGGACTGGCTCAGCCTGCAATCGATGCGGGCCGTGGTGGCGCCGCTGTTCGTCGCCGCGCTGGTGGTGCCGCTGGTGATCGCATCGATGCTGATGTTTATCGGCGTGTTCTCGGTGCCAGCCGTGGTGCGCCACCTCGAGCGCAGCTACCCGGACTTGTCCAAGGCCCACGGCGGCAGCGTGCTCGGCAGCGTGTTCCAGTCCCTGGGCAGCACCGTCGTGTTCCTGTTGCTGGTGCTGGTGACGCTGCCGCTATGGCTGGTGCCGCCGTTCTTCGCGCTGATCCCGCCGGTGCTGTGGGGCTGGCTGACCTACCGGGTGATGACCTATGACGCGCTGTCCGACCACGCCAGCGCGGAAGAGCGCAAGACGCTGATGCGGCGCCATCGCACGCCGCTGCTGGTGATCGGCGTGGCGGTGGGTCTGCTGGGCTCGGCGCCGACACTGCTGTGGGTGTCGTCCGCGGCGGTGATCTTCCTGTTCCCGTTCGTGCTGGCGGGCACGCTGTGGCTGTACGTGCTGATCTTTATCTTTTCGGCGCTGTGGTTCGGCCACTTCTGCCTGCGCGCGCTGGCGCAGCTGCGCGCCGAACGTGCTGCAGATCGCGCACCGCCGCCGGCACAGCAGCCGACCGGTCCGTCCGCGGGCGGCGACATCATCGACCTGGCGCCCTCCGACGTGCGGCGCATCGAACATTCCTGAAGCGAGGGCAACATGGGTTTCGGCCTGATCATCATCGGCGACGAGATTCTGTCGGGGCGGCGCGAAGACAAGCATCTGCGCCGCACCATCGAACTGCTGGGCGCGCGCGGCCTGGCGCTGGACTGGGCGCAGTATGTCGGCGACGACCGCGGCCGCATCACCGCCACGCTCAAGCGCACCTTCGCCGGCACTGACGTGGTGTTCTGCACCGGCGGCATCGGCGCAACGCCTGACGACCATACGCGCCAGTGCGCTGCCGCGGCGCTGGGCGTGCCGCTGCAGCTGCATCCCGAGGCGCGCGAGCAGATCGCGCTGCGCATTGCGGAGACCGCAGGCGGCGATCCCGTCAAGGCCGACCTGAGCCAGCCGGAAAACCAGCACCGGTTCAAGATGGGCGAGTTTCCCGAAGGCGCGCGCATCATCCCCAACAGCTACAACCGCATCCCGGGCTTCTCCGTGGGACATCACCACTTCATGCCCGGCTTCCCGGTGATGGCATGGCCGATGATGGAGTGGGTGCTCGACCATGAGTACGCGCACCTGTTCCACCAGGTGCAGCACCAGGAACGCGCCTTCTATGTGTTCGAGGCGCCCGAGTCCACGCTGACCCCGCTGATGGAGACAGTAGAAGCCGCCTTTGCCGGCATCCGCGTGTTCAGCCTGCCTTCGGTCGGCGACGTGCAGCGCGGCGACCGCTTCGCACGCCGGCACATCGACCTGGGCGTCAAGGGGCCGGCCGACCTGGTGCCGCCCGCCTATGCCATGCTGCTGGACGGGGTGCGCGCGATGGGGTTTGAAGTCGTCGAGCAGCCGGCGCGGGAATCGGCGCAGGCCTGAGCGTTCGCAATAGCGGACCAACAAAAAGGGGGGGGGGCAGCCTACGCTGCCCCTTTCGTCATTCCGGCGCGGCGGCGCTCAGGCGCCGTGCCACGGCAGGCCGCGCACGCACCAGCCTTCGACCGTCTTGCGGTGGTGATGCTCGTCGCGATTGCCCTCGAAGCCTTCCAGCACGTCCATGGCGAAGTGGTAGCCGGCTTCGGTCGCCACGCGCGCGGCATGCTTGGAGCGCGCCGCGCTGCGGCACAGGAACAGCGCCGGCACGTCGGCCGGCACGCGCGCCTTCAGTTCCTCGATGAAGCGGGCGTTCTGCGCGCCGCCCGGGTACGCCATCCATTCGACATGGGCGAACTGCGCGTCGGGCACATCGACGCCGCCGACCCAGTCCAGCTCGGCCTGCGTGCGCACGTCGACCAGCACCGCCGCGGGATCGTTCTGCAGGAGGGCATAGGCTTCCTGCGGCGACAGCGCGCCGAAGTACGGGAGCTGGTTCTGTTGCTGGCGCTGCTGGGCGGCCTGGAGAAGATCGTCTCGGGTGGTCATCTGCGTGACAAATGAAATGGATGAAATTGAGGGCGCGAAGGCCGTAACCCGGTATTCTATAGCGCCGCGGCAACCCGGCGGCCGTAACACGCACCGCGCTGGCTGGATGGCATCACGACCGGGCACGCAATGACCGATTTTGGTGCCACCGCACTAATGCGGTGCGATTACTTGCTCATTGCACCATTGTGGTGTTTTATTGGTGGGCGGAACCCGAGTGTGCATGTCGATGGTGCGCCACCCCGGCGCTTTCTGGCACGGCACTCCGGATCGCGCCTACCCCGCGACGGTGCGCGGTTCGCCGGAGTTGCACATTTTTCGGGCCGGGAAAAGCAGTGGGGCGTTTGCTTGGCATGCTTTCTGCTAACATTCCCCCGTCCTTTCGTGGCGAGGTCGGCAAGCGCGGCGACATGCAGCGGCGCCGCCGGCGACAGGCCCAAGAATTGGCTTTCACAGACATTTGCCGAATACCCAGGAGATTGGCATGGCCCACAGCGTTGCAGACGTGATGAAGCTGGTGAAGGAAAACGACGTCAAGTTCGTCGACTTCCGTTTCACCGATACCAAAGGCAAGGAGCAACACGTGTCCGTGCCCGTGTCGCACTTCGATGAAGACAAGTTCGAAAGCGGCCACGCTTTCGACGGCTCGTCGATCGCCGGCTGGAAGGGTATCGAGGCTTCGGACATGCTGCTGATGCCGGATTCGAACACGGCTCACATCGACCCGTTCTATGAAGAGCCGACGCTGGTGCTGTCGTGCGACGTGATCGAGCCGTCGGATGGCAAGGGCTATGACCGCGACCCGCGTTCGATCGCCAAGCGCGCCGAAGCCTACCTGAAGAGCACCGGCCTGGGCGACACCGCCTTCTTCGGTCCGGAACCCGAGTTCTTCATCTTCGACGGTGTGACCTGGAACGTCGACATGCAAGGCTGCTTCGTGAAGATCCATTCCGAGGAAGCCCCGTGGTCGTCGGGCAAGGAGTTCGAGCACGGCAACTCCGGCCACCGTCCGGGCAAGAAGGGCGGCTACTTCCCGGTCGCCCCGATCGACACGTTCCAGGACATGCGTTCGGAAATGTGCCTGATCCTGGAATCGCTGGGCATCCCCGTTGAAGTCCACCACCACGAAGTGGCTGGCCAGGGCCAGAACGAAATCGGCACCAGGTTCAGCACGCTGGTGCAGCGCGCCGACTGGACCCAGCTGCAGAAGTACGTGATCCAGAACGTCGCTCACACCTACGGCAAGACCGCCACGTTCATGCCGAAGCCGGTCGTCGGCGACAACGGCTCGGGCATGCACGTGCACCAGTCCGTGTGGAAGGACGGCCAGAACCTGTTCGCCGGCAACGGCTACGCCGGCCTGTCGGAATTCGCGCTGTACTACATCGGCGGCATCATCAAGCACGCCCGCGCGCTGAACGCCATCACCAACCCGGGCACGAACTCGTACAAGCGCCTGGTGCCGGGCTTCGAAGCCCCGGTCAAGCTGGCCTACTCGGCCCGCAACCGTTCGGCTTCGATCCGTATCCCGTATGTGGCCAACCCGAAGGGCCGCCGCATCGAGACCCGCTTCCCGGATCCGCTGATGAACCCGTACCTGGGCTTCTCGGCGCTGCTGATGGCCGGCCTGGACGGCGTGATGAACAAGATCCACCCGGGCGAAGCCGCCGACAAGAACCTGTACGACCTGCCGCCGGAAGAGGATGCAAAGATCCCGACCGTCTGCTCGAGCCTGGACCAGTCGCTGGAGTACCTGGACAACGACCGCGAGTTCCTGACCCGCGGCGGCGTGTTCTCGAACTCGATGATCGATGCGTACATCGAACTGAAGATGGAAGAAGTCACGCGTTTCCGCATGACCACGCACCCGGTCGAGTTCGAGATGTACTACTCGCTGTAAGCGGCCCTTGCCCGGGAATGACGCAGGTTGTGACCGGGCAACAGTTGCACCAGAAAGGGGCGGCTTCGGCTGTCCCTTTTTGCTTTGCTCGCTAGAATGGGGAATCCGATCCCATCCCGATCCATCCCTGTTCACACCTAACGCCATGTCCATGGACGCTTCTTCGCGCAAGGCCAGCCGGGCCGCGTCGCCGCACCAATTTCGTGTTCGATTCCCTGTTCTGGTGAGTGCCGTGGCATTGACACTGGGTGCCTGGGCCGGGCTGTCGCAGGCGCAGTCGTCTTCCGACGTCTACGTTTGCACCGGACCCAACGGCGTACCCGAGTATCGCAACGGCAGCGCCGGCAAGGGATGCAAGAAGCTGAGCCTGCCCGATGTGGTGACCGTGCCGGGCGGGCGAAGCGCGCCGGCGCCGGCGGCGGCCAAGGGCGGTGCTGCCACGGCCGGCAACGCCAGCTTCCCGCGCGTGGACAGTGCCACGCAGCGCAGCCGCGACAGCGAGCGCCGTACCGTGCTCACGCAGGAACTGCAGAGCGAAGAGGCCAAGCTGCAGACGCTGCGCGCCGAATACAACAACGGCCAGCCCGAGCGCCAGGGCAATGAGCGCAACTATCAGAAATACCTGGATCGCACCGCGGCGCTGCGCGACGACATCGCGCGCAGCGAGGCCAACGCGGCATCGCTGCGGCGCGAGCTTGGCAACCTGAAGGACTAAGTCTTATGCGTCGCCTGATTCGAGGTGTGTCGCGCAAGGTCGGTGGTGCCGACAGCGCCCGTGGCGAGACCGCCGCGCCGGACCTCGTGCAATCGGGCGGCAGCGCCCAGGTGTTGCCCATGGGCGTGGTGGCCTTCCATGCCGGCCTCGACGTGGTGGCCAACCCGGTGCTGCTGGTGCGGCAGCCCGGCCTGCGCGTGGTCTACGCCAACCCCGCCGCCGAGGCGACCTTCGGCGTGTCGCGCCGGGGCATGGTGGAGCTGTCGCTGCCGGACCTGTTCGGCCACTCGGACGAGCTGCACAGCATGCTCGACACCGTGGTCGCGCGCCAGTTCGACGTGCGCCGGCAGGACCTGGTGCTGCACCCGCCGCTGCAGGAACCCATCCATGTGCACGTAGTGATCGCCGCATTGGAAGCGTCCGGCGACACCGTGGTGGTGGAAATCCTCCCCAACGAGCAGAAGGTGCGCAGCGACCGCGAGGAGCGCATCCTCGACCTGACCTCGGCCAACAAGGAACTGATCCGCAACCTGGCGCACGAGATCAAGAACCCGCTTGGCGGCATCCGCGGCGCCGCGCAGCTGCTGGAGTTCGAGCTGCCGGAGCGCTCGCTGCGCGAATACACGCAGGTCATCATCAAGGAGTCGGACCGGCTGCAGACGCTGGTGGACCGGCTGCTGGAGCCGCACCGCCATCCGCATATCGTATCGAGCCTGAATATCCACGAGGTGCTGGAGCGCGTGCGCTCGGTGGTGCTGGCCGAATTCCCGAACGGGCTCGATATCGTGCGCGACTACGATGCCAGCCTGCCCGAGCTGCAGGGCGACATGGAGCAGCTGATCCAGGCGGTGCTCAACATCGTGCACAACGCCGCGCAGGCGCTGGCCGACCGCATTGCGCGCGGCGATGCGCAGATCGTGCTGCGCACGCGCGTGGCGCGCCAGGTCACCATCGCCAAGCGCCTGTTCAAGCTGGCATTGGACTTGCATGTGATCGACAACGGCCCGGGAATCCCCGAAGACATTCGCGAGCGCATTTTCTATCCGCTGGTATCGGGTAGGGATGGCGGCAGCGGTCTCGGTCTCACACTCGCTCAAACCTTCGTGCAGCAGCACGAGGGCTTGATCGAATGCGAGAGCCGGCCGGGCTGTACCGACTTCCGCATCCTGCTGCCGTTGCACTAGCTGTCCGCGAGCGATCGCGCCGCAGTGCCGGGTATGTGGAAGACCAAATGACACCGAGCAGACAAGCGACGCACATGAAGCCGATCTGGATAGTCGACGACGATCAATCAATCCGCTGGGTCCTGGAAAAGGCCCTTGCCCGTGAAAGCCTGCTCTCGCGCAGCTTCACCAATGTGCGAGACGTGCTGGCCGCGCTGGAAGAAGACCAGCCGCAGGTGCTGATTTCCGATATCCGCATGCCCGGCGGCTCCGGGCTGGATCTGCTGCAGGCCATCAAGGCGCGGCACCCGGGGCTGCCGGTCATCGTGATGACCGCCTACTCGGACCTGGACAGCGCCGTGGCGGCGTTCCAGGGCGGCGCCTTCGAATACCTGGCCAAGCCGTTCGATGTCGACAAGGCGGTCGAGCTGATCCGCCGTGCGCTCGAAGAAAGCCTGCGCGAAGAGGAGATGGACGACCGGCTGGTCGATGCGCCGGAGATCCTCGGCCAGGCGCCGGCCATGCAGGATGTGTTCCGCGCCATCGGGCGGCTGTCGCAGTCGAATGTCACGGTGATGATCACCGGCGAGTCGGGCACCGGCAAGGAACTGGTTGCGCGCGCGCTTCACAAGCACAGCCCGCGTGCCAACGGCCCGTTCATCGCGCTCAATACCGCGGCCATTCCCAAGGACCTGCTCGAATCCGAACTGTTCGGCCACGAGCGCGGCGCCTTCACCGGTGCGCAGACCATGCGCCGCGGCCGCTTCGAACAGGCCGAGGGCGGCACGCTGTTCCTCGATGAAATCGGCGACATGCCGTTCGATTTGCAGACCCGCCTGCTGCGCGTGCTGTCCGACGGCAACTTCTATCGCGTCGGCGGCCACAACCCGTTGCGCGCCAATGTGCGGGTCATCGCCGCGACGCACCAGAACCTGGAGCTGCGCGTCAAGGAAGGCCTGTTCCGCGAGGACTTGTTCCACCGCCTGAACGTGATCCGGCTGCGCTTGCCGCCGCTGCGCGAACGGCCCGAGGACATCACGCTGCTGGCGCGCCATTTCCTGCAGAAGAGCGCCAAGGAACTGGGCGTCGAGCCCAAGCGCATGTCGGACGAGGCGCTGGCCTATGTCAGCACGCTGCCGTTCCCCGGCAACGTGCGCCAGCTCGAGAACCTGTGCAACTGGCTGACGGTGATGGCACCGGCGCAGACCATCGAGGTCAAGGACCTGCCGCGCGAAATGCTGGAGGCTGGCGTCAGCGAGCCGATCAATGCGCCGCGGCCCGAGCGCGTGGTCGAGGCGCGTGCCGCCGAGTACGAAGCCGGTCATGAGCTGGCCGACTACGGCGGCTTTGCCATGCCGGTGGCGGAGGCGGATACGGCGACCGTGGTGCGGCCGGCGCCGGCTGTCAGCGCCGCGCCGGCCGGCACTGCCGCCGGCTGGGAGCACCTGCTGGCCGGCGAAGCGCGCGCCATGCTCGAGGCCGGGCAGCCGGAGGTCATGGATGTGCTGACACGCCGGTTCGAGAAGGCGGTGCTGGAGGCCGCGCTGGGTGTCACACGCGGGCGTAGGGTCGAGGCCGCGACGCGACTGGGCATCGGGCGAAATACCATTACGCGCAAGCTGCAGGAATTGGGATTCGACTGAGCGGGCAGAGCGGAAAAAAACGGCCGGGCATGTGCCCGGCCGTTTTGCTTTTTGCCTTGCCAGATCTCAGCCGCGCGCCTGCACCAGCCGCTGCGCCATCTCGGCGAAACCTTCGCCACCCGCCGCCGCAGTGATGAAGGCCGGCGGCACCGGCAACTGCGGCAGGATATCCCGCACATTGGCCACTCCGACCGACAGCGGAAAATGCGCGAACATGCTGGCATCGTTGGCTGAATCGCCGATAAACAGCCATTCATCGCGGCAAGCATCCAGATCTTCTCCGAGCAGTTCCGCCACGCACAGCTTGCTCATCGAGAGCTTGTCATGCTCTCCGAACCAGCCGTTGACATGGATGGAGCTGACCGTGGCAGTCATGCCGGCCTCGCGCATCAAGGCGGCAATGCGTGCCACCGCTTCCTGCGGCAGTGGCGGCACGTCTTCGGCATGATCGATCGCCAGGTCGGCGGCGTGCCAGGCCTGGTCCGACGCCAGCGCGCAGCCCGGCACCTCAAGCAGGATGCGCTGGCCAAGCGCATCGATACGCTCGAGGTTGCGCGTCCGGGTGGCCGCATCGTCCAGGAAGCGGGTATGCAGCCGGCCATCGCGCAGGTGCGAATAGAAGGCACCGTTCTCGCCGATGATCGCGTCCACCGGCCACAGCCGGGTCAGGATCTCGGCCCACGCAATGCAGCGCCCCGTTACCGGGATGACGTGCAGGCCAGCCTGGCGCAGGCCGTCCAGCGCCAGATAAGTGGAAGCGGGCAGCCGCCCGTCGGTCGTCAGCGTGCCGTCGATATCGGTCAGCACGCCGCGCACGCGCCGCAGCACGGAATTAGAGAGCTTGTTCAGGGATTGCATGGCGGGCCATTGTAACCGTCATCCTGCCGTCTTCATTGGCTATGTCGGTTATTGCACTGCAAAACGGCCGGGATCCGTGAAGTTGCTGATTTGCTTGCCCGGGTGCGACCGGCGTAACATGCCGCTGTCACAAAATAATCACATGCTGTCGGGTTTTCGACCGCACAGAAACTGACAGACCAAGGAGAGCATCGATGTCCGTATCCCGTACCGCGCTCAAACTCGTCGCGCTGGCCGCCCTGACCGGGGCCGGCAGCGCGCACGCCGCCGTTGAAATCCAGTGGTGGCACGCCATGCAGGGCGCGCTGAACGACAAGGTGAACGAGATCGCCAACAAGTTCAACGCGAGCCAGTCCGACTACAAGATCGTGCCGGTCAACAAGGGCAACTACGACGAAACCATGGCGGCTGGCATCGCCGCGTTCCGTGCCGGCGGCGCGCCGGCGATCCTGCAGGTGTTTGAGGTCGGCACCGCCACCATGATGAGTGCCAAGGGCGCGATCAAGCCGGTGTCGACGGTGATGAAGGACGCCGGCGAGAAATTCGACCAGAAGGCCTACATCCCGGCGGTGGCGGGCTACTACACCTCGTCCAAGGGCGAGATGCTGTCGTTCCCGTTCAACAGCTCGACCACGGTCTTCTACTACAACAAGGATGCCTTCAAGAAGGCCGGCCTCGACCCGGAGAAGGCGCCCAAGACTTGGCCGGAGGTGATGCAGTATTCGGCCAAGCTCAAGGCCTCGGGTACCAACTGCGCGTACACCACCGACTGGCAGGGCTGGGTCCACCTGGAAAGCTTCTCCGCCTGGCATAACACGCTGTATGCCACCAAGAACAACGGCTTCGGCGGCACCGACACGCGCCTGGTCTTCAACAGCCCGCTGCACGTCAAGCACATCACCAACCTGCAGGACATGGTGAAGAAGGGCTACTTCAGCTATGGCGGCCGCAAGGCGGAATCGCAGGCCAAGTTCTATAACGGCGAGTGCGCGATGTTTACCGGCTCGTCGGCCTCGCTGGCCAATATCCGCAAGAACGCCAAGTTCGCGTTCGCGGTGGCCCAGCTGCCGTACTACCCGGACGTGCAGGGCGCCCCGCAGAACACCATCATCGGCGGCGCTTCGCTGTGGGTGATGGGCGGCAAGAAGCCGGACGAGTACAAGGGCGTGGCCAAGTTCTTCAACTTCCTGTCGCGTCCGGAGATCCAGTCGGACTGGCACCAGGCCACCGGCTATCTGCCGGTAACGATGGCCGCCTACGAGATGACCAAGAAATCCGGCTACTACGACAAAAACCCGGGTGCCGATGTGTCGGTGCAGCAGATGGTGGTCAAGACCACCGACAAGTCGCGCGGCGTGCGCCTGGGCAACATGGTGCAGATCCGTACCGTGGTGGACGAGGAACTGGAAGCCGTCTGGGCCGGCAAGAAGGAGCCCAAGGCAGCGCTGGACTCGGCTGTGGCCCGTGGCAACGATCTGCTGGAGCGCTTCCAGAAGACCGCGCGCGAATAAGCGCGGGCTGACAGCAAGCTGATAGGAAAGGGCGGGCGGCGGCGAAACCTCCGCCCGCTTGCATTGTGGCCGGCCGCATCCGGCCGTACCTGGAACGATGCCGCGACCCGCGGCATCCGCCGGAATCCGTTCATGGAAAAACGCGTTGTTTTCCGCTCGCCGTGGCTGCCGTATCTGCTGGTCTTGCCGCAGATCGCGATCACGCTGATCTTCTTTTTCCTGCCCGCGGGGCAGGCGCTGTATCAATCGATGCTGCAACAGGATGCCTTCGGCATCAACCTGGAGTTTGTTGGCCTCGATAACTTCCGCATGCTGTGGAACGACCCGCTGTATGTGGAGTCATTCCAGACCACTGCGATCTTCGCCATCGGCGTCACCGTGGTGGGCCTGACCACCGCGCTGGCGCTGGCCTATTTTGCCGATCGCGTGATCCGCGCCGCGGTCGGCTACAAGACCTTGCTGATCTGGCCGTACGCGGTCGCGCCGGCGGTGGCGGGCGTGCTGTGGATGTTCATGTTCAACCCGACGCTGGGCGTGGTCTCGTACGCACTGCGCAAGATGGGCGTGGAATGGAATTTCCTGCTCAACGGCAACCAGGCGCTGCTGCTGGTGGTGCTGGCCGCGGCATGGAAGCAGATCAGCTACAACTTCCTGTTCTTCCTGGCCGGGCTGCAGAGCATCCCGCGCTCGCTGATCGAGGCCGCGGCCATCGACGGCGCCGGGCCGTGGCGCCGCTTCTGGTCGATCATCTTCCCGCTGCTGTCGCCGACCACTTTTTTCCTGATGGTGATCAACGTGGTCTACGCCTTCTTCGATACCTTCGCCATCATCGACGCGGTCACGCATGGCGGCCCGTTCAACTCGACCAACACGCTGGTGTACAAGGTTTTCCATGACGGCTTCCGCGGCATGGATATTGGTGGCTCGGCCGCGCAGTCGGTGGTGCTGATGGTGATCGTGATCGCGCTGACCGTGGTGCAGTTCCGCTACGTGGAACGCAAGGTCCAGTACTGACGGAGGCAGCCATGGTAGAACGACGTCCTTTCCTTGATTTCCTGACCCACGCGGTGCTGATTCTCGGCATCGTGGTGGTGGTGTTCCCGGTGTACCTGACCTTCGTCGCGTCGACGCTGACTGCGGAAGAAGTGCTGGACGCGCCGATGACGCTGATCCCGGGCAGCCACCTGATCGAGAACTATCGCACCGTGCTGTTCCAGGGCGTGGGCGAGGCCGCATCGCCGGTCTCGACCATGATGAAGAACAGCCTGATCATGGCGCTCGGCATTGCGCTGGGCAAGATCGCGATCTCGATCATCTCGGCCTTTGCCATCGTCTATTTCAAGTTCCCGCTGCGCAAGACCTTCTTCTGGCTGATCTTCATCACGCTGATGCTGCCGGTCGAGGTGCGGATCCTGCCGACCTACAAGGTCGTGTCGGACCTTGGGCTGCTCGACAGCTACTTCGGGTTGACCATTCCGATCATCGCGTCGGCGACCGCGACCTTCCTGTTCCGCCAGTTCTTCCTGACCATTCCCGATGAACTGGCGGAAGCCGCGCGCATCGACGGCGCGGGGCCACTGCGCTTTTTCTGGGACGTGGTGCTGCCGCTGTCGCGCACCAGCATCGCCGCGCTGTTCGTGATCCAGTTCATCTACGGCTGGAACCAGTACCTGTGGCCGCTGCTGATCACCACGCAGAAGTCGATGACGCCGGTGGTGGTGGGCGTGACGCAGATGATCTCGCGCTCGGGCGATGCCGCCACCGACTGGAACCTGGTGATGGCCACGGTGATGCTGGCGATGATCCCGCCCGCGGTGGTGGTGGTGCTGATGCAGAAGTGGTTCGTCAAGGGCCTGGTCGAAACCGAAAAATAAGCGGAACAACAAGGCGTGGCGCGCCACCCGCGCGCGCGCAGGACAACAGCAATGGCAAAACTGTCGCTTCGCAACGTTCAGAAAACCTACGCCGGCGGTACCCAGGTGGTGCACGGCATCGACATGGAAATCGCCGACGGCGAGTTCATCGTCATCGTCGGCCCTTCGGGCTGCGGCAAGTCAACGCTGCTGCGCATGGTGGCGGGGCTGGAAACCATCACCGGGGGCGAGATCCATATCGGCGACAAGATCGTCAACAACCTGGAGCCGGCCGAGCGGGACATCGCCATGGTGTTCCAGAACTACGCGCTCTACCCGCACATGAGCGTGTACGACAACATGGCCTACGGCCTGAAGATCCGCGGCATGGCCAAGGCCGAGATCCAGCAGCGCGTGGAGCATGCCGCCGGCATCCTGGAGCTGTCGCCGCTGCTGGACCGCAAGCCGCGCCAGCTGTCGGGCGGGCAGCGCCAGCGCGTGGCCATGGGCCGTGCCATCGTGCGCGAGCCGGCGGTGTTCCTGTTCGACGAGCCGCTGTCCAACCTCGACGCCAAGCTGCGCGTGCAGATGCGGCTGGAACTGAAGGACCTGCATCGCCGCCTCGGCACCACCAGCCTGTACGTGACCCACGACCAGGTCGAGGCGATGACGCTGGCCGACCGCATGATGGTGCTCAACGCGGGCCGCGTGGAGCAGATCGGCACGCCGCTGCAAGTCTATTCGAAGCCGGCCAGCACCTTTGTTGCGGGCTTTATCGGTTCGCCGCCGATGAACCTGATCCCGGTGGTTCGCAACGGCGCGGGCAATGGTGGCGCGCAGATGCGGGTGGTGGCGAAGGAGGGCGCCGACAGCGCTCCCGCCACGCTCGGCCACCTGCCGATGGGACTGCACCTGCCCGAACAGGCGTTGCTGGGACTGCGGCCGGAACATATCGAGCCGTGCGCCGCGCACGAGGCCATCGCCGAGGTCGATGTGCGCGTGGTGGAGGCGCTCGGCGCCGACTCGTTCGCCTATGGTTCGCTCGGCGGCCAGCCGGTGGTGGTGCGGCTGGAGAGCCATGCGCGCGTGAGCGCAGGCGACCGCCTGCCTGTGACCTCGTCGCCTGACCACCTCCATTTCTTCGCGCCGGATACCGGCAAGCGCATCGAGGCCTGACATGCCAGCCATCGCAGACACCCAGTCCTGGCCGTACCCGCGCCATATCGCGCATCGCGGCGCGGGCAAGCTGGCGCCCGAGAACACGCTCGCCGCGTTCCGCCACGGCGCCGCCTTTGGGTACCGGATGTTCGAGTTCGACGTCAAGCTGACTGCCGACGGCAAGCCGGTGCTGATGCACGACGCGACGCTCGACCGCACCACCAGCGGCAAGGGCAGGGTCGATGCGCTGACGCTTGGCGAGTTGGCGCTGCTCGATGCCGGCAGCTGGCACGGCCCGGCCTGGGCCGGAGAGCCGGTGCCGACGCTGGCCGCCATCGCCCGCTATACGCAGGCCAACGGCTTCCTGGCCAATATCGAGATCAAGCCGGTGCCCGGCACCGAAGCGCGCACCGGCGCGGCGGTCGCGCTAGATGCCGCGGCGCTGTGGGCTGGCGCTGCGGTGCCGCCGCTGCTGTCGTCGTTCTCGGAAGAGACACTGACTGCGGCAGCACGCGTGGCGCCAGACCTGCCGCGAGCGCTGCTGCTCGACAAGCTGCCGGCCGACTGGCTCGAGCGGTTGCGCCGGCTCGGCTGCGTGGCACTCGATGCGAATTACCGAGAGCTGGACGAGGGCGTCATTGCGTCCGCGCACGCGGCCGGCTACCGCGTCCTCAGCTATACCGTGAACGACCCGGCGAAGGCCGCGCAACTGCTGGGCTGGGGGCTGGACGGGCTGATCACCGATGCCGTCGACAAGATAGAGCCGCACGTCTGATTGTTGTGTGGCTGTTGCTAAAACGCCGATGGCGATGCGAGTTGTCGTGCGATGAAGTTCCGCATCGCGAAAAGTCCACATCCCGTTCAGGCAAACATGCTATTCTTACCGCCGTGAAGACTTAGGTCCTTCCCCGCACAACTTGCCCTTTCGGGCCTTGTGAGGAAGCCAGCACATGCGGCACCCCGGTGGCGCCGTTTGCGCAGGGTCCTCAGTTGGGCTCCCAAGAGTTGTTTGCAATCCGCTAACCGGTCAAGCCGTGTCGCGGAAGGTTGAATAACCCGCTGAACTCCGGCATACCCGGAGAATAGTGAGCGTCCCATGATGCAGCAGTACCAGAGCAGTTCGTACCTCTTCGGCGGTAACGCCCCGTATGTCGAAGAACTGTACGAAGCCTACCTCCAGAATCCCGCCTCGGTTCCCGACAACTGGCGTTCTTACTTCGACGCCATGCAGAACGTTCCTGCCGTCGACGGCACGAACGGCCGGGATGTCGCCCACGCTCCCATCGTTGCCTCGTTCGCCGAGCGCGCCAAAGCAGGCCCCATCAAGACCATCGTTGCCTCGGCCGATTCCGACATGGGCCGCAAGCGCGTCGCTGCCACCCAGCTGATCGCCGCCTACCGCAACATCGGTTCGCACTGGGCCGACCTGGACCCGCTCAAGCGCCAGGAGCGTCCGCCCCTGCCGGATCTGGACCCCGCGTTCTACGGTTTTTCCGAAGCTGACCTCGACATCGTCTTTAATGCCAGCAATACGTACTTTGGCAAGGAGTCGATGAGCCTGCGCGAGCTGCTGAACAACCTGCGCGAAACCTACTGCGGCACCATCGGCGCCGAATTCATGTACGTGAGCGACCAGGCGCAGAAGCGCTGGTGGCAGGAGCGCCTGGAAACCACGCGTTCCAAGCCGGTCTTCACGCTGGAGAAGAAGAAGCACATCCTCGACCGCCTGACCGCGGCCGAAGGCCTGGAGCGCTTCCTCCACACCAAGTACGTCGGCCAGAAGCGCTTCTCGCTGGAAGGCGGCGAAAGCTTCATCGCCGCGATGGACGAACTGATCCAGCGCGCCGGTACCAAGGGTGTGCAGGAAATCGTGATCGGCATGGCCCACCGCGGCCGCCTGAACGTGCTGGTCAACACGCTGGGCAAGATGCCGGCCGATCTGTTCGCCGAATTCGAAGGCAAGCACGTCGACGACCTGCCGGCCGGTGACGTCAAGTACCACAAGGGCTTCTCGAGCGATGTCTCGACCGAAGGCGGCCCGGTGCACCTGTCGCTGGCGTTCAACCCGTCGCACCTGGAAATCGTCAACCCGGTGGTGGAAGGCTCGGCCAAGGCCCGCCAGGAACGCCGCGGCGAAGTCGGCCACAAGGAAGTGCTGCCGGTGCAGGTGCACGGCGACGCCGCCTTTGCCGGCCAGGGCGTGGTCATGGAGACGCTGAACCTCGCGCAGACCCGCGGCTACGGCACGGGCGGCACGATGCACATCGTCATCAACAACCAGATCGGCTTCACCACCTCCGACCCGCGCGACGCCCGCTCGACGCTGTACTGCACGGACGTGGTCAAGATGATCGAGGCCCCGGTGCTGCACGTGAACGGCGACGATCCCGAAGCCGTGGTGTACGCGATGCAGCTGGCGGTTGATTTCCGCATGGAATTCAACAAGGATGTCGTGGTCGACATCATCTGCTTCCGCAAGCTGGGCCACAACGAGCAGGATACCCCGGCGGTCACGCAGCCGCTGATGTACAAGAAGATCAGCCAGCACCCCGGCACGCGCAAGGTGTACGCCGAGAAGCTGGCCGCGCAGAAGCTGGTCCCGGCCGAGTTTGGCGACGAGAAGGTCAAGGAATACCGCGCTGCGATGGACGCCGGCAAGCACACCGCCGACCCCGTCCTGTCGAACTTCAAGAACAAGTTCGCGGTGGACTGGATGCCGTTCCTGAACCGCAAGTGGACCGACGCCGCCGACACCGCGGTGCCGGTGACCGAACTGAAGCGCCTGGCCGAGCGCATCACCACCACGCCTGAGACGCTGAAGCTGCACCCGCTGGTGGAGAAGGTCGTCAAGGACCGCGCCAACATGGGCCGTGGCGACCAGCCGCTGGACTGGGGCATGGGTGAGCACCTGGCCTTCGCCTCGCTGGTGTCCTCGGGCTACCCGGTGCGCATCACCGGCCAGGACGCCGGCCGCGGCACCTTTACCCACCGCCACGCCGTGCTGCACGACCAGGCGCGCGAGCGCTGGGATGCCGGCTCGTACGTGCCGCTGCAGAACGTGTCGGAAAACCAGGCACCGTTCACGGTGATCGACTCGGTGCTGTCGGAAGAAGCCGTGCTCGGCTTCGAATACGGCTACTCCGCAGCCGAGCCGAACGCGCTGGTGATCTGGGAAGCCCAGTTCGGCGACTTCGTCAACGGCGCCCAGGTGGTGATCGACCAGTTCATCTCGTCGGGTGAAGTGAAGTGGGGCCGCGCCTCGGGCCTGACCCTGATGCTGCCGCACGGCTACGAAGGCCAGGGTCCGGAGCACAGCTCGGCTCGTATCGAACGTTTTCTGCAGCTCTGCGCGGACCACAACATGCAGGTCTGCCAGCCGACCACGCCGGCCCAGATCTTCCACCTGCTGCGCCGCCAGATGATCCGCCTGTTCCGCAAGCCGCTGGTGATCATGACGCCGAAGTCGCTGCTGCGTAACAAGGACGCCGTGTCGTCGCTGTCTGAACTGGCCAAGGGCCACTTCGAGACCGTGATTGCCGACCAGGAAGAACTGAACGCCAGCAAGGTCAAGCGCGTCATCATGTGCTCGGGCAAGGTCTACTACGACCTGGTCAACACGCGCAAGGAACGCGAGGCCAACGACACCGCGATTATCCGCCTGGAACAGCTGTATCCGTTCCCGCACAAGGCTGTTGCCGCGGAACTGAAGAAATATCCGAACGCCACCGAGATCGTGTGGTGCCAGGACGAGCCGCAGAACCAGGGTGCCTGGTTCTTCGTGCAGCACTACATCATGGAAAACATGACGGATGGCCAGAAGCTCGGTTATGCCGGTCGTCCCGCCTCGGCTTCGCCGGCGGTGGGCTACTACGCAAAGCACAACGAGCAACAGAAGGCTCTGCTGGAAGCTGCCTTCGCCAAGCTCAAGGGCTTTGTTCTGACCAAGTAATCAGAGGCAGCCACGGCGACGCGCGCAGTTGCGCCGTGGCTTGCCGATATAAAGACAACACGCATAACACGAGGAATTCACAACCATGGCTATTGTTGACGTCAAGGTTCCGCAGCTGTCCGAATCGGTCGCCGAAGCGACCATGCTCAACTGGAAGAAGAAGCCTGGCGAAGCCGTTGCCCAGGACGAGATCCTGATCGAGATCGAAACCGACAAGGTCGTGCTGGAAGTGCCGGCCCCGTCGGCAGGCGTCCTGTCGATCATCGTCAAGAACGACGGCGATACCGTCGTGGCCGATGAAATCATCGCCAAGATCGATACCGAAGCCACTGCTGGTGCCGCCGCCCCGGCTGCTGCCGCTCCGGCGCCCGCCGCCGCTGCCCCGGCACCGGCTGCTGCTGCTGCCGCTCCTGCCGCCGCAGGCGGCGTGGCCATGCCGTCTGCTGCCAAGCTGATGGCCGAAGCCGGCCTGTCGGCTGGCCAGGTTGCCGGCACCGGCAAGGACGGCCGCATCACCAAGGGTGACGCGCTGGCTGCTGCTGCTGCTCCGGCCGCCAAGGCCGCCCCGGCTCCGGCCGCCGCCAAGCCGGCGCTGCAGCAGGTTTCGGCTCCGGTCGACTTCGCCGCACTGGGCGACCGCCCGGAAGAGCGCGTGCCGATGAGCCGCCTGCGCGCCCGTATCGCCGAGCGCCTGCTGCAGTCGCAAGCCACCAACGCCATCCTCACCACCTTCAATGAAGTCAATATGAAGCCGGTGATGGACCTGCGCAACAAGTACAAGGACCGCTTCGAGAAGGAACACGGCGTGAAGCTGGGCTTCATGTCGTTCTTCGTCAAGGCCGCGGTGCACGCGCTGAAGAAGTTCCCGCTGATCAATGCCTCGATCGACGGCAACGACATCGTCTACCACGGCTATTTCGACATCGGTATCGCCGTGGGCTCGCCGCGCGGCCTGGTGGTGCCCATCCTGCGCAATGCCGACCAGATGAGCCTGGCCGACATCGAGAAGAAGATCGCCGAGTTTGGCGTGAAGGCCCGTGACGGCAAGCTGTCGCTGGACGAGCTGAGCGGCGGGACCTTCTCGATCTCCAACGGTGGCGTGTTCGGTTCGATGCTGTCGACCCCGATCATCAACCCGCCGCAATCGGCCATCCTGGGCGTGCACGCCACCAAGGATCGCCCGGTGGTGGAAGACGGCCAGATCGTGATCCGCCCGATGAACTACCTGGCCATGTCCTACGACCACCGCATCATCGACGGCCGCGAAGCCGTGCTGGGCCTGGTCGCCATGAAGGACGCGCTGGAAGATCCGGCCCGCCTGCTGCTGGACCTGTAATCGACGGTCCCCCCTGCGCGCGTTGGTTCATGCCGGCGCGCGCGGTGCGCATCTCCAGAGTTGATCGCGCGCCGGCACACGCTGCCGGTGCCACAAAGGAATCCCCATGAGCAAACAATTCGACGTGCTGGTGATCGGCGCCGGCCCCGGCGGCTATATCGCCGCGATCCGCGCCGGCCAGCTCGGCCTGAACGTGGCCTGCTGCGAAGGCAACGCCTACGACGATCCCAAGAACGAGCCGCGCCTGGGCGGCACCTGCCTGAACGTGGGCTGCATCCCGTCAAAGGCACTGCTGGCTTCCTCGGAAGAATTCGAGAACGCCCAGCACCACCTGGCGGACCACGGCATCACCGTGGGCGACGTCAAGGTCGACGTGTCCAAGATGCTCAAGCGCAAGGACGATATCGTCGGCAAGATGACCAAGGGCATCGAGTTCCTGTTCCGCAAGAACAAGGTGACGCTGCTCAAGGGCTACGGCAAGTTCGTCGGCAAGACCGCCGAGGGCTTCCAGGTCGAGATCGCCGGTGAAGTCGTGACCGCCAAGCAGGTCATCATCGCCACCGGTTCGAAGGCCCGCCACCTGCCGGGCATCAAGGTCGACAACGACCTGGTCAGCGATAACGAGGGTGCGCTCAAGTTCCCCGCAGTGCCGAAGAAGCTGGGCGTGATCGGCGCCGGCGTGATCGGCCTGGAGCTGGGTTCGGTGTGGCGCCGCCTGGGCTCGGACGTGACCGTGCTGGAAGCGCTGCCCGCGTTCCTGGGCGCCGCCGACGAAGGCGTGGCCAAGGAAGCCCAGAAGCAGCTGACCAAGCAAGGCCTGAAGTTCAGCCTCGGCGTGAACGTGAGCGAAGTGACCACCGGCAAGAACGGCGTCACCGTCAAGTACACCGACAAGGACGGCGCCGCCCAGACCCTGGAAGTCGATCGCCTGATCGTGTCGGTCGGCCGCGTGCCCAACACCGACAACCTGGGCCTGGATGCTGTCGGCCTGGCCGCCGACCAGCGCGGTTTCATCGAGGTGGACGACCACTGCGCCACCAAGGTGCCGGGCCTGTGGGCCATCGGCGACGTGGTGCGCGGCCCGATGCTGGCGCACAAGGCCGAGGACGAAGGCGTGGCCGTGGCCGAGCGCATCGCCGGCCAGAAGCCGCATATCGACTACAACTGCGTGCCGTGGGTGATCTACACCTTCCCGGAAATCGCATGGGTCGGCAAGACCGAAGCCCAGCTCAAGGCAGAAGGCCGCGAGTTCAAGGCTGGCCAGTTCCCGTTCATGGCCAACGGCCGTGCGCTGGGCATGGGTCACGCCGATGGCTTCGTCAAGATGCTGGCCGACGCCAAGACCGACGAGATCCTGGGCGTGCACATCGTGGCTGCCAACGCCTCGGACCTGATCGCCGAAGCCGTGGTGGCGATGGAGTTCAAGGCCGCCAGCGAAGATATCGGCCGCGTCTGCCATCCGCACCCGTCGATGTCGGAAGTCATGCGTGAAGCCGCGCTGGCTGTCGACAAGCGTCAACTCAATATGTAAGGCGCATGCCTCGCATTGTTTGAGTACCGGCGCGCCGCACCAGCGGCGCGCCGTTTTCACTTGCGGCGCGTGCCGCGTGAGCCCCCAGCATGAACGTCACTGAGTACTACAAAAAGGAACTGAAGGAGCGCGGCTACACATCCGACGAGGCGCAGTTGCGTGCCGTGGCGCGGCTGCAGCAGTGCTACGACGAATGGGTGGCCTACAAGAGCCGCCGCAACAACGCGCTGAAGAAGCTGCTGGTCCGTCCCGACGTGCCCAAGGGCGTCTACATGTGGGGCGGGGTGGGGCGCGGCAAGTCTTTCCTGATGGACAGCTTCTATACCTGCGTGCCGGTGGTGCGCAAGACGCGGCTGCACTTCCACGAATTCATGCGCGAGGTCCATCGCCAGCTGGAAGAGCTGCGCGGCCGCCCGGACCCGCTGGATGAACTGGCCAGGCGCATCGCGCGCCGGTTCCGGCTGATCTGTTTCGACGAGTTCCATGTCAGCGACGTCGCCGACGCGATGATCCTGCACCGCCTGCTGCAGCAGCTGTTCGACAACGGCGTGCAGTTCGTGATGACTTCCAACTACCGGCCGGACCTGCTCTATACGGACGGCCTGCACCGCGACCGGGTGCTGCCTGCCATCGCGCTGATCCAGCAGAAGATGGACGTGCTCAACGTCGATGCCGGCATCGACTACCGCAAGCGCGCACTGGAACAGGTGCAGGCTTACCACACGCCGCTCGACGCCAGCGCGAACTCGGCGCTGCGCGATGCCTTCACGTCGATTGCCGGCGTGGCCGACGAGTCGCCGCTGCTGCATATCGAGCACCGCGAACTGCGCTCGCTGCGCAAGGCCAATGGCGTGGTGTGGTTCGACTTCGCCACGCTATGCGGCGGGCCGCGCTCGCAGAACGATTACCTGGAGCTGGCTTCGCAGTTCCATACCGTGATCCTGTCCGACGTGCCGCGCATGACGCCGCGCATGTCGTCGGAAGCACGGCGCTTTACCTGGCTGATCGACGTCTTCTACGACCACAAGGTCAAGCTGCTGATGTCGGCAGAAGTGCCGGCGGACGAACTCTACACAGAGGGGCAGATGGCCAACGAATTCCACCGGACCGTGTCGCGCATCATCGAGATGCAGTCGCGCGAGTACCTGGAATCCGAGCGCCGCACCATGGACACGTCGCTCACCTGAGCGTCGGCAAGCGTTGTATTTCGGCCCGGCGCGACGATAGCCGGGCCGCATTGACCTAAATCAAGGCCGATGCCGGGACCGCCCTATACCCTGCAGGGGGTAGAAAAAGGTCCCCATGTCGTCCCCAGCCACCATCCCTTCCGCCAGCGTGCTGGCCTTGCATGCAGCGTCCGCGGCGCCTGCCGCCAACGCTGGCACGGCCGCTGTTGGGGCGCAACTCGCATGCTTCCATTGCGGCCTGCCCGTCGCGCAGGCCGAGCCACTGGCTGCCGAACTGGACGGCGCCCGCCGGGTCTTCTGCTGTGGCGGCTGCCAGGCCCTGGCGCAGACCCTCCACGCAGCCGGATTTGCCCATCTATATGGTGACGAGGCCCGCTTTGCCCGTCCGATCGACGACGCGGCGCGGCGCGAAGCCGAGCCGATCTGGGGCGCCTATGACACCCCCGAATTGCGCACCCAGTTCGTGCGCCCGCTCGACAACGGCCGCGCCGAGATCACGCTGGCGCCGGAGAACATCCGCTGCGCCGCCTGCGCCTGGCTGATCGAGCAGCACCTGACGCGCCAGCCCGGCGTGGAATCCGCGGTTGCCAATGTCGCCACCCGCCGCGTGGTGGTGCGCTGGCGCGAAGGCACGCAGTCCGTGGCCGGATTGCTGGCCGCGCTCGCCGGCATCGGCTACATGGCGTGGCCGTTCGAGGTCTCGCGCACCGACCAGCAGGACCGTCGCGCGCGCCGCAGCCTGCTGATGCGCATGGCCGTGGCCATGCTCGGCATGATGCAGGTAATGATGTACGCATGGCCGATCTACACGCACGAGGCCACCATCGACCCCGGCCAGTTGCAGCTGATGCGCTGGGCCAGCTTTGCGCTGACGTTGCCGGTGGTCTTCTATTCCGCATCGCCGATCTTTGGCGGCGCCTGGCGCAGCCTGCGCCAGCGCCATATGGGCATGGACGTGCCGGTCGCCATCGGCGTGGGCGCGGGATTTATCGCCAGTGCGCTGGCCACCGTGCGCGGCATCGGCGAGGTCTATTTCGATTCGGTGACGATGTTCGTCGCCTTCCTGCTGCTGGCGCGCTACCTCGAACTGCGGGTGCGCCAGGCATCGCGCAGCGGTGCCGAGATGCTCGCGCGCCAGCTTCCCGCCACCTGCGAGCGGCTTGCCGGAATAGGGGCCACGGGTGAACGCATCCCGGTGGCACGTTTGCGCCAGGGCGACCTGATCCGCGTGAAGGCGGGCGAGATCGTTCCCGCCGACGGGACCGTCGTCGCCGGCGCCAGCGAACTGGACGAGTCCATGCTGACCGGCGAAAGCCGGCCGGTGCGCCGCCGTGCCGGTGAAACCGTGCTGGCCGGCTGCTTCAACACCGCCAGCCCGCTGGAGCTGCGCGTGTCGCGCGTGGGCGCCGGCACACGGCTGGCCGAGATCGTGGCGGTGCTCGACCGCGCACTGGCGGAGAAGCCCCGCCTGGCCACGCTGGCCGACCGTGTCGCCGGCTGGTTCGTGGCGACGCTGCTGGTGCTGGCGGCGCTGACCGGGCTGGTGTGGGGGCTGTGGATCGATCCGTCACGCGCGCTGCTGGTGACGATCGCCGTGCTGGTGGTCAGCTGTCCGTGCGCGCTGTCGCTGGCCACGCCGGCCGCGCTGGCCGCCGCGGGCGCCGCGCTGTCGCGGCGCGGCGTACTGCTGACGCGCGGCCATGCGCTGGAGACGCTGGCGCGCGTGACCGATGTGGTGCTGGACAAGACCGGCACGCTGACTGAAGGACGCTTTGCCGTGGCGGCAGTGCAGCCGCTGGCCGACCTGAGCGAGGCGCAATGCCTTGCACTGGCCGCGGCGATGGAGCGCGGCGGCGAGCACCCCATCGCACGCGCACTGCTCGCGGCCGTGCCCGATGGAGGGGGCCATGCCGTGGCGGTCACCGGCATCCGCAACGTGCCCGGACAGGGCCTTGAAGCCACGGTCGACGGACGCCGCCTGCGGCTCGGCCGGCTGGATTTCGCGCGCGGGCTCGTTAGCGGCGGCTCATCCGTGCCAGTGCCGGCGGTTGCGGGCCCGGCCCATCCCGGCGCCACGGTCGTGTGGCTGGCGGCACAGGACGGCGTGCTCGCCAGCTTCGTGCTGGCCGATGTCGAGCGCGCGCAGACGTCCGCGCTGCTGGCGCGGCTCGGTGCGCTGGGCGTGCGCTGCCACCTCGTCTCCGGCGATAACGCCGCGGCCGTGCGCTGGTGGGCAGAGCACTTCGGCATCGGCCATGCCGCCGGCGAAGTGACACCCGAGGGCAAGCGCGACTACGTCGCGCGGCTGCAGCAGGGCGGGGCGGTAGTGCTGGCCGTGGGCGACGGCATCAACGACGCCCCGGTGCTGGCGCAGGCGCAGGTCTCGATCGCGATCGGCAGCGGTGCGCCGCTGGCGCAGGCCGGCGCCGACGCCGTGCTGACACACGGCGGCATCGACGAGATCGCAACCGCGCTGGCGGTGTCGCGCAAGGCGCGGCGCGTGGTGCGGCAGAACCTGGGCTGGTCCTTTTTCTACAACGTGGTGGCGATCCCGCTGGCGGCGACCGGGCTGGTGATGGCATGGATGGCCGGTATCGGCATGTCACTGTCGTCGCTGCTGGTGGTGGCCAACGCCTGGCGTCTGCTGCGCGCTGGCCGCAAGTCGGTCTAGGAGCCTCATGGAAACGCTTTACCTGCTCGTGCCGATGAGCCTGGTACTCGTCGTCGTGATCGCCGCCGCGCTGTGGTGGGCATTGCATGCGGGCCAGTACGACGATCTCGACCGGCCCGCGGAATCGATCCTGCTGGACAACGACAAGCCTTGATGCGCGCATGTCCTGGGATGACATCGGTCTCGGACCGGGGCGGCGCCGCGAGGTTCATTGCCGGTCCTGAGCGACTTGATAAAGATCAACACACCGGTGGCGGGGTTTTTCTAAAGTCACAACGTCAGTAGGTTTTTTCTCTTCTCTAAGCTTTGGGGGTCTGAATGGATGTCACTGCCGCGTCTTCACGCGTCGACACCTTCAATTACGGCGTCGTAAGACAGTTCGCTGTCATGACGGTAGTCTGGGGGATCGTCGGCATGGCCGTCGGCGTGCTGCTGGCAGCACAGCTGATCTGGCCTGAACTCAACTTCAACACGCCCTGGCTGTCGTTCGGCCGCCTGCGGCCGCTGCATACCAATGCGGTGATCTTTGCCTTCGGCGGCAGCGCGCTGTTCGCGACCTCGTACTACGTGGTCCAGCGCACCTGCCAGGCCCGCCTGTTCTGCGGCCCGCTCGCGGCGTTTACGTTCTGGGGCTGGCAACTGGTTATCGTCGCCGCGGCCATCACGCTGCCGCTGGGCATTACCTCCTCGAAGGAATACGCCGAACTGGAATGGCCGATCGACCTGCTGATCACCGCGGTCTGGGTGGCCTATGCGATCGTGTTCTTCGGCACCATCGTCAAGCGCAAGACACGGCATATTTATGTCGCCAACTGGTTCTTCGGCGCCTACATCCTGACCATCGCGCTGTTGCACATCGTCAACAACATTGAGATGCCGGTGTCGCTGTGGAAGTCCTACTCGGCCTATGCCGGCGTGCAGGACGCAATGATCCAGTGGTGGTATGGCCATAACGCGGTGGGCTTCTTCCTGACCACCAGCTTCCTCGGGATGATGTACTACTTCATTCCCAAGCAGGCCGAGCGTCCGATCTATTCATACCGCCTGTCCATCGTCCACTTCTGGGCGTTGAACTTCACCTACATGTGGGCCGGCCCGCACCACCTGCAGTACACCGCGCTGCCAGACTGGGCGCAGTCGCTCGGCATGGTGTTCTCGCTGATTCTGCTGGCGCCGTCGTGGGGCGGCATGATCAACGGCATCATGACCCTGTCGGGCGCCTGGCACAAGCTGCGCACCGACCCGATACTGAAGTTCCTGGTGGTGGCGCTGTCGTTCTATGGCATGTCCACGTTCGAAGGCTCGATGATGTCGATCAAGACCGTCAATGCGCTGTCGCACTACACGGACTGGACCATCGGCCACGTGCACTCCGGCGCGCTGGGCTGGGTCGCAATGATCTCGATTGGTTCGCTCTACTACCTGATCCCGCGGCTGTTCGGCGAGAAGCAGATGTACAGCGTGCGCCTGATCGAATGGCACTTCTGGATCGCGACCATCGGCGTGGTGCTGTATATCGCCTCGATGTGGATCGCCGGCGTGATGGAAGGCCTGATGTGGCGCGCCACGCAGCCTGACGGCACGCTGACCTATGCCTTCGTCGAAGCGGTCAAGGCCAAGTACCCGTTCTACCTGATCCGTTTGCTGGGTGGCATCTGTTTCCTCTCCGGCATGCTGCTGATGGCCTACAACGTCGCCAAGACCATCGTCGGCAAGCGTGCCGTGGATGCGCCGATCCCGGCCAGCATCCCGGCCTCCGCACACTGATCATTCCAGGATAGAAAGATGTCGGAAAAACAAAGATTCTTTTCCCACGAAACGCTGGAGAAGAACATCGGCTGGCTGATCATCTGCACGATCCTCGTGGTCAGCATCGCGGGTCTGGTGCAGATCGTGCCGCTGTTCTTCCAGCACTCCACGACCAAGCCGGATCCGGGTGTCACGCCGTATTCGCCGCTGCGGCTGATGGGCCGGGATATCTATATCCGCGAAGGCTGCGTCGGCTGCCACTCGCAGCAGGTGCGGACACTGCAGGCCGAAACCGAGCGTTACGGCCATTTCTCCACCGCGGGCGAGGCCGTCTACGATCACCCGTTCCTGTGGGGCTCGAAGCGTACCGGTCCCGACCTGGCACGCGTCGGCGGCCGCTACTCGGACGACTGGCAACGCATCCACCTGCGCAACCCGCGTGACGTGGTGCCCGAGTCGGTGATGCCTTCCTACCCGTGGCTGGAGAAGGCCGCGCTGCCGACCAACGATATCCAGGCGCGCATGCGGGCGCTGGCGAAGCTGGGCGTGCCATACACCGAGGCCGACATCGCCAAGGCGCCGGACGAGCTCCAGGGCAAGACCGAGGAAGACGCGCTGGTGGCTTACCTCCAGGCTCTGGGCACCAACCGCCGCAATGTCCGCGTGGACACCGCTGCAGCAGTTGCACCGGCGAAGGAGTAAGCCATGGCCATGATCACCGCTATTGCGACCGTCGTGTCGATGGTCGTCTTCCTTGGCATCTGCTGGTGGGCGTGGTCGGCCGGCCGGCAGGCCGCCAACCGGGAATCCGCCATGCTGCCGTTCGCGCTGCCTGACGAAACCACGACAACATCGAGCCGGAACACCTAGCCATGAGCGATTTCTTTTCCGATTTCTGGAGTTACTACATTGCCGCGATCGCGCTCGTCGGCATCGTCTGGTGCGTATGGCTGCTGTTCTCGCAACGCAAGATCACCAAGACCGCCAGCGGGGGCGACGACACCGGCCACGTCTGGGACGACGACCTGCGCGAACTGAACAACCCGCTGCCGCGCTGGTGGATGTGGATGTTCCTGCTGGCCTGTGTCTTCGGCCTGGTCTACCTCGTGTTGTATCCGGGTCTGGGCAAGTACTCAGGCGTGCTGAAGTTCTCGACGCAGGGCGAACTGGCCGCGCATCGTGCCGCGCAGGAGCAGATGCAGAACGAGATCTATGCCAAGTACCTGAAGATGGATGTCAAGCAGGTGGCTGGAGATCCGCAGGCGCGCGAAATTGGCCAGCGGCTGTTCCTGAACTACTGCGCGCAATGCCATGGTTCGGATGCGCGCGGCAGCCGCGGCTTTCCCAACCTGACGGACGGCGACTGGCTGTATGGCGGCGAACCCGAGACCATCCAGCAGACCATTGCCAAGGGCCGCAATGG
Source organism: Cupriavidus sp. IK-TO18 (assembly GCF_015549295.1). Classification (NCBI taxonomy): domain Bacteria; kingdom Pseudomonadati; phylum Pseudomonadota; class Betaproteobacteria; order Burkholderiales; family Burkholderiaceae; genus Cupriavidus; species Cupriavidus sp. IK-TO18. Next base: position 46,157 of record NZ_JADGMP010000007.1, read on the forward strand.
CGTGATGCCGCCGTTCGCATCCACCATCGACGGCAAGCTGGCAGGCGACGTGGCGCAGTATGTCCGCTCGCTGTCGGGGCTGTCTTCGGATCCCATCCGCGCCTCGCGTGGCGAGAGCACTTTCAAGTCGACCTGCGCGGCTTGCCACGGTGCCGGCGGCAAGGGCAACCAGGCACTGGGCGCGCCGAACCTGTCCGATAACGTGTGGCTGTATGGCAGTTCGGAAGGCAGCATCGTCGACGCCATCCTGAAGGGGCATAATAACCATATGCCGGCACATGAAGAGATCCTGACGCCAGAGCGGATCCGCATGCTGACGGCCTATGTCTGGGGTCTGTCGAATACCGGCGGGGGTGCCGGCCAATGACAGGCGACTCATCTGAGCGGGCGCGGGCCGCCCGCAGGAGAAACCATCCATGAACGCACCCGGGACCGAAGAAATGGCCCGGGCGGCCGACCGCCAGCGGTCGGCCGCTGCGCCTGCCGAGACCTCGGATGAAACGCTGTACGAGGTCCGCCGCAAGATCTATCCGCGCTCCGTTACGGGCGCTTTCTCCAGTTGGCGCGTCTGGCTGGTCCTCTTCACGCAGCTGATCTACTACGGCACGCCCTGGCTCCAGTGGAACGGACGCCAGGCCGTGCTGTTCGACCTTGGCGAACGCAAGTTCTACATCTTCGGGCTGGTGTTGTGGCCTCAGGATGTCATCTATCTCGCCGTGCTGCTGGTCATTTCGGCGCTGGCGCTGTTCCTGTTCACGGCGATCGCCGGGCGGCTGTTCTGCGGTTACGCCTGTCCACAGACGGTCTATACCGAGATCTTCATGTGGATCGAGCGGCGGATCGAAGGCGACCGGATCGCCCGCATCCGTCTCGACGGCGACCCCTGGAGCCTGCGCAAACTGCGTATCAAGGCCACCAAGCACTTCCTGTGGGTACTGATCGCGCTGTGGACCGGCTTCACCTTCATCGGCTACTTCGCGCCGATCCGTGAGCTGGGTGGCGAGCTGGCGAGCCTGTCGCTGGGCCCGTGGCAGACGTTCTGGATGCTATTCTATGCGTTCGCCACCTGGGGCAACGCTGGCTTCATGCGCGAGCAGGTGTGCAAGTACATGTGCCCGTATGCGCGTTTCCAGAGCGTGATGGTCGACCGCGACACCTACGTCGTGACCTACGACGTCGGCCGGGGCGAGCCGCGCGGCAGCCGTTCGCGCAAGACCGACCATCGCCAGGCGGGCCTGGGCGATTGCGTCAACTGCAGCATCTGCGTGCAAGTGTGCCCGACCGGCATCGATATCCGCGATGGCCTGCAGTATGAATGCATCGGCTGCGGCGCGTGCATCGACGCCTGCAACCAGGTCATGGACAAGATGTCCTACCCGCGCGGGCTGATCCGATACACCTCGGAGAATGCCATGCGCAAGGCGCTGTCCGCGGCAGCATCGCGCAAGCGCCTGCTGCGTCCGCGTGTCATCATCTATTCCGTGATCTGGGTCGCGCTGCTCGCTGGCTTTGTGGCTTCGATCGCGCTGCGCACGCCGCTGAAGGTGGACATCATCCGCGACCGCGGCGCGCTGGGCCGGGAGGTCGAAGGCCGCTGGATCGAGAATGTGTATCGCCTGCAGCTGATCAACACGACCGAGGGGCCGATGCATATCAGCGTGCGAGCCGACAGCGACGAGCTGAAGCACCTGACGGTCGAATATGACAAGCAGGCCGAATCGCTGGCGCCGACCTCGAACCGGCTGTTGCCGATCCGCATACGCGTGCCGATCGAAGACGCGGCGCAGGGTACGCACAAGATCAGCGTGACGGTGACCAGCGAAGGATCGGAGCAGGGCAACGCCGAGATCCGGCAGAGCACCAGCTTTATCGTGCCGCGCGACCTGTGACGCCAGGCGCTCGGTGCAGAACTCAAGGGGGCATGATGAATCAGCAAGGCAATCCGTGGTGGAAAGAGCCGTGGCCGTGGCTGTTGATGAGCGGCCCGCTGGTCGCGATGGTGGCGTGCGGCGTCACCATCTGGCTTGCGTCGTCGCATCCTGACGTGCCGGTGCAGGGCGCAGCGCGCCATGGACTGGTGGTCGAGAAGGCCGAGGCGGTGCGGCCTCAGCCGAGCGCAGCGAGGCAGCCATGAGGTTGCGCTGGCTGATGTGGGTCTTGTGGCCCGGGTTCCTGATGGCGGGCTTCGCCACCGCGACGGTGTTCTCGGTCGTGGACCCCGGTGATCTGAAGTTCTTCGGGCATCCGATCGAGGCGTCGCGCGAATCGATCTACACGATGAGCTTCCTGCTAGCGTGGATCTTCTGCGCGCTGTCCAGCGGGTTGACGCTGTACACGATGCCGACGCGGCTCAGCGATACCGACGAGTTGGAGTGAATGCCGATGCCTGCGCCGCCCCGCGCGGCGCAGGCGCAAAGCGGCGGGTGGTGGGAAGGGTCAGCAGCTACGGCTGTAGAGCTGCTTGATGCCGGCGAGATCCACCAGCTTGACGTGGCGCTGGCGAATCTGGATCAGGCCGGCCTCAGCGAAACGCGAGAACAGGCGGCTGACGGTTTCCAGCTTCAGGCCCAGGTAGCTGCCGATTTCCTCGCGGCTCATGCGCATCACGAATTCGGTCGACGAGTAGCCGCGCGCCGACAGGCGCTCAGACAGGTTGATCAGGAAAGCGGCCAGGCGTTCTTCGGCGCGCATCGAACCGAGTGTCACCAGCATCATCTGGTCGTGCGTGATTTCCTTGCCCATCAGCCGCAGGAACTGATGCTGCAGCGAAGGCAGGTCTGCAGACAGCGTCTGCAGGTCCCCAAGGCGGACTACACAGACCTCGGTATCTTCCAGCGCGGTGGCGTCCGAGGCATGCTGCATCTCACCGAGGCCGTCGAGGCCGACGATTTCGCCTGGCAGGTGGAAACCGGTAATCTGTGAACGGCCGTCTTCGGTCGTGACATGGGTCTTCAGCGTGCCGAAGCGAACGGCGTAAACCGCGGTGAGGGGATCGCCCATGCGATACAAGGTCTCACCCTTATGGACCCGGATGCGTTCCTGCACCAGCGTGTCCATCTTGGTGAGGTCTTGCTGGGACATGCCAACCGGAAGGCACAGTTGCCCCATCGCGCAAGTGGAGCAACGAGGCGACATCTCAGTGATTGGAATGGAGGTGAGCAATTGGAACCTGCAAGAGTGGATGCGAGGGCGCGACCCCGCCATTTTACCGTGCGATGTGATGAGGCAGGGAGTCAGATTTGCCATTTGGTGTGCTAATTAGCGTTTTTATGCTGGCATTGCTGGGCGGCGTGCACTGCGCGGCAATGTGTGGCGGCATCGCACTGGCGGTTGAACAGCCGCGTGGCGGCGTCGCGGCCCTGACCTTCGTGCGTAGCCGCGCTGCCTGGGCCGGCGAGTTGCTGGCAATGCACCTGGGCAGGATTTCGACCTATGTGCTGCTTGGCGCGCTGTTGGGCGCGATTGGCGCCGGCGCGTGGAAGCAGGACTACCTGCCGTTGCAGCGCTGGTTGTTTGGTGCCGGCAGTGCCATGCTGCTGTGGTCGGGCTGGCGCGTGCTGCGCGGCAATGCCTTTACCGTCGCGTGGCTCGAGCGGCTGGCGGTGCGGGCAGGCAGCGTGCTGGCGCGGCAGCTTGGGCGGCTGGGCGGCGGCGCCATGCCCACCTTCGTGCGTGCGCATGGGGGGCTTGCCAGGCGCTATGGTGTTGGCCTGGCGTGGGGGCTGGTGCCGTGCGGCATGGTCTATGGAGCGCTGACGCTGGCGCTGCTCGCCGGCAATGCCGGTTCCGGTGCGCTGGTGATGGGTGTGTTTGGCATCGGTACGCTGCCCAACCTGCTGGTGCTGTCGGGGCTGTCCGGCTACCTGCGCAGCCTGTCGCGGCGGCGCGCGGTGCGCGTGGGCGCGGGCGTGGCGGTCATGGTGTTCGGGGCCCTTGGTCTGGCGCGCGCGGTGTTGTTGCCACATTCGCTGGCAGAGCAGGGTTTCTGCCTGGTCTTTTGAGACGTATGCGGCGCTCGGCGCGTCGGATGGTGGTTGCGGGCGAGGGCGGGAATGCCATACAATCGCCAGCATTGCGGTATCGCGCGGTGTTTTGTAAGCAGCGGCGAGCAGCGCCAGCGGCCTTCCTGCCAGAAGGTGCGCCCAGGGCGGCGGGGAGTGTTGGTAGTTCGATTCCTGGCCCGTCCCGCGGTCCATCCGGTTCAAATGATCTGGTTCAAAAGCCCGGCTGGCACTGCGGTGTTGGAGATGCCGGCCTTGCTCCCGATACCCGTTTTTCTTGCGTCCGAGGCGTTCAGTTCGCCGACAGCGGCGTCCGTTGTGCGGACGCGCCACGCAAGAGGTTCGCTGACCGGCCCATGGCGGCATGCGAACGATCTCCTGCCGGAGTGACCCGGCAACTCGATGCAAAGAAAGGGAAGTGCACGGCTTGGATGCAGCAGGCATCCGGGTGAGCTGCGCAATGAGATGGCGATGGCATTGGCATCGCTGTATCCAAAATCTCCGGTGCCCCGGATCCGTCCGGGAGCAGGTGCAAAGACAGGCTGCACACCATCAACATGAATACCCAAGAGGCGAAGATCGTCCTCGAGACGGCGCTGATCTGCGCGCAGGAGCCTTTGCGCGTCAATGATCTGCGACGGTTGTTCGCCGACGACGTCGGCGCGGACACCGTCCGCGTGCTGCTGGAGGAACTGCGCCAGGACTGGCGCCCGCGCGGCGTGGAGCTTGTGTCGCTGGCCAGCGGCTGGCGCTTCCAGAGCCGCCCCGAGATGCGTGAATACCTTGATCGCCTGAATCCGGAAAAGCCGCCGAAATACTCGCGCGCCGTGATGGAGACGCTGGCGATCATCGCTTATCGCCAGCCGGTGACGCGTGGCGATATCGAGGAAATCCGCGGCGTGACGGTCAGCACGGAAGTCATCAAGAAGCTGGAAGACCGCAGCTGGATCGAGGTGATCGGGCACCGCGACGTGCCGGGGCGTCCGGCCCTGTATGCCACCACCAAGGCGTTCCTGGACGACCTCGGGCTGCGCACGCTGGACGAGCTGCCCCCGCTCGAGGATGCCCAGGCGCAGGCGCAGGCAACGCTGCTGGACCAGCGGGCCATCGATTTCGAGGCGCTGGCGGCAGGCAAGCCTGGCAGTGCCGATGAAGAGGCGTTTGCCGAGCCGGCCCGGCCCGAGGCATCCGCCGCAGGCGAGCCCGAAGCCACGGACGCCGGCCAGGGGTCCGCCGACGGCGCAGTCGCCAACGGATTCGACCTGCAGCCGCACCAGCATGGGGCGGAGGAACTGGGTGCCGAAGGCGAACCAACCGAGCTGGGCAATCCTGCCGATTCCGATCCGGACGGGGCACGGGCTGAACTGCCGGAAGACGGCGCCTCGCCGCACCCGAGCGAGCACGACGAACGCGTGCCGAACTGAACAACATGCAACATCCGATAGTGAATATCTTGTCTGATTCCGTTGAGCAAGACACCCGCCATGCGGGCGCACCCGCCGATTCCGGCGCCGCCGAACCCGGATCGGGCAGCGAAGCCGCGCCCCGCCGCAAGGGGCTGCGCCGCGGGCTGAGGAACCTAGTGGCGTCGCGCCGCCAGGCCACGCAAGATCGCGATGCCGGCCGCGCCGAAGGCGCCGAGGCCGGTATGCCCGGCGACGCCGCGGAAGCGGCCCCGGCGCCAGCGGCGGCCGGCGGGCGCGGTGCCCAGCGCGGCCGCGGCAAGCGCAAGCCGGCTCAGGGCGATGGCGGCCAGTCGGCGCAGGCCCCGGCCGACAAGGCGCACAAGGCGCACAAGGCTGAAAGCGGCGAGAAAGCCGAAAGAGCCGAGAGGGCGGACAAGGGTGAGCAGGCGCCCCGCAAGCGCAAGCCGAACCCGCGCAGCGGCAAGTCAGCCGCTCCGGCCGAGGGCCAGGGCGCTGCCGGCCGGCAGCCGCAGGGCCGCCGCAAGGAGGGTGCCAAGCCGCAGGGCCAGCGCAAGGGCCAGGGCCAGGGTGGTGGCGACAAGGCCGCGGCCAGCAGCGAGGACCTGTTCCGCTTCGTGATTTCCGAGCAGTACGACAAGGAAGACACGGTCATCCCGCGCACCAAGGCGAAGCCGGTGCGTGAGCTGTCGGCCGAGGACGACGCCCCGAAGCTGCACAAGGTGCTGGCCGAAGGCGGCCTGGGCTCGCGCCGCGAAATGGAAGAGCTGATCCTGCAGGGACGGGTCTCGGTCAACGGGCTGCCGGCGCATATCGGCCAGCGCATCCTGCCGGCCGACCAGGTGCGCGTCAACGGCAAGCTGATTCACCGCAAGGTCTCGACCAAGCCGCCGCGCGTGCTGCTGTACCACAAGCCGGCCGGCGAAATCGTCAGCCAGTCGGACCCGGAAGGCCGTCCGACCGTGTTCGACAGCCTGCCGCGCATCAAGTCCGGCAAGTGGGTCGCCATTGGCCGGCTGGACTTCAATACCGAGGGCCTGCTGATCTTCACCACCTCGGGCGATATCGCCAACCGCTTCATGCACCCGCGCTACGGCGTCGAACGTGAATACGCGGTGCGCACGCTGGGCGAGCTGGCCGAAGCCGACCGCCAGCGCCTGCTGCACGGCATCAAGCTGGACGACGGCGAGGCCAACTTCCTGCGCATCGCGGACGGCGGCGGCGAGGGCGTCAACCAGTGGTACCACGTGGCGCTGACCGAAGGCCGCAACCGCGAAGTGCGGCGCATGTTCGAGGCGGTCGGCCTGACCGTGTCGCGCCTGATCCGTACGCGCTACGGGCAGTTCCTGCTTCCGCGCGGCCTCAAGCGCGGCCGCTGGCAGGAGGTCGAGCCCAATGACGTCAAGGCGCTGATGACCGCCGTCGGCCTGAAGGTGCCAGGCAAGGGCGAGCAGTCCGGCAAGGGCGCGACCAAGGTCGGCGGGCGCAAGCAGCGTACCGAAGCGGCGATTGCCGGCATGCCGATGCATACCGGCATGGACGGCCTGCCGCGCTACGAGCAGGGCGGTGCGCGGGGCGGCAGCCGCGGCGGCCAGCCGGATCCGATGAAGACGTCGATGGGCTACATCAGCCACGGCCCCACGCTGCTGACCTCGCACGCGGCCAACCTTGGCGGCGGCCGCGGCACCGGCGCGCGCCAGGCGCGTGGTGGCGGTGGCGCCGGGCTTGGCGGGCAAGGCAAGCCGCAGCGTCGTGGCGGCGGCGAGGCGAACGGAAACGTCATGCCGAAGGCGGCGAAGGCAGGCGGAAATCGCGGCCAGCGTGGCGGCGGCGGTGGTGGCAATCGCGGAGGCAGCCGCGGGGGCAATCGCGGCGGCAATCGCTGAGTGCCTGATGCCGCGCACGGCGGGGTGACGACCCGCCGGCGCGGCGCGTAATCCGCGAGTATGTCTGGCTTTTGCCTTTTCGACATAATCCGCGTATAATTCAAGTCTATTCAAAAAGCCATCCTCGCCGAGGGTGGGCGAATGATGGGCATTGCGCCCATTTTTTTTTGGTTCGCCCGAATTCGGTTCCGCGCCCCGGCGCGTGCGGGATGGCGGACAGGCAGCACTGCAGCAGGGTCGTCCCGGACGGCAGCGGCGGGTTTGCCTGCCAACGGTGTTGATGGCCATTACTCGGGATAACAGTGCATCTGGCAGATTTGATCGAAACCACCCTTAACGGCATGGGATATGAGCTGGTTGAGCTCGAGCGTGCCCCGGCCGGATTGCTGCGTGTCTATATCGATCAGCCTGAAACCGGCATCGCCATCGAGGATTGTGAAAAGGTGAGCCGCCAGCTCACCCACGTGTTCACGGTCGAGAACGTCGACTACGAACGCCTCGAGGTCTCGTCGCCCGGACTGGACCGGCCGCTGAAGAAGCTGGCCGACTACGTCCGCTTTGCCGGCGCCGAGGCGCGCGTGACGCTGCGCCTGCCGGTGAACGGGCAGAAGAACTTCACGGGCATCCTGCGCGAACCGGCCGGCGAGGCTGGCGCGGAGAAGGTCGGCCTGGAGTTCGAGGGCAAGGATGGCCCGGCACTGCTGGAATTTGCCGTATCCGATGTCGACAAGGCACGCCTGGTGCCGGTATTCGACTTCAAAGGAAATCAAAGAAAAGGGAACAAGCAATGAGCCGCGAAGTTCTGTTGCTCGTCGATGCGCTTGCGCGTGAGAAGAACGTCGACAAGGATGTGGTATTCGGTGCCCTGGAGGCGGCGCTCGCCTCGGCCACCAAGAAGCGTTTCGAAGAAGACGTGGATATCCGGGTCGCGATCGATCGCGAGTCGGGCGAGCATGAAACCTTCCGCCGCTGGCTGGTCGTTCCCGACGAGCAGGGCCTGCAGGAGCCGGACAAGCAAATCCTTCTGTTCGAAGCCCGCGATGAGAACCCCAGCCTTGAGCTTGGCGACTACATCGAGCAGCAGATCGAGTCGGTCGAGTTCGGCCGTATCGGCGCGCAGGCCGCCAAGCAGGTGATCCTGCAGCGCATCCGCGACGCCGAGCGCGAGCAGATCCTGAACGACTACCTGGATCGCGGCGAGAAGATCATGACCGGCACGGTCAAGCGCGCCGACAAGAAGGGCCTGATCGTGGAATCCGGCCGCGTCGAAGCGCTGCTGGCCCGCGACCAGATCATCCCGAAGGAAAACCTGCGCACCGGCGATCGCGTGCGTGCCTATATCCTGAACGTGGACCGCGCCGCGCGCGGCCCGCAGATCGAGTTGTCGCGCACGGCCCCCGAGTTCCTGATCAAGCTCTTCGAAAACGAAGTGCCGGAAATGGAGCAGGGCCTGCTGGAAATCAAGGCCGCCGCGCGTGATCCGGGCGTGCGTGCCAAGATCGCGGTGGTGGCGCATGACAAGCGCATCGACCCGATCGGCACCTGCGTGGGCGTGCGCGGTACGCGCGTGACCGCGGTGCGCAACGAGATCGGCGGCGAGGCCGTGGATATCGTGCTGTGGTCGGAAGACCCGGCGCAGTTTGTGATCGGCGCACTGGCACCTGCGCAAGTGCAGTCGATCGTGGTCGATGAAGAGAAGCACAGCATGGACGTGGTGGTCGACGAGGAAAACCTCGCCGTCGCCATCGGCCGCAGTGGTCAGAACGTACGCCTGGCGTCCGAGCTGACCGGCTGGCAGATCAACATCATGACGCAGGAAGAATCGGCGCAGAAGCAGGCCGAAGAGAGCGATGTCGTGCGCAAGCTGTTCATGTCCAAGCTGGACGTGGATGAGGAAGTGGCAGACATCCTGATCGAGGAAGGCTTCTCCACGCTGGAAGAAGTGGCCTATGTCCCCATCAGTGAAATGATGGAGATCGAGGCCTTTGACGAAGACACCGTCAACGAGCTGCGCAACCGCGCGCGTGATGCGCTCCTGACGATGGAACTGGCCCGGGAAGAAAAGGTGGAAGAGGTGTCGCAGGATCTGCGCTCGCTCGACGGCCTGAACCCGGAACTGATCGGCAAGCTGGCCGAAGGTGATATCCACACGCGTGACGACCTGGCCGAACTGGCCGTCGACGAACTGGTCGAGATGACCGGCGTCACCGAGGAAGAAGCCAAGGCGCTGATCATGAAAGCACGGGAACATTGGTTCAACTGAGGGACACGGGGCCGGGCTGGCCAATACCAGCCCGGGCGCGCTTTCCGCATACGATTTGTCCCGACGAAGACACCAAGCATTGAAAGGGTTTGAATGGCAAGCACAACAGTTGCCCAACTGGCCGCAGAACTGAGTCGCAGCGCAGCTGCCCTGCTGGAACAATTGCAGGCGGCTGGGGTGGGCAAAGCTGCGCCAGAAGACATCATCACGGAATCGGATAAGACCAGGCTGCTGGACTATCTGAAGCGTTCGCACGGCCAGGCCGACGACAGCTCCCGGAAGAAGATCACGCTGACGAAGCGCGAGACGTCCGAGATCCGCCAGTCGGATGGCGCCGGCAAGACCCGCACGGTCCAGGTCGAAGTGCGCAAGAAGCGCGTCCTGATCAAGCGCGACGAAGCCCACCCCGAGGCGCACGCTGATACGGCCGAGGCTCAGCCCCCGGTTGTCGACACGGCCGAGCAGGCACGCCGCGAAGAGGAAGAACGACGCCAGGCCGAACTGCTGGCGCGCCAGGAAGCCGAAGCCAAGGCCGCCCGCGAGGCTGCCGAGCGCGAGGAAGCCGAGCGCCGTGCCCGCCAGGAAGCCCTGGAAGCGGAACAGCGCCGCCAGGCCGAACTCGCCGCCAAGAAGGCGGAGGAAGAGGCTGCGGCGTCGCGTGCCGTGACCGAGGCTGCGGAAGACTCCTCGCGCAAGAAGGCCGAGGACGAGAAGGCCCGTGTGGCCGCCGAGCGCGCCGAGGCCCAGAAGGCCGCCGACGAGGCCAAGGCTGCCGCCGACAAGGCCCGTGCCGAACAAGAGATTGCCGCACGCAAGCGCCGCGAGGCTGCCGAAGCCGAAGCCCGCGCCATCCAGCAGATGCTGAATGCGCCGGCTCGCGTGTTGAAGGCGCCGTCCGAGCGCAAGGCCGAAGAAAAGAAGGCCGAGCAGACCGGCACGCTGCACAAGCCGGTCAAGCCGGCTTCCGCGACCGCGACCGAAGCCAAGGCTGGCGACAAGAAGCCCGCCACCACGGCCACGACCACCACCACCGCCGACAAGAAGGGCAAGGTGGGTAAGCCTGGCACGTGGCAGGACGAAGGCAGCCGCAAGAAGGGCGGTGGCCTGAAGACGCGCGGCGATTCGTCGGGCGGCGTGGGCGGCTGGCGCGGTGGCCCGCGTGGCCGCGGCGGCCGTCAGCAGCAGCATGACGACAGCCGCAGCAGCTTCCAGGCGCCGACCGAACCGGTGGTGCGTGAAGTGCACGTGCCGGAAACCATCTCGGTGGCGGATCTCGCCCACAAGATGGCCGTGAAGGCGTCCGAGGTCATCAAGCAGATGATGAAGCTCGGCCAGATGGTGACGATCAACCAGGTGCTGGACCAGGAAACCGCCATGATCGTGGTGGAAGAAATGGGCCACAAGGCGTTCGCCGCCAAGCTGGACGATCCGGAAGCGCTGCTGGTGGTGGACGGTGAAGAGCACACCGACGCCGAACTGCTGCCGCGTCCGCCGGTGGTGACCGTGATGGGTCACGTCGACCACGGCAAGACCTCGCTGCTGGACTACATCCGCCGCACCAAGGTTGCCGCGGGCGAAGCCGGCGGCATTACGCAGCACATCGGTGCCTACCACGTGGAAACCGACCGCGGCGTGATCACGTTCCTGGACACCCCGGGTCACGAGGCCTTTACGGCCATGCGTGCCCGCGGTGCCAAGGCGACCGACATCGTGATCCTGGTGGTCGCGGCCGACGACGGCGTGATGCCGCAGACCAAGGAAGCGATTGCGCACGCCAAGGCTGCCGGCGTGCCCATCGTGGTGGCGATCAACAAGATCGACAAGCCCGAAGCCAACCCGGACCGCGTCAAGCAGGAACTGGTGGCCGAGCAGGTGGTGCCGGAAGAGTACGGCGGCGATTCGCCGTTCGTGCCGGTGTCCGCCAAGGCCGGTACCGGTATCGAAGACCTGCTGGAGCAAGTGTCGCTGCAAGCTGAAGTGCTGGAACTGAAGGCGCCGGTCGACGCCCCGGCCAAGGGCCTGGTGGTGGAAGCCCAGCTCGACAAGGGCAAGGGCCCGATCGCTACCATCCTGGTCAGCAGCGGCACGCTCAAGCGTGGCGACGTGGTCCTGGCTGGCAGCGCCTATGGCCGCGTGCGTGCCATGCTCGACGAGAACGGCAAGCCGACCAAGGAAGCCGGCCCGTCGATCCCGGTGGAAATCCAGGGCCTGTCGGAAGTGCCTGCCGCCGGCGAGGAAGTGCTGGTGCTGCCGGACGAGCGCAAGGCGCGCGAAATCGCGCTGTTCCGCCAGGGCAAGTTCCGCGACGTGAAGCTGGCCAAGCAACAGGCCGCCAAGCTGGAGAACATGCTCGAGCAGATGACGGAAGGCGAAGTGCAAACGCTGCCGCTGATCGTCAAGGCCGACGTGCAGGGTTCGCAGGAAGCGCTGGTGCAGTCGCTGCAGAAGCTGTCGACCGCCGAAGTGCGCGTGCAGATCGTGCACGGCGGCGTGGGTGGCATCTCCGAGTCCGACGTCAACCTGGCGACGGCCTCGAAGGCGGTCATCATCGGCTTCAACGTGCGTGCCGACGCTGGCGCGCGCAAGCTGGCCGAGCACAACGGCATCGATATCCGCTACTACAACATCATTTACGATGCGGTAGACGAGATCAAGGCGGCGATGTCGGGCATGCTGGCGCCGGAGAAGCGCGAGACCACGACCGGCACGGTCGAGGTGCGCCAGGTCTTCCGCGTGCCGAAGGTCGGCGCGGTGGCGGGCTGTATGGTCACCGACGGCGTGGTCAAGCGGAGTTCGCTGGTGCGCGTGCTGCGCAACAACGTGGTCATCTTCAGCGGCGAGCTCGATTCGCTGAAGCGCTTCAAGGACGACGTCAAGGAAGTGAAGCAAGGCTTCGAGTGCGGTCTGTCGATCAAGAACTTCAACGATGTTCAGGAAGGCGACCAGCTCGAAGTGTACGAAATCACCGAGGTGGCGCGTACGCTGTAAGCGTCGCAAGCAACGGCAGGCCTCGGCCTGCCGTTGTCATCTCAGCAGAACAGTATTGAATGGCCAAGAAAGGCAATATCTCCTCCCGCAACCTCCGCATCTCCGACCAGATCCAGAAGGACCTGGCCGAGATGATCCAGCGCGAGCTGCGTGACCCCCGCCTGGGCCTGGTCACGCTGCAGTCGGTCACGCTGACGCCGGACTATGCCCACGCCAAGGTGCACTTCACCGTGCTGGGTGCCGAGCCGGCAACGGCCGAAGCCATCCTCAACGAGAAGGCCGGCTTCCTGCACTCGCTGCTGTACAAGCGCCTGCACATCCATACCGTGCCGACGCTGCGCTTCCTGCACGACACCTCGGTCGAACACGCGATCGAGATGTCCAAGCTGATCAACGAAGCGAACGCCACGCGTTCGAAAGACGACTGAGCCGGTGCCCGTGCCGCCAGGCATGGGCAACGCGACCGCCAGGGTCGCACGCCGCGCCGCATCAGCGTCGCTCCTGTTTCCTCCGATGACCGATTCCAACGCCGCCCGTCCGCCGCGCCTGCCGCGCCGCGATGTCCATGGTGTGCTGCTGCTCGACAAGCCGCTGGGCCTGTCGTCCAACGATGCGCTGGTGCGCGCCAAGCGCCTGTTGCGCGCCAACAAGGCCGGGCATACCGGCACGCTCGATCCGCTGGCCACCGGCCTGCTGCCACTGTGCTTTGGCGAGGCCACCAAGTTTTCGCAGGACCTGCTGGAAGCGGACAAGACCTATGACGCCGTGGTGCGGCTGGGTGCGCGCTCCAGTACCGGCGACGCCGAGGGCGAGTTGCTCGATGTCCGTGAGGTGACCTGCGACCGCGCCGCGGTGGAGCAGGCGCTGGCGCGCTTTACCGGCGAGATCGAACAGGTGCCGCCGATGCATTCGGCGCTGAAGAAGGATGGCCGCCCGCTGTACGAGTACGCGCGCGCTGGGCAGACGGTCGAGCGCGCCGCGCGCCGCGTCACCATCCATGCGATCGAACTGCTGGGTTGCGCGCTGCCCCCGGCGTTCACCACGGCCGCGTTCACCATGCGCGTGACCTGCAGCAAGGGCACCTACATCCGCACGCTGGCCGAGGATATCGGCGAGGCGCTGGGCTGCGGCGCCCACCTGACCGGCCTGCGCCGCATTGCCGTGGGCGACCTGACGCTGGACGGCGCGGTGACGCTCGAGCAGATCGAGCAACAGGACGATGCCGCGCGGCCGGACATGCTGGCCCCCGTCGACGCCTTGCTGCAGAAAAGTCCGCCCGTGACGCTGGACGAAGCTGCCGCTGCGCGCTTCCTGCAGGGACAGCGCATTGCGCACCGGGACCTGCCCGATGGCACCGATATCGCGGAAGGCGTGCTGGCGCGCGTCTATGCCGGCGCGCCGGCGCGCCTGCTCGGCGTTGCTCGCATGCGCGAGGGAGCCTTGCGGCCGGAGCGGCTGGTCAAGCTGTAGGCGCCGCTCCTCGCCGGGAGCGGATCAGTCGAGCGTGATTTTTGCTGCCTTGATCACGTCGGCCCACATCTTGCGATCCTGCGCCAGGAACCCGGCGAAGTGCTCGGGCGTGCCGCCGACCGGCTCGGAGCCGAACTCCGCCATCTTCTTCTTCACTTCCGGATTCGCCAGCGCCTTCACCAGTGCCTGGTTGTAGCGGGCCACGATCGGCTTGGGCAGGTCCTTCGGGCCGAAGATCCCTTGCCAGGTCGGCATATTGAAATCCTTCAGGCCGCTCTCGGCCAGCGTCGGCACGTCGGGCAACAGCGGCGAGCGCTTGCTGCCGGTGACGGCGATGGCGCGGACCTTGCCGGACTTGGCCAGCGATGCCGCCGTGGTGATGTTGTCCACGGTCATGGCGATATGGCCGCCCATCAGGTCGGTGATCACCGGCGTGGCGCCCTTGTACGGCGCGTGGACCATGTCGACGCCGAGGCGGTGCAGCATGGTCTCGGCGATCAGGTGGTTGGACGTGCCGACGCCCGCCGTGCCATAGGTGACCTGCGGCGTCTTCTTCACGTACGCGGTGAAGTCGGCCATCGACCTGACCGGCAATGCCGGGTTGATGATCACCACGTTGGGCTGCGTCGCCAGCATGGCGATCGGCGTGAAATCGTCCGCCTTGTACGGTGTGCCCTTCGCGTTGAGCACATGCGTGACCGCCATCGCACCGGCCGCGCCCATGCCGATGGTGTAGCCGTCAGCCGGCGCCTTGGCCAGCTTGTCGGCAGCGATGTTGCCGCCCGCGCCCGGGACGTTTTCCACCACCACCGGCACACCGAGGCTTTCTGACAACGGTCCCTGCACCAGCCGCGCCAGCAGGTCGGCAGAACCGCCCGGCGCGAAGCCCACCAGCAACCGCACCGGCTTCGACGGCTTCCACTCCTGCGCATGCGCGCCCGTGGCCGCTACCGCGCCCAGGCTCATGCACACCATGCCGCGCAGCAGCGGCCCCATCCACTTCGCCACCTTTTCCATCGTTACTTCCACTCCAGCAGTGTCACGGGCAATCTGTCAGCGGGCTTGCCCTTACCCGTAAGCCACATCACAGGCGGCTTCCGGCGCGGCCTTCCAGCACCTGGCCGAGCAGCCTGGCCACCATCCGGTTCGAGAGCAGCACCGGCGCGCCGGCATGGCGCGCGACTTCGGCCCGCATCGCCTCGGTGTAGCCCATGCAGTGCATCACCACCAGGTCGCAGCCGCGCAGCGTCTCGCCGGCCCGCGGGAAGCGGCCGGTGGCGGTGTCTGTATAAGGCGAGGCATGCGTCACGCGCAGTTCGCAGGACACCGGCTCGATCAGGTGAAAGCTGCCGACCTGGACTTCGAGGGGCAGCACGATGCCGAGCCGCTTGCATCCCTGGGCGAGCGCGACGGTCAGGTGATCCACCACTTGCTGCGGCTCGATCACCAGCGTGCGCATCGGCGGCAGCGCGGTGCCAGTGCATAGCGGCACCAGTGCGTCGAAGCGGCCATCGTCCAGCGATGCCATCAGCCGCGCGAGCATGGCCTCGGCCACCGCCTTGCCCATCACCGCCTGCGAGCCGTCGCGCAGGCGGCTGGCAAAGCGATACTCGCGCTCTGTGGGGGCGAGTGCGGCGATCTGGTCCGCGTCGAGGTCGTCGAGGATGCCGAATTCTTCCGCCGCCACCGGCAGTCCCAGGTCGGCCAGCATCTGCGGCACCACGTCGGTCCGCGGCGCCTGGCCGATGGTGACGAAGGCCACGCGCGGCCGGCGTTCGGCCGTGGCAGTCATGCCGGCACTCCGACGGTTTGCAGGTGCGCCAGCGAGCCGTAGCGCCGTTGCAGTTCGGCCCACTCGTCCACGTCGTAGAAGGCGCACTGGCCCTGGCCGAACAGCTTCGCGACCTCGATACAGAAGCGCGTGGCCACATCCAGGTCATGGGCATTGGTCACGCCGGTCGCGCAGCCAGGCACCGTGGTCTGCGCGGTCAGCGCCACGCCGACCACCGGTGCATCGGTGACGATGGCGGGCTGCATGATCGAATTGACGTGCCACAGCCCGTTCTCGTAGGGCGTGATGTCCTGCGTGGTCAGCGGCAGCACCACCGGCAGCTCGCCGCTGACCCAGCCGATCAGGTCCAGCATGCGTTCGGGCAGGCGCAGCAGCCAGCCCTCCTTGGCCACCGGCGTCAGCGCGACGCCGCGCCGGTTGACGAAACGGTTGCCGCGCGTGGTGTCGACCGACAGGATCGCCGCCATTTGCGGATGGACCTCGTGCGACATCATCGTGCGCATGGCGAAGGGCGACTTCATCATTGGCACCGGCTGGTGCGGCCGGGTGGCGGCATGCGGGCAGATGTGGGTGTGGATGCGGACCGGGCCGGCCAGCACGTCGCCGCCGGCGGCCATGTCGGCCAGCTTCAGCGCGGTGGCGACCGCGACGATGGCGCCGTCGGCATCGGATACCAGGCCGGTCACTGCCGGGCGCGCGCCCACGCCGCCAAGGCGGCCGACCACGCCCAGCGCGGGCGCGTCGGGGTTGCGGCCGGGCAGGGTGCAGGCGAGGAAGTCGGTGCAGAGGCCGTTCTCTTCCACGCGCGTCACCGTTACGTCGCTGATGCCGCGCGCGCGCAGCAAAGCGGCAACGGCTGCGCCGTCGACATTGGCTGCGGACAGCAGCTCGATCGATTCAATCACCTGCTTGATGGACATCTTGCTTGGGTTCCTTGCTTTCCTGTATTGCGATGGCTCAGATGGCAGCGGCGCAGGCCGGCACGGACAATGCGCCGGGGGCGACGTCTACGATCTCCTGGCCAAGGAACCAGCGTGCGCCATGCGCGCCGCCCATCTCCATGCGATCGCCCGATACGCGCACCCAGTTGCCTTCGGGCAAGCCCAGCACCGGCATCTGCGGCTGCAGCACCGTGAACTCGGCCAGCCGCTGGTCACGCGTTTCGCCGCGGAAGCCGGGCACCATCAGGTTGAAGTAGTGCGGGTTGATCTGGAATGGGACCAGCGCGAGCGCATCGAGGCCGCCGGGGTCGGCGACCGGCATGTCGTTGGTGGTGCGGATGGTCGGGCAAGCGACGTTGGTGCCGGCGCTCCAGCCGATATAGCGCGCCGCGCCCGCAGCCACCTGGCGCGCGATGACGGGCAGCAGGCCGCGTTCGCGCAGGCATTGGAGCAGGCGGAAGGTGTTGCCGCCACCGATGACGATCAGTTCGGCCGCTTCCACCGCCCACGCGCATTCGGCATCGGAGAGCCGGTGGGGCGAGTGCGCTTCGATGCCGGCCGGGGCCAGCGCGTCGCGCACCAGCGCTTCATAGGTGTCCCAGTCGCGCGTGACGCCGGCGAACGGGAGGAAGCAGGCGCGGGTGCGCCCGCCGGCCAGTTCGCGGAGCGCGTCGTGGGCATGGACGAGGTAGCCCGCGTCGCTGGTGGAGTTGCTGAGTAACAGGAGTTCCATGGGATTGAGCTGCCGGGATTGCTATTGCCCGGCGGTGTCGCCGGGATGAAGCCAGAGCGGATCGCCGATGCGCTGCCCGACCGGCGCCACTGCCTGCACCAGCGTTTCACGCAGCGCGTGGGCCTGGGCCTGGCTGACCTGCATCGCGGTGAACGACAGGCACAGGCCGCGCACATCTCCGGAAAGCGGATCGGCCAGCGTGGTGGCCACGGCGCCAATGCCCGGCATGCCTTCATTCACGGCGATCGCGCTGCGCTCGCGGCTGGCGCTTGCCACGCGCTCGGCCAGTTCGGCCACGGTAGCGGGGCAGCCAGCCGGCGCCTCGGGCAATTTGCGCGCGCCGGAAGTGCCATAGCGTGCGCTGAATTCGGCTTCCGGCAGGCGCGAGAGCAGGACGCGGCCCATCGCGGTGGTGAATGCCGGCCGGCGCGCGCCTGGCGGCGACAGCACTTGCACCGGGTTGCTGCCGTTCAGGCGCTGCAGCACCACGGTGTCGGTGCCGTCGAGCATCGACAGGTAGGCGGTGAAGCCGGTGGAGTCAGACAGCGCGGCCAGGATCGCCCGGCATTGCTCGTCGAACGGATGCGCCTGTGTCGCCGCCTGGGCGGCGCGGATCAGCAGTGTCCCGGGGCGGTAGCGCCGCGTCGATGGCTGCAGCTCCAGCAGCCGGTAGCGCACCATCTGCGCCAGCAGCCGCGAAGCCGAACTCTTGGCCAGGCCGAGTTCGTCAATGACGTCGTTGAACGTGACCTCGTGCCGGCCTTGTTCGAACATGGCCAGCACGCTTTCCACGCCCTCGAGAATGCTCACACCGTCGCTCCGTCTCTTTGGTTTTCCGTTTGGTTCCGTTTTACGGAACCGTGGTTCCGTAAATCGGTTTGGAAATCATAGGACGGCCGAGGCCGGAATACAAGGGGTGCCGGTGGGTTCCGGCGAGAAGACAAAAAAAGGACGCTCGCAAGCGTCCCTTTGTCCCTAAGCAGGTGTATGCGTCAGTGTGCCGCCATCGCGTCCGCCGAACCGCCGCCGCCCTTGGCTGGCCGCGTGAGCCAGACAAAGCCGATCAGCACGAAGAACAGCATCCCCGAGATCCAGAAGATATCGTTGGCGCCCAGCATGGCTGCCTGCTGGCTGATGTTGCGCTCGATCACCCCCACGGCCTGCGCCTGGCTCATGCCCATCTGCGTCAGGTGGCTGAGCTGGCCCTGATAGGCCGGGTTGTACGGGTTCACCTGCTCGACCAGCTGCGCGTGGTGCAGCGCCGTGCGGTTTTCCCATACCGTGGTCGAGATCGAGGCGCCGATGCCGCCGAAGGTAATCCGCACGAAGTTCGACAAGCCCGATGCCGCCGGAATCTTCTCGGCCGGCTGTCCCGACAGGATGATCGACGTCAGCGGGATAAAGAACATCGCCATCGCCGCGCCCTGGATCAGCGTCGGCACCATCAGCGTCCAGGTATCGACCTGCGTGGTGAAGCCCGAACGCATCAGGCTGACGATGCCGAAGGTGATGAACGCGGCCGTTGCGACCCAGCGCGCATCCATCTTCGGCAGGTTGCGCCCGATCACCGGCGACAGCAGGATCGCGAAGATCCCCACCGGCGCCATCACGATGCCGGCATCCGTCGCCGTATAGCCGATGATGGTCTGCAGCCACAGCGGCAGGATTACCAGGTTGCCGAAGAACAGCCCATATGCCACCGAGATGGCGATCACCCCCGAGCTGAAGTTGCGGCCCTTGAACAGGCTGATGTCGACGATCGGATGCTTCTCATAGCTCTCCCATGCCAGGAAGAACAGGAAGCCGACAATGGCGACCAGCGTCAGCACCACGATCTCGGTGGAGTGGAACCAGTCCAGCTCCTTGCCCTTGTCGAGCATCAGCTGCATCGACCCCACCCAGATCACCAGCAGCGCCAGGCCGATGCGGTCGATCGGCAGCACCTTGGTCGGCGTCTCGCGGTCCTTGTAGATGGCCCAGGTGGCGTAGGCGGTGATGATCCCCACCGGCACGTTGATGTAGAAGATCCACGGCCACGTCATGTTGTCGGAGATCCAGCCGCCCAGCAGCGGGCCCATGATGGGCGCCACCAGCGTGGTCATGCCCCACAGCGCCAGCGCCATGGTGCTTTTCGCGGGTGGATAGCTCGACAGCAGCAGCGACTGCGACAGCGGGATCATCGGCCCCGCCACCGCCCCTTGCAGGACCCGCGCGGCCAGCAGCGTTTCCAGGTTGGGCGCGACGCCGCACAGCCACGACGCCAGCACGAACAGCAGGATCGACGTGATGAACAGCCGCACCGCACCGAAGCGCGTGGTCAGCCAGCCGGTCAGCGGCACCGAGATCGCATTGGCCACCGCGAACGAGGTGATGACCCAGGTGCCCTGGTTGGGCGCCACGCCGAGGTCGCCCGAGATTGCCGGGATCGACACGTTGGCGATCGACGAGTCGAGCACGTTCATGAACGTGGCCAGCGACAGCGCGATGGTGCCGATCACCAGCTTGCCGCCGGTCAGCGGCTGCGGCTGCTGCGGCGCCAGCGGCGCGGCAGGCCGCGCCGGCGAGCCGGCGCCGTGCTGCGCGGCGGTGATGGAGTTGGCCATGATCAGGTGCGGGCAGGCTTGGCGTTGGCGTTGTTGGCCGCGCTGGCGCCGTCGGTCCCATTGGTGGCGGGCAGGCTGGCGGCGCGGCCGCCGTTGTTGGCGGTGATGATCTGGGCGATCAGCTGGTCGGCGTCCTGCGCCACCTTGTCATAGACGTCGGTCTGCATCGGCCTGGCCGGCGCGGCGTTGGCCATGGCGGCGCCTTCCTCGCGGCGCACGTCGACCTTCACCGTCATCGACAGGCCCACGCGCAGCGGGTGGTCCTTGAGCTGCTGCGGATCCAGCGCGATACGCACCGGCAGGCGCTGCACCACCTTGATCCAGTTGCCGGTGGCGTTCTGTGCCGGCAGCAGCGAGAAGGCGGAACCGGTACCGGCCGAGAAGCCCGCGACCTTGCCCTTGTACTCGACCTTGGAGCCGTACACGTCAGCCTCCAGCGTCACCGGCTGGCCGATGCGCATATGGGTGATCTGCACTTCCTTGAAGTTGGCGTCGACCCAGACCTGGTCCAGCGGCACCACCGCCATCAGTGGCGCGCCCGCGGCCACGCGCTGGCCCACCTGCACCGAGCGCTTGGCCACGTAGCCGGTCACCGGCGCCGGCATGGTCGAGCGCGCGAACGACAGGTAGGCCGAGCGCAGGTTGGCGGCGGCGCGCTGCACGTTAGGGTGCTTTTCCACGGTGGTCTGGTCGGTCAGCACCTTGTTCGAGGCCAGCTGCTCGCGCGCTGCCAGCAGCGCCGATTCGGCGGCCTTGACCGCCGCCTGCGCGTGCGAGATTTCTTCACTGGAGACCGCGCCCGAGCCGGCGATGGCCTGGCGGCGGCGCAGGTCTTCGCGCGCCTTGGCGACATCGGCCTCGCGCAGCGCCACATTGGCGGCGAGCGAGCCGTTGTTGACGTACAGCGTGCGCACCTCGCGCACGGCCTGCGCCAGCTGCGCCTCGGCCTGTTCCAGCGACACCTGGGTATCGGCGCGGTCCAGCTGGATCAGCGGCTGGCCGGCGGTGACGAGTTGCGTGTCGTCGGCGGCGATCGACACCACCGTACCGGCGACCAGCGGGGTCACCTGCACCACGTTGCCGGCGACGTAGGCATCGTCGGTGGTTTCGAAATGGCGGGCGTACATGCCCCAGTACACGCCGTAGCCGATGCCGGCGACAACGATCGCCGCGGTCAGCGACAGCAGCATGCGCTTGCGCTGGCCGTTGCCGTTGGGGGCCGGGGCTTGCTGGGGATTGCTGGTGCCGGCCGCTTGCTGGTTGTTGCTCATGATGTTCTCTGGTGAATCCTGTCTGCAATCACCGGGTGCGCGGATCAGCCGCGGGCGCCCGCCTGGGTCTTGTCCTGTTGCTGCGCCGTGCCGGCCTGGCTGTGGCCGGCGTGGCTCTCTTCGCCTTCGGCAGGTTCCTGGTAGCCGCCGCCGAGGGCCTTCATCAGGCCCATCTGCAAGTCGAGGCGGCGTGCCTGCAGGTCGGTCGCGAGCCGGCGCTGCTGCAGCACGTTGCTTTCCGCGTTCAGCACGGTCAGCTGCGTGCCCAGGCCCGCCTTGTAGCGCGTGGTCGCCAGTACGTAGGCGTGCTCGGCCAGGTCCAGTGCTTCGCGCTGGCTCTCGATCTGCTTGTCGACGCTGCGGATGCTGGTCATGGTGTCGGCGGTTTCGCGCAGCGCATCGACCAGCGCCTGGTTGTAGTTGGCCACGGCGATGTCATAGCCGGCATACTTGCCCTTCAGGTTGGCGCGCAGCCTGCCGCCCTCGAAGATCGGCAGACGGATGGTCGGGCCGATGCCGAAGGTGCGGCTGATGCCCATCAGCAGATTGGACGGGTCCAGCGCGGCCAGGCCGGCGAACGCTGTCAGGCTGACGTCGGGCAGGAATTCCTTCTTGGCGACATTGATGTCCTTGGATGCCGCTTCGACGCGCCAGCGCGCCGCCACCAGGTCGGGACGGCGGCCAAGCAGGCCGATGGTCAGGTCGTCGGGCAGGGTGGGTGTGGACTGGGCCAGCAGCACCGGCGGCTGGATCTGCAAGCCGCGGTCCGGGCCCTTGCCCAGCAGCGCGGCGAGCTGGTTGCGGGCCAGCGCGATCTCTTCGTCGACGCGCTGCAGGTCGGTCTGCGACGCGGCCACGGTGCCGCGTGCCTGCGTGGTCTCGACCTGCGTGTCCAGGCCGGCGGCCAGCCGCTGGCGCGACAGCTCGGTCAGGTCGCGGCGCTGCGCGATGGCGCGCTCGGCGACGTCGCGCTGGGCATACAGCGCGGCCAGGCGGGCGTAGTTGCGCGCGATCGAGGTCGCCAGGATCAGGCGCGAGGCCTGGCTTTCCGCCTCGGCGGCACGGTCGTCCGACAGCGCGGCTTCGAGCGCGTCGCGGTTCTTGCCCCAGAAGTCGAAGTCATAGGAGAGGCCGACCTGCAGCCGCGACTGGTTCTGCCACGAGCCGGCCAGCGGCGTGCCTTCGAACAGATCCTTCTCGGAGAAGCGCTGGCGGATCAGGCTGCCTTCGAACTCCACGTGCGGATATAGCGCGCTGCGGGTGGCATCGGCCATGGCGCGCGAAGCTTCCACACGCGCAAACGCAGCCTGCAGGCTGGGGTTGTCCTTGACCGCTTCATCAACCAGCGCGCTCAGCTGCGGGTCCTTGAACTGGTCTACCCAGTCCTGCGTGGGCCACTGGCCGTGTTCGCCGGGCAGGGTTTGCGAGCTGGCCATCGCGGCCGGCTCGGCCATGGTCTGCGTGCTGTGCGAATTGCCGAGCGCGGCGCAGCCGGCCAGCACCGCCGCGGCCACGGCGGTCACTGCCAGCATGCCCGCGCGGCGTGCCAGCTGGTGCGGGCGTGCCGACAGGGGGGCTTGTGAAGAGAGTGCTTGTTTCATGGTGTCGCTCCGTGTGCGGAGCCATGCTTTGTGACGGGTGGTGCGGTGTGGTCCGGCGTGCCGGACGGTCTGCCTTGCCGGGTTCCGGCCGGCATGCCGCTAGCCGCTGTTGTTATCGATGACCCGGCGCAGCATGGTCTTCAGCAACTGGAGTTCGTCGGCGGAAAACCCCCTGAAGTGCTGGGAAAGTACTTTGCAGAAGATGGTCGGCAGCAGGTCTGCCAGGGCCTGGCCCTGTTCGGTCAGCAACAGGTCGACAACGCGGCGGTCGTCGTCGCGGCGCTGGCGTTCGACCAGGCCGCGTTTTTCCATGCGGCTCAGCAGACGCGTAACCGAGCCCATGTCGGTGTTCAGTTCGCGCCCCAGGTCTGTGACGGTAGCGGCACGCCCGGTGGCAATCATGATCAGGCAGCTGGCCTGCGCATGCGTGATGTCCAGGCTGCTGACCTCCTGCTCGACGCTATGTGCCAGCGTGTTCTTCGCGCGTTGCAGCAGATAGCCGACGCTGTCGCACATCTGGTACTTGGCGGGATCGAACAGTGTGGTATCTGCTGCCGACGGTCCGGAGGTAGGGTCCTTTGACATCTTTGCCTTTGCAATCTTTGCTGAGGCAAATATATGTTCATGTTTAAGGATGCGCAAGAACGGAAATTCGTTATTTCGTTTTGTGAAATAATATTTGCTAAGGGAGTGACGGTTGAGTCAACGCATCTTGCGCCGCAACATGCTAGAATGTTGGGTTACCTCAGATTCTCCGACCCTCCTTGCGAGGGCCGCTCTTAGCGAGACGCAGCAATGACCCGCGCCATCCGAAACATCGCCATCATCGCCCACGTCGATCATGGCAAGACCACCCTGGTCGACCAGCTCCTGCGCCAGGCAGGCACCTTCCGCGACAACCAGCAAGTCGCCGAGCGGGTGATGGACTCGAACGACCTGGAAAAGGAACGCGGGATCACGATTCTCGCGAAGAACTGTGCCGTCGAATACAACGGCACCCATATCAACATCGTCGACACCCCGGGCCACGCCGACTTCGGCGGTGAAGTGGAGCGCGTGCTGTCGATGGTCGACGGCGTGCTGCTGCTGGTCGACGCGGTCGAGGGCCCGATGCCCCAGACCCGCTTCGTCACGCGCAAGGCGCTGGCGCTGGGCCTGAAGCCGATCGTGGTGGTCAACAAGATCGACCGTCCGGGCGCGCGCCCGGACTGGGTCATCAACCAGACCTTCGACCTGTTCGACAAGCTGGGTGCGACCGATGAGCAGCTCGACTTCCCGGTGATCTACGCATCGGGCCTGAACGGCTTTGCCGGCCTCACCGAAGACGTGCGCGACGGCGACATGAAGCCGCTGTTCGAGACCGTGCTGGACAAGGTGCCGGTGCGTGACGACGACCGGGACGGCCCCCTGCAGCTGCAGATCATTTCGCTGGACTACTCCAGCTACGTCGGCAAGATCGGCGTGGGCCGCATCTCGCGTGGCCGCGCCCGTCCGCTGCAGGACGTGGTGGTCAAGTTCGGCCCGGAAGGCAACCCGATCAAGGGCCGCATCAACCAGGTGCTGAAGTTCCAGGGCCTGGAGCGCGAGATCGTGCCCGAGGCCGAAGCCGGCGACATCGTGCTGATCAACGGCATCGAAGAACTGGGCATCGGCTGCACCGTGTGTGCGCCGGACGCCCAGGACGCGCTGCCGATGCTGAAGGTGGACGAGCCGACGCTGACCATGAACTTCTGCGTCAACACTTCGCCGCTGGCAGGCCGTGAAGGCAAGTTCGTGACCAGCCGCCAGCTGCGCGAGCGCCTTGACCGCGAACTGAAGTCGAACGTGGCGCTGCGCGTGGCCGATACCGGCGACGACACCGTCTTCGAAGTGTCGGGCCGCGGCGAACTGCACCTGACCATCCTGCTGGAAAACATGCGCCGCGAAGGCTACGAACTGGCCGTGTCGCGTCCGCGCGTGGTGTTCAAGGAAATCGACGGCGTCAAGCACGAGCCGTACGAACTGCTGACCGTGGACGTCGAAGACAGCCACCAGGGCGGCGTGATGGAAGAGCTGGGCCGCCGCAAGGGCGAACTGCTCGACATGGCGTCGGACGGCAAGGGCCGTACCCGCCTGGAATACCGCATCCCGGCCCGCGGCCTGATCGGCTTCCAGGGCGAGTTCCTGACGCTGACGCGCGGCACCGGCCTGATCAGCCATATCTTCGACGACTACGCGCCGGTGCGCGAAGGCGGCCTGGGCGAGCGCCACAACGGCGTGCTGATCTCGCAGGACGACGGCGATGCGGTGGCCTACGCGCTGTGGAAGCTGCAGGACCGTGGCCGCATGTTCGTCAAGCCGGGCGATGCGCTGTACGAAGGCATGATCATCGGCATCCACAGCCGCGACAACGACCTGGTGGTCAACCCGATCAAGGGCAAGCAGCTGACCAACGTGCGCGCTTCGGGTACCGATGAAGCCGTGCGCCTGGTGCCGCCGATCCAGATGTCGCTCGAGTACGCGGTGGAATTCATCGCCGACGACGAACTGGTCGAGCTCACGCCGAAGAGCATCCGCCTGCGCAAGCGCCACCTGAAGGAGCATGAGCGCAAGCGTGCCGCACGCGAAGGCGCATAAGCGCTTTCGGTGTCAAAAAAACCGCGCTTTCGAGCGCGGTTTTTTTATTCCCGCCGCGTCACCAGATGCATCTGGCTCCTACGTTCCCGGAAGCACCTCCGTGGCGGACGCACGCGGGCTGCGCCATTCCGGCGGCTTCCACAGGTAGCGCAAATCCCGGTCGCGCCACGCATCCACGAACATGTCGCGCCATTCGTGGAAGGTCAGCGTCAGCGGATTGTGCGTGCGCACCTGCCGCGTGATGCCGTACACCGGCGCCTCCCGCTCGGGGACGAAGGTGCCGAAGAGCCTGTCCCATACCGTCAGCACGCCGGCGTAGTTGCGGTCGATGTACCGCGGGTTCCTGGCGTGATGCACGCGATGGACCGAAGGCGTATTGAACACCGATTCGATCCACGGCCGGCGCCGCCCCAGCCGCGTATGGACGAAGAACTGGAATGCCAGATTCAGGCCCACGGCCAGGATCACCCAGTCCGGCGTGAAGCCGATATACGCCAGCGGAATCCAGAACAGCCACATCCCGGACAGCGGATATGTCAGGCTCTGCCGGAACGCCGTCGAGAAATTCATGCCTTCCGACGAGTGATGCGTCACGTGGGACGCCCATAGCCAGCGCACGCGATGGCTGGCGCGGTGGAACCAGTAGTACAGGAAGTCCTGCAACAGCAGCAACAGCGCGAACGACCACGCCGTCTCCGGGACTGCATGCAATCCATGCCGGTAACACCAGCTATACACCGTCCGGATCATCAGCCAGAGGAAGAAGGCGTCCGAGGCCTGGTGCATTAGCGCGAGCGTCGCATTGGAGACGGTATCGCGCAGGCTGTACACCGACCGGTCGCGGCGTGCCCAGTACCAGGCCTCGCCGGCAATGGCCAACAGGAAGACCGGCGCAAACGCCAGCAGCACGAGTTCGGGATCGAGCGATTCGGTGGTCATCCCGCAAGTGTGCACATTTCATGCGGAATTGCTACGAGGAGTTCCTCCAAACATGCGCGATGACGCGGGTGAGCCGCATCGGGCGTATCCCCGCATTGCTGTACTGATGCGCAGTTGTGTCGCGCATTGGAAGGCAAGTAATCCGGGTTAAGGAACCGTTGTGCGCGCCGTAGATGAGCAGGGGGGGCGGCATGCCACGTCCCCTGGTTTCGCAAACGCCTTCGCCCCGCATTTTTCGCCCTTCTAACCCCGGAGCTTCAATGTTCAAGAACACCACCATCGGAGCCAGATTGTGGTTCCTGACCATCGTTACCAACTTGTTGCTTCTGATTGTCGGTGCCGTCGGTTGGCTCGGCATGTCGCGCAGCAACGATGCCACGCGCCAGATCTATTCGCAGCAGCTGTCGGCAGCGGTGCATCTTGCCGAGGCGCGCTCGAACCAGCTGCTGGTGCGGGTGCTGCTCGACCAGGCCACCTTTGCCACGGACCCCGCCGACGCCAAGGCCCGCGCCGCGACCGCCGAGGGTTTTGCGCGCGATTCCGAGAAAGCATGGAAGGCCTACCTTGCGCTGCAGCGCCCGGCTGATGAGGAGAGAATGGTCGATGATGTCACCGCCAAGCGCGACGCACTGTTCAAGCAAGGTGTGGCACCCATGATCGCCGCGTTGCACGCGGCCGATCGCGATGCCGTGATGAAGTACGTGCTCGAGGAAATCCCCAGGCTCGACATCGCCTTCACCGCGGCCAATGCCGAACTCAACAAGCTGCAGCTGGCCAGCGCGAAGGAGGTCTACGAGGCGTCGCAGCACCGCTATCGCAACCTGTTCACGCTGTCGGTCATGGCACTGGTGCTCGGGCTGGCGTTCAGTACCGTGGTGGCGTGGCGCCTGCGCGGTTCGATCGTGCAGCCCCTCGATGTCGCCATCGCGCGTTTCGACAGGATCGCCGGCGGCGACCTGAGTGTCCAGGCAGCGGACGGCGGTGGCGTGCAGGCCGATGAGTCGGCGCGCAACGAAACCGCGCGCATGCTCGGCATGCTGGGCCGCATGCAATACAGCCTGGTGGCGATGGTGGGTGAAGTGCGCGGTGGTGCCGACGCCATTGCCTCGGCCAGCAAGCAGATCGCCAGCGGCAACGCCGACCTGTCGCAGCGTACCGAGCAACAGGCCGCATCGCTGGAAGAAACCGCATCGAGCATGGAAGAGCTGACCAGTACCGTGCGCCAGAATGCCGACAGCGCGCGTGAGGCGCGCACGCTGGCCACCGACGCCAGCGCGCTGGCAGAGCGGGGCAGCGAGGCGGTGTCGCGCGTGGTCGATACCATGCGTTCGATCGACGGCAGTTCGAGCAAGATCGTGGACATCATCGACGTGATCGAGAAGATCGCGTTCCAGACCAATATCCTGGCGCTCAATGCCGCCGTCGAAGCGGCGCGCGCCGGCGAGCACGGCCGCGGCTTCGCGGTGGTGGCGGGCGACGTGCGCGACCTGGCGCAGCGCTGCGCCGGCGCATCGAAGGAAATCCGCACGCTGATCGGCGCTTCGGTGGCGAACGTGCGCGAAGGAACGGGACTGGTCGACGATGCCGGCCGCGCCATGGAGGACATCGTCCACGCCGTGCGGCGCGTGAGCGGCATCATCGGCGATATCAGCGCGGCGTCGGACGAACAGTCGCACGGCATCGAGCAGGTCAACGTGGCGGTGTCGCAGATGGACAGCATGACCCAGCAGAACGCGGCGCTGGTCGAGCAGGCCGCCGCCGCGGCCGCTTCGCTGGAAGACCAGGCGCAGCGCCTGACGGCGCTGGTGGCGACGTTCAGGCTGGCCTGAACGCGGCCGCCGGCGGCGCACGCGCATGGCCCTTGCATGCGCCGCAAGCCGCCCACGGGGTACGCCTGCCGGTGCGACTGGCGTAAAATCGCCAGTTGCATTGGAGGAGCAAGACATGACTGAATTCGTCACGACCGAAGTCCACGGTGGCATCGGATACCTGACGCTGAATCGTCCGCAGGCGCTCAACGCACTGTCGCTGGACATGATCCGCGCCATGACCCAGGCGCTGCAGGCGTGGGCTTCGGCGCCCGAAGTGGTGGCGGTGGTGGTTGCCGGTGCCGGCGGCAAGGCATTCTGCGCTGGCGGCGATATCCGCTACTTCCACAAGGCGGCGCATGAAGGCGATCCGCTGCTCGACCAGTTCTTTGTCGAGGAATACGCGCTCAATTTCCTGATCCACCGCTACGCCAAGCCTTATATCGCGCTGATGGACGGCGTGGTGATGGGTGGCGGCATGGGTATTTCGCAAGGGGCCCGGCTGCGCCTGGTCACCGAGCGCACCAGGATGGCCATGCCCGAGACCAATATCGGCCTGTTCCCCGATGTCGGCGGCGGCTGGTTCCTGGCACGCACGCCGGGCCATATCGGCGAATACCTGGGGCTGACCGGCACCGCGATCAGCGCGGCCGATGCGCTGTACGCAGGCCTGGCCGATGCCTACCTGCCGGGCAACCGGCTGGCCGAGCTGGTCGCTTCGCTGCGCGCGCAGCAGTTTGCCAGCGGCGAGGCCGTCGTCGCGCATATCGATGGCTTCACCGCACCGCACCGCGCAGACTGCCTGCCTGCGCAAAGCACGCTGGCTGGCCTGTCCGCACAGATCGACGCATTGTTCTCCGGCAATACCGCGCAGGACATCCTGGCGGCCGTCAGCGATGCGCCGGGCGACTGGGCCGCGCAGACCGCTGCCATGCTGCGCAGCCGCTCGCCGCTGATGCTGTGCGTGTCGCTGGAGCAGATCCGGCGCGCGCGCGGCATGTCGCTCGAAGATGAGCTGCGCATGGAACTTGACATGATGTACTACGTGTTCCGCAATGGCGACGGCGTCGAAGGCATCCGCGCCCTGGCGATCGACAAGGACCACAAGCCGCGCTGGCAGCATGCCCGGCTGGATGAGGTTGGCCGCGAGACGATCCAGTCGTTCTTCGACAGCCCGTGGCGTACGGAAGACCATCCGCTGGCCGCGCTGGGCAAGGGCGCCTGACCGCCCGTTCACATGGCCGGGCGGCCGTGCGCGCCGCTCGCTTCGCGGCGGACCAGTCGCGACTCGGGTAGAGTGGTGGCTGGACCGGCGCGGCTAGCCATGCCAGCCATGGCGCCCGCACCGTCCGCTTCAAGTGTCCACACAGACAAGGGAGCCGTGATGAGTAATCCTCGTGATGTCGTTGTACTGGTGGGAAGCCTGCGCAAGGAGTCGTATAACCGCAAGCTGGCCAAGGCGCTGATCGCGCAGGCGCCGGCACAACTCAAGCTGGAGATCGTCGAGATCGGCGACCTGCAGCTCTACAACCAGGACCTGGACGACAAGCCGCCGCAGACCTGGGTCGCATTCCGCGACCGTGTGCGTCGCGCCGATGCGGTGCTGTTCGTCACGCCCGAGTACAACCGCTCGGTCCCCGCACCGTTGAAGAACGCCATCGACGTGGGCTCGCGCCCCTATGGCAGCAGCGTCTGGGACGGCAAGCCCGGCGCCATCATCAGTGCCTCGCCGGGTGCCGTCGGCGGGTTTGGCGCAAATCATCACCTGCGGCAGTCGATGGTTTTCCTCAATGTTCCGGTCCTGCAGCAGCCCGAGGCCTATATCAGCGGTGTCGACAAACTGCTCGACGAGCAGGGCGGCATTGCCAACGAATCCACGCGGGGGTTCCTCGACAAGTTCCTGACCGCGTTCGCCACGTGGATCGACAAGACTGCTGCCACACGATGAGCCCCTGGGCCCGGCCGCGTCCGGGCATTACTGATCGTTCATGGTCAGGATCGTCGAGTAGATTCAGATTTCGCCGCGCCGGCTGCGACCTTCGTTGCAGCCTGGTCGTGGCGGCCTGCGTCTCAGGCGAAAGATCTGCCAGGGTGGTAAACTCGTGCGCCTCCCGAAAAGCCGCAATACTGCTGCGGCTGCATTGTGCGACGCCTCCGCCGCACGGGAATCGCCTCCACCGGGCGTTGTTGATATCTGCGAGTAGCATGAGGATTGGTCGCGCCGATCCGTTCCAAGATGACCCATTTTCAAGGTAAACCTGCCGCGGCAAGTCCGCGCCGCGTCTCCGTGGCGCCGATGATGGACTGGACTGACCGCCATTGCCGCACCTTCCATCGCCAGCTCAGCCGCCATACCTGGCTGTACACCGAGATGGTGACCACCGGTGCGCTGCTGCATGGCGACGTGCCGCGCCACCTGGATTTCGATGCGGCCGAGCAGCCTGTCGCGCTGCAACTTGGCGGGAGCGAGCCGGCAGACCTGGCCGCGGCGGCGAAGTTGGGCGAGCAATGGGGCTACAAGGAGATCAACCTGAATTGCGGCTGCCCGTCCGAACGCGTGCAGCGCGGCGCTTTCGGCGCCTGCCTGATGGCGGAGCCCGAACTGGTTGCCGATTGCGTGAAGGCGATGCGCGATGCGGTCAGCATCCCGGTGACGGTAAAGCATCGCATCGGCATCGATACCATCGAGCACTACGATTTCGTGCGGGATTTTGTCGGCATGGTCGCGGAGGCGGGCTGCGACACATTTATCGTCCATGCGCGCAATGCCATCCTGAAAGGCCTGAGTCCAAAGGAAAACCGCGAGATCCCGCCGCTGCGCTATGAAGTGGCATACCAGCTGAAACAGGAATTTCCGCAGCTGGAGATCCTGATCAATGGCGGCATCGCCACCTATGACGAGATGGCTCGGCACCTGCAGCACGTCGATGGCGTGATGATTGGCCGCGAGGCCTACCACCAGCCCTATCTGCTGGCGGAAGTGGACGTACGCTTCTATGGCGACGCCGAGGCGGCAGTGCGATCGCGGCTGGATGTAGAACTATCGATGCAGGGTTACATCGGCGACATGGTCGAGCGCGGCGGGTACATGGGCGCCGCTACTCGGCATATGCTGGGGCTGTACCGCGGCGTTGCGGGAGGACGAGGCTGGCGCCGCGTGCTGTCCGATGCAAAGCGCATGCATGCCGCGCGCACTCGCGCCGATGTGGATGCACTGTTTGCAGAGGCGCGTACACACCTGTGTCCCCTGGCGTCACAGCCGCTGGCGGCATAGGGCGAGTCGCGCTGAGCGATCGAGCACCGGCCTGCTTTTGGGCGCTTGAATCGCTGCTCTAACACCGAATCGCCAAACTGTGCATGCCTCCCGGGAGCGTAGCGCACGCGACACTTGCAATGTCCGATCGCCCCGGAACTGGCGCCCGCAAAGGGATTCCCCTAATTCGCCGAGGCAGGGCACTTTTTTACACTGTGCCTGCCCTCGAATACAGGGCTTTCTTCAACTGATTATTCGGCCCGCTTCGGCGGGCTTTTTTTCGTCGGCGCGTCCGGCGCTCTTCGTTTACCCG
Organism: Cupriavidus sp. IK-TO18; assembly: GCF_015549295.1. Classification (NCBI taxonomy): domain Bacteria; kingdom Pseudomonadati; phylum Pseudomonadota; class Betaproteobacteria; order Burkholderiales; family Burkholderiaceae; genus Cupriavidus; species Cupriavidus sp. IK-TO18. The sequence goes on from NZ_JADGMP010000007.1 coordinate 78,059, forward strand.
AATGGTGCAATCCCCGGATGACAGTTACATTGCAACGGCCTTCAGGGCATTTGAGATCGCTAAAGTTAAGAGTCCGCGCTGCGGACTCTTTTTTTGGCCTTCTGCGGCCTTTTGCGATCGCGCCAGTCGAGCCGGTTTGACCGGACTGCATGAAAAAGAGTTCCATCGGTCATGCCGGCAGCGCTGGATCTATCGCGAAGTACGGCTGATGCCCACGTCCAGCGTTCCGTAGGCCGTAATTCCCGACTCCTGTCCATCGGCTCCGCCGGCCGCACAGCCCCCCAGGGCCGCGACCATCCCCAGCAGCAGCAAGACTCCCGCCAGACGTCCAAGCATCGTTGGCATGCTCCTTCCCCGCAATTCATCCTGAAGATGGTTGGGCCACTGCCAGTGCGCCAGGTTCCAGCGAATCATTGCAATAGCGAACCCCCGATGGGGCGGGCCGCCTGAGGGGAAGATCGAGGGGGGTCAATATCCCTCGGAGCAGAGTATCGCTGTGCGCACGACCGGCAAGAACCCTGCAGAGGTGGGGCTGTGCACGCCAAATCGCCTGTGGATTGGTGACTTACCGCAAAGGCCTCTCGCTGCCGCGCTCCGCGCCCATGTCTGGCGCCCTGGCCCGCGTGCTACGATTCTTCGCATCGCCACGGGCGAACGGACGGCAGCAAGCGTGGACAAAGGGAACGCAAACAACGAAGAGTCATTCGGCGAAGTGTTTGAGGACTTCAGGCTGGTCTGGGTCGCCGAACAACTGCAGGATGGCAAATGGACGGCGCGCTACTGCTGGCACCACGGCACCTCGGCAGCCGCGGCCAGGGCATTGCAGGAAGCCGTCCTCAACGGAAAGTCGCGCCGGTTGCTGGGCCACTTCGACACCGAGGCGGAGACCATTGCTGCAATCAAGGAGGCAGTGCTGCTGGAGGCCAAGTGGCAGCCGCGCAAGGCGTGATGCAAGCCCCCGAAAAAAATTTGTGCGGGATACTAGCCATCTCGGAAAAGTGTTTGTATAATCTTGGTTTTCGTCGATCAGCGCTTCGCTGATGACCTCTACGGTGGCTGTAGCTCAGTTGGTAGAGTCCAGGATTGTGATTCCTGTCGTCGTGGGTTCGAGTCCCATCAGCCACCCCAAAATTCTCTTTCGCATCAAGGTCTTACGGGTTTCCCAACCGTTTCGTGATGCGGAATTTCCCACGGAGTTGGGAATTTTCCCACGGCGCCTGATTGGCGCCGTTGTCGTTTCCAGCGTTACATCGTGCATGCGGCAACGAAGTGCTTGCCGAGGACCGTTGGCAATATGCGCTTAAAGTTCTCGCCCCCGCCCCACGTTGATGCCGTCTGAATGCAGCCAAGCCTTTTCAGATTGGCGAGCCCCAAGACAACGAGCTCGCTCGGATTCTTGTCTTTAACCTGGGCAGGCTCTTCTTCTTTCTCGTTGCCCGCGATAGCGCGGTCAGGTAGCTCGGCCGTCCAGATGCCGTTGTGCTGGATGCTGTCAAATGGGAAACCATAAATCTTGTCGAGCAGGGCAGCTTCGAAGGGCGTGATTTCCTCAAGGATTGCGATGTAGCTGCGACTCAAGTCAACGCTCTTCGCTGGATTTGCGGCGTTCACCAAAAGTGCTGCCCACTTATCTTGAAGGGAATCATCATCCTCGAGTGCGGCAGCTTCGAGATAGGGGATGGCCAGCTTGAGGGGGATGGGCTTGAGAGTCAGTATGCCGGCTTGCTGCCACATGGCTTCCGCTTTCTGAATCAGCTTGATCTGGCCGACATATCGGAAGTACTGGAATCTGTCCCTGATAATTCCCGCAACTTCCTCCGTCGGTACGAACTTCCCAATGAAGCTTGCCAGGTCGCGTACACCATCGACCGTTTTGCCGGCGACCTTGGAAACCTCCTGTACTGCCTTCGCGCTCTCTTCGATGTCGGACACACCTTGCTCCTTCCAGTAGGGGGTCACCAGTCTAACTTGGTCGCGCGGGCATCACTCGGTTGCTGAGGCTCGCTTGACCTTGCGCCTGTCGTAGTGACGATGTGTGGTAGACGGGTTGGCGTGCGCGGCAAAGTCGTAGGCGTCCGCCGACCGCTGCTCGAGCTTGGTCGTGATCGCGGCCGGGCGGATGTCGAGCATTGAGAAGTACGCCTTATGCTCGGCAATCGAATATCCGGATGTCCAGGCGCCCGCGCTCCCGTCCTTCCGCCTCGCGGCGGATTGCGCCCGCTCGTCGCGCAGCGCCTTTGCTGCCTCGGCGTCAAACGTCGAGATCCACTCCCACATGGCGTCTTGCCAGACTGACCCCCAGCCGCTCTTGCTGTACGGCTGGCCTTTGCGGTTCGGGAACAGGTATAGGCTCTTGACGACCACCTTTTTCGTTGAAGTCTCGGCCGCGGTCTGCTTTGCCCTCTCGACAACCGCGCGCAGGCGAGGGGACCAATCACGCACCTTGATGACTTCGGCCTCGCCCTTCTTGCGCTTGGCGCCGACCACGCGCACGCCGTCATCCGATAGCCCCGACAGGTGGAATGGGCGGACCTCGGCGGCGCGGAAGCCGGTCAGATAGGTGAACATCGCCGCGCAGCCCATGGTCCGATAGGCCTGCCCTTGGCGCAATGCCCACAGGTAGAAGCGCACCACCTGGCTACGCGTGACTACGCGGACGTCCTTGTCGGCCTTGTTGAGCATCATTCCGACGAAGGGGTTTGCCTCCATCAGCCCCCAGCGGACGCCATAGTTGCAGATCGTCGACATCTGGGACAACTCCTTGTTGGCCTTGATTGGCGCACCGGTCTTGGCCCGCGCATCGAGGTACTGATAGCCGTGCACGGTCTTTAGAGCTGCCGGCGCCATCTTGCCGAAGAACTTCGCCAGGTTCTCGAATGCGCTGTCTCTGACCGCCTTGCCCGCCTTGGACTGGTCGCGATAATGCGTTTGGTCAACCTCAGTCCTGAAGCGATCAATCAGGTCGGCCACAGACCCGGCGATGATCTGGCCGGCCTGAATGTCCAGGGCTTTCCGCTTGGCAATGCGTTCCGCCTCCGCGATCGCCTTTCGATCGCCAAGCGGGGCAGAAGCCACGGTCTCGCTCTTGCCGCCAGGGTGCTTGTAGTAGAACGAGACCTTCTTCGCGCCGATGTACTTGACCAGCCGATCAATGCCAGTGGCTTCTTTACGCAAACGCTGCGAGGTTCGGCGCGTCGTCATACTTCGCTTGCCCCTTGGATTCTTCGATCCCGAGTTTTCGGTTGTAGTACGCCCTGGCTACCTTGGGTAGGCCGTTCTTGTCCATGACGTAGCGCCAACGCTCCCGGTCTAGCCATTTGACCATTTCGTGACGCTGGTTCTGCTTGCAACCGACCAGGTCGGCCAGTTGCGCCGTTGATAGGAAGTCGCTCACCCCGTGCTCCAATCCGCCAGGCCCGGCGGGTCAATTCGATGATTCGTTGTCCTTGCTTCTGCATTACAGGCTATAACTTGTAAGTCGACGATACAGGACACAGCCTGTTCCGTTCGAACGCTCAGGGCCGGTTGTCCGTCTGGCAGTGTTTGCAGGGGGCGGCATAGCGCACCCGCTCATTCATGAATCTGCCGCAGCCGGCGCAGTTGATGACCTCGCGCCAGGGCTTCTCGGGTTTGCGCAGCACGATGCCGGTACCAGCCAGCGCCTCGTTGCGGTTGATGTATTGCATGTCGACCGCCGGTCGGGTCTTGGCGTCGATGTACGCCTTAGGCCAGGGGATGTCGGTGGCGCGGGCCTGGTGCTTGGCCACGGCTTCCTCTTTCGAGTAGACCGCGGCCTTGCGTACGTCCGTGGTATAGCCGGCTCCGTTGGGGCACCACCACATCACGCCGTTGCCGACGTAGGTGCGGCTGTCCTGCAGGTAGTAGAGATCATCCATTGCTCGCTTCCCCCTCGCGATGTTGGGGCGCAGCGGAACGCCGTTCGCTAAAGTTGCACCCCGCAGTGCCGATACAGATGCCATGAACAGCAAATCTCTCAATGAGCAAGCCCGCGTGGCAACCGACGCCGACATCTACGATCTCAGCAAGGAACTTCAACGAATCGAGAATGCGATATTCCTGAAGCAGTTCGATTCCAAGGCGGCCGAGATGCTTGCCGAAGGCAAGATCACCCAGGCAGAGTTCGACTCGATCACGAAAGACGATTAGTCGGTAAATCATCAGGCCCCGTCCTTGCTGGTGCTCATGGCGGCGGGAGCGGCAGTGAACACCTCGCCTTCGATGGCCGGTTCAGGTTCTTCAAAGGCGAAAGCCTTGCCTTGCAGAACGGCCTTGGCGATGCTCCCGTCCTCTACCGTGGCTGTGCCCGCTTCGTCGCACCAGAAATTCTGCGGCTCGCCGGATACCGTGTCCCAGGCCGTATCGTCTGCCAGGGCAAAGTGCCCTCCACTTGCATAGAAGCGCAGCGCCTCAAGCACGAGTAGTGGGAGTGCCGGCCTAGCTTCCTCCGCCCGGTCGGACGCGGAGGCAACGGCGCCATTCGGTGAGACGAGTGATAGCTCGAAGCAGAGGGCGGCCGGAGTGATCGGTTGCCCGAGCGCCCACAAGAACGCGCAGAAGTTCGCGACGTCGCGTGGGTCGCCCTTGTCGACGTGCTCGCGCAGCATGCGGGACAGATCGGCGGAAGGGCAGGTCTGCCATCCGCCGCGGCCTTTGTCGCGAGCCTTGGCCAGCTTCTTCTTCAGCTCGATGGCGAAGCGGTCGATTGCCGCGTCGTCCGGGTTCTCGGCAGTGAGCTTGTCGAGCCTATCGGAACTCGGCATCGAGTCCGTGTGGGCGTCGAAATATGCCTGCGCCTCTTTGCCATGCGGCTCGTCCTCATCTGGGATGAGACCGGGGCCCCATAGGGAGTTCTCGATCCATTGCATGGCTTGGTCGGCGCCGCCGCCGTGCTGCCATTCGATCCAGGCGGCCTGCATGGCGAGCGTGAGGTTGTGGACGATCTCGGCCATGACGTGGTCGCGAGCTCGGGATTCGATGGGCGTGTTCTGTTCGGTCATTGCTCGTTGTCCTTGCTCTCTTTCAGGGGGCGGCTCATCCAATTCATCTGGAGGATCATCGCGTAGACGCCGAGGGCTGCGAAGACTACGCCGCCGGTGGCCACGATGAGGAGTGCGGTTTGGCAGGTCATGGGGTGGCGCCACGTAACAAGCCCAGGCCGGCCTGCGGAAAGAACGCTGCGGCGCGCGGCACTGCGTCGTCGCGGCCGCTCTTTGCTTGGAGCGGCTGCGCGTCATGCTGCGGCGCGTGCTGCAGCCATTGGAAAGTGGCATCAGCACGGACCAGCTTTCCCTTCTTTTTGGCGTAGCGCAGGCGCGCTAGCTTGTTCTGGCGTTCGCAGTAATCGGGGTCTTTTCGCATGCGGCATGAGTACTCGCGATTGACCTCGTTCTTTGTCTTGCGGTGGGGCAGGGGTGCATCTAGGCCGGGCCCCAGCTTCCAGCGATTGACCCGCGTAGAGTGCGCCGCCACCTTGGCATAGCCGCCGACGTGCACCTCGGTGCCGTGGCGATCGCGCATGCATTCCTGCACGGCGTGCGGCGTGACTTTCAGCGCCTCGGCCAGTTCCCTGGACGTCATCATCTTGCCGCCGGAAAGCAATTGCTTCACGCCTTCCCAGACCGGGGAGAAGCTCTCGCGTCCGCATTCTCGCGGTCCCAGGCCGAGGGCCACGTATCCGTGCTTCAGAATGGCAGCCGCGGTCCGGCCAGGGAATCGCGCGGCCAGCCGCTTAGTTGGCTCCTTGTCCGCCCAGTGCTCGCGCAGCAGAGCATCCTCCTCGGGCGTCCAAACCTTCCAGCTCTTCGTCGTCATGCCGGGGCTCCCGCCAGTACCTTGCGAGATCCATCCGAGCCCATCGGCGACACGATGTGGCTGCCCTCTATTTGCTCGAGCAAGCGCGCTGCGCGGTTGTACCCAATGCGCAGGTGACGCTGAACCAAAGAGATGCTGGCCCGCTTCGCCTTCTGGACCACCACCACGGCTTGGGGATAGAGGGGGTCCACGTCAGCGGCGGCCGGCGATTCAGCATCCTCCGCGGCGGATACCAGGTCGTCTGGCGCCTCGGGTACCTGCTCGCCGCCCAGCGCGTACACGAGACCCGACAGCAGGCGGGCGAGTTCGCCTGCCATCAGCAGGAAGTCGCCGTCAAAAGCCTCATCTGCGGTCTGTTCTGCAGGGCCGGCTGATTCCTTCAGGACATCCAGCGCGGCAACGCGCTTGAGCGTGAGGCCCTCGGTCAGCACGAAGGACACGCGGTCATTCCACGTCATGGCCAGGTGGGTGCAGCGCTTGCCGGCGGCGATGTGTCGGCTCACGTCTTCCGATTCGAGGGTGTGCTGCACATAGCGAACGGTGGCACGGCCTTCACCAGTGGCGCGCAGTTCGGCGTCTTGGTCAATCGTGAAGCCGGCCGGCGCCGAATCCGTGGCAAGCCATTCCGTCATGGCGGCCACTGGGGCATGCTTGACCCGCAGGCTTACCAGTTCCAGCTTGTCGACGGACTTGAACAGGTAGCCGGTGAGGATGTCAGCCTTCGCGCTGCTGGACGCATCGATTGCCAGCCAACCATTGGCGGGGTCGATCCATGCGGAAATCTTGGTCCGGATGCTGAACGCCTTCGGCAGCAGTTCATCCGTTACGGCATCCTTGATCTCGCGCAGTTGCTTGCGGCCGGGTTTGAAGCCTTGCTGCTCTTCGACTTCAGCGGCGCGTGCTTGCGCGGCTTCCTTGACCACCGCGGCGGGCAGCAGCTTCTTCTCGATGCACAAGGTGATGAGGATCTGGCCGTTGACGCTGTGTACCAGGTCGCCGCCGTCGCGCGGGGCGATCCAGCCTTGCGAGGACATTTCCAGATCGGTGCACGGGTTGTAGGCGTGCTTCGCCAACGCCTCGGCCAGTTCTTCAGCGCTCAGGCGGAAGTCGGAAAGACGGTAGAGGGTGAGATTGCGAAACCACATATTCGGTCTCCGTGTCGGTCAGGCGGCCAGCTTGCGCAGCTCGGCCACGTTTTCTTGCACCAGGCTGTCGAACTCGAGGAGATCGGTAACCATGGCTTCGATGTATTCCTCGTCCCGCGAGATGCGCCAGCGAAAGAAGTCCTTGCCGGTGGCTGCCTTCATGGGCGGGCAGTAGATACAGAAGTCCCACCAGGCACGACCGGACAACCACAGGTTTCCCTGCACCTGGTCCGCGTACTTGGCCAGGTCGTGGCCGATGAGCGTCGTGCGCAGTTCGCCCGGCGCGATCAGGCACTTGTATTCGGCGCCGCCGTCGCTGTGGATCCAGCCATCGGCGCTGGCCCCGAAACGGCCGTCATCCGACAGCACCATGCCGACCGGCTGAACGTAGACGCCTATATCGGCTTGGTGCGCGATACGGGCGTCTGGCTCGAGCTCGTGGCCGCGGCGCATGGCCCACGTTTCGAAGGTGTCATCCAGGGCCTCGCCGCTCAGAATCTCGACAGCCAGCCGAAAGGCATAGTCCAGCGAAGCTTCGGTGCGCTGGCCGTTCAGCTTCCGCGACCGGGCAATGCGGAACATGCTAGCGGTGGTCACGCCGACGCGCGCAGCGTGCCACTCGCGCGTGCCTTGGGCGCAGGTGACGATTCTCACGCTGCCTCCTTGGCAATGCGTGCGATGCGGATATAGTCGTTGCAGCATTTCTCGCGGCAGAAAACATGGCCGTCGCACTCAACACTCAGGGAGTCGTACAACTCCCCGCACACATAGCAGCACTCATCGTCGGGCCAGAAGTTGTCAGGGTCCGCCAGATAGGCGCAAGCCTGGGCCGGAGTCATCTTCTTCTTGCTCACGCCGGCTCCTCCGCAGTTGCGCGCAGTTCCTGCGTGCGCTGGGTGTAGTAGTCGTTGTACTTGGCGCGCTCTTCCTTCCGCAGGCTGCTCATGACCTTGCTAAGTTCGCCGATGGTCTTGGCGTCGCGCATGCCGGTGTGCATCTCGGGCTGCACCGGTGTCAGGCCGGCGCCTGCATTCGGGTCGCTGCTATTGTCCAGATCGGATTCACCTGCGACGTTCAGCATGGCGGTCACGATGTAGCGGCGCAGGATCGTGATCGACGCTCCGAAGCTCTTGATGTCGGCATCGCCACGAACGAGGCTCAGCGACGACTCAATGCGAGCGGCAGATTCGTGGGCGATGATCGTGCGGATGTGCGTGCCGCCTTCGGGCTTGTCCGTGACGATCTGTATCAGTGCCAGCGAGTGCTTCGACAGGGCAGGGGTGGTCTTGTCCCGGATCTCATGCATGTCGGCGTATTCGAAGCTATAAGGCGCCTTGCGAGGGTCTTCCGGTATTACGTGGGCAGTACGGTTCTTCGCGATGGGCATGAACTCACCCTGCGCGGTGGCCAGCGCCTCGAACAGTTGCCCCAGGCTTTCCGGTGCCGGGCCGGAGATCAGGTTGATGTCGACGGGCGGCAGGTTTGCCATGTTCTCCGGTGCGTTCATTGCTCGGCTCCGGTACCTGCGGCGATGGCGGCATCGATTTCTTCGATCAGGCCACCGCGCACAGGATCGGTCGATGCCACGACGTGCGGGCGAGCCTCGATCAGCAGGGCCAGCAGTGCCTCGGCCTGCTCGCGCACGCGGCGGGCGGCAGCCTCTGCGGCTTCCTGCTCGCGGCGACGGGCCTCGGCTTCATCGCGCAGGCGCTTCTTCTCGGCGGCGCGGGCTTCTGCCTGCCGGCGTTCTTCGGCCTCGCGCTCAGCGCGCTCCGCAGCTTCCTTGGCTTCCCGCTCTTCGCGCACCTTACGGGCAGCGGCATCCTTCTCTGCCTGCTCGCGGCGGGCCTTGTCGGCGCGGAGTTGAGCCAGTTCCTCTGCGTCGCGCGCGGCTTCCAGCATGGTGTTCAGGTTGCCGAGCGCGGCTTCGATCGCGGCGCCAGCTTCCGACTGGAACTCGGCGAAGTCATCAGCGGCTTCGGCAGCCAGCGAATCGATGCGCTGTTTGATCTGCTTTACGCCCAGGCCGACACAGGTCGACGGGGAAAGCTCGATCGCGTGGATGCGTTCCTTGATGCGGGCCACGCGCTTGCGCTCGGCTTCGGCCTTGGCTTCCTTGGCGCGGCGCGCGGCGGCTTCGGCTTCCTGCTGTGCCTTCATGACGGCCAGTTCCTCGCGCGCCCTGGCGTTTTCCAGATGGCCGAGCAGGGTGACCAGTGCAGCAACGACGGCTTCATTGGCCTGGTCTGCGTATTCCTCCCAGTCGCGCTGGCGGAGGTATTCCGGCGACTCTAGGTCGCGGATCGCTGCCTCAACGTCGGCGGACGGCGCGCTCAGATAGTTGCGCGGCAGCGTGGCGATCGCGTTCAGGCATGCTTGGTGCGCGCTGATCCGCGCGCTCTCGGCGCGGGCTTTGGCGATACGCTCCTCGTCCTTGCGCTTCTGCTCGGCGTCAATCTGATCTTTGACCGGCTGCTCGATCGCCTTCACTGATGTGAGAATCTCGTCGCGCTTGTCGCGTACCCGTTTCTGCGTTTCCAGAATCGGGCGATTCCAGTTCGTGTAGGCCTCATCCGTTGCAGTGCGGGTCGCCACGCAACGCTGCACGAACTCGCGGGCGGTCTTGTTGCCGGCCGGCGTCTTCACGTCGAAGGCCTCGGCACCGGCTTCGCGCAGTTCGGCGAGGCCTGCCTCGATGACGTCATAGAGCGCAACGGCGACTACTGGTTCGGCCAGAGCCGGATCCAGAACTTCGATTTCGGGTGCTCCCATGGATTCCTCTTTGAATGGGCGGGCGGTCAGGCGACCTTGATGTAGGCAAAGGCGCGGGCAACTGCGGGCGGCACGTGCGCGCTGCCGATTGCGACGCGCGGGGAGAGGCCGCGTCGTGCGTTCTCAGCCTTGCGTTGCTGGCGCTGGGCGTGGTTCGATGCAACCATGTGACGCAGCTGTGCTTCCATGCGCTCGATGCGGGAGAGCTTCACGCCGGTGACGACGTGGCGGAGATCGGTGTTCTTGGTAATCATGGTCAGCCTCCGATGTAGAAAGCGATTTCGTGCGCTGCTGCGATTACCGCGAACAGACCCAGCACGTAGTAGGCGATGGCGCGGTTGCGAGCCTGAATCTCGCGGAGGGCTTTGGGGCTCATGTGGTGCTCTCAGTTGCTTTGGTGATGACGGCATCACGCTCGTGAAAACGCGTCGTGCCATCGCTGTCATTGCCGCTTAGGATGTTCCTGGCCGCCCACTCCGACTTCTGCTTGGGCGTCATGATTTGCAGTGCGTTCTGAATGAACCGGTGCGCAAGTTGGAGCTCATGCAACAGTTCCCGGTGCAGGTTCTCGTGTGCGGCCTGACGTGCGACCGCCTGGTCGCGCGTCATACGGTCACCCCAAAAGCGAAGCAACGTTCCTCGCGCTGGAGGTCAGCTGCCTCGCAGGCTTCAGCCGCCTCGTTGTCCAGGTGCGTTTCCAGCGCCAGGCCGGAGACTTCCTCCAGGTCGTGCAGGTGCGTTACATCGATACCGCTGTCGGTGATGCAATCGACCTCGAAGCATTCGTTTTCGCCGGGCTGCTCGAGCGTGGCGTCGTAGCCGCGGCGGTAGGTACCGGAAACCTGCAGCTCGGCGCCGTGATGGAAAACAGTAACGGTGGTCATTCCGGCGCTCCCGTGGTGGCATTTGAAGCGCCGACCCCTGCCGCGAAAGCCTTTTCGGCCCGATCCAAGGTTTCTTCCGACATGAGCACCTGGATATTCAGTCGCCCTTTCTTGAGATGGACAGTGCGGAGCACTCCCGTGCTGCGGTCGACGATCTTGAAGCCGGCGATCAGGAGCGCCTTGACAAGGGAAACCTCGGCGGAAGATAGGTAGGTGTTGATACGGACCGCCTGCCGCTTTCCGAATACCGGGGAGATGTTGTCCCCAAAGATGGTGTGCCCCGCCGCCTTGATCTTGGCGTGCTCGGCTTCTAGTAGCGCGACCGATGCAGCCATCTGCTTGATTTCCTGCTGGCGAGCACGGTGACGTCGATCTTCCGAAGCCATTGCCTGCAGGTGCAGCGGCATGGCCATGATCTCTACGTAGGAGAGTTGTTTTGCCATGGCGCGCCTCACACCCCGTAGTACCGTACTTCAACGATGTGGTCGCCGGTGGTGGCGTCAGTGCGCGGCAAGCCCATCGAAGGGCTGCGCATTGCATCAATAGCGCTGACGATGGCGCGGGCCCGCTGCTCAACGGCTTTCAGGTCCTTGCCGCGGAGGATATGGACGCCGCCCGAGCCTTTGGGTTGGTGGCGCTCTCTGACCGCTGAAACCATGTCGCTCTCCATCTGGTGACGCGCACCGGGTGGTGCGTCGATGGAGGAATATTAGGCAATGCCATATTTAGCGTCAAGAGGCAATGCCATATTTTTATGTGAGGCGTTGCCTAACTTGAGGCGTCCTGCGAGCATGAGCGATCGCGGGGCGTGAATGTTGCGCCCAAACAACCGTTGGTCCCTTTCCTCTTCTTGCGCCAGCACATAAAGGGCGGGGCCATGGCGGCCGGCGAGGCGGTGCAGGCGTAAAAAAAGCCCACCGAATGGTGGGCTGAGAGGAAAGGGCTTACGCGTCAGTTTCGCGAGCTCGAGGCTGGTAGCGCGGCGTCCATGAGCTTGGTCATGGTCCAGGTGCCGGCAAATTGGCCCAGAACTGCGACTTCCTCTGCTCCTCTTTTCGTATGGCCACGGTCGTCAATCACAACGATGATCTCAATCTCCGATGAGATCGGCTTACCCCGAATATCAACCAGCTTGTGTAGCTCCGTTGCGGCAGCGTTGGGGTGGGCTTTGATTACGTCGATGTGGGCGTCGCCTTGTTTCAGGTTGAAGAGGTAGTCTCGTCCTGAGATGCCTCTAAACCGATCCGTGCCAACCACCGCTGGGGTGGTTGGTGCTAGTGCAGTTAGATAGAGCTGCGCCTCTTCGACAAGTTGGCTGGACCGCGATGGTGCTAGGTCGAGGCCGGCATTTTGCTCTTCCCACTCCGCGATTGCCAACAACGAACTGATGTACCGCGCGAATCCCGCGGCGGTGTCGTTTGCATCGCAAAATAGTTCGATTTCGCCCGACGTTGATACTTCAGCGCCATATTTCGAAACCAACCCTTTGATAGCTTGGTAGCCTTTGGCGCTAAACGATCTGATGCCCAGTGCCATGGCGTGAAAGAGGGTCTCCGAGCTGTCGAAGAACCTCACCTTTACGCCGATCACCTCGGAGTAGACCGTGAACGCGTTTCCGTCGGCGAACCGGAACGGTGTATCCAAGGCAAGCACCGATCCGCCAGCGTAGTCAATGGACTCGCAGGAAAAGCCAAGGTTGGCGCACAAATTTTCGCATGTATGTAGCGCGCTCATCGTAAATCGATCCCCGCAGGATCCCCTAAAGCCGTCTGTAAGGTCAGATTGGCTTTTGTGCAGAACATTCCCAAGGCCTCATCGTAGGTCAGATTGAGCCACTCAGGAAAGCCCTTACTTCGATCCTGGCCGATATGCTCGTGCGGTAGATCATGCTCAGTCCGGTTGCGTCGCCCGTTTTGAAGGATTTCGAGTTGGTACGCACGCCGCCGACGCCGCACTTCCGTCTTGTAGATTGTGAAAATGTAGTGGGTGGAAGGCGGCTTCTGCCCGAACTTGATAAGGAGGTCGGCCACCACGCCCTGGATGCGCATTCCCCTGTCGTCCGTAACCCCGAACGCGCAGTTAAACACGGACGGCAAGTCTTTGCTCACGTCCCAGCCATCACCGGGATCTCCATTCTTGATTTGAGCAAGGAGTGCGATCGCTTCATTGGTCGGCAGGTCGTCTATCAATGCCGGTCACCTCAACTTATTGTTCTTTGTCCAGCTATGACGGGGGGAATCCCTCAGCCAACCTCAACTTGCTAATGAGCGGTCGCCAGCTTGTGGCAAATGCCTGTCAGAAATCGCCCATCCCGGAACGGTACTTGACGCGGCCGATGACGCTGATGTGGTCCACCTGGTCCGATTGGACCGTGACGGGCTCATAGCGGCTTTGGTTGTCGCTAATCACCTTCAATCCGCCATCTGGAAGCCGGAACAGCCGCTTCACCAACAGTTCCCCGGCATAGACCAGTGCGAACACTCCGCCGTTTGCAGGGACGCGCGTGTCAGCGCGGTCGACGATCACTGTGTCGTCATCGAATAGCCGCGGCTCCATACTGTCGCCGTGGACCTTGACTGCGACCAGATGCTTCGGCTTGGCATCGAGGCGTCGGATGTAGTCGGCCTGAAACGGCAGCGGCTCCTTCTCCTCAATGTGCCAAGCTTCCTTCCCATTCCCTGCCGACAATTCCACATCGATCCTCGTTACGAGAACCGTCGACTCCTTTGGGAGTTCATCGAGGCTCTCGTAGGTAACAATCGGCCGCACGTAGACACCATGGAGCGCCTTGGCAGCCGTTGACGCGGGATTGTAAGTGGCTGTTACAGACTTCTCGTTAAGTAATGTTTCTATCTGATCTGTATCAGATTTTGGATTGACAGGGGCGAAGTCGAGGCCCCAGTGGTCCGGCCCGACAACGTCAGAAAAGTACGCGACAAGGTCGTTGATGCGCTCTTTTGCGATACGGCCGTACTTCACCCAGTCCTGAACGGATGCCGGCTTGACGCCCATGGCATCCGCAAGCGCCTTCTTTGAGACGCCTTTCCTTTGCCTGGCCTGCTCGATGGCAGCGCCCAATTTTTCACCAGTAAGCATTGCCTAATTTGACTCACTTTGAGCGAGATACGGCAATGCCTTGCATAAATTAGGCAATACCATATAATCTGCCTAATGAGCACAGAAACCACATCCGCAATCCAGCGGGCCAGCGAGATCGCAGGCGGGAAAGCTGCACTCGCTCGTCAGGTCGGCGTCAAGCCTCCCACTGTACAGCAATGGGCTAGCGGCACGCGCCCGGTTGCGATTGAGCGCTGCGTTGCGATCGAGATGGCAACCAAGGGTGCGGTCACGCGAAAAGATCTGCGTCCGAATGACTGGCATCTGATCTGGCCCGAACTCGCTTCCGATGCTGACGCAATCAGAGCGACCGACGACACCCAGCCGCCGGTCGGCACGTCGAGCAGGAAGCGGAAGGGCACGAAGTAAGCGCGGTTCGATGTTCATAGAGGCGTCCGAAGTGACGCCTTTATTTGACGCCAATCGGTACGTGGAACGCCACGGAGAACAAGTGGAACTTGTGTGGGGGAGCGAACGATGCAACGAGAAATGCCGTTTTTCGAAGTTGTCGGAGAGCCGGAGATGGTTGCTGAACTTCTGATCGCACGTCTGCGCCACGAGGCGGATGCAACCGTCCTCTGCTGGGCGAAACGTCGCGTTCGCTATTCGATCTCGGACGCCGCGGCGATCCTGGGCATGCCCAAGTCTCACCTCTCCAACATCCTGAGCGGGAAGAAGTACTTGCCGTTCGACTTCCGCATCCGCTTCCAGGCTCTCTGCGGCAACTGGGCCATTCGCCAGTACGAAGACAGCGTCTGCGGTTTCGTATCCATGCGTGAGACGGCCGAGCAGCGCCGCATCCGCGAGCTGGAATCGCAAATTGAGGCGCTGAAAGCTGCCTGACCGTAGCGCGCCGATAGAGGCGCCGCGTACCACTTTCATTTACCGGAAAGCCGGGGAGAAACATGGATCAGATTTACAGCACCCGCTCGGGCCACCGTGTCTCGGGCACGCAGTTCGACTCGTACCACTCCTTGACGGTCAAGGATCTTTGCGCGAGCCAGCAGATGGTCGTCAATGCCTTCGAGGGTGAGGGCGTGAAGCTGACACGAGAGGAGATCTCGCGTCGCACGAACATGAAGCTGTCTAGTGTCTGTGGCCGCGTGCGCGAGCTGCTCGACGCCAATCGCCTGGTCGTCTGCGGTAGCGTCAAGGATCTCTTCACGGGCAAGCCGCAGGAACTGCTGAAGCTGGCTGCCGAACCCTCGAACACTGCCGCGGCCACTGCCGCAGCGCTGTAACGAGGGGCAGCCGCATGAGCCTTGTCCATGTCGTCTCCATGTCCGGAGGAAAGGACAGCACGGCGACAGCCATTCTCGCACTCGAACAGCACGGCAAGGACGCCTGCCGCTTTGTGTTCGCTGACACTGGGAACGAGCACGAGGTGACCTACGAGTACTTGCACTACCTAGAAAGCGCCCTTGGTATCGCAATCGACTGGGTCCGCCGCGATTTCTCGGATATTTGGTGGCCGCGCCGCGATTACGTGCGTGACGTGTGGCCGACCAAGGGCGTGCCGGACGAGGTCATAGTTCGTGCTCTGGAGGTATTTGAGCGCGGCCCGACGGGAATCCCCTTCCTCGACCTCTGCATCATCAAAGCCAGATTCCCGAGCCGTATGGCGCAGTTCTGCACTCATGAACTGAAGGTGGCGCCGATCACCGAGTACCAGATGAGCGTGATCGATTACGGGAACATTGTTTGGTCGTGGCAAGGCGTCCGGATCGAGGAAAGCGAGGCGCGGCGCACCAAGTTCCAAGGTTCGGGTGCGTGCGTTGTCGCTTTCGATGAGGTAGGCGGAGGCCTATATAACTACCGTCCCATTCTTCGCTGGGGGTGGCAGGACGTGTTCGAGGCGCATCGCCTCTACAACGTCAAGCCCAACCCTCTCTACTTGCAAGGTCGCGATCGCGTTGGATGCCTTTGCATAAATTCCGGGAAACAGGAAATCGGTGCCTGGGCGAAACGCGACCGGCATCACATCGAGCGCATTGCGGAATGGGAGGACATCGTCTCAGCAGTGAGCAAGCGCGCCAACGCGACTTTCTTTCCAGCACCCGGCGACAACGACACTGCACGCGAGCGGGGCGGCATTTGGCAGAAAGTTGAATGGGCCAAAACCACTCGCGGCGGACGCCAATTCAGCCTTCTCGATCAACTGGAGGAGCCGACGGCATGTTCTTCGGCGTATGGACTATGCGAGTGACAAACAACGTTGAATCCAAGCGCCAGGGCGTTGCAGCATGATCTTCGGCCACATCTTCGTCTTCATGGGCTGCGTCGCCTGGATGGACTTCATGACGGGCGCCTGGCTGTCCGTGCCGCGCGAGCGCAGGTCAAAGGAGGCCGCGTGATTCCCCTCCGCTTTGGATCCGTGTGTTCCGGTATCGAGGCCGCGAGCGTGGCATGGCACCCGCTGGGCTGGCGCGCTGCGTGGCTCGCCGAGATCGAGCTGTTCCCGTCCACCGTGCTGGCGCACCACTACCCGACCGTACCGAACCTCGGCGATATGACCAAGCTGGCGCGCATGGTGCTGGCCGGCGAGATCGAGGCACCCGACGTCCTAGTAGGCGGCACGCCGTGCCAGGCCTACAGCGTCGCCGGCATGCGCGCAGGCCTCAACGATGAGCGCGGCCAACTGACCCTACGCTATATGGAGCTTGCAGATGCAATCGACTTTGTTCGACAACGAGACGGAAAGCCCCCCGTCGTCATCGTCTGGGAAAACGTCCCGGGCGTCCTCAGCGACAAGACCAATGCGTTCGGGTGCTTTCTGGCTGGCCTTGCCGGGGAGGATGTCGAGCTTCAGCCAGCAGGGAAGCGCTGGACGAACGCTGGTTGTGTGTTTGGACCCCAGCGAGCAGTCGCATGGCGGACCCTGGGCGCCCAATACTTCGGACTGGCCCAACGCCGCCGCCGTGTGTTCGTTGTCGCAAGTGCTCGAGACGGATTCGATCCCACCCAGGTACTTTTTGAGTGGGACGGCGTGCGCCGGGATTCTGCGCCGTGCCGAGAGTCGCGGAAAAACGTTGCCCCAACCCTTAGCGCACGCACTAAAGGCGGTGGCGGACTCGGCACCGACTTCGATCTAGACGGAGGGCTTGTCGCGGGCACGCTTCAGGCATCCGGAAAAGCCGCAGGCAGCGCAACGCAGCAGGACGCCGAAGCCGGGCTGCTGATCACTCAGTGCGTGACCGGCGACGTCACCCATGCACTCAAGGCTGAGGGTGCCGACGCGAGCGAGGACGGGACGGGCAGGGGTAATCCCATTGTGCCGGTGGCAATCCAAGCCGGCGCGCTGCGAACCAACCCGGCCAGCGGCCCGGATGGCGTCGGTGTTCAGGAGAGCATTGCATACACGCTGGAGGCGCGTGCCGAAGTTCAGGCCGTCGCCTTCTCATGCAAGGATTATGGCAACGACGCCCAGTACGGTGTCGCTCCTACCATGCGCGCCATGGGGCACAGCGGATCGCATGCCAATGCTGGAGGTCAGCTGGCCGTCGCCTTCGACACCACCCAGATTACCAGCGCAGCCAATCGCAGTAACCCGCAGGCGGGCGATCCTTGCCATCCGCTTGCGGCGGGCGCGCACCCCCCCGCGCTTGCCTACACGACCAAGCTGCATAACACGAAAAGCAACAATGCTGGGAAGCTCTTTGAAGAGCGCACGCCATGCCTGGATGCGAACAGTCCAGCGCCTGCGCTGCTTACCGCCCTTCAGGTGCGCCGCCTGACGCCGCGCGAGTGCGAGCGCCTGCAGGGCTTCCCGGACGATTACACCCTGGTGCCGGTGCGCAACAAGCCCGCAGCCGACGGGCCGCGCTACAAGGCGTTGGGCAACAGTATGGCTGTGCCGGTCATGGCTTGGATTGGTCTGCGCATTAGTTTCGCCATACGGAGCTCCGCATGCTGACACGCAGCAAAAATCCGATGAGGCGAGGCGGATCGTTGCAGCGCCGCACCACGCTGCGCTCCACCACCTGGTCGAGGCAGACCGCCGGCTTGGTTCCCAGCCCCTTCAAGAAGAAGGGGAAGAAGCGCCGGCCGATGGCTGAACGCCGGTTTGCGTTGGCCTGCCGAGGTGAGCCCTGCTACCTGCTGATCCCCGGCGCGCCGTCGCACGACAAGGATACGGTCGTGGATTGCCACTCGAACCAACAGGCCCACGGCAAGGGCATGGGCATCAAGGCGGACGACGAGAAGACCGTCCCGGGCTGCGGCTGGTGCCACCACGCCATCGACCAGGGCAACTGGCTGACGAAGGAACAGCGCCGCGACTACTGGGACGACGCATACGCTCGCTGGGTGCCCGCGCGGACCGCCAAGCTCGCGCGGGAGGGGGAGTCTTGAGCAAGAAGAAAGAGAAGGCGGATGTCTGGATGCCGCTCTACATCGGCGACTACCTCGCAGACACCACCCGTCTGACCACCGAGCAGCATGGTGCCTATCTCCTGTTGCTCATGGACTACTGGCGCAATGGGCCCCCGCCCAACAATGACGCGACACTGGCGCAGATCACGCGTCTGACGCCCGCGGCTTGGAAGAAATCCCGGCCGGCTCTGCTGCGATTCTTCAAGGAAGTGGACGGCGCGCTGCACCAGAAGCGCATCGATCAGGAGCTACAAGCATGCCAGACGCGCAAGGATGCAGCTGTCAATAAGGCATCCATAGCAGCGAAGGCAAGGTGGGAAAAGGAGTCCTTGGCTGCTGCTTCAGGCAGTGCTCCAAGCATGCTCCAAGCACAACCCGGAGCAGTGCAAGGGGCTGTGCCTGAGCAGTGCCCTTCATCTTCACCATCACCTCCTACTTCAGAGGTTGGTGGTGATGTGAACCTCAGCAGTAACGCGGGCGAAGCAGCTCACGCCACATCACACCTGCTGAACGCAACGACGGGCGAAGAGAACCCACGGCACGTGCAACTGGCCATCCTGCTGCGCAAGACCTATGGCATGGCGGTGACCAGCAATCACGCCGACGTGACAGAAATGGTCCGCCTAGCCGTGTCGGACGCAGAGATCGCCGAGGCCGTCGAGGTGTTCTCGATGAAGAAGCCGGGCGACAAGCCGAATGCAGGCTACGTGCTGGGGATTATCCGCTCGGCGCGCGAGCAGGCGGCCAAAGCCGCCGCGGCTGCTGCTGGCAAGCTGACCGAGGCGGGCGCCCCCACGCCGGTGTCGGTCGAATGGTGGACGGGCACCGAAGGAATCAAGGCCAAGGGCAAGGAGATGGGCACCGTCTGGAAAGAGTCTGAGGGCGAACTATTCATGTCGTTCAAAGCCCGCGTATTCAAGCGCGCCGGCGAAGGCCCGTGGCGTCAGCAGTTACTGCGCGAGTACGAGCGTGACGAGGCCATGCACGCCCGCCTGATGGCGTTCTTCTACCCAGCCGAGGACGAAGTATGACGACCACCTGCATTACCTGCGAGCACTTCACCCTGAAGCCTCGCAGCGGAGAGGGACAGGCGCACCTGCGAGCCAGCGACATCGCGCATGCTCGCGTGGGGATGGGGCGGTGCTTGCTGGAGACGCTGGCGCTGCGCTGGATGAGCGGAGAGACGCCGGCCTGCGACAAGCACAAGGCCGTAGCGGAAGAGCAGGCGGCCCAGCGCCGCGAGTGGATCAAGGGGAGAGGGGTATGAGGCCGATCCCTACTGCCTTGACCCGCACATCAGAAGTTCAGGGTTCCGAGCGCAATGAGATCAAGGTGTGGATTGACGCGCCGCATCTTGTAGGCCGCCTCACGGATTCGCTCCTCATTTACAGCAAAGACCGCCAGATCATCCCCTGTGCGGGTCGAATCGAGTACAGCCAAAGCGGTTCGGGAGATTCTGCCAGGGATCCGCTTGTCGCCATCAATGATGGTGAACGACAAAAAATCACCGAGGGTTACCGCCTTCGGTTCGATGATTTGAAAGCTGCTTTCCATAGCGTCTCCTTCTGCAATTTCCCGATCCTAGCATGGGTGGCGGCATGAGCAAGATCCTCCGATGGACCCCCGAGCAGCTGGCCGCTCACCAGGAGCGCCAGCCCCGGCCGGAACCGGCAAAGGCTGCCGCGCGGAAGGTTGATCCGATGGCGCGATTCCACGCGCTGGGCCGCATGCCCAAGGATGTCATGAACAAGACCGAGCGCGCCTACTCGGCTCTGCTCGAGGAAGAGAAGCGCCAGGGTCTGGTCATCGACTGGAAGTTTCACCCGATGCGCGTCCGGCTGGCTGACAACACCTTCTATGAGGTGGATTTTCTGGTTCTGCACGACGACATGCGGCTGGCTATCCACGAAACGAAGGGCGGCTTCGTGACGTCGCACGGGCAAATGAAGATCAAGTTGTGCGCGGAGGTGCTGCCGTACTTCCGCATGGTGAAGGCAACAAAGCTGTCCGCCAAGCAGGGCGGGGGCTGGAAAAGGGAAGAATTCTGATGGCCACGACCAAGAAGAAGCGCAACAAGGCCTACCGGCCGCGCCCAACGCTGCTCGACCAGCTGCACGCAACGCAGCGCCTGTACGTGGAAGGCCTGCCAGTGCACGAGGAAGAGGCGGACCGCTTCCGGCTCGCCGTGCTCACATCACTGGATAGCGTCACGCGAGGCACCGGCGCAGCGCGCGAGTGGAACACGATCGTCAGCGCACTGCGGCACGCCCACACGCTGGCGCATGAAGGAACGGGCGAGGAAATCATGCCGGCACTGATCGCCGCCAATGACGGGATGATCCGGGCCAGCGAACGCTTCGAGCGCACCGGCCGAATGGGTTTCGACGGTGATGCACTGCGCGACATCCGCCTAGCGCTGGATCTCTGGTTCGAGCAAATCCAGCTTTGCAAGATCGGCGAGGTCGACGCGGCTACGCGCGCCGTGGTGGCGGAATACGACGGACACGCGCGGCTGCCGGTGCCCGACCTGGCTGAAGTGCGGCAGGTCGCCTGACCACGGGTTCGGCGCCAGCCCGGCGCCTCAATAGGAGAAATGAGATGAAACGCCTCTTCGTAATGTTGTTCGCCTCGGTGGCAGTCGCTTGCAGCGACCAATCAGCACCGCCTCCCCCGCCACAAACCGCGCAGACGGCGCCGGCCGTTGCTGCCGCGCCTGGCCAGCCGGTCATCGTGAACAACCAGCCCGCAGCCGACAGCGGCATGAAGGACATGCTGCTTGGTGGCGCGCTCGGCTACATGCTTGGCTCGTCCGGCAATCGCAACGCCGCGCCAGGGCCTGCCGCCGCCCCGTCGACCTACATCATCGAGCGCCGGTACTACGTGCGAGAGCGAGCAGCGCCCACGCCGGCACCAGCTGCCCAGCCTGCCGCGCCGGCCCCTGCGCCTGTGGCTGCCGCCGAGCCGCCCAAGACCGTACAGGTCACACCGCCTGCCGCAAAGCCATTCGCCTACGGCTCGCCGCCCGCGCCAACGCCGAAGGTGACCTATGGGACCGGATTCAGCCAGGTCAAGGCAGCGCCAGCACCGGTGCCGCGCCCGTCGACGCCGACCTATACATCCCGGTCTGGTAGTTACAGCCCGCGGCGCTGAAGGATTCACCGTGCGCATCAAGTTCCGCGGGTTCAACCCGCTCTGCTGGGGCTTCGGGTACTGGCGTGCGCCTCGCGGTCGCGCAGTACTCGAACTCGGTCCGATCGATGTCTACCTGCAGCAGAGATGAAAACAGACCGAAACCGCGCCATCCACCACATGCTGGTCATTGATGGCAAATCCTTGGCGGTCGCGGCCGCCGCTTACGGAATCAGCCGGATGCGCTGCCAGCAGATAGCGTGCGCCGTGGCGAAGACGTGCACGCTGACCGAGGCCCGTGCCAAACAGGGAGGAGACAAGAATGCCTGACATTGCAGAAAAGTTCTGGATAGTCTGGTCGCCCACCGGGATGGCCCCGCCCAAGTACCGCCACTCGGGCTATGGGTCCGCCGTGACGGAGGCGGAACGCCTGGCGCGCGAGCATCCGGGGCAGGAGTTCATCGTTCTGGGCGCCGAGACCGCGCGCAAGGTCGACAACATGACGCGCACCGATTTCGCCGTCGGCATGCCGTTCTGACATGGCAGAGGTCTACCGGGAGTTCACCCTGCGGGGCCGTTCCGACTGGCAGGAGGTGGTGGCCATGGTCAAGGCCGCTGCCCCGACCATGGCCAGCGACGGCCGGCCGCTGCGCGTGATCCTGGTGAACGACGGCGCAGACCGCACCGAAGAGCAGGTCAAGTTCTATTGGAAGGCGGTGATCGAGCCGATCGCCGAGCAGGTGGTGGTCGCTGGTTGCCGCTTCACCAAGGCGACGTGGCACAAGGCCATGAAGGAGATGTTCCTGCCGCCGAAGGAGCTTCGCCTGCAGGACGGCCGAATAGTGCTGGTTGAGCCATCGGTCGCCCGCGGTGAGATCACCGTCGGCGCCATGGCTGAGTACATAAGGCAGGTCGAGGCGCACGCTGCCTCCACCTACGGGGTTGTCTTTGACTGACGGGGACATGATGGATCGAACCAAGGCAAATGGAGTGCTGGAGGATGTGAGCGCCGAGATCGGCTACACGGCCACCTCGCTGCTGGTGGCCTGGTTCGGTGGGGCCAACCTGTATATCCCCGCCACGGCGGACAAGAGTCACCCGGTCGCCCGGCTGATCGGGCATGCCGCCTTTCGGCGCCTGGTTGCCGCCTATGGTAGCGAGACGCTGTGGATTCCCTGCGGACATCTGGAAGCGATGGACCGGCGAGACCGCCAGATCGCTGAGCGCTTGGCACGCGGCGCCGGCACGCGGGAGATTGCTGCCGAGTTCGGTATCACCGAGCGCAGGGTGCAGCAACTGCGCGCTCACGTCGAGAGAAAGGGGCTAATACCTTTGATCCTGCGAGCCCGTGCACGCAGGCAGCGGCAAAGGACTCAAGCCCAGCGCCTCGACCCCGCTAACCACCCTATGCAACTGGCTCTCCCCCTTTCATAAGGTCATCGCCGATTTGCGGGGAGGGTATAGGCTGGGGGCCTCGTTCGGTCAGAAGCAGCCCTTTACGCACACTTCCCCTATATGTAACATGTAACATTGCTCTTCCAGCCTCTAACGAAAATGTCGGAAGCGCCCGTGCCGCGCGGTTTTCTTATGTCTCCTGGTCGAATGCCGGAGCGCTTCACATGTTTAACATGTAGAGCTGCGGTGCGCTGATTTGAATTTAAATTAAGTAGCCAAGAGAAAAATCAATAATGACCAACGCTGCTGTAACAATACTGCAAGAAGCCCAGCAAAGTCCCGTCGCGGATATTTATTCTGCCCACATCGCGATAGTTCGTCCAATATTATCTGGGTTGTTATACTCACTTAAACAAGATGTAGTTGCGGAAGTTGGTGGCTACAAGAATGTGAAATTGAAAATGCTTCCTCGCCTAAGGCGCGAGGGCGATGGGGATGTTGGCATTTGCTTTGAATATGCCGTTCATGATGCACTCCGACGGCGGCATCCAAATATTACAGAGCGCATCTATGATGCGCTCACCAGATATTGTAGAGTTCCCGGCGCCGAGATCGATTCAATTCTTTTTGCTGCGGAAAAAAACGGATCTCTTCAGTTAATTGATACGGCAACTGGAGTCCTAACCGACGAATCCAGAATTCTTACCGGCGCACAGGCGCAACCACCAAAGCTTAAGCAATACCTGTCTGATATTGCACGCGCATTTCGCTCATCCACTTTTCGAGAGATGCTTCCCAGCACAATCAAAGGGTTATGGAAAGCTGATTTGTTTGTTGGGTGTCGAGATTCGGATAGATGGGTTGGGACGACGGTAAAAATAAATCCCGCGGCGCTGGAAGGGGCGCCAGGATTGAGGCTTGGCATAGTACCGTCCATGCAAGGAAGGCATGATAATATCAGATTCGATCAGGCAAAAAATCTCGTTGTTTGCCCGGTCCCCTACGATGCCTCATTTATGGAAGCTTTTTATATTTCCTGGGGCATAGTGAAGCAATTCTTGGACGCTGACGCCAACATGCCAAGGGAGGTTTTCCTTCCCTCTCCGTTTCAACGCCAAGTGGCAAACGAGCTTGTTATTCGACGGGAATTTGATGTTGTTGATGTTATTGAGGCGTTGCAGCCATTGGCTCAGCCGCACCTCTTGATTAACAATCCGCAAGATGTGAGGGTAGATGTCGAAGGTGCAGATATGACGCCAGACACAATTATTTCCCCCATTCCTGGTATTATTGTTTAATAGGAAATTTTTCGGCTGGCATATGCTGGTCGTTAATTTTATCCTGTGAAGGCCGCCTTTTTGCTTTTTGAATGGCAGCAAAGGGGCGGTAACGATAACTTCCTCGGGCTGTGACCGGCCGGTAGTGCTTCACTGTGCGTGAGTAAGGGCTTCGTAGAGCCCTGGATTCACGCGGGAGAGATCCAACTCCTGAGCGGCTTCCTCGGCCGAGGCCACAAGTTCTTGGCAAGCTTCAGCGACGCTCATGCCGTTTCTTGTAGCCGCGTCGGTAGTAGTATCGCCAATGGTTCGCTCCATGCTGGGCTTCAACTGGGCGTACATCACTTCTTCCAGCTTGTCGGCCGAATAGGGGCCGCGGGCATTGATGATGCGACTCTTCGCATACATGGTCCGCGTGACGTCGCTTGAACGCTTCGACGAACGGTGTAATGTCGACCCCCTGGGATTTACAGTAGTCGGGTCGCGTTTGCAAATTGATTAGGTAGAAGCCGAGAAATTGGCCTGCAGCTACATCAGCTTTTTTGCGTCGTCTGTTGCTTGTGACAATAACCTCGCTCTTTTCGACAGCAGATTGCTGCATTGCTTCCCCCAGCGGCTTGTCAGGGTATGTATTAGCAGCTTGGGTGTGGCTTGGTCTGCTTTTGCAGCGCCTTGCGTTAGCCCTTCGTTTTCCGCCCACTGCTGTCGAGCGCTCTTGACCGCTACAAACGCCAGCACGAAAGCGATCACACCAATGCCCCACGTCTTCCAGGGCGATTTCTTGGAAGAGTTGCTGCTCGGGTTCTTAGGTTTCGTGTGGGTATTTGCCTCTGAGTTTGGCTAGCGCTTCTTGTCGACGGCGAACCCGTTGACGATCCATGTCAGCGCGAAGGCGATACCGAACCCGACCAGGCCGACAACGACAGAGGCAAATGTCGAGACCCAATCGGTTTCCCGCGTGGTCGGAGTGGCGTTCTTAAAGTGGGCAGCAAGGACGGTGTCAGCGTTGGGCAATGCAGGGGAGCCAAGCCATTCGTCCAGAGTATTAGGACGTGGCGCTTTCGGTGCGGCGGCGCGTTGGGAAGCGACGACATCGACCAACTTTGACTGAGTCTGGCGCTCGTAAAGCGCAATCTGTTCGTCACGCGTGAGGTCACGCTCGCGTCCGTAGCCAGTGATGCATGCCAATACGACGAACATTGCCAGCCATAGCCAACCCAAGACTGTTATGACTTGTGCGATGCGCCGCAGACCTTCGCTCATTTTCGACCCCCAAACCATTGTTGATGTGGCTGTGATTCTAGCCCGCGATGGCCGCGTTCGGGCCGAAGCCAGCCGCTCCGCTCGAAGCGCTTGGATGTTTCAGATGGGTCGCTCTGAGACCATTATCCCCACTCCGCAAGTCGGCGAGCGCTTGCTGGGCGGCTCTCCGGCTGTCGCCATCGCTGCCTTTGCTCAGCAGGCCGCGCCTCTATATCTAAATAGATGGGGAGGTGAGTCAATGCCTCGTCCCCTCTTGACACCAGGTGCACCACCTGCCAAGGCACCAGCCCGGGCAGCCCTTATGCTGGGCAGGTGGGGGCCGGCCACCAGCCCATCTCTCACGGTGCTAGGGCTCGCGCCGTGCAAGTCGGAACCAGCCGCCGCGGCCGCGAGGCTAGCGGGGGGCCCCGACGGGGTCAAGCTACGTGCGGGGTCAAAGAGCCCCGGCCTGCGGGAGTTTTTCGGGTTTTCAAACTTGATTCCGGTAGGTATTTCCATGGGCCAGCCGTGAAGCGGACGCGCCAGCCCCGAAACGCCCTCGCCAGCCTCCGAAATCCAGCCGCAGGACGCTCCAACGCTGAAAATCGCACCATGCGGGCATGGAAATTAATCAAGTTGCGCCGTCCGCGCCGCCTGGGCTCTACCGGCTCGCCGCTGCCGCCGCCGTGGTCGGCATTTCCGTCGACCTGCTGGAGGCGTCAATCAAGCGAGGGGACATTCCCGTCAATCTTGTAAGGCTGGGCGAACGCGGCCTTATTTTTGTGCGCGCGGCGGAGCTGCATGCCTGGCTGACCGGGCCGGATCCGGGCACGTCACCGGCTGGCGGCGCAGGCGCAGGGGGTTGACGGCAATGAGCGAGACGACTCAGCCCCGCGCCACGAAGGGTAATGGCCACGGGGGCGCCCGCGCTGGCGCAGGCCGGAAGCCTAAAGACTTTGTAAAGCCCGAGGCAACCGTAGATTTCGAGGAAGCCCGCGCACGGAATGAATCGGCAAAGGCGGATCTGAACGAGCTGGAGTTCAAGATAAAGAGCGGTGAGTACGTCGCTCGCGTGGCGGTGGTCCAGGCTACAGCGACGGCGTACGCCGCTATTGCTCAGACGCTACGTTCATTGCCTGATCACCTCGAGCGTCGTCTAGCGCTTGCGCCTGAAGTGGCTGAAGAGATTGGTAGGCAGATCGATGAGGCCCTTGGCGAACTGGCCGGTGTCCTTGAAAAGATGAGGGGCGAAAATGCTTGACGAATCCGCGCACTATGATCTTGCGCTAGCCGATGTTCTGAGCGGATACAGTGCGTTTCGCCCCCCGAAACGCGTGTCTGTCAGCCAAGGCGCCGCCGAGAACCTCATCATCAAGCAGACCGGCGGCCCAGCTACTCCATGGTCACCGGACGAGACGCCATACATGGTCGAGCCGACGAACATGCTCGCCAGCCGGAGACATGAGTCGGTGGTCTTCGTCGGGCCGGCGCGCACCGGCAAGACGGTCTCTCTGCTGCATGGCTGGATGGCGCACGCCGTGGTCAACGATCCGGGCGACATGCTGATGGTGCAGATGACGCAGGACAAGGCGAGGGAATTCTCCAAAACGGAGATCGACCGCGCGCTGCTCAACAGCCCGAACCTGAAGGCGATGAAGTCCACCGCGGCTTCGGACGACACCGTACACGACAAGCAGTTCAAGCACGGCATGTGGTTGCGCATCGCCTGGCCGACCACACCGAATCTGTCCGGCTCGACTTACCGCTACGTTGCGTTCACCGATCTGGATCGGATGCCGGACGACATCGGCGGCGAAGGGCCGCCGTTCCCGCTAGGCCTGAAGCGCACGACGACATTCATGAGCCGCGGCATGGCCCTGGCCGAGTCGTCGCCGGGCCGGGATCTCACCGACCCGAACTGGGTTCCGGTTACCCCGCACGAAGCGCCTCCGACGAACGGCATCCTCGGGCTGTACAACGCATCCGACCGCCGCCGGTGGTACTGGAAGTGCCCAGACTGCCGGCATTGGCTCGAGGCCGAGCCCGGCATGGGGCTATTCCACCTACCGCCGCTCGACCAGCTCGGCCAAATGGTGCGCGAGGGTAGCATCGATTCCCTCGCAGCTCACTACAACCGTGTCCTCTGCCCGCACTGCGGCTCCATGATCGAACCGAAGTGGAAGCCGATGCTAAACCGCGGTGGCGATTGGCTGGCCGAAGGACAGAGCCTCACCGTCGACAACGAAAAGATTGGCGAGGCCACCGTATCTACCTCTGCCGGCTATTGGCTGGGTGGCGTGGCAGCGGCGTTTCAGAGCTGGAAGTCCCTGCTGGTGCGCTATTTCACGGCGTTGCGGCAGTACGAACTTAGCGGCGATGAGGAGCTGCTGAAAACAACCACAAACGTCGACCAGAGCATGCCTTATATGTCGCGGCACCTGGCTGACGCTGCGCGTAACAACGTTGATCCGTCCAATCGAAAGGAAGATGACCTGCAACAGTATGTCGTCCCCGACGAGGCACGCTGCGTGAAGGTCTCGGTCGACGTGCAGGGCGGCGCAAATGCTCGATTCGTGGTGCAGGCGCATGCCATCGGACCCCACTTGGAGCAGTGGGTGATTGACCGCTACTCGATCACAAAATCAAAACGTCAGGGCATGGGTGAGGACTTTGCGCCGATCGACCCCGCGTCCTATGCGGAAGACTGGGACCTTCTCACCGAGAAGGTCGTGCGGGCGACTTACCGCACGAGCATGGAAGGCAAGGAACTCCAGGTCAAGCTCGCCATCGTTGACACTGGCGGCGAGGACGGCGTTACAGACAAGGCCTACGATTGGTATCGCCGAATCCGAATTCAGGGCTACGCTTCGCGCGTCATGCTAATCAAGGGCGCGTCCACCAAGACCGCGCCAATCATCCGTGAGACGCTGGTTGGCGGGAAGAAGGGGAAAGAGGGCGACATCCCCTTATATATGCTGAACCCGAACCTGCTGAAGGACGCAGTTTCCACTAGTTTGAAGCGGCAGAAGCCCGGCCCGGGGTACATCCACTTGCCGAGCTGGCTTTCGCCGGCCTTCTTCGATGAGATGTTCCGGTCGGAAGTCCGCCAGCCGAATGGGGTCTGGAAGCAGATACGCAAGCGTAATGAGGCGTTCGACTTGGCTGCCTACATTCGCGCCGGTTGCCTTCGTCTGTCGCTCGACAAACTAAAGGATTGGGACAAAGCGCCACCGTGGGCACGGCCATTGGCCGAAAACAGCGACCTGATCACCCGGGAAGACCGGCGGGAGATGCAGGAAAACACGCTTATCGCGCCAGTCCCAACTCCAGTTCCGGCGCAGCAGCCTCGACGCCGCCGCGTCTCGCGCTCACCGTACATGGGGTGATACGAAATCCGACCGCAGGCGCATGGATGGTGTGCCGCTGAAAATCAGCGTGCATCCATCCAAGGTCACCCCATGCCGGTCACTCAATCCGACATTGACGCGCTGAACACGGCGATCGCTTCGGGCGAGCGCCGGGTAACGCTCGGCAGCCAGAGCATCACGTACGCCTCGATCGCCGAACTGATCCAGGCGCGTGATGACATGCGCCGGCAACTGACCGAGCAGTCCAACACCGCGCCGCGCCGGCGCACGCAGCTGTACTACGGTGGCCGGGGGTACCATTGATGTTCGACCGCATCCGCAGCACTGTTACCCGCGCCATCTCCAGCGCCGTCACTTCGATCGTCGCTCAATACGATGCTGGCGGCACGGGTCGCCGCATGCGTGGCTGGCGTCCGCCATCGTCAGGCCCGAACAGAGCCACCTCGCAGGCGCCGAAGGTCCGTGACCGTGCGCGCGACGCTGCTCGGAATGACTGGACAGCTTCTGCTGGCGGTCAGCGCTGGGTCACCAACCTTATCGGTACCGGTATTGTGCCGCGCGCCAAGCGCATCACGAATAAGGCACAGAAGCAACTTGCTGCGGATCTGTGGGATCGCTGGACGAAGCAGTCAGATGCCGACTGTGTGCTGAACTTTTATGCACAGGAGGCGATGGCTACCCGCGCCTGGCTGGAGTCCGGCGAGGTGTTCGCGCGCCTGCGCTGGCGCCGCAAGGGCTCGATGGAGGTGCCGATCCAGGTGCAACTCATCGAGGCGGACTTCGTGCCGCAACTCGACACCGAGACGTGGCCGAGCCTGCCGGTTGGCAACAAGATCCGCCAGGGTATCGAGCTCGACAGGCTCGGCGCCCGCGTCGCCTACTGGATCTACAAGGCGCACCCGACGGATTTTATGGCGGGCAACATCGACAAGTCGCAGTTGATCCGCGTCCCGGCGGACGAGATTCTGCACATCTTCGAGCCGAAGCGCCCAGGTCAGCTCCGTGGAGTGTCGGAATTTGCCTCTGTGCTGGCCCGCTTGCGCAACGTCGCCGACTTCGACGATGCGGTGCTGGAGCGGCAAAAGCTCGCCAACCTGTTCACGGCGTTCATCGAGAAGCAGTATCCGACGAGCCCTGACGGCATCGACCCGATGACCGGGACGGCGATCAATTACGAAACCGACGGCACACCTGTGGCCGCCTTGCAGCCCGGAATGTCGCAAGAGCTTCTGCCGGGCGAGAAGGTCACGTTCTCGAATCCGCCAGGGGCCAGCGCGACCTACGCGGAGTACATGCGCACGCAACACCTGGCGAACGCCGCGGGGCAAAACCTGCCGTATGAGCTGCTGTCCGGCGACATCATCAACGTCAGCGACCGCACGCTGCGAGTCATCATCCAAGAGTTCCGGCGCCACGTCGAGCAACGCCAGTGGCACGTAATCATTCCGATGTTCTGCCAGCGCGTACGCGAGGCCTGGGTTGACCAAGCTGTGCTCGTCGGCGCGCTGCCCAGGTCGATCGCCGATGACGCGAAGGCGGTCGAATGGGCGCCGCACGGCTGGCAATACATCCACCCCGTACAGGACGTCCAGGGCAAGCAGCTGGAGGTCAATGCTGGCTTCCGCTCTCGTTCAAGCGTGATCGCAGAGCGCGGTGACGATCCCGAGCAGGTCGACGCAGAGCGTCAGGCCGACATGAAGCGGGCTGAAGAACTTGGCCTCCCGACCGCTCCCAAACCTGGTGCCGCTGGCCCCGCAGATGGCACTTCCGCAGGTCCGAACAACGACTCCAATAAGCCCACGAAATGACCCTGAACGAGCTGATCACCGAATTGGGTAAAGCCGCACCGGCCGCCGTCGTCGGCGTACTGCAGTGGATTACGGAGTCGCTTCCGACGGCACTGCTGTGGCTCACGTTCATCTACACCGCACTCCAGTTCTACGTCTTCGTGCGGGACAAGCTGCGCCGCAAGGTGAAGGCGACGGACGAAACTGAAGCCTGACCCGAAATCTGTCCGCAGGCGAAGACGCTCGCTGACGAAGACAATTCGCATCATCAAAAAGGACCGCCATGAAAGACTGGTACAAGATCATTGCAAAGGCTGCTGACCAGCCCGCGCAAATCTCGGTGTTCGACGAGATCGGCGCATGGGGTGTCACCGCCAAGATGTTCATCGACGAGCTGAAGGCGCTCGGTACGGTCAAGAAGATTGACATGGACATCAACTCGCCCGGCGGCTCGGTATTCGACGCCCTGGCGATGTACAACGCCCTTCGCGCAACCGGCGCAGAGATCACCGTGAAGGTGCTCGGCGTGGCCGCGAGCGCCGCAAGCCTGTTGGCGATGGCTGGTGACAAGATCATCATGCCGGAGAACGCCTTCATGATGGTCCATAACCCGCTGGCTGGGGCGTTCGGCAACGCCGCGGACCATCGTGATATGGCCGACGTGCTCGACAAGATCGGTGCTTCGCTCGTCGGCACCTACGTTGCCCGCACCGGTCGCACCGAAGACGAAGTCAAGGCGCTGCTCGACGCGGAGACGTGGCTGAGCGCTGCCGATGCCGTCGCGCAAGGCTTCGCCGACGAAACGCAACCGGCCCTGAAGGTCGCCGCATCGTTCGACTTCGACCGTATGCCGCAGAACGTTCAGGCGCTGTTCAAGCCGGCAGCCAACACCAGCCCGACCCCTGCACCGACCCCCGCTCCTGCGCCTTCGCCGACCCCGGCGCCTGCACCGACACCGCCCGTCGCACTGGCCGATCAGGTCCTCGCTCTGGCGACTGAGGCTGGCCTGGCTGACTTCGCCGCGCACTGGGCACTGACGGTCGCTTCGATCGAGGCTGTGACGCCGCTCATTGCTGCTGCCGGCGAGATCCGCGCGCTGTGCGTCCTCGCCAAGTGCCCTGATGACGCCGCGGCGTTCATCAAGGCAAATACCTCGATCGAGAAGGTGCGCGAGACGCTGTGCGCCAGCCTGGCCGCGAAGTCCGAGAACAAGCCGATCAACACCGCCCCACCGGTTAAAGGTTCGACCGCCAATGTTGCGCAGCCCGAGGCGGTTTCGTCCACCAGCATTTGGGCTGCGCGCCAAAAAGCCAATCAAGGAGTTTAAGAAATGCCGACTTCCTTCACCGAAGGTCTGCACACGGCGGAGTTCCTGCTCTCGGAAGCCAAGGGTTCGTACAGCCGCGAACAGGTCACCCTGGCCGCCGGTGCTGCCGCACTTTCCTCAGGCACCCTGCTCGGCAAGGTGACCGCCACGGGCAAGTATGTCGCCTACGCGAACGGCGCCAGCGATGGCTCGGAAGTCGCCGCGGCGATTCTGTACGCTGGCGCCCCCGACCTGGCAGTCGACCAGAAGGTCGCCGTGATCTCCCGTGCCGCCGAGGTCTATTCGGGCGCGCTGGTCGGTCTGGATTCCGCAGCCCGCGCCGACCTGGCTGCGGCCGGCATCGTCGTCCGCGACTAAGCGGATTCCCACTACCTCAAAGGAGATCCGCAAATGCCGGCACTCGATATTTTCAACAACGACGCTTTCAAAGTCGTGTCGCTGACGAAGGCGATCAACGACGTTCCATACCAACCGAAGCGTATCCAGCAACTGGGGTGGTTCGCGGAGGAAGGTGTCAGCACCACCTCCATGATGATCGAGCGTCAGGGCACGACCATCAGCCTTGTCGCAGCCGGCGCCCGCGGCGCACCCGCCAAGCCGGTCGGCGCGGACAAGCGCAAGCTGGTATCGGTGCCGTCGATCCACCTGCCGCAGCGCGCCACCATCAACGCCGATGAGGTCCAGAACGTTCGCGCGTTCGGTTCCGAGACGGACGAGGAGCTGGTGACGAACATCGTCAACAAGCGCCTGACGAAGCTGCGCCGCAACATCGACACGACCATCGAGTATCAGCGCATGGGCGCCATCAAGGGCCAGGTGCTCGACTCGGACGGTTCGGTGCTGCTCGACCTGTTCCAAACCTTCGGCCTCGCCAAGACGACCCTTGCGATGGCGCTGAACGTCGATGCGACGAAGATGCGCTCCAAGGTGGTCGGTGGCAAGCGCCTGATGGAACAGAAGCTCGGCGGCCTGGAGTACAGCGGCATCCGCGTGCTGTGCGCTGCTGACTTCTTCGACGCATTCGTCGACCACCCGGCCGTGCAGCGTGCCTACGACAACTTCCAGGACCGTCAGCAACTGCAGGCAGACCTGCGCGACGGCTTCCGCTGGAACAACGTGATCTGGGAAGAATACCGCGGCAATGTCGGCGGCACCGACTTCATCCCGAGCGGCAAGGCGTACATGGTGCCGGAGGGCGTGCCCGATCTGTTCAGCACGACCTTCGTGCCGGCCGACTACATGGAGACGGTCAACACGATGGGCCTGCCGTACTACGCCAAGCAGGAAACGCTGGACTTCAACAAGGGCGTGGAAGTGGAAGCGCAAAGCAACCCCATCCACCTCTGCACCCGCCCGGACGCGATCGTCGAGCTGTCGATCTCGTAACGTGGCACTGAGCGCGTTTCAACGCCTCTCTGACCGCATCCTCGCTCGACTGGGTGAGGATGCGGTGTTGCGTGGTACCGATCCGTGCCGCGTCAACATTGAGTTCAACGTTGAGGTGGTCGGTACGGACGGGCAGATGTCGTTCGCCCGTGCGGTGGTGACCTGCCAGCGGTCCCTGCGCCCTCAACGCAACGAATCGCTGGCCCTTGTCGACTCCGACGGGGTGCCCATCCCAGGCCAGTCCTACTTCATCGACTCCCCTGCGTTCGAGGACAACGGCTACACCGCTCGATACGTGCTGAGGAGGGCGTGATGGCTGGCCGCTCATCCGCCTTCTCCGTCACGGTAGATACCGTCAGGTTAGAAGAGATAGGCAATTCGCTGTCCCATCTGGACGATGCCGCGCTCGGCCGCTCTGCTGTCACGGCGGTGAATATTGTCGCGCAGAAGGCGTTCGCCGACGCCAAAGCGAAGATGAACGCCGGCATCAACCTGCCGGATAGTTATCTCGATGAACGCATGGCGATCGAGCTGGCCACTGACCCGGCGAAGCCGAGGGCGCGGATCCTCGCGCGCGGGCGCCTGACGACGCTGACGCAGTACGGTGCGCAGCAGTCGACGCGGCCCGTCAAGTTCTCGAACGACTCAATCAGCCCCGGGAAGTTGGGGCGCAACCCCCGCAAAGCTGGTTCGCTGCTGCCGTGGAAGCTCCGCGTGGGCAACCAGGCGCTCGGCATTCCGGTCGGCATGAAGCAGGACGGGATCTCCGTCGAGGTCACGCGCGGCGGGCGCAAGTCAATCACCAGCGTGCAGCCGTTCTTCGTCCGGGGGCGCAGCGGCAACCTGCTCGTGATGACGCGCAAGCCGGGCACGACCGGGAAGAAGCGGGGCGACCTGAAGGCGCTGTACGGCCCGTCCGTCTATCAATTGTTCCGCGCGGCACTGGACGAGACGTTCCTGAACGACGTTGCGGACCGCCTCGGAAAGACGGTAGTCACGCTCACGGCAGACGAACTGAAAAAGGCTCTTGGAAATGAGTAAGGCAAGCGACATCGCGGTCGAACTGAGCAACCGCATCGCCCGGATCACGAAGGCGAACGGCTTCAACACCGACATCGGGCTGCGGGTCTTCCGCGGCAAGCGCGCGTTTAGCGAGGACGACCTGCCGTGCCTGGTGCTGGTTGAAGGCAACGACACGCCGCAGGACGACGCACTGACCGCGATGGTGGTCAGCCAGCGGTACGTGTTCGAGGCGCATACCGAATGCGACCCGGATCACCCGAATGACGCTGCGCACCTGGTCATTGCGGACCTGAAGCGTGCCATTTTCGCCGGCGAGCCGAAGCTAGGGATGCGCCTGAATGGCAAGGCAAAGGGCATGACTTACAAGGGCCGCGTGATCGGTGCCCGCGAGGATGGGGCACCCACCGTGTTCGCAGGCATCCACATCGACGTGCTCTACGTCGAGGATCTGACGAACCCTTGACGAAATTCATCCGCAGGCACGGCACGCTGCGGATCGACATAGTGCTGATGTGCCAGTGCTGGCTTAACTTTGGAGAAATCCCATGACCGCTGCTCGCGGATTTATCGGTGCTGGCGACCTCTACATCGCCCGCTACAACCCCACCACCTCCCAGTTCGACGCTTTCAAGGGTCCCTACGAGGCGAATAAGTTTGAAATCAAACCGGGGGTAGAAATCAAGGACAACACGTCCCGCGGTCGCAACACCTACGGCCAGATCCTCGAATCCGTGACGCTGCCGAAGCCGACGGAATTCACCCTGGATCTGGCGGAAGTGAACCGAGAGGGTCTGTCGACCGCACTTCTCGGCACCGACAGCGACATCAACGTCGCCGCCGATAGCATCGCGGACGAGGCTATCACCGCGAAACTCGGTGCCTGGGTGGAATTGTCGAAGCAGAACTTCCAGAAGACCGGCTTCCTGGTGAAGAACACGGCCGGCTCGACCACCTACGTGCTCGACACCGACTACGAAGTGAACTGGCGCATGGGTTGGATTCGCACCAAGGTCGGCGGCGCCATCACCGATAACCAAGCTCTGAAGGTTACCGGCAATACCAATGCCATGACCGGCACGCTGATCCGCGGTTCGACCAACGCACAGATCCGCGCTCGCTTGCGGTTCGACGGCATCAACTTTGCCGACAACCTGCCGTGCATCGTTGACGTGTACGAAGCTGTGATCGCTGCCAACTCGGCCTTCGACTTCCTGCAGAGCGACTTCGCAAAAGTCAGCCTGCCGGGCCGTCTGAAGACTCCGGTTGGCAAGCAAGAGCCGTACACCGTCAAGCTGCTCGACAGCGCCGCCTAAGCGGCGATGCGCACGCCCGGGGCATTCGTCCCGGGTGCCGGGGGAGGGCGCTGACGCTCCCCTGCCACCACTCCACATCTCGCGCAGGGCCACCATGGCAGATAATAACCGCGACGTTTCCCTCCAGGTTACTGCCACAACGGTCGGTGGCGAAGCAATCCGTAAGCTGGCAAACGACGTTCACGACCTGGCAAAGCAGGGCGGAGATGCCGCGCCTGAATTCCAGCGGCTCGCTGACGAGATCGACAAACTCGCTGGCCAGCGGGACGCGATCGACACGTTTATCGAACTGAAGGGTGCAGTCGACGCCCTGACAACGGACCAGCAGAAGGCGAAGGACGCCGCGGGCGCGCTCGGCAAGGAGCTGACAGACCTCTCCGCTACCACAGCGAAGTTCAAGGAATCCGAGCAGCAGGCGACGGCGGAGGTCCGCGTGGCGCAGCAGGATCTCGCCGCTAAGCGTGACGCACTGGCCCGGCTCAAGGTGACAACCGATGACGCCGCCAAGACCGAGGCCGAGTACAAACAGGCGGTGAAGGACGCGCAACTGGCCGTGCTCGATGCTCGCGCCTCGCTGAACGAGAAGCGCGCGGCGATGCAGGCAGCGCAGCAGGCGGCCCGTGATGCCGGCGAAGGTGAGAAGCAGCTGGCCGCGCAGTCGAAACTCGCCAACGCCGAGGCCTCTGCCGCCACGAAAGAACTCGCCCGCCGCACCGCCGCGCTGAACGAGTCGCGTGAGGCGCTGCAGTCCGCTGGCGTTGCTACGGAGGACATGACGCAGGCGCAGGGCACGCTCGGGCGCGCGTTCGCTGAGACGGTCGCTTCGATCGAGCAGCAGCAGGCTGCCGTGGTCGCGCTGCGGGCCAAGGAAGCAGCCGCTGCCGAGCGCAAGAAAGCCGCCCTGGCCGAAGAAGATCGCCTCACCAGCCTGCAGATCAATGCGAGGTACCGGCTAGGCGCCGCGGCGCGCGAGCAACTGGAGGCGGAGCGCCAGCAATATGCAGAATCGGCACGGCTCGCTAAGGAAGCAGCCGATCAAAAGATCGCCGCCGAGCAGGCGTACGCGTCGTTCCAAAAGAGTGCGGCACAAGCGCGCAGGCAGGTGGAGGAAGCATTCGCCGTAACCGGCGTGAAGTCGGCACAGGCTCTGCAGGCGGAAATCCGCCGGATCGACAGCGCGCTGATCACCCTGGCGAACGACACCTCGATCACGGGTGCGGAATTCGACCGGGCATTCGCGTCGGGGAAAAAGCGCATCCAAGATCTGGAGGAATCGCTGAACGGCACGGCCGAGGCCGCTACGAAGACCTCAGGGGCAAGCCGCCTCGTGTCGAGCGGCTTCGCGCAACTGACGGCAGCCTACGGCGGCCTCGAACTCGCCAAGAAATTTCTAGACGCGAACATCCAGCTCGAATCGCTGCGTCGCTCGCTCTCCATCACCACGGGCAGTACGCTGGAGGCCGCCCGACAGATCGAGTTCCTGCGTGATACTGCCAACCGTTCCGGCATTGCCGTGGGCGAGATCAGCGAGTCCTACAAGCGGTTCGCTGTCTCAATGCAGCAGGCCGGCATCTCGGCGCAGACCACCGAGTCGGTGTTCGCAGCGGTCACCCGTGCAACGGGCCTGATGGGACAGGGGAGCGAGCGCGCCTCCCTGGCACTGGAAGCCCTCTCGCAGATGGCGGGCAAGGGCACCGTGTCGATGGAAGAACTGCGGCAGCAACTCGGTGACAGTTTGCCTGGTGCGCTGAAGGTGGTTGCCGACGGCATGGGCCTATCGGTCAAGCAGCTTACCAAGATGACCGAGGCGGGCCAGATCATGGCCGCCGACATGCTGCCGGCTCTCGCTGATCAGCTCACGAAGACCCTCGCTAAGGGCACCGAGCAAGTCGACGGCTTCGGGGCCGCGTGGGCTCGTGCTAAGAACCTGATGACACTGGCGTCGACGACCATCGGCGATACCGGGGCGCTGACGGCGCTCACCACTGCCCTGCGAGCCGCCGGTGTTGTGGCCGGCTCAGTGGCGATGGGTGTTTCGACTACGCTCGACATCGTTTTCACGAGCATCAAGCAGCTCGCTACGCTGACGGCCGGCGTCGTACACGGTGACCTGAAAGGGGCAGTGAACGAGGCGGGCGTTCTGTTCGACCAGATGATCGATCGGCAGGCCAAACTCGGTCGCGCAATCGGAGAGATGGCGGGTGGCGGCGAACAAGCGGCTGCGGCGCAACGCAGCGTCGGCGTGGCGGCTCAGCAGGCAGGCTCTCAGGCGCAGGCTGCCGCCGGCGGGGTCAACGCTAACGCGCAGGCTCTCGGGGCTGCTGCCGCGGCTGCTACGGGCAATGCGCAGGCTCAACAGGGCGCCGGTTCCGCAGCCACTGCCGCCGGTACGCAGGCTGCCGGTGCTGCGCAAGGCTGGTATGCGATCCAGGCTGCGTACATCGACGTGAACAAGACTGCAGAGCAGAACACGCTGATCGCGGAGAAGCTGGCGCAGGCGAAGAAGCACGAAGGCGAGGCGTCCGTCCAACTGGCGCAGATCGGCGGCAATGAGATCGAGATGCGTCAGGCTGCTGTGCGCGCCGCGCAGGGTGACGAGCAGTCGCTGCGCACGCTCGCTGCCGCACGTCAGCAGGAGGTGATCTACCTGAAGGCGCAAGCCGAGTCCCTGATCCTCGCAGCCGGCGGGTCGGAGAAGTTGCGCGACGATCAGCGGGAGCAGATCAAGACGCTGAACGACCTGATCGAAAAGAAAACGGCCGAGGCTGAACGATCCAAGGTCGCCGCCGATCAGGCGCAGGTCGAGACGGTCGCACGCCACGCCGCTGCTGAAACGTACAAGGACAACGCCGCGCGCCTGGCGGAACTGAAGGTAGCTGCGGAGTCCGCTGCCGCCGAACTCGCCCGCATGCGGTCGCAGGAGGTCGACAACGCCGAGTCGCACGCCAACGTCGCTAGGGCTGCGCAGGATGCTGCTTACGCCGAAGGGCTGTACCGCGACGCGCTGTCCGACACCGCCGCGGCTGCCGAGCGCAAGATCGCTGTGCTGCGCCAGAACGCATCCGAGACGGACATCGCCAGCCGGGCCAGCCTCGCGTACCTGAAGACTCAGGAGCAAGAGGCGCAGATGTACGGGCGCACAGCCGAGGCGCAGGGGTACCAGATCCGGCAGAAGCAGGTGCAGATCCAGATGGTGCGCGACCACATCGCCGCCGTCGAGGCTGAGACGCGGCAGACCATCGCTGCGGCCGAGGCAGATCGCGCCGCCCTGGACGCCAGCGGCCGACTGAATCCGGCCAAGCAGCAGGAGATCGAGCTGCGCATCCGGAATGCGCAGGCCAAGTTGCGCGAGGCGCAAGCCGGCGAGCAGCAGATCCGCCAGTTGCAGAACGAGATCGACGCCATCCGCATGCGCAACGACGCCGTGCAAGAGGGTACCCGGCAGGTTGGGCAACCCGGGGGCGGTGCCGGTGGAGGCGGTGGCCGGATGTTGCAGGCATCGCAGAACGACGCCCTGATGAGCCTGGCGGACAAGCAGACACGCGGAACGCTCGGCTCGGATGACTTGAAGACGGCTCAGGCGGCATTCCAGGCGGCGGACTTTAACCGCCAGGTGATGGAGCAATACCGAGCACAGTTTTCGCTTGAGGGCGCGCGAAGTGTCGATACGGCCTACAAGCAGGCGCGGTCCATCCTCGAAACGGTCCAAGGGCTGCAGGCGAAGACGGACACCGGTGGTTCCCCGCGAGCCGCCGGCACCAAGACGGTCAACATCAACCTGAACGGGAAGAAAACCCCGGTCAATGTCGCATCAGACGCTGACGCAGCGAACCTGACGGGCGTGATGCGACAACTCGAATCCCTGCAAGGGAGGTCAAACGTATGAGCATCACCCTGGCGGTCGGCGCGACGACCGTGACCCTGGCTTCCGCCCTGTATTGGTCGGACGAAAACAACTGGTCGCCGGTCGAGCAAACGGCCGAGCGGACGATCACCGGAGCGCTGATCATCAGCGCCGCGCAGCGGATCGCCGGGCGTCCGATCACGCTGGAGACCGCAGATGACGACAGCGGATGGATGCACCGGGACGTGATCGACCAACTGCGAAATTGGGCCGCAGTCGCCGGACAGCAAATGACTCTTACACTCCGCGGGCAAGAGCGCACGGTGATCTGGCGACACCACGACGGGGGCGGCTTCGAGGCACACCCTGTCGTCCACTACGACGACGTTGTGGATACCGACAACTACCTCGCCACCCTGCGGCTTATGGAGATTTAACGAATGACCATTACCAGCAGCAACATCAAGCTGATGAAGTCAGAGGTGCTGCTCGACACTGACAACGGTGGCGGTCGCATCACGGCCAACGAGGTCGTCGACGGCGTCTCGAACAACCTTTTCCCTGACGTATCAGAACTGGACCGCGTGTACGGTCGCATTGGGCTGCGCAAGGCGTACCCGGCAATCGACGTGACCGGAACCGACACGTACTTGGGCTCGCACGCGATCATTCTGCAGGAGCCGGCCGACCCGAACGTATCGGTGACGCTGTTCAGCACCAAGAGCTGGACCGACGTGCGTACCGACGCCAAGAATCGCGTCGAGTCGTACCTGGCACGCGGCGTGAAGTGGCCGGGGCAGTTGCTGGAAACTCAACTGCAGGGTCAGCGCGCGATCCAGATCCTGCAGAAGCCTGCCGACGCGCTGCCGAAGGTCGGGCAGACGCTGGTTCTGATCCAGAACGAGGGGCTGTCGACCGAATTCTCGCAGTACGTTCGGATCACCAAGGTCGAGTCGCTGGTGCGCGAATTCACCGCCAGCAACGGCGTCAAGTGGCAGGGGCTGCTGGTTACCTGTACCATCGCCAACCCGCTGCTGTACGATTTCACCGGGCCGGTCGCCAGCCCTTACGACGACCAGAACGCGACCGCCAAGTGCCGCGACACCCGCGTGGCGAACGCTGCGGTCTACTACGGCATCGCCAAGATGGTCGACGACGCAAGCATCGGTGACATCCGCGTCATGGTGTCGTCGATCTTCAGCCAGCTGGTACCTAGCGCGCAGTCGCAGACCGCACTGGCCGACCTGAACGCCGCCGGCAACCTGGCGCCGATCATCGCCAGCGGCGCGACCGGCGTCGAGCAGGTTCGCGTGGCCAACGTGACCGGCTCGTACCCGCAGAAGATCTACTTCGGCACGGGCATGGTGCCGGGCAGCTTCCGCCCCAACGTTTCCGCGGTGTCCGACGATGGCACCGGGCAGGTGATCCTGAACGCGGTCGCCATCGGCACCATCGACTACGCGACCGGCACGTTCACGCTGACTACGTCGATGGGCACCACCGGTACCGTGAACTTCTATTTCAAGCCGGCAGCCGCGCCGACCAAGGTGTCGGAGACGGCGTCCATTGACGTGGACACGACCAACCGGGGCAACGTGTACACGATCACGCTGAACCCGCCGCCGAAGCCCAAAGCGCTGAAGGTCGCGTACATGGCGCAGGGCAACTGGTATGAACTGGTCGACACCGGCGGCGCCGGCAACCAGGGCGTGATCAGGGGCTCGGATGGCTCCATCGGCTCGGGCACGGTCAACTACATCACGGGCACCGTGGTGATGACGCTGGGCGCGCTGCCGGACGTGGGCAGCTCGGTGATGTTCTTCTGGTCGACGCCGGCCGAGTATTTCAACCGCGTGACCGCGACGGTGCAGGCTCCGCGCGTGCAGTTCCAGGTCGCCACCACCAGCACGCAGAAGTTGATCCTGTCGTCGGTGTCGGTGACCTGGCCCAAGACGGCCGGTGGCACGGCGACGGCGACATCGGATGCTAACGGCATCCTGTCCGGCGACGGCACCGGCTATGTGCGATGGCAGAACGGCTCGTTCCTGATCGAGATCGTGCCGACGCTGGTGCCCGCAATGGGCACGGTGTTCACTCTGGCGTACCAGCACTCGATCAAAAAGACCAAGACCTTCACGCACCCGCTGCGCGACGGCAACGGCAAGCTGAACTTGGCGCTGGACGACACCAACATCGTCGCCGGCTCGCTGCGCGTCAACTGGAACGTGCTGATCAACGACTACTCGGTGATCTCGGGCGTACCGGCCGCGATGCAGTACATCGAGATCGACCCGACGGTCAACACCAAGGACGACAGCTCGGGCAACCTGGTACTGCCGTCGAGCACGACCGGCAACGGCGCGACTGTGGCGGCTGCGGCGGTCAACTACAGCGCCGGCACGCTGTCGTTCAACCCGGACCGCACCATCAGCATCCCTCAGCCGAACTACCAGTCGACGCTGATCGGCTACCAGAAGGGTGCAAACGGCTGGCCCGACCGCAACGACCCGGTGTACCGCAACACGCTGACCGGGATCTCGTACTACAACGCCGCCGCGCTGTTCCCGAACGACGAGACCGGTGTAGTCGATGTCGAGTACCGCGCGTCCGACACGCCGGACAGCAACACGCAGACGTACACCTGGAGCGAGATGAAGTTCGACCTGACCCGTCAGTTCGACGAACCCATCGTGCCGGGCAGCGTGATGTTCACCTGGGGTGGAAAGGTCTATTTCGACCGCACCGGCTACCTTTTCACCGACTTGGACCAGGCCACCGGCGCGGCGACGCAGGTTGGCACGGTCAACTACGCGACCGGCGACTGTACGCTGACTAGTTGGGCCACCGGCGCGTCGAACGCCATCGCCATGCAGTCGCTGCTGACCACGATTAACGGTCAGCCGACCGACTACGTGGTGTTCCGCGTGCCGGCCGCGCCGGTGGTGCCGGGCTCGCTGCAGATGCGCGTGACACCGCTGGCTGGTGCGCCGTACTCGGTGACCGCCGACTCAAACGGCACGATCACCTCGGCGGGTAAGTGCTTCGGCAGCATCGACTACGCCACGGGCGTGGTGAAGGTCCGCTTCGGCGACATGGTGACCGCCGCCGGCAACGAGGCAGCCATCTGGTACAACGCAGCCGCCGTGCAGACCGACGGCAAGATTTTCAAGCCGCTGCCGGTTTTCGCTGATCAAATTCTGTTCAACGCGGTTGCATATACGTACTTGCCCCTGGATTCGACGATCCTCGGCCTGGACCCGGTGCGACTGCCGCAGGACGGCCGGGTCCCGATCTTCCGCTCGGGCGATGTGGTGGTGGTCCATCACACGGCTAAGCAGGCTGTCCCACCTTCGTCGGGCCTCGCGGTCGATGTCGGACGGGTGCGTGTCGCAGCGATGCGCGTGATCGACTCGTCGAACCCGCCAGTGGTGATGAACCCGAGCATGTACGCGACCAACCTGGACGCCGGCACGCTGACGTTCAACGGTACGGTATCGACATCGGGCATGGTTGGGACGATCTACGTTGAGAACCGGATCGAGGACATGAGCTTGCTGTCCGACGTGCAGATCACCGGGCAGCTGACGCTGATGCGACAACTGACGCACACCTACCCGGCGGACGAGTCGCGCGTCAGCTCGGCACTGATCATGGGCGATCTGCAAGCGCGTCGCTCTCTTTCGTTCACGCAGACGACGTGGGCAAGTGTGTTCGCCGACACAGTGTCCGGCGGCAGCCCGGCGTCGACCTACAACTTCACGACCTACCCGCTGGTGGTCACAGATAAGAGCTGCATCCAGGAGCGATGGGCCATCGTGTTCACCGACACGATCAACTTCCGCGTGATCGGTGAGAGCGTCGGTCAGATCGCCGTGGGCAGCGTCAACTCCGACTGCTCGCCGACGAACCCGAGCACTGGGCAACCGTTCTTCACACTGGCGGCGCTGGGCTGGGGCGGAGGCTGGGCAGCTGGTAATGTGCTGCGGTTCAATACGGCCGCCGCCAACTACCCGCTGTGGCTTGCGCGCACGGTGCTGCAGTCGGTGCCGTCGGGTCAGTCCGACAGCTTCCGCGTGCAGATTCGCGGCGACATTGACGCATAAGGACGAAGATGGGCACGCCAACCTCGGTTAAGAACTACAACAGCCTGTCGGCCTCGGCGCCGGTGCTGCATGGCAACCCCGGCTCGATGATCACGCTGCTCGATGCCGTTCTGGTCAACGGCTACGGCCAGAAGACGCTCGACGCGCTGATCGTCGCCAGCAATGTCGCCACCTGCACGGTGTCGGCCGGCCACGGCTTCAGCAGCAACCAGGTGGTGACCGTGGCCGGCGCCACGCCGTCCGGACTCAACGGCGACGTGCGCATCACCGTACTGTCGGCGACGGTGTTCCGCTTCGCCACGACCGGCATCAGCGACCAGACCGCG
The DNA here is from genome assembly GCF_015549295.1 of Cupriavidus sp. IK-TO18. Classification (NCBI taxonomy): domain Bacteria; kingdom Pseudomonadati; phylum Pseudomonadota; class Betaproteobacteria; order Burkholderiales; family Burkholderiaceae; genus Cupriavidus; species Cupriavidus sp. IK-TO18. Next base: position 121,700 of record NZ_JADGMP010000007.1, read on the forward strand.
ACCGGCACCATCACCGCCAAGATCGCGCCGCTGGGTTGGACCAAGCCGTTCTCGGGCACGAACCTGGCCGCGTACAAGCCCAGCGATCCACAGGCCACCGGCATGATCCTGCGGGTCGATGACACCGGGATATTGACCGCGCGCCATTCGCGCGTGTTTGCGGTCGAGTCGATGACCGACATCAACACGTACACCAGCATGATCCCGACCACGGCCCAGCAGAGTGGGGGCATGTGGTGGGGCAAGTCCGCGTCGCTCGATACCACCGCGCGCGCGTGGTTCATCATCGGCGACGAGCGCTGCTTCTACATCGGGATGGCGCCGCACCCGACCAACCCGATCAACGGCAACCAGATCTATTTCGCCGGTGACATCCTGCCGATGGGGTCGACGGATCAGTATCACTTCCTGATCAGTGGGGCGACCAGCGACATTACCTCGTATGGTTCCGGTGTGATCACGAACTGCATGAGTTCCGGCGGTGCCGGCGGCCTGAACTCCGGCTACCTGGCTCGATTCAACTCGCAGTTGGGTGGGTCGGTGACCGCCAACCGGGCCGGCCTGATGTTTGGGTGGGGCTCGGCCTACTCCGGCGATTCCGGGTACTCCGCCAGCGCGCTGCCGACCTTCCCGAACCCCACCGACGGTGCGGTGATGGTAACGCCGGTCGTGATCCTGGAGGCGACCGGCACGAACAAGGGGCTGCGCGGCTGGTGCCCCGGCATGTATCACATGCCAGTGGCCGGGTCGAACACCGCCTACAACCACCTCGATCCGGTGACCGGCGTCGATACGCTGCCCGGCAAGACCTTCGTGGCGATGCGCACCGGCAACCCGGCGCAGGTCCAGTACGCCGGCATCACGTTGTTCGATCTGTTCGGCCCGTGGCGCTAAGGAGAGGATGACATGGCAGTTAAACTGTATAGCAGCTACGCCGGAGGCGGCGGCCACCCGGTCCTGTCGGGCACCGCCGGTGCGCTGATCGCACTGCTCGACGCGGTGCTGATCAACGGCTATGGGCTGAAGACCGTCGACTCGATTGTGGTCGCCAGCAGCGTGGCCACGATGACGATCAACTCCGGGCACAGCTTCGAGGTTGGCAACACCGCGCTGATCGCCGGCGCGACGCCCAGCGGGCTGAATGGCGAGAAGAAGATCCTGACGGTCTCCAGCTCGCAGGTGACGTTCGACGCCACCGGCATCAGCGATGGGACCGCGACCGGAACGATCACCGCCAAGGTCAGCCCGCTGGGCTGGTTGAAGCCGTTCTCGGGCACCAACCTGGCCGCGTACACGTCGGCCGACTCCGGCTCCTACGGCATGTATCTGCGCGTCGACGATACCGGTACGCTGGACGCCAGGGTGGTCGGCTACGAGGCCATGACCGACGTGAACACCGGCACCGGCGCGTTCCCGACCGGCACGCAGCTCAGTGGCGGCATGTACGCCGGCAAGTCCTCGCTAGCCAACAGCACCTCGCGCAACTGGGTGCTGGTCGGTGACGAGCGATTCTTCTACCTGTGGGTGGAATGCAACGTCGCCTCCGCTGGACTGATGTGGGCCTTTGGTGACCTGGTGAGCTACACCTCGACCGACCTGTGGTGCGCGACGCTGAGCGCGCAGGGCTCGTCGCAGGTGGCCTACGCCGGGCAGTGGAGCACCGAGTGCGTCTCGTACTCGGCCAACGCCGCCCAGCCGTACATGCCGCGCGCCGCGTATGGCCAGCCGGGCTCGGTCAAGACTTCGCGCGTGGGCGGGATGATGTGGAACACCGGCGGGGCGTCCGGAGCCGCCGGCTATACGTCCAACATGCTGAAGTTCCCGAACAGCACCGACAACGCGGTGATGGTGACCCACGTCCACATGGCGATGTCCGGCTCCGGACTGCGGGGCCGCTACCCGGGACTGTTCCACTGCCCGCAGGACCTGACCGGGTCTGGGTACAACCACCGCGACCGATTGCCCAGCATGACGGACGCACCGGGTCGGGTCGGTCTGATGATGCGACATGGCGGCCCCGCCTTCGGCGTCGGCGCGAACACGGTGATCGACATCACCGGACCCTGGCGCTAAGAGGCGGATATGGATACCAATCAAGACTCCCTGACTGCGCTGCTGCACTTCGACGGCAGCAACGGCGGCACGACCATCGCCGACGGGTCGAAGATTGCGCTGGGCGCGGTCTGTGTCGGCACCGCCGCGCTGAGCACCACGCAGTTCAAGTACGGCACAGCGTCGCTGAAGACCGGCAGCGCCAACGGCAACTACCTGAAGCTGTCGGGCGGGCAGGCGTACAACTTCGGCAGCGGTGACTTCACCGTCGAAGCCTGGGTGTGGCCGGTGTCGCAGGGCTCCGACTACGGCGCGATCTTCGGGCGCTGGGACGACACCGTGTCCGCCAACAAGGACTGGCTGGTGTGGCGCGCCGCCGATGGCTCGGTCAACGTGTCGGTCAACGGCTCGCAGGTGGTGACCGGCGCGGCCGGCGATTTGCCGACCGGCGCGTTCGCGCATGTGGCGCTGACCCGGTCGGGCACCACGCTGCAGGTCTGGGTCGGCGGCGTCGCCAAGGGTAGCGGCACGCTGTCCGGCGCAATCAATTGCGCGCGGGCGCAGTTCGCTGCGCTGGGCCAGTCTAACTTCGGCGGCGGCTCTACCTACCTGGAGGCGTACTACGACGACTTCCGCGTCAGTGTGGGGTTGGCGCGCTATACCGGCGCCTTCACGCCGTCGACGGCTGCGTTCGAGGACTACTGGAACATTGTGCTGCTGTGCCACTTCGACCGGGCGTACACCACGCTGTACTGGCGGGATTCGTCGCGCTATGCGCGGCAGTTGACCGGTTCTAGCGGCACCCCGCCGGCCCAGAGCAGCGCCCAATCGAAATTCGGCGGCAACTCGGTGTTCTTCAGCGGAGCCGCCGCCTACATTACGGCCCCCGACGCGCCGGAACTGGCCTTGGGCGCGAACGACTTCTGTATCGAGGGCTGGTTCTACCCGACCTCTGTCGCTGGCGGCACCGCACTGCTGATCGAGAAGTACAACGGCGGCGCGGGGGTGCCATTCCGTATCTTGCGGGTGGCGAACCAGCTTCAGGCGCAGCTTTCGACCAACGGGTCGTCCTACACGCAGAACATCGGGCCAGTGGGCACCCTAACCACCAATATGTGGTATCACGTCGCGCTGGTGCGGCAGGGCACGACCATTACCTTGTACCTGAATGGCGTCTCACTGGGGACAGCGTCGATTGGGGCAGGGGTGGCCCTCTGGCCTACCACCTTCCCCCTGTATTTCGGCGGCGAACCTTCGGCGTGGTATTACGCCGGCTATCTGGACGAGTGGCGCATTGTTACCGGGTCGTCGGTCTACACCGGTGCGTTCACGCCGCCACCGGCTGCGTTCTCTGATCCGGGTCTGACGGACGGCGGGGCTTGCGTGCTGCGCGGCGTACGCCTTCGGGGCGCGCTGGGGCGGTTGGTGCCGGTCGCTAACCGGCAGGCGCCGACGATTCCGTATGGCTACGGCAAGCTGCGTGACGTGACCTGGGGCGGAACCGCCAGTGTGTCCGGCCAGGTGACGGTCAACAACATCGCCGCGCAGCGTCGGGTGCATCTGGTCGACCTGAAGTCGCTGACCGTGATCCGCGCCGCCTGGTCGGACGCCAGCGGCAACTACAGCTTCCCGAACATCGACGGCAGCCGCAAGTACCTAGTGCTGGGCCGAGACTACACGCAGACCTACAACGCGGTGGTGCAGGACAACATCACGCCGGTGGAGACCGCGATCCCGCCGTACCGGGCGGCCCGCCGCAAGCTACGCTTTGTCGCAGGCGGCACCGGGCTCGGCGCCAGCTACCCCGCACTGATCCGCGTGGCCGAGGGCGGCTTAGGCACGCTGAGCGCGCTGGCGCTCACGGCGGCAGACCTGACGGCCCCGGTACGCTACATGCCGCGCGCCCGCGACGACGTGGCCGACATCATCTTCACCGACACGGCGGGCAACCAGCTGGACTTCTGGCAGGAGTCGACCACCGGCACCGCGCCGGACCGCGTGGCGTATTACTGGGTCAAGCTGCCGGGCGATCTCGACGCCGGACCGGTCGACATCTACGTGCGTTACAACACCGGCGAGACGCTGACCAAGACCAGCAACGGGGCGGCGCTGTTCCCGACGCTGTTCGACGACTTTGCGACCTACGACACCGGCAAGTGGGCCGCGTCGGGTGGCTCGACGCCTGGCGCTTCCGGCAGCCTGCTATCCGTCAGCGCCAACGGCTCGCTGGGACATGTGATGAGCGTGGGCACCTACGCTGCCGGGCTGGAGGTGATAGCGAATCAAGCCGTGATCCCGACCAACACGTTCACCGGCTTCTCGTCGGGCAAGTTCGGCTTCTGCGATGGTACGACCAACGTGGCCAACGCCATTGCGATGTTCGACAATCCAGGTGATTTCCAGGCCGGCTCGCGCCTGGCGATCAACCAGGAGGTGACCAGCAGCGCCAACGGTCGTTTCACGCCGAGGCTGACCTCGGGACGGTTGGCGCTGGGCCGCGCGACCGATGGCTCGGTGTCGCTCTCGGTCAACGGCGCGCAGGTGATGACCCGCACCGGCGCCTCGACGGCCAACGCCAAGGTGATCATCGCCAGCACCTACACCTCGGGCGTGTCGCAGCAGCTGGATTGGGTGCTGGCGCGTAAGTACATTCCGAGCGGGCCGCCCGTGATGGTGCAATTTCCGGAGGAATTCCTGTGACGCTCGCCCTCTCCACCGCCGTGATCAACGACCGGCTGCAGGCGCTGACCCGGGCCATCGACGGGGGCTCCGGCCCCGGCTTGCTGCGGATCTACGATGGCACGCGCCCGGCCACCGGTGCCGCCATCACGACCCAGCAGAAGCTGGTCGAGCAGCCGTTCGCCGACCCGTCGACGGGCAGTATCTCGGGCACCACGCTGACGCTGGCACTGGGCGCGTCGGTGCTGGCCAGTAAGACCGGCAACGCCAGTTGGGCTCGGATCGTCGCCAGCGACGGCACCTTCGTCGCAGACATGGACGCGGGCGCTTCAGGGAGCGGCAGGGAAGTAGAATTGTCGGCAGGCGGTACCCCGACCACCCAACTCTATGAAGGCGGCGTAGTCGCTATCTCCCTGGCGACGCTGGTAGAAGCGTGAGCAACGTAGATCTCGACTTCCACAAGGCTTACACGCCTCCCGCCGGAAACGCGGTAAACCTCAACTTCTCGCTCAACCCCGACGGTGTGATCACCAACGGGGTTGTGGCTATGCACGTCAGTCCGCCGACGCTGCAGATCGCTGCCGACGCCGCACCCGCCACGCCTGTTGCCGGCACCTGCGTGATGACGTTGCACACGGTGCAGGCTGTTCACCTGCAAGCGAACTACGACAACAGTGTGTTCCGGGGTCCGAGCACGACCCCCGGCAGCGCCTGGCAGACCGCTGCGCCGAACCGTTCAACCGCGGGCGACGCCTTCCAGCAGTCCGCCAACCAGCGCGCTGCGCATCAGGACACATGGCAGCCGGCCTCGCCGACGACCTCGGTGGTAAGGTCGAGATTCGAGCAGGCGGCCACCGCACGAGCGCGAACCGGCGAACGATGGCAGGAGGCGGCCCGCGCCGAGTCGATTCTGTTCTCGCGCTTCGAGTACGGCATCCGACTTCGCGCCGCGCCGGTCGACATGTGGCAGACCGCGCAGTTCAAGCGCCGCAGCATCACCGAGGGCGGTCAGGACGGCATCCGGACGCGCAAGGAAAGCAGACTGCCGTGGCAAGCAACGCAGCGCGCCACGCGCAGCTTCCGTAGCCTGTTCGGCAAGGCGGTGAAGACCCACGTCACCCCGCGCCTACCATGGCAGGAGGCGCACCAGGCGTACTGGGCGCCGGGCGAGGTGCCGCCGGTCGATCCGCCGGTCACGCCGCCATACGACGGCACCGGCAAACCGCTGAACTTCATCTGCCCGTGGCTGGACTACTCCGGCGACGACATCCGTCTGAACTTTGCGATCCACCCGTGCCCGGAAGACCCGGTGGAGCCGGGCGACACAATCATCGTACCCGTCAAGAGGGTCTACATCGTGCTGAACACCACCTCTCTGCGCCGCGTCGACGGCAACGTGATGATCCCCACCTTCTCGATGTCGCTGAGCATCGACGCCGATACCTGGACATGGGGCTTCAATGCTTCGCTGCCGGCGGAAACTCTCGACGCCATTGAGCCGGGCTCGGACGGCACGCCGGTTGAACTCGAAGCGATGATCAATGGCACCGCGTACCGCGTACTGGCGGAAAAGATCGGCCGTGATCGCACGTTCGGGCGCGCGGCTATCCGAGTGAGCGGCAAGGGCAAGTCCGGGCTCCTGGACGCACCGTATGCGCCCGTCCAGAACTACAACAACTCGTCGGCCGCGCGCACCGCGCAGCAACTGATGAACGACGCGCTGACCGTCAACGGGGCAAGCATCGGCTGGACCGTCAACTGGCAGGCTACTGATTGGCTGGTGCCGGCGGGCGCCTGGTCGCATCAGGGTTCCTACATCTCCGCACTGAACGCGATTGCTGGTGCGGCCGGCGCATACATCCAACCGCACCCGAGCCTGAAGACGCTGAACGTGCTGTCCAGGTACCCGACCGCGCCGTGGAACTGGGGCTCTCAGGTACCCGACTTCGAGCTGCCGGCTGCCGTGACCACGCGCGAGGGAATCGAGTGGCTGGAGCGCCCGCGCTACAACCGCGTGTTCGTGTCGGGTCAGGGGCAGGGCGTGCTCGGCCAGGTTACGCGCACCGGCACTGCTGGCGACAGCGTTGCGCCGATGATCACCGACGCGCTCATCACGCATGCGGACGCAGCTCGGCAGCGCGGGCTGGCCGTGCTCGGCGACACTGGTCGACAAGCTCACCTCTCGCTGCGCCTTCCGGTGCTGGAGGAAACCGGCGTGATCCAGCCGGGCGAGTTCGTTCGGTATGTCGACGGCGGCGTGACGCGCATCGGCATCGTGCGCAGCACCAGCGTCGACGTGAGCAACCCGGAAGTGTGGCAAACCATCGGAGTGGAAACCCATGTCGCTGCTGCGTAATCCCTACCAAGTCCTGCGCGGCCTGCTGCCGGACGCGCCGCTCCAGGTGGGCACGATCGTGTCGATCACGGGCGGTGTGGCATCCATCCAACTGCCCGGCGGTGGCGTGGCGCAGGCCCGCGGCGAAGCGGCTGTCAGCGACCGCGTGTTCTTCCGCGATGGCGTGATCGAGGGTCCGGCGCCAACGCTGTCCATCGTCCTGATCGACGTATAGGCGCAATCCATCCGCAGGCGGCGTTCTGCCGCCCACCATACGGTGTCCACCTGGACAACTTTTCAGGAGGACGTCGATGTTCAGCGCAATCGTTTCATTCCTCGGCGGCTCCGCATTCCGGCTGATTTGGGAACAGATCAGCCAGATGTGGTCCGCCCACCAAGAGCAGAAGCACGAGCTGGAGCGCATGCGACTGCAGGGCGAGCTTGACGCCGCAGCGCACGAGCGCAACCAGGCGGCGATCAAACTGCAGGCCGAGTTGGGCGTGAAGACCATCGCCGTGCAGGCCGAAGCGGATCTCTCACGCCTCGATGCCGCGACGTTCGGCCAGGCTGTCGCCGAATCCATGAAGCCGTCGGGCATTGCACTGGTCGACACCTGGAACGGCATCGTGCGGCCGGCAGCAGCAACCATCGCGCTCATGCTGTGGTGCGTGGCGCTGAACGCGCAGGGCTTCAAGATGACCGAGTGGGACCGCGAACTGGTCGGCGTGATCCTCGGCTTCTTCTTCGCCGTGCGCGTGCTGTCGGCGCGGAGCAAGGTATGACACCCGCCGAGTTTCGCGCGCTGGCGGTCCAGGTCGCTGCGGCGCTGGCCAGGCGCTTCGAGGGGCTGTACCTGTGCCCCTATCTGTGCCCGTCCGGCGTACCGACGATCGGCTACGGGGCGACCAGGTATTTGGACGGTCGCGCGGTGACACTGAAAGACCCGCCCATCACCCGGGTGGTCGCGGAGGTGATGCTGCTCGACCAGGTGCGCACCGTCTATCTGCCGTGGGTACTGAAGCTGTGTCCGGGTATCGACACGCCCGAACGTCTGGCAGCGATTGTCGACTGGACGTTCAACCTCGGGGCCGGCAACCTGAAGGCGAGCACGCTGCGCAAGCGGATCAAAGCGAAGCGATGGGCGGACGTGCCCGCCGAGATGCGGAAGTGGAACCGCGGTGGCGGGCGCGTGCTGCGCGGTCTGGTGCTGCGGCGCGAAGCGGAGGCGGCGCTAATATAGGAGTGGCTAAGTTCTCATTGAAACGTTGCTAAACGAGGTGACAATTTTTGTCACTCATCGCACAGACGGGGTGACAAATTTTGTCACCTCTACGACCGCGCGGGGGTGACAAAATTTGTCACTCACCTCTGTGTTGGCGGCCGCACTGACAAAAATTGTCACTTCACCCCTGCTTTTAACTCATTCTAGGTAGCTGGCACACCTCCTGCTCTATGGTTCCGCAGCAGCAAATTCGCTGCGTAAATCAAAATTCTTGGGGGTCAACTCATGCTGAACAAAGCGCGGATGGGAAAACGGGTACAAAAAGGCTTCACGCTGATCGAACTGATGATCGTGGTCGCGATCATCGGTATCCTGGCGGCTATTGCGATTCCGCAATATCAGGACTACACGATTCGCGCCCGCTTGTCGAAGGTGACAGGGGCGGTCGAGCCGCTGAAGACGGCGGTGGCCGAGTATGTCCAATTCAACGGTGGTGACCCCTCCGCGCTTACGGCCAGCAATTGGACCGGGGCACAAACCGCGGGCGGCCTGGGTCTTACCGCTGCACCGACCGCGACAAATGAAATCGCGTCTTATGCCCTCACGGCCGCGACGGGTGCCATTGTTGTGACGCTTGCCAACACCATCGGTACCTGTGGCAACGGCAAGACGATTACGTTCACGCCGGCTCCCAATGCGGGCAGTAACGTTATGACGTGGACTGTCACGACGAACGCTACTGCAGCACCGTGCACCACGGAAGTCGCCAAGTGGGTTTAATTTGATAGACAGCGCTCCCCGAGAGCGCTGTCGTCTTTTGCCAAGCGAATTTCTCAGGTATCGCTCGGCGCACTTTGTTATTCAAACATGGGGTGTCAGTCATCATGAAAAAAACGCAGATGGGATTCAAGCGGGTACAAAAAGGCTTCACGCTGATCGAACTGATGATCGTGGTCGCGATCATCGGTATCCTGGCGGCTATTGCGATTCCGCAGTATCAGGACTACACGATTCGCGCCCGCTTGGCGAAGGTAACAGTGGCAGTCGAGCCGCTGAAGACGGCGGTGGCCGAGTATGTCCAGTTTAACGGCGGCAACCCGGCGGCGATTACGGCCAGCAATTGGACCGGGGCACAAACCGCGGGCGGCCTGGGTCTTACCGCTGCACCGACCGCGACAAATGAAATCGCGTCTTATGCCCTCACGGCCGCGACGGGTGCCATTGTTGTGACGCTTGCCAACACCATCGGTACCTGTGGCAACGGCAAGACGATTACGTTCACGCCGGCTCCCAATGCGGGCAGTAACGTTATGACGTGGACTGTCACGACCAACGCTACTGCAGCACCGTGCACCACGGAAATCGCCAAGTGGGTTTAATTTGAGGCTCACTTTTGATGGAAGCGCCCCTAAGGGGCGCTTTTTCCATTTTAAGTTCGGCAGCGATGATTCGACGCAATCTCAATGCACGTCGCTCAATATCGCCGTAGGATGTAAGCCTTAGGGCGTAGCGGGTTTGTTAGAGACGCATCGTGTAGATGGCGTCACTTTAATTGTTGGAGAGTAAAGGTTGTCGCTGCCAAGTACATCGGAACTTATCGCCTCACTGGATGAGGAACTGGTGGATCTGCTTTATGAGCGTCTGAAGTTGGCCGCCGATCTGCCGCCTCTGGAGACGCCGGATGAAGTGGCGCGGGAGGTGTTGCGCATGCGCAACCTGGCGGCAATCTATCGCGTGCCGCCGGATCTCGGTGAGACGATGGCGCTTGCGCTAATAGAGGCGCGCAAGCAGTGGAAGGGCGCGTAAACGCAAAAGGCCCGCCATTGCACCACATCACTCTTCGAGGGGTCATGTAGTACGGCGAGCCGCCGACGAATCGGCACGACGATTATTCCGTGCCTCCAGGACCTTCGTCAAGATCAACATCCGCGCCAATGTCGCGCATGCGCGTCAACAAGCGATCCATCTTTACGTCGGCCGCGCTAGCGCGAATTCAGGTGTAGGCGAAGGTAACGCCTTTGACCCAATGCTTGTTTCCGAACTGGTCAATGAGCGCGATGTCTGCGCGGAACGGCTTGGTCTTCACTCTGCAGGGCGGCTGAATCCAGAAGTCGCAGGATACTTCGGAGATATGGCGGACGGGGATGGAAAACCTGCCATACATTACACGGTCGTGTGCTTGGGTGGCCGCCGCCCCTGACACCGTCTTGCGCAGAAGGCGCCCGTGCCGAAGCTGCGCGGCCACGAGCAGCACGTCGTACTGAGAGACGTTCGTCGCGGACAAATGGGCGACGATTTGCATGGCGGGTGCTCCGCTCATGCTGCCCATGTGCCACCAGAACGGTGCGTGTCGGTGGCCCGCTTGGACAATCACGGTGCGCTTCGGGATCGGGATCGTTCCAGTCTGCGCCGGCTTCTTGCCGGCTAGGTTGCCCAACCAACGGAACGCGCGGCCGAACCAGCCGAACACGGTCCCGAGCACGCCGACAATAGATACCAGGATGCCGACAGCGATCTGCGCGTCGCTCAGCGAAAAAGAAGGTAGCGTCACGCGTCTGACCCGCTTAGATCAACATCCGCGCCGATGTCGCGCATGCGCGCCAGCACGCGCTCCATCTCAGCGTCTGACAGAGCCAAGCGTGCGGCGCCGAAGAATAGCATCTGCGGAGCCATCTCCCGCGGCTGGGCGCCGCCGGTGTACTTACGCCACTGCTGGCCGCCAGCGACGCCAAACAGTTCCGCCATCTGCTCGCCGGTCCGGCCGAGTTCGTCTTTCAGCCGTTGCAGGTCCGTGGTGCTGGGAGGGGTATAGCGCATAGAAGAAACCCGCCTTGCGGCGGGCCTTGGATCAGTTGAGGAACAGCTTCGCGAAACCCATCGCTGCCACGATCAAGCCAGTGGCATACACCACCGGCAGCCAGCGGTGCTCGCGGTTCAGCTTGGAGGCTTCGGCGTTGAGCTTCATCGTCTCAGCCATCAGCTTGCCGATTTCCGCTTCGGTCTTCAGGATGTCCAAGGTCTTTTCCATTCGTGTCGTCCTTTCGGGATGTCGGGCGGCGCGGTGCGCTACCTCTGAGACGTATATTAGCACCAAAGGGGCTAATATCAAAGACTTTTCGTAGACCTTTTTGAGCAAGCGGGACTGTCTTGACGTAGTGGCTTTGTGATCCATCCGCCCTTGGCATAGTAGAAGTGGTAAGTGCGGTATGCGTTTCAGTAAGATTAGCCCAGGCTGTCGCGGCCTGCGCGTGCCCGCCGCTTTGCAATACGGCCTTTGGCCTCAGCCTTCATTTTGCCCAGCTGCACCTCATGCTCAGGCGTCCGCACTTCCCCGCGCCAGCCGCGCGTTCCAGGCGCCTTGCTTCCATAGTCGCCTTCAAGCGCCTCGACCACGCAGGGCTCGCCTTCCAAGTGTTGGAGCCAAGTGCGCCAGTGTCCCTCATTGCTGGAGGGCAACTGCAAGGCTATCTGGTACGAGTGAAGGACTTGTCTCCGCAGGCGAGCTATTTCCCAGAGAAGGTCCTTCACGTCCTGATTGCGCACGCGAAGGCCGATGTCGCGCAGCTCCTCGTCTGTGAGGGCTGGCAGATCCACGGGGAGCTCTTTGTTGGGCATGGCGTCAGCGCAGAGAAAAACGGACGGTGGTGTCATTCAGCGCAGCCCACGTGCCGACGGCGAGCCGCACCAGTAGGCCGTCCGACCAGTAGGAGACGTAGTCCGGCCGCCAGGTCAGCGTCTTCAGGTGCCTGGTCTCCAGCCCGGTCACGACCAGGCCGCCGGCCGTCGCCGCGATCGCGTCGCACGGTAGCCGCAGTTCTTCGCTGTCCTCGCCGAAGTAGTGGGCTTCGAGAAAAATGGTGGTGGCCGACATTGGCGCTAGCGGTTCTCTGGCTCGGCGCGGTAGGCCGACCAGTAGTAGTGGGAATACCGGCCGTGCCTGGCCCGCTTCTTCTCGATGAACAACCGGACCGTCCCGGCGTGCCCGGCCTCTACTATCACCTCATGGCGGTCTGTCGCCTCGCGCGTGGCCCTGCCAAGCGTCCCGATGGCGGCCGCAATGTACTGGCCGTGGATCTGCCCGAGAATGCCGTTCTCAGCGGCGGCGGGCGCGGCGTCCGAGAGATCCGAAGAGAGGTGGCAGCTCGCGGCCAGTTTGCTGTTGCCCATGGCGCCGGTTCAGTTGACTCGATTCCAAGCGTCCTGAATTGCTCCAAAGGTCAGTGGCAACACGTCGCTACCGGTAAAGTCGGCAGGGGTGTCGTCCTTCGGGTAGCCCAGCATTGGCGATGCCCTCAGCATGCGCAATAGGTTGGACGGGTGCTTGCCGGTCTGGGCAACCTCTCGTATTACCTCGTCCTCGATCTGGTGGATCAAGTTCCACGTCAGGATGCCGGCGCTGCGGTGCTTGGCGACGATGGCCGGGGTGGCTGCAACGATGGACGATTCAGCTGCTTCGAAGGGGGGCATGGTATGCGGTGAAGTACTGTATGGATGTACAGTATAGCGCAGCCAATGAGGACCGCTACAAGGCGTCAAAATTTTCCCACTGCCGCCCTGTAACCCGCATAACTAGAGGGTGGCACTTCTCGCTGCTGTGGGAAAATTAGAAAACCTGTGTGTTGATTCTTAAAGGGAAACGTGACTTTCGCGGCCGGATTGTGATTCCTGTCGTCGTGGGTTCGAGTCCCATCAGCCACCCCAAAAATTCTTTGCAAAACAGCCGCTTACAAAAGCGGCTGTTTTGCTTTCTGGACATCCATACAGTGGTCTGTTCCCGCCATATTCCCACGGTGGGAATAGCCTTCCAATCTCGCCCCGGTCTCATGTTACTTTTTCGTAACAATGAGGAGAGAACATGGTGGGCGCGAAGGACTGGCAGAAGCTCGAGCACTTGGTCGCGGAAATTCAAGCGCGGTTGGCGCCTGGTGCGTAGGTCACGCACAACGCTAAGTTCCCGGGCTATGAATCGGAGACGCTCCGCCTTGACGCTGCACGGCTCTAGAGTGCCTTGCGTCTGACCATTTTGCTCCGGTCGTGGTCGTAGACCCGCGCTGTAATTGCTGGGTAGGCGTGTAGATCGGGCAGGGTACCGCGCTCGGATTTATGCGTCCCTGTGTTGCGGGGTTGTCTCGATGATATTTCGCGGGTCCGGTCAGGCGGTGTACGGCCGCGGTTGGACTGTGGCCGCGACGTAGAGCGGATGCCTTGGACTGCCGTCATGGTTGAGTCCGAGGTGGTAAAGCAGGTTGCCGCGGCCGCACATGCGGACGATTCGCAGCACTTCCGCCGCACGCGCCGGTGCCGCTCTGTGCGATCCCCACGCGCAGATGACCGTCGAGCAGCCATCGATTGCATCCATGACAGCGCCGTCGTTGCGACCCGGCGGATCTCCGAGCGGATCCGGATGACTCAGCAGGCCATCCGGATCCGTCGATCGCAGTGGGAACAGGTTGACGACTTCGAGCCGGCCATACTTGCCGGCCAGCGCGCGCTGCAGGCACCTGGTGATGGTCGGGTCGCTGACGTGGTGGTCGGCCGTCGACGGGTTCAGCATGATGAAGCCGAGCGCTGGGCGGTTGTCGTCCCAGGCGCGCCAGAGGCGGTACCGGTACTGCTCGCAATCCGACAGGATGCATCCGCCCTCACCGTCCAGCGTGGTCTCGACAGTCGTTTCACAGCGGTTCCTGGGGGATTTGATCATGCTACGATCCTGAGACATTAGAAGTGGAGGCTGCCATGGAAGATGAGCTTTTTGCCACGGACACGCATGTGGCCCGGATAGCGGTTATGGAGACCGCTCCTGGACGGTTCAGAGGGTATGTGTATATCCGCCGTTTGGAAGAAGAGCCGGATGCAGAAGTGCCACACCAAACCGTGGAGGATTTCCCAACTAGAGATGAGGCGAAGGAAGCTGCGACATACCTGGCCACCAGGACGCTGAAAGAACTCGAGTTTTAAGTCTGTCGCTCGACCCTCCTGAACCCCACCACACACACCGACGGATCGGGCGGGCGTCCCGCGCGCCGGCGCCGGTGATCGGGTCCGGCGAAGAGGGGATCCAGGACCAGTTCCTCCTCGACGTCGCCATCAACCCCGATGGCTGTGGCGATGCACGCCATGAACGATCATTAACGGGACACGATTTCTTACAACTGGGGGAGTCGCCCGTCGGTATTCTTGCGGCAAATTCGCCAACCGCAAACGCAGGTCACCATGAAACCCCCTCTCGTGCTCACCGTAGCTACGGCAGCACTTCTCACCGGCTGTGCTGTCGCTCCCTACGATGACGGCTACTACCACGGCGGATACTCGCGCCCATACTACGGCGGAGGTTACTCTGATTGGAGCGGCGCCAGGTACTACGGCGGTAATCGCAAATGGGATGGTGACTGGAATCGCGGCTGGGACCGGGACGAGAAACGCAGCAGGGGCCGCGATTGGAACGACGGTGACAACCGCAGTTGGAATCGTGGTGGAAATCAAGGCGAAAACCGCGGTGAGAAGCGTGGGTGGAATCGCGGCGATGAGCGAGCGGAGAATCGCGGCTCGGACCGCCGCGCCGAGCGTGGCGAAGACAGAAGCAGTGGCCGCGGCGGCAACCGCGCTGATGACCGTGGAGGAAATCGCGGGGGCGACGGCGGTAGAGGTCGAGGCGGAGATCGTGGCAACGATTGACAGGCCTGGAGCGCACAGAAGGTCGCGGATGTGGAAGCAAATTGCGCCGATTGCTCGCCAAAGGAACGCAAGATGAGGCAATCCAGCTTTCCGTACTTGGTCATGTTTGTTCCTGCTACGTTTGTAAGCGTGCCGGTCTCTGCCGGCTGTCACGCCTGGTTCTCACACGCGCGGCGCTCCGCTCTCGGGGTTTAGTCGTCGCCTTTCTTCAGGCGCTCGAATTCCGCTCGAAGCTCATCCTGTTGCACCATGTCGGGCACGTACCTGACAGGTTTGCGGCGAGGTTCAAGGCTTCCACGGTCGTCGCCTGCTGCAGTCCATGACCTGCGCGAAAGTCAGGGCGTCTTCCTGTGACAGTTGCAGGGCAATCTGATACGAGTAAAGGAGTTGAGCAGGTCATTTACGTCGGGATTGCGCATGCGGAGGCAGATGTCGCGCGACTCCTCGTCCGTGAGGGCCGGCACATCCAGAGGTAGCGCTTTGCTTGGCATGGGCCGTCAGCGCAGGGAAAAACGAATGGTGGTGTCGTCCAGCGCAGCCCAAGCACCGACGGCGAGCCACACCTCAAGGGGGTGATCGATGGCCCACGCCGGGAATTGTCCATCCCTCGTTGTGCGGCACGGCACAGCACTGGTTGACTCTGTTGTGTCGCAAACAGATCAGGGCACGTTTCTTAAATGAAACTTAGGCCTAAGGCTACCGTGACGATGAGGGTCTGCCAGGCGCACCATTGCATCCGGATTGGACCACCAATCTCCTGCTGTGCCTGATGTTGACCCCAAGCAGGTTGCAAGACGCAGGCCGGCCGTAAGGCCGATTTGACAATCGCCGGGGACACACTGTGAGTTCAACCAAAACCGTGCCTTGCTTACTATGCGCTGCACTCGCGCGACGCTGGCTTGACCGACAAGATCGCCTGCGCGGTAGTCAAATATACCGCTGCGCTGCCTGTGGCGGGAGATTCGCAGTTACTGGCGACGCTCTGGGTGCTATCGAGCAGGGGCGTTGGGATGTTCCTGAATTGAAGGCTGCGGTTCGGCAGAACATTGCTTCGGGCGCCCTGCCGCGCATCGAGGATGTTGAAGGTAGGCCCCGCTTGATCGCGGTCGGCCGCCAGGCATCCTGAACTCCGGCACATGAATTGCGGTGCTATGAGCCAACGTATGTAGCGAAGCTACGGGCAGGCAAGCAGTGGGCGCCGATCGCTCTGAAGGCGCGTGCCGATTTGCGCGTTCTCTGTGGGTAGGCGAGGGGGCTCCGTTGCCTCGCAAACATTTCTTGCTCACCTCGGGCCGACACGCGTCGATGTCCTGCAGGGCGAGAACAGCGGCGCTGCTACCCATTGGCGGATCCCTCCTTCTGCCGTCGGGTGTATTCGCTGACCTCGCCGCTTGCACAGAATGGAGTGGGCCTTGGCTGCATAGGCCAAGGCCCGTTTGGGCTACCGAAATTCCCCCGTCAAAACAGATATGAGGCCTTGGCTGCATGGGCCCAAGGCTCTTACTACAGGTCCCCCGTCACATCATATGCCGCATCGCACAAGAGCTTCGTTATGAATTGTGATGCAGCGCACAATATTGTCGCGAGTCACTTTATGGCGCTCGTCGATCGCTTGCTCGGCGCGGTAAGCCGACCAGTAGAAGTGGGAATATCGGCCGTGCCATAAAAAGCCATTCTCCGCTGGACTACTGCGAAGAGACGGCCGAGAAGGGAGGAAATTCCGTTCGTGCGTTTTGCGCTGGCGGGTATGCGACCGAGTGCGGTGACCGAGCAGATGGACGAGGGCGATGAGGCTTGCCGTTGAAGCGGATGGGGCGTTCTTTCATCATGCTAGGATTCCTCTGAAACGATGGGAGCGCGCCATGTCGAGCCATGCCTTGGTCGAAGAAGGGGAGTATTTCTGCCACTGCACGGTCTGGAAGTCGAAATCTGGATCCTGGGAGGCATCGGTATTGTTCGAGCGCAGAATCGATCACGCAAACGAGTTTGTCCCAGGCTTGCGACACAAGATCAAAGCCACGTTCAATAGCGAGGAAGAGGCGATGGCTGAAGCAATTGCTTACGCAAAGGCTTGCGTCGAGAACACTAAGACCGGGCTGTAGCCTCATGCGGCCACTCCGAAGCATTTTGATTCCTTCGCCGACCAACTCGCCATCTCAGGCGCGTTGGCGCTTACCAGTGCTGCCGCCTTACACGCGCGGCGTTTCGGCCAGCTTCCTATGCAGGCGAACTGCACTTAGAGAATCGGAATAGACGGCGGCGCTGCGGCATGCTGCGGACGCTGCGCGAGCGGGACGACTTGGTCTTAAAGGGCTACGATGGGATAAGAGCTTTCGGCAATTCGCTCCATGAGACCTCACATCCCTCATTCCCATCATGCATACCGTACCGGTGATCCGAGGCACGGCTGGCGCCACTATTTGATCCTCGCGGCGGTGGTGCTCGGGCTGGGCCTACTCTTCCTGGCGTGGCCTGGCTAAACGCGCTTGCGCGGAGGGGATGGAGATCCCTGCGTCATCGTCTTGGACGCTCCTTTCAGTGCCAGCGACGCCCACAATCGATGTGGCTCCTGTACCATACGCGCCTTGCATTCCAAAGGGGTCGTATGTTCTTTCGAGCAGCGGTAATAGGGGCTGGCGTGGCAGTGGCCGCGATGATGGCCGGATGCGCCACCGGCACATCGGAGAAAGATATTCGTGCGCGTCCGCCGATGCGCTTGTTCACGCCGGCAAAAATGGCTGACGTTGCCAAATGCCTGCGCAACAATCTCGGCGACGAAGCCACGATGGTCAACCTGCCGGCACAGAACCAGATGGAAATCCGGATCGGACAGCCAAAGATCAGTGGCGAATTTGCGTATGCCTACCTGATCTCGCTGACCGCCAGGCCGGATGGCACGGCGGTCGAGTTGCGCAAGACTAATACATGGTTCCCGCAGATGACTCCGGAAGAACTGGAGACGGAAACCAAGGCGTGCGCGCGTAGCTGATCAGGCCAGCTTGCTAGTGGTTTCCAGTTCAAGCATCCTGCAGATCGCGGCCATGCTGCCTACCATGGTCCGGCGCTGCGCGCCCTGATAGACGCGCACGCCCTTGCACTGGCGGAAGGGCACCGGCTTGACCGGGCGGCGGGCGGCGACGTGGTGGGTTTGCGGCATGGTTGCACCTCTTTTTCAGGCAAAAGCGGGGTCAACACCCGGCAAGCCGGGCGGCGTCTGCAAAGCAATGGAAGCGGGTGGGTCCGCGCAGGCGAAGCGCCTGCCGTGACCGGCTAGAAGCCGGAGGATCGGATCAGGCCGACCGCGATGCCTTCCAGCGAAAACTCTTCGCGCCCCGGTTCAACGATGATGTTGGCGAAGTCCGGGTTTTCCGCGATCAGCTCGATATGGCCGCCGCGCCGTTGCAGGCGCTTGACCGTGACATCGTCGCCGAGTCGCGCCACCACGATCTTGCCGTTGGGCGCTTCGCTGGCCCGGCGCACGGCGAGCAGGTCGCCGTCGAGAATGCCGGCGTCGCGCATGCTCAGGCCGCGCACGCGCAGCAGGTAGTCGGGGCGTTCATCGAAGACCGAGGCGTCCACCTGGTATTGGCGGTCGATATGTTCGGCGGCAAGGATGGGGCTGCCGGCTGCGACGCGGCCAACCAACGGCAGCGTCAGCTGCAAAACGCCGGGGATGGGTAGCGAGAACTGGTCCGGCATTTCCGAGTCGCTGCGCGAAACCTTCAGGCGGATGCCGCGCGAGGCGCCAGGCGTCAGCTCGATCACGCCTTTGCGGGCCAACGCGCGCAGGTGCTCTTCCGCGGCATTTGGCGAGGAAAAGCCAAATTCGGCAGCAATCTCGGCACGCGTCGGCGGGAAGCCGGTACGGCGGATCGTATTGCGGATCAGATCGAAAATCTGCTGCTGCCGGGGTGTCAGGGTCGCCATGGGATCGCCGTTCCGTGCGGGCGCGCTGGGCAGGGTTGGATGGGCTGCCCAACGGGGTGGGCGGTCCCCGAAATCCTGCATCCGGCGGGCCGGGCACTGTATGTTTAAACAGTATGCTGTGATTTTATACAGTATCGGCGTCAGCGCAAGCAGAATTTTTGCTGGCGCGCGTGAACCGATCGGCCTCGGCGCGGGCCATTCCGGTGGAAGTCCGCCGTTACAATCGCGATTCCATCGCCCGGCGCATGTATTCCCTTCTGTTTCCTGAGCCCCAGCATCCATGACCCAATTGCCTCGCATCGTTGTATTGGCTACCGGCGGCACCATTGCCGGCGCTTCCGGCAACCCCGCCAGCAGCGCGCACTACCAGGCGGCCACCGTGCCCGTGTCGTCGTTGCTTGCGGCGGTGCCGGCGCTGCAGTCGGTGGCACGGATCGAAGCCGAGCAGGTGGCGCAGGTCGACAGCAAGGACATGACCTTTGCGCTGTGGGTCGCGCTGGCCGCTCGCGTCGAGCACTGGTCGGCGCAGGCGGATGTGGCGGGCATCGTGATCACGCACGGCACCGATACGCTGGAAGAAACGGCGATGGCGCTGCACCTGACCCAGGCGTGCCCGGTCCCGGTGGTGATGACGGCGGCGATGCGGCCGTCCACCTCGCTGTCGGCCGACGGGCCGCTCAACCTGCTCGACGCGGTACGGGTGGCGGCGTATCCGGATGCGCGCGGAAAGGGCGTGCTGGTGGTGCTGAACCAGCAGATCCATGCGGCGCGCGATGTTGCCAAGGCGCATACCTCGGCGGTGGATGCCTTCGTGTCCCAGTGCGGGCCGCTCGGGCTGGTGCAGGACGACTACGTGGGCTTTGCCCGCACGCCCCGGCAGGCATGGGCGATCGGTCCGATGCCGGGCGCATGGCCGGTGGTCGAGATCGTGGCGAGCTACGCGCAGCCGGGCCGGATCGCCGTCGATGCGCTGGTGCAGGCTGGCGTGGCGGGCCTGGTGGTGGCCGCCGCCGGCAATGGCTCGATACACGAAGTGCTGGCGGAGGCCCTGGTGGATGCCGCCGCCGCCGGAGTGGCGGTGGTGCGCAGTTCGCGCACCGGGGCAGGTCATGTGGCGATTCCGGCGCATCCCAGCCCGTCCGATGGCGTTTTTGTCTCCGCCTCGGACCTGAATCCGTATAAGGCGAGGGTACTGCTGGCATTGGCGCTTGCGGCGGATCCTGCGCTGGCACGGGATCCCGTGCGCCTGCAGGCCGCCTTTGCCAAAGCCTGAGCCAGCCTTGCCGCTTGCGCGCCCCGTTGGCGCCGGGCTATAATTTAAGGCTATTCAACCTTGCCACACCGGACTCGTGACGCCCGGGTGGCTAATCCCAAAAGGAGCGTCAATGCGTCATTACGAAATCGTCTTCATCGTCCACCCGGACCAGAGCGAGCAAGTGCCGGCCATGATCGAGCGCTACAAGCAGCTCGTGACCTCGCAGAACGGCAACGTTCACCGCGTGGAAGACTGGGGCCGTCGCCAGATGGCCTACATGATCCAGAAGCTGGCCAAGGCTCACTACGTTTGCCTGAACATCGAATGCGGCAAGGACACGCTGGCTGAACTGGAACACGCCTTCAAGTTCAACGACGCCGTTCTGCGCCACCTGATCGTGCAGACCAAGAAGGCTGAAACCGCTCCTTCGCCGATGATGAAGGAAGTGCAGCGCGAAGAAGCCCGCAAGGCCGCGCAAACGACCACCGAAGGCCAGGCCGCCTGAGTGCGGACTGCGGTGCGCGCCCAGGCTGACCATGTCGGCCCTGGCGGCACGGATGGCAAACGGCAAGAGGCCCCGCGTTGAACCAACTTCGGCTTGCCGCCACTTTGGCGGAACGCGATGCCCTGCGCTATACCCCGGCCGGAGTGCCCGTCGTGAACTGCATCCTGCAGTACAGCGGCGAGACGGTCGAGGCGGAAACGCCACGGCAGGTTGAGTTTGCCATCGCGGCAATGGGGATCGGGCCGGTGGGTCAGCGGCTTGAGCGGTTACCGCTCGGCACGCTGCTCGACTGCGAAGGATTCCTCGCCCGCAAGCACCGCAACAGCAAGGCTCTCGTCTTTCACATCACCGGATGTAAAGCATTCGTAAAGGATTGAATCATGGCATTCGTCAAACGTGACAACAAGAACAAGAAGCGCTTCCAGCAACAGAACCCGCTGTTCAAGCGCAAGCGCTTCTGCCGCTTCACCGTGGCTGGCGTGGAACAGATCGACTACAAGGATCTGGACACCCTGAAGGACTTCATCGGCGACAACGGCAAGATCACGCCGGCCCGCCTGACCGGTACCAAGGCCCACTATCAGCGTCAGCTGGATACGGCGATCAAGCGTGCGCGTTTCCTCGCGCTGCTGCCGTACACCGACCTGCACAAGAACTGATAGGCCCTAGGTCCGTAACGGAGAAAACACGATGCAAGTCATTCTGCTGGAAAAAGTCATCAACCTGGGCAACCTGGGTGACATCGTCAAGGTGAAGGACGGTTACGCTCGTAACTTCCTGATCCCGTCGAAGAAGGCGCGCCGCGCCACGCAAACCGCGATCGCCGAATTCGAAGTCAAGCGCGCCGAGCTGGAAAAGGCCGCCGCCGAGAAGCTGGTCGCGGCGCAAGCCGAAGGCGAGAAGCTGAACGGCCTGACCGTCCAGGTCAGCCAGAAGTCGGGTGTGGACGGCCGTCTGTTCGGCTCGGTCACCAACGCCGACATCGCCGTGGCCCTGGAAGGCCAAGGCTTCAAGGTCGAGAAGGCTCAGGTTCGCCTGCCGAACGGCCCGCTGAAGATGGTGGGCGACCACCCGATCAGCGTCGCGCTGCACACCGACGTCGTGGTCGACGTGACCGTGTCGGTGCTGGGCGAGCAGGTCTAAGACCCGCTGCAGCGGTGCCGCTGCGCGGCGCCGCCCGAAGCACTGCAAGCAGAAAAGGCAGGAGCCCTGGCTCCTGCCTTTTTTGTTGCCCGCTGGCGCTGGCCGGCAGATGTTGGACGCACGTCCGGCAAATGTCCGGTGTAGTGCGTCCTCCTGCCAGCGTCCCGCCGTTATAATCCCTCCCCATGAACGCGCCCGTCGCCGACCCCCAACTCGACAACCTCAAGGTCCCGCCGCATTCCATCGAAGCCGAGCAGTCGGTGCTCGGTGGCCTGCTGCTGGACAATGCCGCCTGGGACCGCATTGCGGACTTCCTTTCGGAGGCGGATTTCTACCGCTTCGACCACCGGATGATCTTCCAGAGCATCGCCCGGTTGATCTCGGCCACCAAGCCGGCCGACGTGATCACGGTCTATGAAATGCTGCAGGTTGCGGGCAAGGCCGAGGAAGTTGGCGGGCTGGCGTACCTGAATTCGCTGGCACAGAACACGCCCAGCGCGGCCAATATCCGCCGCTATGCGGAAATCGTGCGCGAGCGTGCGGTGCTGCGCAAGCTGGTTACGGTGGCCGACGATATCGCCTCGGCCGCCTTCGCGCCCAAGGGGCGGGAAGTCCGCGAGCTGCTGGACGAAGCTGAATCCAAGGTCTTTGCGATCGCCGAGGAAGGCGCGCGCGGCCAGGCCGGCTTCCAGGAAATCCAGCCGCTGCTGACGCAGGTGGTGGAGCGCATCGACGAGCTTTACCATCGCGACAGCACCAGCGACGTGACCGGCGTGCCCACGGGCTTCGTGGACCTGGACCGGATGACCAGCGGCATGCAGGGCGGCGACCTGATCATCGTCGCCGGCCGCCCGTCGATGGGTAAGACCGCGTTCTCGCTGAACATCGGCGAGCATGTGGCGGTGGAGCAGGGCCTGCCGGTGGCAGTGTTCTCGATGGAAATGGCCGGCACGCAGCTGGCCATGCGTATGCTCGGCTCGGTCGGGCGGCTGGACCAGCACCGGCTGCGTACCGGCCGCCTGCTGGATG
Source organism: Cupriavidus sp. IK-TO18 (assembly GCF_015549295.1). Lineage (NCBI taxonomy): Bacteria > Pseudomonadati > Pseudomonadota > Betaproteobacteria > Burkholderiales > Burkholderiaceae > Cupriavidus > Cupriavidus sp. IK-TO18. The sequence goes on from NZ_JADGMP010000007.1 coordinate 144,522, forward strand.
AAGACTGGCCACGCCTGACGCATGCCATCCAGCGCATGAACGATGCGCAGCTGTTCATCGACGAAACTCCCGCGCTGAACCCGATGGAACTGCGCGCGCGCTCGCGCCGGCTGGCGCGCCAGTGCGGGCAGCTCGGCCTGATCATCATCGACTACCTGCAGCTGATGTCGGGCTCCGGCGGCGGTGAGAACCGCGCGACGGAAATTTCAGAGATTTCCCGTTCTCTGAAGGGCTTGGCCAAGGAACTCAACTGCCCGGTGATCGCGCTGTCGCAGCTGAACCGAAGCCTGGAACAGCGTCCCAACAAGCGTCCGGTGATGTCCGACCTGCGTGAATCCGGCGCTATCGAACAGGATGCCGACGTGATCCTGTTCATCTACCGCGACGAGGTCTACAACCCCGATTCGCAGGACAAGGGCACCGCCGAAATCATTATCGGCAAGCAGCGTAACGGCCCGATCGGCACGGTGCGGCTGACCTTCCTGGGCCAGTTCACCAAGTTCGACAACTTCACCGGCGGCCCGGCGTTCTTCGACAACGACACCTGACGAAGTCAAGCCGCCTGCAGAGATCGCGCCGCTGGCCGTCTCGTTTGTGCCAAATCGGCGGGCAATGTCCGCGTAACCCTGTAAAATATTGCGCTTTGATGACAGCCGCCGACCCGGCGGCTGTCGTGCTTCGCGTTCAATCCATCTGCAACACATCAGCAGCGCTACACGCGCCGCCTTAAGGAACATTCCATGTTCGGCCGATTCATGCCCACCGAGGGCAAGTTCTTCGAATATTTCAACCAGCACGCCGACTGCGCGGTGACCGCCGCCCACGAGCTCCAGGCCCTGGTCAACGACCTGCCCAACGCCGAGGCCCATGCCCGCCGCGTCCAGGCCACCGAGAAGAAGGCCGACCGGATCACGCACGACACCATCGACCTGCTGCACAAGACCTTCATCACGCCGCTGGACCGCGACGAGATCCACAAGCTCATCACGACCATGGACGATATCCTGGACCTGATGGAAGACGTGGCCGAGACCATCTCGCTGTACGACGTGACCAACCTGACCGACGAGGCGCTGCGCCTGGCCGCAATCTGCGTGCAGTGCTGCGACCAGGTCAAGATCGCGGTGGGCCTGCTCGAGGACATGGGGAATGCCAGCACCATCCTGAAGACCGCCCAGCAGATCGACCAGCTCGAGTCCGAGGCCGACCGCGTGATGCGCTCGGCGATGTCGAAGCTGTTCCGCGACGAGACCGACGTGAAGCGCCTGATCAAGCTGAAGGCCATCTACGAACAGCTCGAGACGATCACCGACAAGTGCGAGGACGTCGCCAACATCATCGAAGGCATCGTCCTGGAAAACGCCTGAGGCGGCAATCGGCATGCAGACCATTCAAATGAGCCTGTGGGTGATTGCCCTGCTGGTGGCGCTCGCGCTGCTGTTCGACTTCATGAACGGCTTCCATGACGCGGCCAACTCGATCGCCACGGTGGTGTCCACCGGCGTGCTCAAGCCGCACCATGCGGTCGCTATGGCGGCGATGTGCAACGTCGTCGCCATCTTCGTCTTTCACCTGAAGGTGGCGGCCACCGTCGGCACCGGCACCATCGATGTCGGGATCGTCGACCACTACGTCATCTTCGGCGCCCTGGTCGGGGCGATCGCCTGGAACGTCATTACCTGGTACTACGGCATCCCGTCGTCGTCGTCGCACGCACTGATCGGCGGGCTGGTCGGCGCGGCGGTGGCCAAGGCCGGCACCGGTGCGCTGGTTGGCAGCGGTCTGCTGAAGACGGTGGCCTTTATCCTGATCTCGCCGTTCCTGGGTTTCGTGCTTGGCTCGATCATGATGGTGATGGTGGGCTGGACCTTCTTCCGCACCCCGCCGTCGCGTGTAGACCGCTGGTTCCGCCGGCTGCAGCTGGTGTCGGCCTCGCTGTACAGCCTGGGCCATGGCGGCAATGATGCGCAGAAGACCATCGGCATCATCTGGATGCTGCTGATCGCCAGTGGCCACGTGATGGCTGGCGGCCAACCCCCGACATGGGTGATCGTGAGCTGCTATGTGGCCATCGGCATGGGCACGCTGTTCGGCGGCTGGCGCATCGTGCGAACCATGGGGCAGAAGATCACCAAGCTCAAGCCGGTGGGCGGCTTCTGTGCCGAGACCGGGGGAGCGCTGACGCTGTTCTTTGCCTCGGCGCTGGGCGTGCCGGTATCGACCACGCATACGATCACAGGGGCCATCGTCGGCGTCGGTTCGGCGCAGAAGATGTCCGCGGTGCGCTGGGGCGTGGCCGGCAATATCGTGTGGGCCTGGGTGCTGACGATCCCGGCATCGGCCTTCATGGCGGCGATCGCATGGTGGATCGGGCGCCATATCCTGTAACGCAGGGTTGGACGGTCATGCAAAAAGCCAGGCAGCTGCCTGGCTTTTTGTTTGCCCGCGTGCCAGGCGCTCAGCGGTTGGCGAAGGCGGCGATGGGATCGTCGTCGTCGGGCAGCGGGGCCGGTTCCGGTACCGGCGGCGCTGGTGCGGGGGCCGGTATAGCAGGCGGCGGCAGGTTGATCGCGCCGGAAACCACGCGCCGCGCGCCGTTGTAGCGCGAGGCCCAGTATGGCTTGCCCATGTCTTCCAGCCGCACGGTGCCGCCGGACGATGGCGCATGGACAAAGCGGTTCTGGCCGACGTAGATGCCGACATGCGAGTTGGCGCGTCCGGTGGTGTTGAAGAACACCAGGTCGCCGGAGGCGACTTCGCTGCGGTCGAGCGTGGTGCCGCGGGTGCCCATGGCTTCGGTGGTGCGCGGCAGGTCCACGCTGGCGGCACGGGATACCACATAGCGTACCAAGCCGCTGCAGTCAAAGCCGGCATCCGGCGTGTTGCCGCCGTAGCGGTAGGGCGTGCCGACCAGCGACATCGCCTGGATCGAGATCTCCTCGAGTCCGGCGCTGGGATCGACCATGGGCTTGCCGGGCGTACGCGGCAAGCTGCCATGGCGAGAGGGTGGGGAACTGGCGCACGCTGCCAGCAGCAGTGCGGCGGCGCAGAGCAGCGGCATGCCGGCCCGGGCAAGCGGGCCTGGCAGTGCGGGAGGACTGGAAGAGCTAGGGGTACGGGGCAATGGCATCGCTGGATTCCGGTCGCCGGCCTGCCGGCGCACCGGAAGCCTTGACGCTACCAGCGTAGCTGGGCGTTGCGCGTACCGGTGCTGACCTTGATCGACTTGGCCTGGCCCTTGTAACTGGCTTCGATATTGTAGCTGCCTTCCGGCGCACGTATCAGGCAGCGGGGGCCGGCGGCGCGGAAGGTTGCGACCTCCTGTTCGTCGCGTACCAGCTTGACCGCGACGTCGGACAGGAACTCGCCCGCGGCGCCTTGCGTGAACAGGATGCCGATATTGAAATCCTTCTCGCGCGCGGCCAGCGCATCGCGCTCGTCTTCGGCGACACCGCCGCAGACATAGCTGACCGGACCCATGGTGCGAATCACCAGGTCGTCAGCCGCTGCGCGCGCCTGAAGCGGGCCGGCCAGGACCATGGCAGCGCCAATCAGCGCGGCCAGGCGGAGATGCTGTTGGTTCATCGACGCCTCCGGTTGGGGGTGCGGGACAACAAGCGGATGTGCGGACATCATAGCCGCATTGTGCTTGCCGTTCACGACAGCGGGCCGGGGCGACCGCCCGCAAGGCAGGCGTCCCGGCTGCCGCCCGCGTCAGAGCACGTCGCCGGCGTGGTCGGCCAGGCGCGAGCGCTCGCCGCGCGCCAGCGTGATATGCCCGCTGTGGCTCCAGCCCTTGAAGCGGTCCACCACGTAGGTCAGGCCGGACGAGCCTTCGGTCAGGTACGGCGTGTCGATCTGCGCGATATTGCCCAGGCAGATGATCTTGGTGCCGGGGCCCGCGCGCGTCACCAGCGTCTTCATCTGCTTGGGCGTCAGGTTCTGTGCCTCGTCGATGATGACGAACTTGTTGACGAAGGTGCGGCCGCGCATGAAGTTCATGCTCTTGACCTTGATGCGCGAGCGGATCAGCTCCTGCGTGGCGGCGCGGCCCCAGTCGCCGGCGCTGTCGTCGCTCTTCTGCAGCACTTCAAGGTTGTCGTCGAACGCGCCCATCCACGGCTGCATCTTCTCTTCCTCGGTGCCGGGCAGGAAGCCGATGTCCTCGCCGACCGGCACGGTGGCGCGGGTGACGATGATCTCGTTGTAGAGCTTCTGGTCGAGCACCTGCTCCAGGCCTGCCGCCAGCGCCAGCAGCGTCTTGCCGGTACCGGCCTGGCCCAGCAGCGTGACGAAGTCGATGTCGGGATTCATCAGCAGGTTGAGCGCGAAGTTCTGCTCGCGATTGCGCGCGGTCACGCTCCACACATTGTTCTTGTGGTGCGTGTAATCCTTGAGCGTCTGCAGCAGTGCGGTCTTGCCGTTGATTTCCTTGACCTGCGCGTACAGCGGCAGGCTGCCGTCGACCGGTTCCAGGTAGACGAACTGGTTGACCAGGAAGGAAGGCACCAGCGGTCCGGTCAGGCGATAGAACATCGCGCCGGACTTGGGATCCTGCCAGCTTTCCACGCCCTTGCCGTGCTTGGCCCAGAAGTCGCTGGGCAACTGCATGACGCCGGCGTAGAGCAGGTCCTTGTCTTCCAGGACCTGGTCGTTGTAGTAGTCCTCCGCCGGCAGCCCCAGTGCGCGCGCCTTGATGCGCATGTTGATGTCTTTGGACACCAGCACGACCTGGCGCTCGGGGTATTGCTGCTGCAGCGCGCTGACCACGCCCAGGATCTGGTTGTCGGCCTTGCCCTGCGGCAGGCCCTCGGGCAGCTTGATGTCGTTCAGCCGCGTCTGGAAGAACAGCTTGCCCTGCGCGTCGCGGTTGCCGAGCTTCTCCAGCGGCAGGCCCTCGTCGAGTACGCCGTCGGTGCCGCCCACCAGCGAATCGAGCGTGCGGCTGACCATGCGCGCGTTGCGCGCGACTTCGCTCATGCCCTTCTTGTGGTTGTCCAGTTCTTCGAGCGTCATCATCGGCAGATAGATGTCGTGTTCCTCGAAGCGGAAGAGCGAGCTCGGGTCGTGCATCAGCACGTTGGTGTCGAGCACGAACAGCTTGCTCGGGCCTTCGGCCTTGCGCGCGCGGCGCGAGGTGCCGGCCACGGGCTTGACCAGGCTGACCGGCGGCGCGCTGGCCGTGGGCGCGGGCCCGGCCGGGGTCTCGGTGCTGCGGGCGCGGGTACCACCGGCGGCGCGCGCCTTCACGGCAGGCGCCCTGGCCTCGCCGGTTTCCAGCAATGCCACGCGCTCGAGTGCCGGCACAGGTTTCTTCAACTGTGTGGCGGACTTGGCCTTGGGCACCGCGGAGACCGGAGCGAATTCGCTCGGGTCCAGCAATTGGGCAGGCTTGGCGGGCATGGTAGGCAGCGGCATGCTTGGCTTTCCTTTCAGGGGGACGAGAGAGGGGCTAAGGCGTCCGTGCCGCGACGCGCGACTGCGTCGTGGTCATGGGCCGGGGCATGCATGCGCGAGGCACCCGGCGCGGACAGGCGTGAGCGCAAACAAAAAAGCCGCCATGCCTGCATAACAGGGTTGGCGGCTTCTTTGCGGACCGGCGACACGGCAGGTCCGCGACCGGCCTGTGGCGCGAACCGCCTGGGCCGGGAAGTCGAATCAGCGTGGCATCCGGAATCTGAACTCATTACGGGCCAATGTATCCGAAGGTCCCGGGTTTGGCAATTGGGTTTGGCAACCCTTTGCGGCGCCGGCTGTACGCGGTGTCGCAGCCACGCAAAACACGCAGGACCTCAGATGGCGCGCACCAGTTCCAAAATTTCGTCGACATGGTTCGGCACCTTGATGCCGCGCAGCTCGTGCCGCAGGATGCCCTTGCCGTCGATGACAAAGGTGCTGCGCTCGATGCCGCGATACTCCTTGCCATAAAGCTTTTTCATCTTGATGACATCGAACAGTGCGCACACCGCTTCGTCGGCATCGGAGATCAGTTCGAACGGCAGCTCGAGCTTGGCCTTGAAGTTCTCGTGCGAACGGATGCTGTCGCGCGAGATGCCGAACACCTGCACGCCGGCCTTGGTGAAATCCTCGTACTGGTCGCGGAAGTTCATGGCCTCCGTGGTGCAACCCGGCGTGTTGTCCTTCGGGTAGAAGTACAGCACCACCGTCTTGCCGCGGAAGTCGGCAAGGCGGAAGGTGGCGTCGCCGGTCATCGGCGCGCTGAAGTCGGGTACGGCCTTGTTGAGACTGATCGTCATTCTTGTGGCTCCTGGGCAAGGGGCAGGGAGATTCGGGAAGGGGGGTGCTGCCACCTTAGCGGGAGCAGATTGGGGCGCGCACCCGGACTTCAAGCGTGGCGTGGGCTCAACTTCGGCGTGGGCGCACCACGCGATCCCGCTTCGACCTCAGGCAGCGCCGGCGGCCGGCTCGATCAGCAGCACCGCAGCCACCTTGCGGCCCTCGGCCATCAGGATGTTGTAGGTGCGGCAGGCGGCCTGCATGTCCATCGCGTCGACGCCCACATGGCGGCGCGAGAGCGATGCGGTCAGGCGCGGGTGCGGGAAGCGCAGGCGCGAGCCGGTGCCAAGCAGCACCACTTCGGGATTGAGTTCGGCCAGCTGTTCGAAATGAGCCGGCTCGAGTTCTTCGAAGCGGTTCACCGGCCAGGGCCGGATTTCGCCCTCGGGCATGACCAGGATCGAGGTGGTGTGGCGGACGAGGTTGATCTCGATATAGTCCGGCCCATAGGCCGTGACGGTATTCAGCGACTGGGGCTGGTCGGCGTGGAGTTTCACTTGGAGGCCTCTGCGGCGGCCGCCGCGGATTGCATGGCCGGCCCGTGGGGCGGAAGGCCGGCAGCGCGGGCGGTCGTGGTGTGACGGGCAGGACAGGCGCAGGGCCGGGCCATGGCCCGCGTTCGCTTGCCGTACGCGCCGGTGGCGTACGCTGCAATGCAAGAATCCCTGCCGAAGTCTGTCATAATCCGATAAATTATAGCTTTTGCCTCCCTGTTTGCCACGCCTGTGCCACGCGCGCGTTGCATTGCAGCGGACGGCGCCTCCGCGTTCTTCCAGATTTAGCCAGGTTTTCTGCCCGGTGCCGCCGACGCGGCACACTATGCCTGCCCGACAGCCTGACCGACAGCTTGCCCCGACATCGCCGTGAAACCCATCCAGAAATCCAACAAACTCAATAACGTTTGCTACGACATCCGCGGTCCGGTGCTGGAAAAGGCCAAGCAGATGGAGGAAGAAGGGCACAAGATCATCAAGCTGAATATTGGCAACCTCGCCGTATTCGGTTTTGACGCGCCGGAAGAGATTCAGCAGGACATGATGCGAAATCTGCCGAATTCGGCAGGTTATTCTGATTCCAAGGGCATTTTCGCTGCACGCAAGGCGATCATGCACTATACCCAGCAAAAAAATATCGAAGGCGTTGGCCTGGACGATATTTATGTCGGCAACGGCGCCTCCGAGCTGATCGTGATGGCGGTCAATGCGCTGCTCAACACCGGCGACGAAGTGCTGGTGCCGGCGCCGGACTACCCGCTGTGGACCGCCGCGGTCAGCCTGTCCGGCGGCACGCCGGTGCACTATATCTGCGACGAGGCCAACGAGTGGATGCCCGATCCGGCCGATATCCGCGCCCGCATCACGCCGCATACCAAGGCCATCGTCATCATCAACCCGAACAACCCCACCGGGGCGCTGTATTCGGATGAGCTGCTGCTCGAGATCGTCGCCATCGCGCGCGAGCATGGCCTGATCATCTTCGCCGACGAGATCTACGACAAGGTCCTGTACGACGGCGTCACCCACACCTCGATTGCCTCGCTGTCGACCGACGTGCTGACGGTGACCTTCAACGGCCTGTCCAAGAACTACCGCTCGTGCGGCTACCGCGCGGGCTGGATGGTGGTGTCGGGCGACAAGCGCCCGGCCATCGACTACATCGAAGGCCTGAACATGCTGTCGTCGATGCGCCTGTGCGCCAACGTGCCGGGCCAGTGGGCGATCCAGACCGCGCTGGGCGGCTACCAGAGCATCAACGACCTGGTCGCGGAAGGCGGGCGCTTGCGCCGCCAGCGCGACCTGGCCTATGAACTGATCACCGCGATCCCGGGCGTGACCTGCGTCAAGCCCAAGGCGGCGCTGTACCTGTTCCCGAAGCTGGACCTGTCGATGTACCCGGTGCAGGACGACCAGGAGTTCATCTACGAACTGCTGCAGGAGTCCAAGGTGCTGCTGGTGCAGGGCTCCGGCTTCAACTGGGCCAAGCCCGACCATTTCCGCATCGTGTTCCTGCCGCATGAGGAAGACCTGCGCGAGGCCATCGGCCGTATCGCGCGCTTCCTCGAGGCGTACCGGAAACGCCACGGCAAGGCAGCGGCCTGATTTCGCGGGCTGCGCCGCAACCCATCCTTAGCAACTCAGAAGATTGTCCATGAACCCCATCAAAGTTGGCCTGCTCGGCATCGGTACCGTCGGTAGCGGCACGTTCAACGTGCTCAAGCGCAACCAGGAAGAAATTCGTCGCCGCGCCGGCCGCGGCATCGAGATTGCCGTGGTGGCCGATCTCAACACTGAACGCGCGCGCGAACTGACCAACGGGGAAGTGGAGATCGTCAGCGACGCTCACCAGGTGGTGACGCGCCCCGACATCGACATCGTCATCGAACTGATCGGCGGCTACGGCGTGGCGCGCGAGCTGGTGCTCAAGGCCATCGAGAACGGCAAGCACGTGGTCACCGCCAACAAGGCGCTGCTGGCCGTGCATGGCAACGAGATCTTCGAAGCCGCGCGCAAGAAGGGCGTGATCGTGGCCTTCGAAGCCGCGGTCGCCGGTGGCATCCCCATCATCAAGGCGCTGCGCGAAGGCCTGACCGCCAACCGCATCCAGTGGATCGCCGGCATCATCAACGGCACCACCAACTTCATCCTGTCCGAGATGCGCGACAAGGGCCTGGATTTCGACGTGGTCCTGAAGGAAGCGCAGCAGCTGGGCTACGCGGAAGCCGATCCCACCTTCGACATCGAGGGCGTCGATGCCGCGCACAAGGTCACGCTGATGAGCGCGATCGCCTTCGGCATGCCGGTGCAGTTCGACCGCGCGCACGTGGAGGGCATCACGAAGCTGTCCGCCACCGACATCAAGTACGCCGAGGAACTGGGCTACCGCATCAAGCTGCTGGGCATCACGCGCCGCCGCGACGACGGCGTGGAACTGCGCGTGCATCCGACCCTGGTGCCGGCCGCGCGCCTGATCGCGAACGTGGAAGGTGCGATGAACGCCGTGCTGGTGCAGGGCGACGCCGTGGGCGCCACGCTGTACTACGGCAAGGGTGCCGGCGCCGAGCCGACCGCCTCGGCCGTGATCGCCGACCTGGTCGACGTGACCCGCCTGCACACCGCCGACCCGAACCACCGCGTGCCGCACCTGGCGTTCCAGCCCGACGAGCTGTCGAGCGTGCCGGTGCTGCCGATCGAAGAGATCAACAGCTCGTACTACCTGCGCATGCGCGTGGCCGACGAGACCGGCGTGCTGGCCGAGATCACCCGCATCCTGGCAGAGGGCGGCATCTCGATCGACGCCATGCTGCAGAAGGAATCGCGCGAAGGCGAGCCGCAGACCGACATCATCATCCTCACGCACATCACGCGCGAGAAGCACGTCAACGCCGCCATCGCCAAGATCGAGGCGCTGTCGACCGTGCTGTCCGACGTGACGCGCCTGCGCATGGAAGAACTGAACTAAGCGCAGCCACCGCATAGCCACAGCAGAGCCACATGAAATACCAGTCGACCCGCGGCCATGACATGCCGCAATCGTTCTCCGAGATCCTGCTCGGCGGCCTGGCCCCCGATGGCGGCCTGTACCTGCCCAAGCAGTATCCGCAAGTCACGGCCGACGAGCTGGAGGCCTGGCGCAAGCTGCCGTATGCCGACCTGGCCTACGAGGTCCTGCGCAAGTTCTGCGACGACATTCCTGCCGAGGACCTGCGCGCGCTGACGCGCAAGACCTATACCGCCGAGGTGTACTGCAACGCGCGCGAGGGCGATAACACCGCCGACATCACGCCGCTGCGCACGCTGGGCGAAGAAGGCGGTACGAAGCTGCAACTGCTGGGCCTGTCCAACGGCCCGACGCTGGCCTTCAAGGACATGGCGATGCAGTTGCTCGGCAACCTGTTCGAGTACGCGCTCGCCCGTGCCGGCCAGGAGCTGAACATCCTGGGCGCGACCTCCGGCGACACCGGCAGCGCCGCCGAATACGCGATGCGCGGCAAGCGCGGCATCCGTGTGTTCATGCTGAGCCCGCACCGCAAGATGAGCGCGTTCCAGACCGCGCAGATGTTCAGCCTGCAGGACCCGAATATCTTCAACATCGCCATTGAAGGCGTGTTCGACGACGCGCAGGACATCGTCAAGGCCGTCTCCAACGACCACGAATTCAAGGCCCGCCAGAAGATCGGCACGGTCAATTCGATCAACTGGGCGCGCGTGGTGGCCCAAGTGGTTTACTACTTCAAGGGCTGGCTGCTGGCGACCGACGGCCCGGGCCAGAAGGTCTCGTTCTGCGTGCCGTCGGGCAACTTCGGCAATGTCTGCGCCGGCCATATCGCGCGCATGATGGGGCTGCCGATCGACAGGCTGGTGGTCGCCACCAACGAGAACGACGTGCTCGACGAGTTCTTCCGCACCGGCGCCTACCGCGTGCGCAAGTCGGCCGAGACGTATCACACCTCCAGCCCGAGCATGGATATCTCCAAGGCCTCGAACTTCGAGCGCTTCGTGTTCGACCTGCTGGGCCAGGACGCCGGCAAGCTGGCTGCGCTGTTCCGCGACGTGGATGAGAAGGGCGGCTTCGACCTGGCGGGCACGCCGGAATTCGACCGCATCCGCGCATTCGGCTTTGTCTCGGGCCGCAGCACGCACGAGGACCGGCTGGCGACCATCCGCGACCTGTCGTCGCGCTATGGCATCACCATCGATACCCACACCGCCGATGGCGTCAAGGTGGCGCGCGAGCATCTCAGCGCCGGCGTGCCGATGGTGGTGCTGGAAACCGCGCTGCCGGCCAAGTTCGCCGACACCATCCGCGAGGCGCTCGGCCACGAGCCGGAGCGTCCGGCCAGGTTCGAGGGCATCGAGAGCCTGCCGCAGCGCTTTGAAGTGATGCCGGCCGACGCCGCCAGGGTCAAGGCCTATATCGCCGGCCACACCGGCCTGTAAGCACGCTGGCGCCAAGGGCACGCTGCGGCACCGCGGCGTGCCGTGTCCGCGCCAACTCGCTACAATCAGGCTGCGGGCCCGATCCCCGGCCCCCGGATTGCTTCCTGCTGTCATGGCGGAGGCGATGCGCGGGCCGTTTCTTTTTGGCCAACCCGCATGGGCCAACCCTTCCTGCACATCGCACCATGACCCAAGCCGCAGCACCTTCCCGTCCCCCGATGCTGACCATGGCCCAGGCGCTCGATGCGCTGCTGTCCGCCGCGCGCCCGCTGGCGCAGGTAGAGCAGGTCGACACGCTTGACGCCAATGGCCGCGTGCTGGCCGCGCCCGTGACCAGCACGCTGCGCGTGCCGCCGGCGGACAACACCTCGATGGATGGCTACGCCATGCGCGCCGCCGATGTCCCGGCAGCGGGCACGCGGCTGCGCGTGTCGCAGCGGATTCCGGCGGGGCATGTCGGCACCGAACTGCAGCCGGGCACCGCCGCGCGCATCTTTACCGGCGGCCTGATTCCGCCAGGCGCCGACGCCGTCGTGATGCAGGAGCAATGCACGGCGGAGGGCGAGGACGTGATCGTCAACCACGTGCCGCAATCCGGTGAATGGATCCGGCGCGCAGGCGAGGACATCGAGGCCGGCAGCGTGATCCTGCCCGCGGGCACGCGGCTGACGCCGCAGGCGCTGGGTCTGGCCGCGTCGGTCGGGCAGGCGAAGCTGGACGTGGTGCGCCGCGTGCGCGTCGCGGTGTTTTTCACCGGCGACGAACTGGCGATGCCGGGCGAGCCGCTCAAGCCCGGCGCGATCTACAACTCGAATCGCTTCACGCTGCGCGGCCTGCTGGAAAACCTGGGCTGCGAGGTCAGCGACTTCGGCATCGTGCCCGATACGCTGGCGGCCACGCGCGAGACGCTGCGCCGCGCGGCGCAGGGGCACGACCTGATCATCACGTCGGGTGGCGTGTCGGTCGGCGAGGAAGACCATATCAAGCCCGCGGTCGAGGCGGAAGGTCGCCTCGACATGTGGCAGATCGCAATCAAGCCGGGCAAGCCGCTGGCGTTCGGCCAGGTCAACAGCGCAGGGCCCGACCGGGCGTTTTTCCTGGGCCTGCCGGGCAACCCGGTGTCGAGCTTCGTTACCTTCCTGCTGTTCGTGCGGCCGTTCATCCTGCGCCTGCAGGGCGTTGCCGACGTGGCGCCGCGCCGCCTGCCGCTGCGCGCCGATTTCGAACTGAACAAGGGCGACCGCCGCAACGAGTTCCTGCGCGCGCGCATCAATACCGAAGGCGGGCTGGACCTGTTTCCCAACCAGAGTTCCGGCGTGCTCACGTCCACGGTATGGGGCGACGGGCTGATCGACAACCCTCCCAACCAGGCCATCGCGCGCGGCGAGACCGTGCAGTTCATTCCGTTTGACGGCCTGCTCGCATAGCCGGCCCGCATTACCAGCATGTACACAGAGGCAGTCATGACCATCGAACTACGATTCTTCGCCAGCGTGCGCGAACAACTCGGCGTGGCCGAGGAGCGCGCCGAGGTGCCGGCCGAGGTCCGCACCGTGGGCGAGCTGCGCCAGTGGCTGCGCCAGCGCGGCGGCGCCTGGGCCGAGACCCTGGCCGAAGGCCGCGCGCTGCGCATGGCCGTCGACCACGCGGTGGCGCGCCCCGACACGGCGATCACCGATGGCTGCGAGGTTGCCTTCTTCCCGCCCGTTACCGGAGGCTGAGATGAGCGTCAGGGTTCAGCGCGAGGATTTCGACCTGGGCGCCGAGGTGGCGGCACTGCGCGCCGGCAACCCGCAGGTCGGCGCCGTGGCCAGCTTTATCGGCACAGTGCGCGATGTCAGCGAGGGCAGCGCCATCAGCGCGATGGAGCTGGAGCACTACCCGGGCATGACCGAGAAGGCGCTGGCGCAGATCGAGGCGGCGGCGTGCGCGCGCTGGGAACTGCTGGGCGTCACCGTCATCCATCGCGTCGGCCCGCTGCTGCCGCTGGACCAGATTGTGCTGGTCGCGGTCGCATCGAAGCATCGCGGCAATGCGTTCGCGGCTTGCGAATTCATCATGGACTACCTCAAGTCCGAAGCGCCGTTCTGGAAAAAGGAAGAAACGCCGGAAGGCGCGCGCTGGGTCGATGCACGCGTGACCGATGAGGACGCGCTGAAGCGCTGGGGTATCCAGTCGCTCAACGCCAGCGGAGAGGGTGGAGAGGGCAGCGAGGGCAAGCCCTGATGGGCCCGTTGGGGTTTGTCGCCGTCGGCGTCGGCGCCGCGGCGGGGGCATGGCTGCGCTGGGGTTTCTCGGTGCTGTGGAATGCGCTCAACCCCGCGCTGCCGTACGGCACGCTGGCCGCCAACCTGCTGGGCGGCTACCTGATCGGGCTTGCCGTCGGTTTTTTCGATACCCATGCCGGCCTGCCGCCGGAATGGCGCCTGCTGGCCATCACCGGTTTCCTTGGCGGCCTGACCACGTTCTCGACCTTTTCCAGCGAGGTGCTTGCCAACCTGCTCGCCGGCGACTACGGCTGGGCAGCGATGCACCTGCTGCTGCACCTGGGCGGCTCGCTGCTGCTGACCGCGCTGGGACTCTGGACTTACCGCGTGCTGGCCTGAGCCACCAGCGCGCGCAGCGCGGCATTGAATACCTGCGGCTGCTCCATGTGCGGACTGTGGCCGGCGCCGGCGATCACGGTGAGGCCCGCGTCGGGCCGCAAGCCGTGGGTGGCGATGCCTACTGCCGGGGCATACAGCCGGCTGGCCTCGCCATACAGGTGGAACAGCGGCAGGCGCGCCGTGCGCAGCGTGTCGCGGAAGTCCTGCCTTGCCATGTCTTCCCATAGCGCGGCCAGCGTGGCGGCCTCGCAGCTCTGCGCCATCCGCGCAATGCGCTGCATCGCCGCGCCGTCGGGGCGCCGTCCTGCCGCCCACAGTCCCAATGCCACCGAAGGCGCCAGCCGCGGCCAGTCGGCGCGGATGCGCGCCGCCATCTGCCTGGCCTGGGTCATGTCGTAATGGCCGTGGAGTCCGTGCGGCCATTGCGGGTCGGTGACCAGCCGGGGCGTCATGTCGATGCTGCCAACTGCCGCCAGTGGACAACCCGGATGGTCACGCAGCAGCGTCCATGCCACCATCGCGCCCATCGACCAGCCCGCCACGACCACATCGTCCAGCCCGAGATGGCCGACCAGCGCCGCGGCATCGCGCGCCAGCGCCGCGATGGTGGTGCCGGTGCCGTGCCGCGACAGCCCGTGGCCGGCATGGTCGGGCGCAATCACCCTGAATCCCGCCCGCGCCAGCGCGCGCTGGCCGTCGAAGGCTTCGCCGGTGACGGACCAGCCGTGCAGCAGCAGCAGCGGCCGGCCGGCGCCGGCTTCGCGCCAGCCCGGCAAGGCGCCATGCGCCGGATGTGTGGAAAAGGGCGGGGCGGCGGCGCTGTCACAAGCCGAATCGGGAGCGTCCAACGACGTGTCTCTCCAGGCGGTAGGTGGGGGGCGATGCAAGCGAGGGCAGGGTGCGCCTCTATTGACATCCACGCCGGTCAATTTATACGATGAAACATGAATCAGATATCAGGTTTTGCCTGCATATCGGTTTCCGGGGTGGCGGCAGGGGCGAGGAGGAGTAGGAGGAGGTGCCTGCGGCATGACCCGAAGCGGCTGGCATTCCCATGACAAGGCGCGCAGCGCCACCGGAGACAAGATGTCCCAGACCGAGACTGGCGAAGTCGGCGAAGCCACCGACATGGCCCACGCCGGCGGCATGTGCCCGCCCAAGACCGCGCGCGGGCAGAAGACCCGTGCAGCGTTGCTGCGCGCCGCCGAAAAGGTGTTCGGCGAGAAGGGCTACTACGCCGCGTCGATCTCCGAGATCACGCAGGAAGCCAAGGTCGCCATGGGCACCTTCTACCTGTACTTCAAGGACAAGGAAGATATTTTCCGAGCGCTGGTCGGCCACATGCTGGAACTGGTGCGCACCCACCTGCGCAAGCACGTGGCCAACGCCGCCAGCCAGATGGAAGCCGAGCGGCTGGGCCTGAAGGCCTTTCTCTCCTTCGTTTCGCGCCACAAGAACCTGTACCGCATTGTGCTGGACTCGTACTCGGTGGACGAAACCATCTACAGCAGCTATTTCCAGGTCTTTGCCGAGCTCTACAGCCGGCGGCTGGAGCGCGCCGAAGAGCAGGGCGAAATCGTCCCCGGCGATGCCGAGGTGCGCGCGTGGTGCCTGATCGGCATCAGCAACTTCCTCGGCATGCGCTATGCGCGCTGGAAGCGTCCGGCCTCCATGGAGAAGGTGGTCGATACCGCCTTCGACCTGATCGCCCACGGCCTGCAGCCGCGATGACCACGGCCGCAGATCCGCTGGTCTTGCTCGAACGCCGGGACGGCGTGGCCCTGCTGCGCCTCAACCGGCCGCAGCGGCACAACAGCCTCGTGCCGGCGTTGCTGGAAGCCTTGCTGGCCGCACTGGACGAGGTCGAAGCCGACACGTCGGTCCGTGCCGTGGTGCTGACGCATGCAGGGCGCAATTTCTCGACTGGCGGCGACGTGGCGGCCTTTGCGGCGCAAGGCGATGGCATTGCCGCCTACGCCAGCGAGTTGCTCGCGCTGCTGAACCGTTCGATCCTGCGCCTCACGGCACTGCGTTGCCCGGTGGTGGCGGCCGTCGAAGGCTGGCTGACCGGCGGCTCGCTCGGGCTGGCGCTGGCCTGCGACATGGCCGTACTGGCGCAGGATGCGCGCATCGCGCCGTTCTACACGGTGGTGGGCTTCAGCCCGGACGGCGGCTGGACGGCGATGCTGCCGCAGCTGGCCGGTCCGGCACGGGCGCGCGCCTGGCAACTGAACAACATGGTCGTGGCGGCGCCGGATGCCGTCATGCATGGCCTGGCCTCTGCGCTGTCCGCACCCGGTGCGGCAGAGGCCGATGCAATCGCGCTGGCGCGCGGCGTGGCGGACAAGTTGCCCGGCAGCGTGGCGCATACCCGCGCGCTGCTGCGCTGGGACGCCGACGCGCTGGCAGCGGGCCTGGAACGCGAGCGCGCCGCCTTCGTCGCGCAAATCTCCAGCGCGGAGACCGCCGACGGCATGCGCCGCTTCCTTGCCGGGCGCACGCGAGAGTAGCCGGGCAGTAGAAATTCCCGCAGTTGCAGCAGGTTCCAGCCCTTCTAACGCAAAAGAACCCGAACACAGGAGACAGCCATGCAAAGCAACCCCCTCGCCGTACGCGCCCTGGTCATGGCCGCCGGCCTTCTTGCCACCGGCGCCGCGCTGGCCAAGGATATCCGCATCGCCCACGTCTACGACAAGACCGGCGCGCTGGAAGCGTATGCCAAGCAGACCCAGACCGGCCTGCTGATGGGCCTGGAATACGCCACCAACGGCACCATGACCGTCAACGGCAACAAGCTGGTGGTGATCGAAAAGGATACGCAGGGCAAGCCTGACGTGGCCAAGGCGCAGCTTGCCGCCGCCTACAGCGACGACCGCGCCGATATCGCCGTCGGCCCGACGTCGTCCGGCACCGCGCTGGCGATGCTGTCGGTGGCGGAGGAATACAAGAAGGTGCTGCTGGTCGAGCCCGCCGTCGCCGATTCGATCACCGGCGACAAATGGAACCGCTATATCTTCCGCACCGGCCGCAATTCGTCGCAGGACGCGATCTCCAATGCCGTGGCGCTGGACAAGCCGGGCGTGACCATCGCCACGCTGGCGCAGGACTATGCCTTCGGCCGCGACGGCGTGAAAGCGTTCAAGGGCGCGCTCAAGAACGCGAAGATCGTCCATGAGGAATACCTGCCCACCAACACCACGGACTTCACTGCCGGTGCGCAGCGCTTGTTCGATTCGCTCAAGGACAAGCCTGGCCGCAAGGTGATCTTCATCATCTGGGCCGGCGCCGGCAATCCGTTCAAGATCGCGGACCTCGATCCCAAGCGCTACGGCATCGAGATCGCCACCGGCGGCAATATCCTCCCGGCGATGACCAGCTACAAGAACTTCCCCGGCATGGAAGGGGCCACGTACTACTACTTCGGCATCCCGAAGAACAAGGCCAACGAGTGGCTGGTGTCGAACCACTACAGCAAGTTCAAGGCACCGCCCGATTTCTTCACCGCCGGCGGCATGACCGCTGGCATCGCGCTGGTCGAGGCGCTGAAGAAGACTAACGGAGACACCGGCACCGACAAGCTGATCATGGCGATGGAAGGCATGTCTTTCGAGACCCCCAAGGGCAAGATGACCTTCCGCAAGGAAGACCACCAGGCGATGCAGTCGATGTACCACTTCAAGATCAAGGTGGACCCGGCCTTTGCCTGGGGCGTGCCCGAGCTCGTGCGCGAGATCAAGCCCGAAGAGATGAACGTGCCCGTGCGCAACCAACGCTGATGAACGCGCCAGCCCCCTCCGCCCCCTCGGCCTCCTCTGCCCGCTCTGCCGGCCTGCCGGCGTCGCAGTCGCCCGCTGCGCAGCGCGGCACGGCCGCGGCGGCCGGCGCCCGGCCGCTGCTCGAGACGCGCGACCTGACCATCCGCTTCGGCGGCCATGTCGCGGTCAATGCGGTGTCGTGCGCATTCCGGCCGGGCGAGCTGACCTGCATCGTCGGCCCGAACGGCGCCGGCAAGACCACGTACTTCAACCTGGTCTCGGGGCAGTTGCCGCCCTCCGCCGGGCAGATCCTGCTCGACGGCGAGGACGTGACGCGCCTGCCGGTGTCGCAGAAGACCCGGCGCGGCATCGGCCGCGCCTTCCAGCTGACCAGCCTGTTCCCGCAGCTGTCCGTGCTGGAGAACGTGCGGCTGGCGGTGCAGGCGCGGCAGCAGCGCGGCATCGACCTGATCTCGATGTGGACCAGCCACCGCGACGTGCGCGCGCAGGCGCTGGCGATCCTGGAGCGGGTGGCGCTGGCGGGCAAGCAGCACCTGGTGGTGGCGTCGCTGCCGCATGGCGACCAGCGCAAGCTGGAAGTCGGCATCCTGCTGGCGCTGCAGCCGCGCGTGTTCATGTTCGACGAACCCACCGCGGGGATGAGCGTGGACGAAGTGCCGGTGATCCTGGACCTGATCCGCGAGATCCGCCAGGACCGCAGCAAGACGGTGTTGCTGGTCGAGCACAAGATGGATGTGGTGCGCTCGCTGGCGGATCGCATCATCGTGCTGCACAACGGCACGCTGGTGGCCGACGGCGACCCCGCCGAGGTGATCGCATCGCCGGTAGTGCAGCAGGCTTACCTGGGCATGGCGGAGGAAGAGAAGGAGGGCGGCAACCATGGCTGACGCGCAACACGCCACGCCGATCCTGCGGCTGCAGGGCGTGCAGACCCATATCGGCCCGTACCACATCCTGCACGGCGTCAGCTTCGACGTGCCGCGCGGCGGCGTGACCATGCTGCTGGGGCGCAACGGCGCCGGCAAGACCACCACGCTGCGCACCATCATGGGTTTGTGGCAGGCAAGCGCCGGCACGGTGAGCTTCGACGGCGCGGACATCACGCGCCACAGCACGCCGTCGATCGCGCAGGCAGGCATTGCCTACGTGCCGGAGAACATGAGCGTGTTTTCCGACCTCACCGTGGCCGAGAACATGCGCCTTGCCGCGCGCAGCGGGGCCATCGACGAGCGGCGGCTGGACTGGGTCTTTCGCATGTTCCCGGCACTGAAGACCTTCTGGCACCAGCGTGCCGGCGTGCTGTCGGGCGGGCAGAAACAGATGCTGTCGGTGGCGCGCGCGATCATCGAGCCGCGCAAGCTGCTGATCGTCGACGAGCCCACCAAGGGGCTGGCACCCGCGATCATCCAGAACATGATCCATGTCTTCCGCGAGCTCAAGCAGACCGAAGTGTCGATCCTGCTGGTGGAGCAGAACTTCAACATGGCAAAGTCGGTGGGGGATACGGTGGCAGTGATGGATGACGGACGCACCGTGCATGCGGGAACGATGGCGGCGCTGGCGGGGGATGACGGGCTGCAGCAGCAATTGCTGGGGCTGTCGCTGGCGGCACACCAGTAGCGCCGTGCAGGACTGATGGTTTGCTCCCCTCTCCCGCGTGCGGGAGAGGGGAGCAAACAACGTGCGGCCGATACGCCCGCCGCAGGATGGAGACCCATGACAACTTCAACGACCTTACCTACCGCACCGCCGGCAGCCCTGCCCAAGGTCCGGCTCGACTGGACCCCGCTGGCCCTGGCGCCGCTGCTGATGCTGCTAGCCTTCCCGCTGGTCGGCAGCCCTTCGACCTGGCTCACGCTGACCATCGCCGGCCTGGCGATGGGGATGATCATCTTCGTGGTGTCCTCCGGCCTGACGCTGGTCTTCGGCCTGATGGACGTGCTCAATTTCGGCCACGGCGCCTTCATCGCGCTGGGCGCCTACGTGGCGGCATCGGTGCTGCTGCCGATGGCAGGCTGGGTGGAGGCGGACAGCCTCGTGCAGAACCTGGCGGTCTTCGCGCTGGCGATTGCCGCGGCCATGGTCGCGGCCGGCGCGGTCGGGCTGTTCTTCGAGCGCGTGGTGGTGCGCCCCGTCTATGGCCAGCACCTGAAGCAGATCCTGATCACCATGGGCGGCATGATTGTCGCCGAGCAGCTGATCAAGGCGATCTGGGGCCCGGAAACCATTGCGCTGCAGGTGCCCACCACCTTCCGCGGCGCGGTGCTGCTGGGCGATGCCGCGATCGAGAAATACCGGCTGATCGCGATGGCCCTCGGGCTGGTAATCTTTATCGCGATGGTGCTGCTGCTCAACCGCACCCGCATCGGCCTGCTGATCCGCGCGGGCGTGGAGAACCGCGAGATGGTCGAGGCGCTCGGCTATCGCATCCGCCGGCTGTTTATCGGCGTGTTCGTGGTCGGCGCTGGGCTCGCCGGGCTGGGCGGCGTGCTGTGGGGGCTGTACCAGCAGAACATCACCGCGGCGATCGGCGCGCAGGTGAACGTGCTGATCTTCATCGTCATCATCATCGGCGGGCTGGGTTCGACTACGGGCTGCTTTGTCGGCGCGCTGCTGGTCGGCCTGATGGCCAACTACACCGGTTTCCTGTACCCGAAGGTTGCGCTGTTCTCCAACATCCTGCTGATGATGCTGATCCTGCTGTGGCGCCCGCAAGGACTGTTCCCGGTGGCACGGCGATGAACGGAGCGACACGACCATGATCCGACTTCTCTCCGGCGATCTGCCGCGCAGCCGCGTGCTCACCGTGATCCTGCTGCTGATCCTGCTGGCGCTGGCCTGCGCGCCGTTCGCCTTTCCCGGCGCGCGCGCACTGAACATGGCGGCCAAGATCTGCATCTTCGTGGTGCTGGTGGCCAGCTATGACCTGCTGCTGGGCTACACCGGCATCGTCTCGTTTGCGCACACCATGTTCTTCGGCATCGGCGGCTATGGCGTGGCCATCGCGATGTCGCGCATGGAGCCAGGCTGGGGCGCGCTCGCCGTGGGCGCCGCGGGCGCGCTGGCGGTCTCGGCGCTGCTGGCTTTCCTGATCGGCCTGTTCTCGCTGCGCGTGCGTGCGATCTTCTTCGCGATGATCACGCTGGCGGTGGCGACCGCCTTCGCCACGCTGGTGTCGCAGCTGTCGGAATGGACCGGCGGCGAGGACGGGCTGACCTTCAAGGTGCCCGAGGTGCTGCGCCCGGGCTTCTCGCTCGGCGACGCCGAGCTGCTGGGCGTGCCGCTGACCGGCAAGCTGCTGAGCTACTACCTGGTGTTTGCCGGCGCGCTGGTGCTGTTCCTGGCGCTGCTGCGCGTGGTCAATTCGCCGTTCGGCCGCGTGCTGCAGGCGATCCGCGAGAATGACTTCCGTGCCGAGGCCATCGGCTACCGCACTGTGGTCTACCGCACGGTGTCGACGGTCTTGTCTGCGATGTTCGCCACGCTGGCCGGGGTGCTGATGGCGGTTTGGCTGCGCTATAACGGTCCTGACACCTCGCTGTCATTCGAGATCATGGTCGACATCCTGCTGATCGTGGTGATCGGCGGCATGGGCACGATCTACGGCGCGGTGATCGGCACGGTGCTGTTCCTGGTGGCGCAGACCTACCTGCAGGACGTGATGAAGCTGGCGAGCGACGCCACCACGGCGCTGCCGCTGCTGTCGTCGCTGCTGCATCCGGACCGCTGGCTGCTGTGGCTCGGCCTGCTGTTTATCCTGAGCGTCTACTACTTCCCGCAGGGCGTGGTGGGGCGGCTGCGCGGCAATCGGGCCGTGCAGGACGTGGCAACCTGAGCGGAGGGCCGCGCAATGTACGTAATCGACTGGCTGCACAAGAACGCGCAGCACACCCCCGACAAGATCGCGCTGGTGGACGTGGAAAGCGGCCGCCGGGTGACCTATCGCCAGTTCGACGAGCGCGCCAGCCGCTTCGCCGAATACCTGGCCGAAGGCCTGCAGCTGGCGCCAGGCACGCGCGTCGCCGTGCTGGCGCACAACAGCTCCGACTATTTCGAGATGCTTTACGGCTGCGCCAAGGCCGGCATGGTGATGGTGTGCCTGAACTGGCGCCTGCCCGCGGCGGAATTGCTGCCGATCCTGCAGGACTGCACGCCCGAGGTGTTGGTCGCCGGCGATGGCTTCCTGGCCGTGGCCGCCGAACTGGCGCGCACCTTGCCGCTGCGCGCGGTGCTGCATCTTGCCGACGACGAGGCGGCCGATGTACCCGGTGGCTGGACCGAGTACGAAGCCGTGCTCGACGCGGCCTCGGGGCGCATCATCGAGATGCCGTGCCGCGACGAGTCCGAGGTATGGCACCTGCTGTACACCTCCGGCACCACCGGCAAGCCCAAGGGCGTGATCCAGACCTATGGCATGGTGTTCTTCAACGCCGTCAACGCCATGCTGGCCAACAAGATCACGCGCGACGACGTGTTCCTGAACGTGCTGCCGTTCTTTCATACCGGCGGCCTGAACCTGTATGCCAACCCGGTGCTGCATGCCGGCGGCACGGTGCACATCATGCGGCAGTTCGAGCCGCAGGTCGTGCTGGACCGGCTCGACCGCAAATCGGGCGAGGGCATCACCATGTTCTTCGCGGTGCCGGCGGTGTACCTGTTCCTGAGCCAGCATGCCGGCTTTGCGCAAGCGGACTTCTCCGGCGTGCGCAACATGTCGGCGGGCGGCTCGCCGGTGCCGCGGCCGCTGCTGGAAGCCTACCTGGCCAAGGGCGTGACCATCTGCTTCGGCTTCGGCATGACCGAAACCGGGCCCACGGTCTTTGTCTGCGACGAAGACACCGCGCGCAGCAAGATCGGCACCATCGGCAAGCCGGTGGGGTCGATGCTGACGCGCATCATCGACCCCGTGGGCAATGATGTCGCGCCCGGCGAGCGGGGCGAGCTGCTGATCAAGGGGCCGGGGGTCACGCCCGGCTACTGGAACCTGCCGGAAGCGACTGCCAATGCGATCCGCGACGGCTGGCTGCATTCCGGCGACATCGCCTGGCGCGACGAGGACGGCGACTACTACATCGTCGATCGCGCCAAGGACATGTACATCTCCGGCGGCGAGAACGTCTATCCCGCCGAAGTCGAAAATGTACTGTTCCAGCTGCCGGGCGTGGCCGAGGCCGCCGTGATCGGCGCGCCGGACGCACGCTGGGGCGAGACGGGCATGGCGCTGGTGGTGCTGCGCGCTGGCGCCTCGCTCGATGCGGAGCAGGTCATCGCCCATTGCAAGGCGCAGCTTGCCGGCTACAAGGTGCCGCGCCATGTGCGCTTTGTCGACGCGTTACCGCGCACGCCGTCGGGCAAGGTGGAGAAGCACAAGCTGCGCGCCAGGTTTGCCGGCTGACGCGCCGCGTCCCGCCATACGAATTTCCTGCATTTCCTGCAGTCCCCGCAGTCCCCGCAGTCCCGCTGTCCGCAGTCTCCGCTGTTCCTCATTGACGTACGTCTCTACCGCCCCGACGCGGGCGACAGAAGGAGGGTGACATGCATTCCAAGCAGTTTCCGCCGCCGCAACAAGGCAGCTTGCGCGGTACGGTGTTCGCCGTCGCGGCAGCGATGCTGGCCGCTGCCTGTGGCTCGGGCGATGACAACAATGGCAACGGCAACAACCCCAACACCAAGCCCGCATATATCGGCGCGGTCAACATCATCAGCTACAACGGCAGCAGCGACGACCTGCTGACCGCGGGGCTGGGCAAGGACGGACTTGCCAGTGCCACCGCGCCGCTGCCGGCCAATGCCACCGCCCCGACCGCGGCGGAACTGCGGCGCTACGCGATCTACTCCAACTACCGAGCCATCGTCGACACCACCGCGGCTGGCGGCTATGGCTCGCTGTACGGCCCCAACGTGGACGCGCAGGGCAATGTCACCGGCTCGGAGGGCAAGATCGCCGGCGTGGAATACCTGGCGTATTCGGACGACGGCACGGGCCAGCAGAACGTGACCATGCTGGTGCAGATCCCGGCCGGCTTCGATACGGCCAGGCCGTGCGTGATCACCGCCACGTCGTCGGGCTCGCGCGGCGTGTACGGTGCCATCGCCACCGGCGAATGGGGGCTGAAGCGCGGCTGCGCGGTCGCCTACACCGACAAGGGCACCGGCGCCGCGCCGCACGACCTGGATACCGATACCGTGCCGCTGATCGACGGCACCCGCGCCACGCGCGCGGCCGCCGGCAAGAATGCGCAGTTCGCCGCGCCCGCAGGCGCCACGTCGCTGGCGGATTTCACCGCCGCCAGCCCGCACCGGCTCGCGTTCAAGCACGCGCATTCGCAGCGCAATCCGGAGAAGGACTGGGGCAAGTTCACATTGCAGGCGGTGGAGTTCGCGATCTGGGCGATCAATGACCGCTTCGGCGCGGTGTCCGCCAACGGCACGCGCCAGCGCAGCATGGACAAGGGCAAGATCCTGGTGATCGCGTCGAGCGTGTCGAACGGTGGCGGCGCCGCGGTGGCCGCTGCCGAGCAGGACACCGATGGCCTGATCGATGGCGTGGCCGTGGGCGAGCCCAACCTCAACATGCCACCGGATACAGGCGTGGTGGTGCGGCGCGGCGGCGTGCAGGTGCCGTCTTCGGGCCGCACGCTGTATGACTACACCAGCACGGCAAACCTGCTGCAGCACTGCGCCGCGCGCACCACTGCGCTGACGCAGTCACCGTTCTACGACAACCCGACCATGGCGCCGTTCTTCGCGGCGCGCTGCACCACGCTGGCGGAAAAGGGACTGGTCACCGGCACCAATACCAGCGAGCAAAGCGCCAGCGCGCTGCAGGCGCTGCATGAAGCGGGCTGGGAGTCCGAATCCGATGACCTGCACCCGTCGCTGGCCGCCTTCGACACCGCTGCCGCGATCACCGTGACCTACGCCAACGCCTACGCGCAGGCCAGCGTGACCGACAAGCTGTGCGGATACAGCTTCGCCAATACGCTGACCGACCTGAAGCCGGCGGCGATCGCCCCGGCAGCGCTGGCGTCGATGTTCGCCACCGGCAATGGCATCCCGCCGCAGCCGCCCTCGGTGCAGCTGATCAACGACCTCGACCCGACGCACGGCCCGTACCTGAACCTGTTCTCCGTGTCGGCATCGAACGGCCGCACCGATCTCAACTACGATGGCGCCGATTGCCTGCGCAAGCTGCTGGCCGGGACCGACGCCGCGGCGCGCGCCTTGCAGGCTGGCCAGGCGCTGACGCTGCGCAACGGCAACCTGCGCGGCAAGCCGGCGGTGATCGTGCACGGCCGCAGCGACGGCCTGCTGCCGGTGAACCATACCTCGCGCCCGTACCTGGGGCTGAACCGGCAGAAGGAGGGGCTGGCCAGCAAGCTGGCTTACATCGAGGTGGAGAATGCCCAGCATTTCGATGCCTTCATCGGGCTGGTGGCGGGCTACAGCAACCGCTACGTGCCGCTCCATGTGTACCTGAACCGCGCGCTCGACGCCGTGTACGACAACCTGACGACCGGCAAGCCGCTGCCGCCGTCGCAGGTGGTGCGCACCACGCCGCGCGGCGGCACTGTCAACACGCCGGCGCCGACGCTGCTGCCGTCCAATGTTCCGCCGATCGCCGCCACGCCCGCACCCGGCAATGCGATCACCGTCAACGCCTTGACCGTGGAGGTGCCCAACTGATGACCGACGCCATGCCGCGCGTGCTGACGCAACGCGATTTCGACCGCTTCGCCGCGCTGTCGCGCGACGACAACCCGATCCACTGCGATCCGGCCTTTGCCCGCGGCACGCACTTCGGTGCCACGGTGGCGCACGGCATGTTCCTGTTTTCGCTGCTGTGCGCGCATACGTGGCGGGAGCTGGCCGCACCTGCGCTGCCGGTGGCGCAGACGCTGATGTTCCCGACGCCGGCCTTCGCCGGCGATGCGGTGGCGTTTGCGCTGGTGCCGCAGCCGCAGGCGCGGCCGGCGGGTTTTGGCACCACGGTCAGCGCGGGCATCCCCGGCGCGGCGCCGCGCGTCGCGGCCGCCGGTGAATCGTCGTGGCTGGCGGAGGCTGCACCGGGCCGGCTGCCGGCATGGCCAGGCGCGCAGCCGGAGGCCGCGGGCGATCCCGCGCTGTACGGCCTGCGTCCCGGGCAGTCGGCCAGCGCCACGCGCGCCTTCACCGCGGCCGATATCGCCGAGTACGTTGCCCTGACCGGCGATGCCAATCCGTACCATGCTGACGCCGCCTTCGCCCGCGCGCGCGGCTTCGGCGAGGCGGTGGTGCCGCTGCCGCTGCTGGCCGGCATGTTTTCCGACCTGCTCGGCACACGGCTGCCGGGGCGCGGCACCGGGTGGATGAAGCAATCGCTGCGGCTGGCCTCGGCAGCGCGGCTGGACGAGCCGCTGACCGCGCAGGTGCGCATCGTCCGGCTGCGCGCCGGCAAGGACCTGGTCAACCTGGCGAGCGTCGTCACCGGCGCGGATGGCCGGGTGGTCGTGCAGGGCGAATCGCTGGTGCTGGTGCGCAACCTGGCGGACAAGGGCAGCGAGAGCCGGGCGGCATAGCCTGTTTGTGGCGGCTTCGCGTACCGTTTGCTGCACTCAAAGCCTTATCTCCGCGGGTCCTTGAAATGTCGCGACAAAGCCTTATCTTTCGGATATCCAGTGTCCGGCAGGGCATCCAGGCACCCCGGCGGTGAAGCCGGGGCCAGCGCCCCCCGCATCAGGACACGACCTATCCGAGAGAGGGAATCCTATGCGTCTTGACAAGCTAACCACCCGGTTCCAGGAAGCGCTCGCTGAAGCGCAAAGCCTGGCCCTGGCCAACGACAACCAATACATCGACCCGCAGCACGTGCTGCGCGCGCTGCTGTCGCAGGACGACGGCGCCGCCCGCGCACTGCTCGCACGCGCCGGCGTCAACGTGCAGGGCCTGCAGACGGCGCTGGACGCCGCCATCAAGCGCCTGCCGCAAGTGCAGGGCACCAACGAGGTCCAGATCGGCCGCGACCTGGTCAACCTGCTCAATGCCACCGAGAAAGAAGCGCTCAAGCGCGGCGACCAGTTCATCGCCAGCGAGCTGTTCCTGCTGGCCGTGTCCGACGACAAGGGTGACGCCGGGCGCATTGCGCGCGAGAACGGCCTGAACCGCAAGTCGCTCGAATCGGCCATCCAGGCCGTGCGCGGCGGCGAATCGGTCAACAGCGCAGAGGCCGAGGGCCAGCGCGAGGCGCTGAAGAAGTACACCATCGACCTGACCGAACGTGCCCGCATCGGCAAGCTCGACCCCGTGATCGGCCGCGACGACGAGATCCGCCGCGCAATCCAGATCCTGCAGCGCCGCACCAAGAACAACCCGGTGCTGATCGGCGAGCCGGGCGTGGGCAAGACCGCGATCGTGGAAGGGCTGGCGCAGCGCATCGTCAACGGCGAAGTGCCCGAGAGCCTGAAGAACAAGCGCGTGCTGGTGCTCGACATGGCCGGGCTGCTGGCCGGCGCCAAGTACCGCGGCGAGTTCGAGGAACGCCTGAAGGCCGTGCTGAACGACGTCGCCAAGGACGAGGGCCAGACCATCGTCTTCATCGACGAGATCCATACCATGGTGGGCGCGGGCAAGGCCGAGGGCGCGATCGACGCGGGCAACATGCTCAAGCCCGCGCTGGCGCGCGGCGAGCTGCACTGCATCGGCGCGACCACGCTTGACGAATACCGCAAGTACATCGAGAAGGATGCCGCGCTGGAGCGCCGCTTCCAGAAAGTGCTGGTCGACGAGCCGACCGTGGAAGCGACCATCGCCATCCTGCGCGGCCTGCAGGAGAAGTATGAGCTGCACCACGGCGTCGAGATCACCGATCCGGCCATCGTCGCCGCGGCGGAGCTGTCGCATCGCTATATCACCGACCGCTTCCTGCCCGACAAGGCCATCGACCTGATCGACGAGGCCGCCGCGCGTATCAAGATGGAAATCGACTCCAAGCCGGAGGCGATGGACAAGCTCGAGCGCCGCACCATCCAGCTCAAGATCGAGCGCGAAGCGGTCAAGAAAGAGACCGACGAGGCTTCGCTCAAGCGCCTGGACCTGATCGAGCAGGAGATCGCGCGCCTGGAGAAGGAGTACGCGGACCTCGACGAGATCTGGAAGGCCGAGAAGGGTGCCGCGCAGGGCACGGCCGCGCTGAAGGAAGAGATCGAGAAGGTCAAGCTCGAGATCGCGAAGCTGCAGCGCGAAGGCAAGCTCGACAAGGTGGCCGAGCTGCAGTACGGCAAGCTGCCGGGACTGGAAGGCAAGCTCAAGGCCGCCACCGATGCCGAAGCCAGCGAGCAGAAGCAGCCCAACAAGCTGCTGCGCACGCAGGTGGGCGCC
Organism: Cupriavidus sp. IK-TO18; assembly: GCF_015549295.1. Classification (NCBI taxonomy): domain Bacteria; kingdom Pseudomonadati; phylum Pseudomonadota; class Betaproteobacteria; order Burkholderiales; family Burkholderiaceae; genus Cupriavidus; species Cupriavidus sp. IK-TO18. The sequence continues at coordinate 172,494 of NZ_JADGMP010000007.1, forward strand.
GAGGAAATCGCCGAAGTGGTGAGCCGCGCGACCGGCATCCCGGTGTCGAAGATGATGCAGGGCGAGCGCGAGAAGCTGCTGAAGATGGAGGACCGCCTGCACAACCGCGTGGTCGGCCAGGACGAGGCCGTGCGGCTGGTGTCCGATGCCATCCGCCGTTCGCGCGCAGGGCTGGCGGACGAGAACAAGCCCTATGGCTCGTTCCTGTTCCTGGGACCGACCGGTGTCGGCAAGACCGAGCTGTGCAAGGCGCTGGCCGAGTTCATGTTCGATTCGGAAGAGCATCTGATCCGCATCGACATGAGCGAATTCATGGAGAAGCACAGCGTCAGCCGCCTGATCGGCGCGCCGCCGGGATACGTGGGCTACGAGGAAGGTGGCTACCTGACCGAGGCCGTGCGCCGCAAGCCGTACAGCGTGGTGCTGCTCGATGAAGTGGAGAAGGCCCACCCCGACGTCTTCAACGTGCTGCTGCAGGTGCTGGACGACGGCCGCCTGACCGATGGCCAGGGCCGCACGGTGGACTTCAAGAACACGGTGATCGTGATGACGTCCAACCTGGGTTCGCAGATGATCCAGTCGATGGCCGGCGAGCCGCAGGAAGCGATCAAGGGCGCGGTCTGGCAGGAAGTGCGCACGCATTTCCGGCCGGAGTTCCTGAACCGGATCGATGAAGTGGTGGTGTTCCACGCGCTCGACCAGAAGAATATCGAGTCGATCGCGCGCATCCAGTTGCAGCGCCTGCAGGCCCGCCTGGCCCGCATGGACATGACGCTGGAGGTCAGCGACTATGCACTGGAGAAGATCGCCAGCGCGGGCTACGACCCGGTGTTCGGGGCGCGTCCGCTCAAGCGGGCGATCCAGCAGCAGATCGAGAACCCCGTGGCGCGCGCCATCCTGGAAGGCAAGTTCGCGGCAAAGGATGTGGTGCCGGTGGACTATGTGGATGGCGAGTTCACCTTCGGGCAGGCCGTGCAGTAAGCCCGGTTTCGAGACTCTTCGGTGTCACAGGCAGGCCCTTGCGGATTCCCGCAAGGGCCTTTTTGCATGGCCGCGCCCTGCCATGTAAGGGAGTGCCGCGCCGTGCAATTTTTTCACGGCGATCCCGCGCTTCGCTCCGTCAGTTGCCGTGCTGCATGCGATTCTCCAAGTGGCATGCTTTTCGCGTTGCAAAAGGGTTGAGTTTCCTTGCAAAGCGCTGCGCCTCCACGCAGCCTGTCCCCACAGGAGCCAATCCATGACCGACAAGCCTTTCCTCACCGACGTCAAGACCCTGCGCGCGCGGGCCCGCCAGCATATCGAAGAGGGTGCGGTGACCTCCGGTTACACCGCCGACCGCGAGGCCGTGCTGAAGCTGCTCAACGACGCGCTGGCGACCGAGATCGTCTGCGTGCTGCGCTATCGCCGCCACTATTTCATGGCCCAGGGCCCGAACTCGAAGAGCGTCGCCGAAGAATTCCTGGCCCACTCGAATGAAGAGCAGGGCCATGCCGACCAGATCGCCGAGCGCATCGTCCAGCTGGGCGGCGAGCCCGACTTCGCGCCGGACGGCCTGACCAGCCGCTCGCACGCCGAGTATGTCCCGGGCAACAGCCTGACCGAGATGATCAAGGAAGATTTGGTGGCCGAGCGCATCGCCATCGACAGCTATCGCGAGATCATCACGTTCCTGGGCGAGCGTGACCCGACGTCGCGCCGCATGATGGAAGAGATCCTGGCGGTGGAAGAGGAGCACGCCGACGAAATGGCGGACCTGCTGGCGCGCCAGGGCGGCTGAAGCCTGCATGGCGAATTTCTGCGGGTTGTCCCGGACTTGACCGCGATCAAATCGGACTCGGCGGCGAGCCGATACCATTTACTTGTCATGGAGATGCGGGGGCGCTCTTCATGACTTGTCTACCCGTTTCCGGAATGGAAACTTCGCCCGCACCGGTTTGCCGGTGCGGGCGTTTTCTTTTGGGTGTGCGGATTGCGCAACCTCGCGCCACCTCACGCCACCTCACGCGCACCTTGCGTCCCGTCGTCCCCATATGACGGCATGCCGATATTTCCGTCCGATCTTATGCAAAAAACAGTAAAGGATCGGCGAAACCATTCGTTCCGTTCAGATAGCCCCGTCGGTAGTCTTGCTCCTGACACAAGCCCGCCCCCGGCGGCGGGCACAGCAACCAGAGGCGCCTGGCGCCCATTCACGACAGACGGGAGCAACACGAATGATCCGCAAACTGGCCATCGGCCTGGCAGTCCTGGGCGCCCTGGGCGCGGCGCAGACCGCTTCGGCGACCAACCTGCTCAATGTTTCCTACGACCCGACCCGCGAACTGTATGTCGACGTCAACGCGGCCTTCGCCAAGGCCTGGAAGGCCCAGGGCGGCGATGCCGTGACCGTGCGCCAGTCGCATGGCGGATCCGGCAAGCAGGCCCGTTCGGTGATCGACGGGCTGGATGCTGACGTGGTGACGCTGGCGCTGGGCTACGACGTTGACGCCATCGCAGAGAAGGGACTGATCAAGCCGGACTGGCAAAAGCGCCTGCCGCACAACGCCGCGCCGTACACCTCGACCATTGTGTTCCTGGTGCGCAAGGGCAACCCGAAGGGCATCAAGGACTGGGGCGACCTGGTCAAGCCCGGCGTGCAGGTGATCACGCCGAACCCGAAGACCTCGGGCGGCGCACGCTGGAACTACCTGGCCGCGTGGGGCTATGCGCTGCGCCAGCCTGGCGGCAATGAGACCAAGGCGCGCGAGTTCGTCGGCGAACTGCTCAAGCATGTGCCGGTGCTGGACTCTGGCGCGCGCGGCGCCACCACCACCTTCGTCGAGCGCGGCCTGGGCGACGTGCTGCTGGCCTGGGAGAACGAAGCCATCCTGGCCATCAAGGAGCTGGGTCCGGACAAGTTCGAGATCGTCGCGCCGTCGATCTCGATCCTGGCCGAGCCGCCGGTGGCCGTGGTCGACAAGGTGGTCGACAAGAAGGGCACGCGCAAGGCCGCCGAGGCCTACCTGCAGTTCCTGTACACCGACGAAGGCCAGGAGATCGCCGCGAAGAACTACTACCGCCCGATCTCGCAGAAGGTGGCGGCCAAGTACGCGGCCAACTTCCCCAAGGTCAAGCTGTTCACCATCGATGAGGTGTTCGGCGGCTGGCAGAAGGCCCAGAAGACCCACTTCGCCGACGGCGGCTCGTTCGACCAGGTTTATCAACCCGGCAAGAAATAATCCATGAGGCTGGCGGGCCGGGCCGCGTGGGGCGGCCCGGCACCGAGCCGGCCCACCAGAAGAAGGAAGCCCCGATGTCCATCCTGACGCTCTCCGGCAGCCCGTCAGTCCAGTCCCGCTCCGGCCTTGTGCTGGCGCACCTGCGCACCGCGCTGGAAGCTGCCGGTGAACGCACCCGCCACCTGGACCTGCGCGACCTGCCGGCGGGCCCGCTGCTGGCGGCGCGCGTGGACGACGACGCCATTGCCGCCGCCACCCGCGCGGTGGCCGAGGCCCAGGTGGTGGTGCTGGCCACGCCGGTCTACAAGGCCGCCTACAGCGGCCTGCTCAAGGCCTTCCTGGACCTGCTGCCGCAAACCGGCCTGCGCGACAAGATCGTGCTGCCGATCGCCACCGGCGGCAGCCTCGCCCATGCGCTGGCGATCGACTACGCGCTGCGCCCGGTGCTGTCCGCGCTGGGCTCGCGCCAGATCCTGCCCGGCATCTTTGCCGTGGACCAGCAGATCGACACCTCCGCCTCCTCCGCCTCCTCCGATGGCGGCGGCGTGCGCCAGGCGCGCTTCGACGCCGCGCTGTCCGCCCGCCTCGACGAAGGCCTGCTGCGCGTGCGCGACGCACTGGCGCACGCCCGCATCGAGGTCCCGCTCGACGCGCTCGACATTGTGCCCGGTGCCTTCGTGCAGCGCGCCGCCGCTGCCGCCGTGGTGGCGGAGCGATGTACCGCCTGATCTGAATTCCTGATGCATTGGCGCCGGCCAGTCCGGCGCCGCGGCAGCAACGCCGCCAGCCATGCCACCGGCAACCCGGGCGGGCAGGGCGGGATGCTGCCCGCGTTTGCACGCAGTCCGACTTCAGAACATTCGCCGGCGCCCTGGCCGGCCACGGAGAAATCGCATGACCACCACCATCAAGCCGGCCGGCTCGTTGCGCCGCCGCCTGTTCATTGCCGCGCTGGTCGCCGCCACCGGCCTGGCCTACGGGCTGCTGCCCGGCCGCGCCGAAGCGCAGTCGAAGATCGATGCCAAGGTGCTGCGCATCGGCTACCAGAAATACGGCACGCTGACGCTGCTGAAGGCGCGCGGTACGCTGGAAAAGCGGCTGGCGCCGCAAGGCATCACCGTCAAATGGACCGAATTCCCGGCCGGCCCGCAACTGCTGGAAGGCCTCAATGTCGGCGCGGTCGACTTCGGCACCGTGGGCGAAGCCCCGCCGATCTTCGCGCAGGCCGCGGGCGCGCAACTGGTCTATGTCGGCAACGAGCCGCCGGCGCCGACCGCCGAGGCCGTCGTCGTGCCGAAGTTGTCGACGCTGCGCTCGGTGGCCGATTTGCGCGGCAAGCGTGTGGCCTTCAACAAGGGCTCGAACGTGCATTACCTGCTGGTGCGCCAGCTGGAAAAGGCTGGCCTGCAGTACAGCGATATCCAGCCGGTCTACCTGCCGCCCGCCGATGCGCGCGCTGCCTTCGAGCGCGGCTCGGTCGATGCCTGGGTGATCTGGGACCCGTTCCTCGCCGCCGCCGAAAAGCAGCTGGGCGCGCGCGTGCTGGCCGACGGCCGTGGCGCCGACGGCAAGAACGTGGTCAGCAATCACCAGTTCTACCTGGCGTCGCGTCCCTACGCACAGGCGAAGCCCGAAATCGTGCGCCTGATCCTCGATGAACTCGCCACGCTGGGCACCTGGGCAGAAAAGAACCCGAAGGACGCGACCGCGGTGCTGACCGGCGAAGTCGGCCTGCCTGCCGACGTGCTGGAACTGGCGGTCTCGCGCTTCTCTTACGGCGCGCGCCCGGTCAGCGCCGACGTGCTGGCCGAGCAGCAGCGCATCGCCGATGCGTTTCACGCGCTCAGGCTGCTTCCCAAGCCGGTCAAGGTGGCCGACGCGCGCTGGGAGGAGGCGCAACAGAGGCCGCAACAGCAAGCACAGCGCTGATGCGTCGCGACGGCATCGCATAACAACAAGGAGCACGACATGCACGTATTCTGGTTTATCCCCACCCACGGCGACAGCCGCTACCTCGGCACCTCCGAAGGCGCGCGCGAAGTCAGCTTCGACTACATGAAGCAGGTCGCCGTGGCCGCCGATACGCTCGGCTACGAAGGGGTGCTGATTCCCACCGGGCGTTCCTGCGAAGACCCGTGGGTGGCAGCATCGGCGCTGTCGGCCGTGACGCAGCGCCTGAAATTCCTGGTCGCGGTGCGGCCGGGCCTGATGGCGCCGACGCTTGCCGCGCGCATGGCAGCGACGTTCGACCGGCTTTCCAACGGCCGGCTGCTGATCAATCTCGTCACCGGCGGTGACACCGCCGAGCTAGAAGGCGACGGCCTGTTCCTCGACCACAGCGAGCGCTACGAGGCCTCGGCCGAATTCCTGCGGATCTGGCGCGACGTACTGGCGGCCAGCCATGACAGTGGCCAGATCGACTACCAGGGCAAGCACCTGAGCGTGAAGGGCGCGCGCGTCCTCTATCCGCCGCTGCAGCGGCCGCATCCGCCGGTGTACTTCGGCGGTTCGTCGGCGCCGGCGCATGCGCTGGCGGGCGAGCAGGTCGATACCTACCTGACCTGGGGCGAACCGCCGGCCGACGTGGCGCAGAAGCTGGAAGACGTGCGCCGGCATGCGGCGAAGCATGGACGCACCGTCAGGTTCGGCATCCGCCTGCACGTGATCGTGCGCGAGACCGATGCCGCCGCGTGGGCCGCCGCCGATGACCTGATCAGCCGCCTCGACGACGAGACCGTGGCGCGCGCGCAGGCGGTGTTCGCCAGGATGGATTCGGAAGGGCAGCGCCGCATGGCCGCGCTGCATGCGGGAGGTGCGAGCCGCACGCGCGAGGCGCTGGAAATCAGCCCCAACCTGTGGGCCGGCGTCGGCCTGGTGCGCGGCGGCGCCGGCACCGCGCTGGTGGGCGATCCGCACACCGTCGCCGAGCGCATGCGCGAGTACGCGGAGCTGGGCATCGACACTTTCGTGCTGTCCGGCTACCCGCACCTGGAAGAGGCCTACCGCTTTGCCGAACTCGTGTTCCCGCTGCTGCCGCGTTCGGTGCGCGAGAAGTTGCCAGGCAAGGTGCTATCGGGCCCGTTCGGCGAAGTCATGGCGACCGGCATCGTGCCGCGCGCCGCACAGAGTTGAAGGAGGGCGGCATGAGCGCTCCGCATCTTCCGCCGCCGCGCCGGCATCCCGCCGCGCTGGCGCGCGCCGTGGCACCGTGGATCGTGCCGATGCTGCTGATCGTGGTGTGGCAGGCGGCCTCGCAGAACGGCTGGCTGTCGAACCGCGTGCTGCCGGCCCCGCTGGCCGTGCTGCACGCTGCCTGGGACCTGGCCCGTTCGGGCGAGTTGTGGAAACACGTAGGTGTCAGCACCTGGCGCGCGCTGGCCGGGTTTGCCATCGGCGGCGGGCTTGGCCTGCTGCTCGGTCTGCTGACGGGCGCGTTCCGCAGCGCGGCCACGCTGCTCGACAGCACGCTGCAGATGGTGCGCAACATCCCGCCGCTGGCGCTGATCCCGCTGGTGATCCTGTGGTTCGGCATCGACGAATCCGCCAAGCTGTTCCTGGTGTCGCTGGGCGTGTTCTTCCCGGTGTATCTGAACACCTACCACGGCATCCGCTCGGTCGACACCGGGCTGGTGGAGATGGCGCGCAGCTACGGGCTGTCGGGCTGGCAGCTGTACCGTGAAGTGATCCTCCCAGGCGCGTTGCCCGGGATCCTGGTGGGCGTGCGTTTTTCGCTCGGGCTGATGTGGGTGATCCTGATCGTCGCGGAAACCATCTCCGCGCAGTCCGGCATCGGCTACATGACCATGAACGCGCGCGAGTTCCTGCAGACCGACGTGGTGCTGGTGGGCATCCTGCTATACGCGCTGCTGGGCAAGCTGGCCGACCTGCTGTCGCGCGGGCTGGAGCGCTACTGGCTGCGCTGGCACCCGGGCTACGCAGCCGCCTGAACCACGCAACGCCGCACGTTCGGCAAGGAGATCGACATGCAGATGTATCCGGTGGAACAGGCCGCGCTGGCCGAACTTGAAGCGGGCCTCGCGCGCCGCGAGGCGGTCAGGCACGAGGCAGCGGCGCCGCGCCGCCGCCATGGTGGCGTCGCGCTACGCTTGCGCCAGGTAGTCAAGCGCTATGACGGTCGCGAGGTGCTGCACGATGTGGCGCTCGACGTGGCGCCGGGCGAGTTCGTCGCCATCGTCGGGCGCAGCGGCTGCGGCAAGAGCACGCTGCTGCGGCTGCTGGCGGGGCTGGAAGGCGCCGACGGCGGCAGCATCGCCATCGACGGTGACACGCAGGAGCAGGGCAAGGGCAGCCGCAAGCGCGGCGCCGACGTGCGCGTGATGTTCCAGGATGCGCGCCTGCTGCCGTGGAAGCGCGTGCTGGACAACGTGGCGCTGGGCCTGCCGCGCGCGCGGCGCGGCGAGGCGGCCGAGGTGCTGGCGCAGGTGGGCCTGGCCGAGCGCGCGCAGGCGTGGCCTGCACGGCTGTCCGGCGGGCAACGGCAGCGCGTGGCACTGGCGCGCGCGCTGGTGCATCACCCGCAGTTGCTGCTGCTCGATGAGCCGCTGGGCGCGCTGGATGCGCTGACGCGCATCGAAATGCAGGGATTGATCGAAGGTCTGTGGCGGCGGCTTGGCTTCACGGCGCTGCTGGTGACGCATGACGTCTCCGAGGCCGTGGCGCTGGCCGACCGCATCGTGCTGATCGAGGACGGCCACATCGCCATGGACGAGCGCGTGGCGCTGGCGCGGCCGCGCGAGCGCGGCGCCGCCGGCTTCGCGCAACTGGAAGCCGCGGTGCTGCAGCGGGTGCTGCGGCAAGCGCCAGCGGCCTCTTCGCCCCTCGATGCGGGCACGAAGCGCCGTGCGCAGCGCATCGACATCGGTGCGCACATCGACAGCCCGGAATCTTCATTCGCTGCCGCCCGCTGAACTCCTATCATGAGCAGGCAGGGCGTGCGCTGCGGCAGCACGCCGTTGCCATCAACAACCCGACCATGGGACCCGACGCGGTCCGGTCAACCGAAGGAAATCGCCATGCCAGGCGTGCATGAACCCGCCAGCGCAGCCAATCCGCTGCAACGCTATCTGGAATCGCTGCCGCGCCAGCCGCTGGCCGACCGGCAACTGTGGCGCGACGCGCGCGGGCAGGTGCAGGGACAGTTCTTCAATTGCTCGCTGACCAGCGCCTTCGAGCCGCTGGTGACCCTGGCCGAGCGCGAGGTGGTCGCGCACGAAGGCTCGATCCATACCTACGCCGACGATGGCGTGGGCCTGGCCGCGTGGAAGTTGTTCGCAATGGCTGCCGACGACACCACGCTGGTGTCGCTGGACCGCCTGTCGCGGCTGCTGCACGCGATCAACTACTTTGCCGCCGACGGCGCGCACAAGCTGGTGCTGAACGTGCACAACCGGCTGCTCGCGGCGGTTGCCGACGACCATGGCGCCGCGTTCCGGCGCGCGTTGCAGTCGCTGGGGTTGCCGCTGGAGCGCTTCGTGATCCAGGTGCCGGCCAGCGCCAACGACGACCTGCCGCTGCTGCTGCACGTGGTCGGCAATTACCGCCGCAACGGCTTCGCGGTCAGCCTGCAGGCGTCGGACCCGGCCGAGGCGGGCGCGCTGATGGCGCATGCGTTGCCGGACTGGCTCAAGCTCGATATGCGCCGCACCTGGACCGACCGCCAGCTGTCGGGGCTGCGCGCCAGCGCCGCCAATGCCGGCGTCACGCTGATCGGGCGGCGGCTGCAGGACGCCGAAAGCGTGGAGCGGCTGCAGGCCGCGGGCATCGACCTGGGGCAGGGCGCTTTCGCCGGCGCGCTGGTCAGCGCGGCCGGACTGCGGGCGGCAGGGCGCAGGAGCGGCATCGGCAGCGGCACACCAACTTAGCAAGGAGCCGGTATGACGCAAGCGATCGGGCCATCGGCAGGGCCATCATCGGCGGCGCACGGTACGCGCCTGGAAATCCCGCGGCACCTGCAGGTGCTGACCGTGCCGGGCCTGCATGGCAGCGGCCCGGGGCACTGGCAAAGCCGCTGGGAGCAGCGCTTCCCGGACTGGCAGCGCGTCGAGCAGCATGACTGGTCGCGTCCGAGCCTGCCGCTGTGGGCCGAGCGCGTCTCGGAAGGCGTGGCCTCGCGCGGGGCGCTGCTGGTGGCGCACAGCTTTGGCTGCCTGGCGGCCCTGCGGCAGGCGTCGCTGGACCCGGCCGGTATCGCCGGCGCGCTGCTGGTGGCGCCGGCCGATCCCGACAAGTTCGGCGTCGCCAGCCTGCTGCCGACCTACCGCCTGCCGTTCCCCACCATCATGGTCGCTAGCCGCAACGATCCCTGGATGCCGCAGCGCACCGCCTTCAGCTGGGGCACGCTGTGGGGCAGCGAACTGGTCGATGCCGGCAACCTGGGGCATATCAATTCCGATTCCGGCCTGGGCGACTGGGACGAGGGCCTGGCGTTGCTGGGTACGCTGGTGCAACGTATCGCTGACGCATGTGATGCCGGAGCCATTGAAGTGACGCCTGCGCCATGGGAGGCCGGCGTGGAAGTGGCGCCGGGCGCTCCATATATCTAAACCGTCTAAGAAAATTCAGAAAGATTCGTTCTGTTTATAAGAACGGATCTGCAGAATCTGTCTCGTAAGCCGGCGCAATATGCGCCGGCGTCATAAGGAACCGGCGCCACAAGCCGGCCACCACAGACGAGACCGACATGCCACCATCCCTATCCCTGGCGGATGCCCCCACGCCGGGCGCCCCCGATGCGCCGGCATCGCGTGCGCCCCGCCGCCCCGCCAAGCAGCGCTTCACGGTGCTTCCCGGCTTTGGCCTGTCGCTGGGCTTCACGCTGTTCTACCTGACGCTGATCGTCCTGATTCCGCTGTCGGCCACGTTCCTGAAGACGTTCACGATGACGTGGGACGCGTTCTGGACGTCGATCACGGCGCCGCGCGTGGTGGCATCGCTGCAGCTGAGCTTCGGCGCATCGCTGGTGGCGGCCATTGTCAATACGGTGTTCGGGCTGATTGTCGCCTGGGTGCTGGTGCGCTACCGCTTTTTCGGCAAGCGCCTGATCGATGCGCTGGTCGACCTGCCGTTTGCGCTGCCGACCGCGGTGGCCGGCATCGCGCTGACCGCGCTGTTTGCCGGCAACGGCTGGATCGGCCGCTACCTCGAGCCGCTCGGGATCAAGGTCGCGTTCACGCCGCTGGGCGTGGTGGTGGCGCTGACGTTTATCGGCCTGCCGTTCGTGGTGCGCACGGTGCAGCCGGTGCTGGAAGACGTGGAGCAGGAACTGGAAGAGGCCGCCGCCAGCCTGGGCGCCAACCGGCTGCAGACCTTCCGGCGCGTGATCCTGCCGGCGATCCTGCCGGCGCTGCTGACCGGGTTCGCGCTGTCCTTCGCGCGCGCCACCGGCGAGTACGGCTCGGTGGTCTTTATCTCCGGCAACATGCCGATGGTGTCCGAGATCGCGCCGCTGATGATTTATTCCAAGCTGGAGCAATACGACTACGCCGGCGCCACCGCGGTGGCCGTGGTGATGCTGGTGATCTCGTTCGGACTGCTGCTGTTGATCAACCTGCTGCAGGCCTGGACGCGCCGCCACCAGTCGGGTGCGCGCGCTGCGCTGGCACCGGAAGCGCCCGCGACGGGCAAGGAGTTCTGACATGGCGGGCGCAGTTTCGGGACGCCTGGGCGCGCAGCGCCAGGCCAAGGCCCACCACGCATTCGATGCCACCGGCGAGGCGCCATGGGTGCGCTACACGCTGATCACGGTGGCGGTGCTGTTCCTCACGCTGTTCCTGTTCGTGCCGCTGGCTTCGGTGTTCTACGAAGCGCTGCGCAAGGGCGTGCAGACCTACTTTGAAGCGCTGGTCGAACCCGATGCCGTGGCCGCGATCCAGCTCACGCTGACGGTGGCGGCGATCGCGGTGCCGCTGAACGTGGTGTTCGGCGTGGCGGCGGCATGGGCCATCGCCAAGTTCGAGTTCCGCGGCAAGAACCTGCTGATCACGCTGATCGACCTGCCGTTCTCGGTGTCGCCGGTGATCTCCGGCCTGGTCTATGTGCTGCTGTTTGGCGCGCAGGGCTGGTTCGGCCCGTGGCTGGAAGCGCACGACATCAAGATCATGTTCGCGGTGCCCGGCATCGTGCTGGCGACGATCTTCGTGACCTTCCCCTTCGTGGCGCGCGAACTGATCCCGCTGATGCAGGCGCAGGGCAGCGAAGAGGAAGAGGCCGCGATCGTGCTGGGCGCCTCGGGCTGGCAGACCTTCCGCCATATCACGCTGCCCAATATCCGCTGGGGCCTGCTGTACGGCGTGATCCTTTGCAATGCGCGCGCGATGGGCGAGTTCGGCGCGGTATCGGTGGTGTCGGGCCATATCCGCGGGCTGACCAACACCATGCCGCTGCACGTAGAGATCCTCTACAACGAATACAACTTCGCGGCGGCCTTCGCGGTGGCCTCGCTGCTGACGCTGCTGGCGCTGGTCACCCTCGGCATCAAGACGCTGGTGGAATGGCGCGCGCGCAAAGAGACGGAAGAGGCCGTGATCGAGCGGCCGATTGGTACAGCTGGTACAGCAGGAACCCCCCTGCAGGCATCCGTGTAAGGAACGGCATCATGAGTATCCAGGTCAAGAACGTAGAGAAGCGCTTTGGCGATTTCGTCGCGCTGGACAATGTCTCGCTCGATTTCGACGAAGGCGAGCTGACCGCGCTGCTGGGGCCGTCTGGTTGCGGCAAGACCACGCTGCTGCGCATCATCGCCGGCCTGGAGCGCGCCGACGCGGGCAAGATCGTGCTGTCCGGGCGGGACGCCTCGGACCAGCATGTGCGCCAGCGCCAGGTGGGCTTCGTATTCCAGCACTACGCGCTGTTCAAGCACATGAGCGTGTTCGAGAACGTGGCCTTCGGCCTGCGCGTGAAGCCGCGCGCCGAGCGCCCGAGCGAAGCGCAGATCCGCGAGAAGGTGCATTCGCTGCTCGACCTGGTGCAGCTGGACTGGCTGGCCGACCGCTACCCGTCGCAGCTGTCGGGTGGCCAGCGCCAGCGCATCGCGCTGGCGCGCGCGCTGGCGGTGGAGCCGCGCGTGCTGCTGCTCGACGAACCGTTCGGTGCGCTCGACGCCAAGGTGCGCAAGGAGCTGCGCCGCTGGCTGCGCCGCCTGCACGATGAACTGCATGTGACCAGCGTGTTCGTCACGCACGACCAGGAAGAAGCGCTGGAAGTGGCCGACCAGGTGGTGCTGATGAACCGCGGCCACGTCGAGCAGTATGGCTCGCCCGAGGCGGTCTACAACCATCCGGCCACGCCGTTCGTGTTCGGCTTCCTCGGCAATGTGAACCTGTTCCACGGCCGGCTGGAAGTGGGCGAGAGCGGCGGCCTGCTGCATACCGGCGAAGCGGTGCTGCCGGTGGTCGGCAGCGGGCACGAGACCGCAGGTGATGCGGTGGCGTATGTGCGTCCGCACGACCTGGACCTGGAGCGCTATTCGCCCGGCGCCGACGGCATTGCCGTGACGCTGCGCCGCGCGCTGACGCTCGGCCCGGTGGCCCAGCTCGAACTCGAGCGTGAAGACAACCAGGACGTGATCGAGGTGGCGCTGCCGCTCGAGCGCTTCCGCCGCGCGGGCTTCCGCGAGGGCGAGCTGCTCGCCGTGCGGCCGCGCCAGCTGCGCGTCTTTACGCAGGCCAACGGCACTGCCCCCATCAAAAAACAAGAGGCCGCACGATGAACTTCCAGCAACTCCGATCGATCCGCGAGGCGGTGCGCCGCCAGTTCAACCTGACCGAGGTCGCCAACGCGCTCTACACCTCGCAGCCCGGCGTGTCGCGCCAGATCCGCGAACTGGAAGAAGAGCTGGGCGTGGAGATCTTCGAGCGCTACGGCAAGCGCCTGACCGGGCTGACCGAGCCCGGCCGCGAGATCGTGCGCATCGTCGAGCGCCTGCTGCTTGAGGCCGAGAACCTGCGCCAGGCCGGCGACGAGTTCGCCGGCCGCCATACCGGGCGCCTGACCGTGGCCACCACCCACACGCAGGCCCGCTACGCGCTGCCGCGCGTGGTGCAGGCCTTCCGCCGCGAGTATCCGCACGTGACCCTCGCGCTGCAGGAAGCGTCGCCCACGCATATCGTTGAGCTGCTGCTGACGGGGCAGGCCGATATCGGCATCGCCACCGAAGCGCTGGCGACCGAAGCCGGGCTGACCTCGTTCGAGGCTTACAGCTGGCAGCACGTGCTGGTGGTTTCGCCCGACCATCCGCTGACGCGCCTGCCCGAGCCGACGCTCGAGGACGTGGCCGGTTTCCAGCTCATCACTTACGACGCCGGCTTTACCGGCCGCCGCAAGATCGACAGCGCCTTCGCCGAAGCCGGGCTGCAGCCGGAGATCGTGCTGACCGCGCTCGACGCCGACGTGATCAAGACCTATGCCGAGCTGGAGCTGGGCGTGGGCATCATCGCGTCGATGGCGTACGACGAGCGCAAGGATTCTGGCCTGGTGCGCATCAAGGCCGACCACCTGTTCGCGCCCAACACCACCAGCGTGGCCGTGCGCCGTGGTTCCTACCTGCGCGGCTATGCGCACGCCTTCATCAATATGTTCGCGCCGCACCTGTCGCGCGACACCGTCAGCAGCGCGCTGTCGGAGCAGGAGCGGCAGGCGCTGGCGGCCTGAGCGCCGCCCGTATCTCGGCCCGGCGCCGGGCTTTGCCCGGCGCCGGATGGCGTTGGCTGCACCTCGCCGCCTTCCGCGCGCGCCGTCCGCCCCCGCACGGTGCCGTTCGCGCCCCGTTTCCACCGTTCGTCGCAACAGGCTTTCTTCGCAGCCGGGTGAAGGGTAAAGTCCGTGCACGTGCCACGCATGGCCTTCCGCATCCGGATTGAACTTGCGCGGCGCTTTCCCGCAGTGCAACAGATATTGCGCGCGGCTGCCCCTTCGGCCCCTGGCCGGGCGATGTAGGCGGGCAGAAAAAGGGCAAGGGAGAGAGACGATCATGCGCAAAGAACCGCTGCTGCGCTGGCAGTGGCGCGGCTATGGCCGCAACCACCAGCATCCCCGCAACCTGCTGCTGCATATCGTGGCCGTGCCGATGTTCATGGCGGGCACGGTGCTGGGCGCCTATGGCATTCTGCGGCTGAGCCTGCCCGCGGTGGCGCTGGGGCTGGTGTGCATGGGCATGTCGCTGGCGCTGCAAGGGCGCGGGCACCGGCTCGAGGCCAACGCGCCGGAGCCGTTTGCCGGACCGGCGGACATCGCCGGACGCATCTTCGCCGAGCAATGGATCACCTTCCCGCGCTATGTGCTGTCAGGGCAGTGGTGGCGTGCGCTGACCGGTGAGTGTGGCACGCGCGTCACCTCGGGGGATTGCGCCGAGACCAGCCAACGCTAACATACCGCCATGAACCGCTGCATCTCCACCGTCGCCACCGCGCCCCCGTCGCGGCTTACCATCCTCGGGCGCGACCTGCTGTTCGTGCTGTGCATGAACACGGTCATCGCCGTCAGCCTCAACTACGGCTTCCAGACCGGCGGCACGCTCTGGCACAACTTTGTCTACAGCCAGCTGATCGGCCTGTCGATCTGGCTGCTGATCGATATCCCCCGCGTCGGCATCTGGTGGAACGACCGGCCGCGGCGCTGGCCTTTCCTGCTGCTGGCCGCCGCCGCGGTGCCGACCGGCGTGGTGATCGGCGGCTGGGCCACGCGCGTGGCGCTGGACCTGCCGCCCAAGTCGGTGGCCGAAACCGGCGACATGCTGCGCATGTGCCTGGTGGTGGGCATGCTGGCATCGGCGTCGATGATCTATTTTTACTGGTCGCGCGAGAAGCTCGCCTACCTGGAGCGCCAGGCCGCGCTCGACGCGCTGCAGCGCGAGGAAGCCGAGAAGCAACTGGTGCGCGCGCAGCTGATGGCGCTGCAGGCGCAGATCGAGCCGCACTTCCTGTTCAACTCGCTGGCCAACCTCGACGGCCTGATCGCCACCGACCCGCCCGCCGCGCGCCAGCTGCTGCAGCGCCTGATCGGATTCCTGCGCATGTCGCTGGCCCACACCCGCGCCGAGCAATGCACGCTGCGGCAGGAGTTCGAGCTGCTGCGCAGCTACCTGGATATCCAGGGCATGCGCTTCGGCCAGCGGCTGTCGTATGACATCGACCTGCCGCGCGAGCTGGCCAAGGTCGAAATTCCGCCGATGCTGATCCAGCCGCTGGTGGAAAACGCGGTGACGCACGGTATCGAGCCTTGCATGATCGGCGGGCATATCCGCCTGTCGGCGCGCGCCGCCGGCGACGATGCGGTGCAGGTCATCATTGCCGATACCGGCGTGGGCTTTGGCCAGGCCTCGGGCAAGGGCTCGGGGCTGGGCATCACCCATGTGCGCGAGCGGCTGGCACGGATCTTCGGGGCCGCCGCCAGCATGCAGATGGAAGAAAACACGCCGCGCGGCGTGGTGGTGCGGCTGACGCTGCCGCTGGTGCGCCCGGTCGAGGCGCCGACCCTGACGCAGACGGTCACGCTGCCGGAGAGCATGCCGGTGTCGCCGGCGATCCAGCGGACCTGAACGCGCTGCTGGTGATCGCCGGTGCGAAGACAACGAGGGGCGCTGCGTAGGGCGGCGCCCCCAGCATCGCCCAGATTTTTTCACTGCCCCCAACCTCGCCCCCATGACTCCGACCCTTCTGATCGCCGACGACGAAGCGCTGCTCGCGCGCGTGCTGGAATCCGAACTGAAGTCGCTGTGGCCCGAGGCCCGTATCGTCTCGGTCGTGCACGACGGCATGGCCGCGCTGGCCGCCGCGCGCGAGCACCAGCCGCGCGTGGTGTTCCTGGACATCCGCATGCCGGGCATGAGCGGCATGGACGTGGCGCGCGAGCTGATCGAGTTTGATATCCCGCCGCTGGTGGTCTTTGTCACCGCCTATGACCAGTTTGCACTGGAGGCCTTCGAGCGCGCCGCGGTCGACTATGTGCTCAAGCCGGTGCAGCGCGAGCGGTTGGAGGCGACCGTGTGCCGCCTCAAGGAACGCCTGCAGGCGATGTCGGACACGGAGGACGACGCAGACGAGGAGACGGATGAGGGCGCCGCCATGCTCGACACCGACCGCCTGGGGCAACTGCTGGCGCGGCTCGAATCCCTGGAGCACGCCACGCCCGGCGGCGCGTCGCAGCGCCAGTACCTGCGCTTTATCAAGGCGCTGGTCGGTCAGGAGGTCCGCATCATCCCGGTCGACGAGGTGATCTACCTGGAGGCAACCGACAAGTACGTCAACGTGGTCTCCAGCGCCGGCGAGGCGCTGATCCGCACCAGCCTGCGCGAACTGACCCAGCAACTGGATCCGGAGCGTTTCTGGCAGGTCCACCGCGGCACGGTGGTCAACATCGACTGCGTGGCCAGCGCGGTCAACCAGTCGCTGGGGCGGCTGTCGCTGCGGCTGCGCGACCGGCCCGAGCTGCTGCCGGTGGCGCGCCAGTACGCGCACCTGTTCAAGCAGATGTAAGGATCGCAGCAAGCGGCGGTACCGCCACCCGGCTGCAGCGTGGCGCGGTTTTCCTCTATGATGCGGGCTTCGGCCCGCATTTTTTGCTGGCTCGCCGCATCTACTCCGCAGCCCGCAACCGCACCTTCCGCCCGCGCCATGTCCACCGCCGCCATCGATCCCGCCCGCAATCCGCTTCGCCATGACGCCCAGGTGATCGGGCTGGTCGGGCTGGCGCATGGGGTCTCGCATTTCTATCATTTGCTGCTGGCGCCGCTGTTCCCGTGGATCAAGGCCGAGTTCGGCCTGAGCTATGCGGAGCTCGGCCTGCTGATGACGGTGTTCTTCGCCGTGTCGGCGGTAGTGCAGACCGCCTCGGGTTTCGTGGTGGACCGCTTCGGCGCGCGTCCGGTGCTGTTTGCCGGGCTGGCCTTCCTGGGCAGTGCGGCGCTGCTGCTATCGGCCAGCAACGGCTATGCCGCGCTGCTGGCCGGCGCGGCGGTGGCGGGGCTGGGCAACGGCGTGTTCCACCCGGCTGATTTCACGCTGCTGAACAAGCACGTATCGCAGCCGCGGCTGGGCCATGCGTTCTCGGCCCACGGCATTTCCGGCAACCTGGGCTGGGCGGCGGCGCCGCTGTTCCTGGTCACCATCGCCAACCTGGCCAGCTGGCGCGTGGCGCTGGCGGCGGCTTCGGTCGTGGCCTTCGCGGTGCTGGCCGTGCTGGTGGTGCTGCGCCATGTGCTGGATCCGCGCGAGGTGCGCGACTCCGTGGGCCGTCCCGCCGCCAGGGCCGCCGGCGGCAGCCTGCTGGGCTTCCTGCGGCTGCCGCAGGTATGGGTGTGCTGGGCGTTCTTTCTGCTGACCACGTTCTCCGCCGCGGGCATCCAGAGCTTTGCGCCGACCGCGCTGACCTACCTGTACGGCATGCCGTTCACGCTGGCCACGGCTTCATACACCATTTACATGCTGTGCAGCGCCGGCGGCATGGTGGTCGGCGGCTTTGCCGCCAGCCGCACCAGCAACCATGACCGGCTCATCGCCCTCAGCTTTACCGTCTCCGGCCTGTTCGCCATCCTGGTCGGGTTGAACCTGTTCCCCGCGCTGCTGGTGCCGGTGCTGATGGGGGTGATCGGGTTTGGCGCCGGCATCGCCGGTCCGTCGCGCGACCTGCTGGTGCGTGCCGCCGCGCCCGCCGGCGCCACCGGCCGTGTCTATGGCGTGGTCTATTCCGGCCTCGACATCGGGCTGGCCTGCGGGCCGCTGTTCTTTGGCGCGCTGATGGATGCGCGGCTGCCGGCCTGGGTGTTCTTCATGATCGGCGGCTTCCAGCTGATCTCGATCTTTACCGCGGTGACGGTGGGCAACGGCAACCGCTCGCGCCGCGGCGCCGCGGCGCCGGCAGCCTGAACCGGGCCGGCGCCGCCGGCCGCCATTGCCTGCCCTCTGCGCGTCTCGCCTTGTTCCAGCCTGCCTCGAGGATGTTTCCATGACTTTCACGCCGGGCCATTCGAACCCTGACACTCCCCATTCGCACGAAGCCGGCGAGGTGCCGATGCTGGGCGGCCATATCCTGGTCGACGCGCTGCTGGCGCATGGCGCCGAGCTGGCCTTCGGCGTGCCGGGTGAAAGCTACCTGGCGGTGCTCGACGGCTTCCATCGCCGCCGCGACCAGCTGCGCTTTATCGTCTGCCGGCAGGAAGGCGGCGCCGCGGTCATGGCCGAGGCCTACGGCAAGCTGACTGGCCGTCCCGGGCTGGCTTTCTGCACGCGCGGTCCTGGCGCCACCAATGCCAGCATCGGCGTGCATACCGCGTTCCAGGATTCGACGCCGATGATCCTGTTCATCGGACAGGTCGGTACCGATTTCATGGATCGCGAAGCCTTCCAGGAAATCGACTACCGCCGCATGTACGGCGAGATGGCCAAGTGGGTGGCGCAGATCGACCGGGTCGAGCGCATCCCCGAATACATCGCGCGCGCCTACCAGACCGCCACCTCGGGCCGGCCCGGCCCGGTGGTGCTGGCGCTGCCGGAGGACATGCTGGCGCAGACGGCCGTGGTGCCGCAGCTACGCGGCTACGAGCGCGTGCTGAGCTGGCCGGGCGATCCCGGGATGGCGCGCCTCCAGCAAATGCTTGAAGCCGCCGAGCGGCCCTTCGTGCTGGCCGGCGGCAGCGGCTGGACGCCGCAGGCCTGCGCCGACCTGCAGGCCTTTGCCGAACGCTTCGCGCTGCCGGTAGGCTGCGCCTTCCGCGGGCAGGACCTGTTCGACAACCGCCATCCCAACTATGCCGGCGATGTCGGCATCGGCATCAACCCGGCGCTGGCCGAGCGCATCCGGCAATCGGACCTGGTGCTGGCCATCGGCCCGCGCCTGGGCGAGATGACCACCGGCGGCTACGCGCTGATCGCCGCGCCGCGGCCCGCGCAAACGCTGGTGCACGTGCACGCCGGTGCCGAGGAACTGGGCAGCGTCTACCAGGCCGACCTGATGATCCACGCCTCGATGCCGGCCATCGCCGCGCGCCTGGCCGCGCTGGAGCCCGCCGCGGCGCCGCGCTGGCAGCCCTGGACCGAAGCGGCCCATGCCGATTACGAGCGCTACCTGCAGCCGCCTGCGTATGCGGGGCAGGGCGTCGACATGGCCGAGGTCATCCGCACGCTCGACCAGATGCTGCCGGACGATGCGGTGGTCACCAACGGAGCCGGCAACTACGCTGGCTGGCTGCACCGCTACTTCCGTTATCGCCCGTTCCGCAACGGCGGCCGCGGCCAGCTGGCGCCGACCAGCGGCGCGATGGGCTATGGCGTGCCCGCCGCGGTCGGCGCCAAGATTGCCTTCCCGCGGCGCACCGTAGTGGCGCTGGCCGGCGACGGCTGCTTCCTGATGAATGGCCAGGAACTTGCTACCGCCATGCAGTACCAGGCGCCGGTGGTGTTTATCGTCGTCAATAACGGCATGTACGGCACCATCCGGATGCACCAGGAACGCGAATACCCGACCCATGTATCGGGCACCGAATTGCACAACCCGGACTTTGCCGCGCTGGCGCGCGCCTATGGTGCGCGCGGCGAGACCGTGACCTCCACCGAGGCCTTCGCCCCGGCGCTGCGCGCCGCGCTGGACGCGCCGGTGTCGACGCTGATCGAGATCCGCGTCGATCCGGACGTGATCACGCCGCGCACCACGCTCAGCGCGATCCGCGCGCAGGCGCTGGCCGGCGGGCAGCACTGAACCCGGCGCGGCCGCAACGGATCCTTACCATCCATCAGGAGACCATTGATGAAGCCTGTCACCACCGACCTGTGTGACGCCCATGAAGACCGCCTCGCGGCCGGCACCCTGCGCGTGATGGCGCCGGTGTTCCGCGCCTGGGGCAAGCAGGGTGCCTTTGCCGGCCCGGCCGCGACGCTGAAGGTGTTCGAAGACAATGCACTCGTGCGCACCGTGCTGGAAGCGCCCGGCCAGGGCCGGGTCCTGGTGGTCGACGGCGGCGGCTCGCTGCGCTGCGCGCTGGTCGGCGGCAATCTCGGCCTGCTGGCCGAGAAGAATGGCTGGGCCGGCATCGTCGTCAATGGCTGCGTGCGCGACAGCGCCGAGCTGGATGTGTGCGACATCGGCATCCGCGCGCTCGCGGCGCATCCGCAGAAGAGCCAGAAGCGCAACGCCGGCGAAAGCGAAGTCACGGTGCAGATGCCCGGTGCGGTCGTGCGTCCGGGCAACTGGATCTATGTCGACGCCGACGGCGTGCTGGTCTCGGACGACAAGCTGGAGGGCTGAGCATGCCGCGCGTCTTCGTCTACGGCACGCTGCGCGCCGGCGAGGTCAACGACCTGAATGCGGCCGCGCGGCGGCACGGCATTGCCGCGCCCACGCTGCTGGGCACGGCGACGGTGTCAGGCCGGCTCTATGACTTCGGCACCTATCCCGGGCTGGTGCTGGATGCGGCGGCCGGGCCGGTTGTCGGGGATATCTACGACATTGCCGATGCACTGCTGCCGGTCCTGGACGAGATCGAAGAGGTGTACCCGGGTCAGGCTACGCTGTTCGTGCGCGAGGAATGCGCGGTGCAGCAGGATGGCAAGCCCGTTGCCTGCCTGCTGTATCCGGTGGCGGAAGCCGCCGTGGCCGCGTTGCCGCATATTGGCAGCGGCGACTGGGTGGCCTACCGCCGCGCGCGCGATCCTGCCAGCCCCTGAAAGCGGTCAGGCAAAGTCATCTGGTCAACGGCGCCCTTGAGGCGCCGTTTCCTTTTGGCTCGCTTGCGACCAATCACGCGCATGCATGCCATTCCTGCGATTTTTCACGATGTGGAAAGCTGTTGCGGTCCGCAAAAATACATGGTTTGCGGAGCACAACTCCATTTCTCATGATGGAAGATTATGTCCCGCATCGTGAAATAAATTTCATAAGCATATGAATTTATTGAAGAAAAAAACTAAGCGGCAACTTCAGTTCAGGGTTGTTGCAACGCGGGAGCATTCCCTACACTCTTATATAAGACACATGACCTGAGACGCAAAAAACGCCCCCACAGGCGGCGCCCCAAGGCAGGTGATCAAGAGATTCTCAGCCATCCAGGCATCTTCAGGAGAGTGACCATGAACCGCCAAGAACAGATCCAGGCACTGCAAAAAGACTGGGATACCAATCCCCGCTGGAAAGGTATCAAGCGCAACTTCACCGCTGAAGACGTTGTGCGCCTGCGTGGTTCGGTCCAGGTCGAGCATACCCTGGCCCGCCGTGGTTCCGAGAAGCTGTGGAACCTGCTGCACACCGAGCCGTTCGTCAACTCGCTGGGCGCGCTGACCGGCAACCAGGCCATGCAGCAAGTGAAGGCCGGCCTGAAGGCCATCTACCTGTCGGGCTGGCAGGTTGCCGGCGACGCAAACCTGGCCGGCGAAATGTACCCCGACCAGTCGCTGTACCCGGCCAACTCGGTGCCGCAGGTGGTCAAGCGCATCAACAACACCTTCCAGCGCGCCGACCAGATCCAGTGGAGCGAAGGCAAGGGCGACACCGACTTCTTCGCCCCGATCGTGGCTGACGCCGAAGCCGGCTTTGGCGGCGTGCTTAACGCGTTCGAACTGATGAAGGCCATGATCGAAGCGGGCGCCGCCGGCGTTCACTTCGAAGACCAGCTGGCTTCGGTCAAGAAGTGCGGCCACATGGGCGGCAAGGTGCTGGTGCCGACCCGCGAAGCCGTCGCCAAGCTGACCGCCGCGCGCCTGGCTGCCGACGTCTCGGGCGTGCCGACCCTGGTGATCGCTCGTACCGACGCAGAAGCCGCCGACCTGCTGACCTCCGACGTCGACGACAACGACAAGCCGTTCTGCACCGGCGAGCGCACCGTGGAAGGCTTCTACCGCGTCCGCAACGGCCTGGAGCAGTCGATCTCGCGCGCGCTGGCGTACGCTGAAGTGGCCGACCTGGTGTGGTGCGAAACCGGCAAGCCGGACCTCGAGTTCGCCAAGAAGTTTGCCGAAGCCGTGCACGCCAGGTTCCCGGGCAAGATGCTGGCGTACAACTGCTCGCCGTCGTTCAACTGGAAGAAGAACCTGGACGACGCCACCATCGCCAAGTTCCAGAAGGAACTGGGTGCGATGGGCTACAAGTTCCAGTTCATCACGCTGGCCGGCTTCCACTCGCTGAACTACTCGATGTTCAACCTGGCCTACGGCTACGCCCGCAACCAGATGAGCGCATTCGTGGAACTGCAGGAAGCCGAGTTCAAGGCGGCCGAGAAGGGCTTCACCGCGGTCAAGCACCAGCGCGAAGTCGGCACCGGCTACTTCGATGCCGTGACCCAGACCATCGAAGGCGGCCAGTCGTCGACTACCGCGCTGAAGGGTTCGACCGAAGACGAGCAGTTCTTCGAAGACAAGAAAGTGGCCTGACTCTCCTGGTCACTCCGCCGGCTAGTGGGTCCGGCGGATCGGGGGGCGTGCGATCATCACGTCCTCCTTTTTAGGCGACGCGCCGTTCTCTCTCAGGGACGGCGCGCTTTTTTTTAACGCCCCATGCGGTGATCGTAGCTGCTAGAAATGCGCGCCATCAGCGCTGGATCGTTTTCGCCCATGCTGTCGAATGTCACCCGCACGTGGCCGTCTGGCAGCTGGTCCACACCCGCCATCACCGTCCGGCTTTCCAGGCTGCCGACCACCACGCCCCTGACCGGATCCGCGAGACTGATCGCCAGCCCCTGGTCATGCATTGCCCCCGCTGCCGCGGTGAAGGTGCGATCGAAGCTGGCCGGCGTCATCACCGTAAAAGAGCCTCTGTCATCGGAGGTCGAGGCACATGCCGAAAGCGCCAGGATGCCGACGCAGGCTATGAGTGAAAGTCGCATGATCACACCTTCCGTCTGCCCCCGACCGAAAATGTACGCGTTGCGACTTGGTGCGAATTTCCACTCGCTGATCGCCCTCCCACAAGCTTAGGTGACCTTGGCGAAGATTCCATCCGAGGTCGGTCGATGCGCCGCGGAGTGCCGGGGCGGAAATCAGTGCCAAATGCAATAAATTGTTATATCTGACGATTTATTGCATTTGGGTGATGCCGTCAGCAAGTGGATGCCATAAAGTGCCCGGGCCTTTGTCGGCACATTCTGAGCCTCCACCAAGAACAACATCATGAAAGCATCATTCTCTCTCGCTACCTGCGCCGTCGCGGCCGCACTGCTGGCCGGCTGTTCCGGCGGCATGCCCACCAACATCGACGGCATGGTGTCCGCCGGCTCCTCGCTGGCCAAGGCCGCGACGCTGAGCGACGCGGACGTCAAGAGCCTGTCCGACCAGGCCTGCGCCGAATCGGACAAGACCAACAGGATCGCCGGCGCCAATACCACCTACGGCAAGCGCCTGGCCAAGATCATGAGCGGCCTGAACGGCAGCAACGTGCCCAACGTCAACGCCAAGGTGTACATGACCAAGGACGTCAACGCCTGGGCCATGGCCAACGGCTGCGTGCGCGTCTACAGCGGCCTGATGGACATGATGACCGACGATGAAGTGCGGGGCGTGCTGGGCCACGAGCTGGGCCATGTCGCGCTGGGCCACACCAAAAAGGCCATGCAGGTCGCCTACACGGCAACCGCCGCGCGTGGCGCGGCCGCGTCGGCCGGCAACGGCGCGGTGGCCGCGCTGTCGTCGTCGCAACTGGGCGAACTGGGCGAGAAGCTGGTCAACGCGCAGTTCTCGCAGTCGCAGGAAAGCGCGGCGGATGACTACTCGTTCGACCTGCTGACCAAAAACAAGGCCAACACGCGCGGACTGGTGACGGCGTTCCAGAAGCTGGCCAGGCTCGATGGCGGCAAGTCGAGCATGTTCTCGTCGCACCCGGGTTCGGATGACCGCGCCAGGCATATGGAGGAGCGGATCCGCAAGGCTTCGTAAGCTACCGGCCGCACCCATGACAACGCCCGCACCGGGGAGCCCGGTGCGGGCGTTGTGCCTTCTGCCGAAGCAGGCCGGGGGTCACCGATACACGATCACCGGGATGTCGGTATGCGTCAGCACCTTCTGCGTTTCGCTGCCGAGCAGCAGGCCGGACAGCCCGCGCCGGCCATGCGACGCCATGAAGATCACGTCGCAGCCATGGCGCTCGGCCGCGTCAATGATGCCGAGGTAGGGCACCGCGAAAGTCGACATGTCGGCGTCGAAGACGACGCCGGCCGCGCTCGCCAGGTTCTCGACTTCCTTCAGGTAGAGCTTGGCCTGGTTCTCGATGCGGTCCTTGAAGGCCTGCGGCGCCTCGACCACGATTTCGCTGAACGGGGTGTAGGGATACTCCTCCAGGCAGACATAGGCCGTGACGCGCGCGCCGATGGCCTTGGCGAGTTCCAGCCCGCCGTTGATGGCTTTCTTGGAGAGTTCCGAGCCGTCGGTGGGTAGCAGGATGTGTTGGAACATGCGGGGCTCCTTTTCTGACTAGGGAATAGGGAAGGGGGCAGGGCGGCCGCCCGGCGCCGGGGGGGCGATGCCGGGGCAGTGAAAGCGCCTGTCTGAATCCATTGTAGTCAGGGTGCCGAGTACGGCATTGTGCAAAATCAATTGCAACAAAAGCGCCTCAGCCTGAGCCTTGCGCTGCCGGTCAGCCTGCCAGCGCCGCTGCCGCCGGCATGGATGCCGCCTGCTCCGCCCGTCGCCAGTAAGCCGGGTTGCCGTAGGTGTTCTTCAGGTGATCGATAAACAGCCGCACCCGCAGCGGCAGGTGCTTGCGCTGCGGGAACACCGCATGGATGCCGATCGGCGGCGCCTGGAACTCGTCCAGCACCGTGACCAGCCGGCCGCTGGCGATTTCGTTGCCGACTTCCCACCACGACCGCCACGCCAGGCCGTTGCCCTGCAGGCACCACTCGTGCAGCACCGCGCCGTCGGTGCATTCCATGGTGCCGCCCACCTTGACCGTCACCGAGCGCCCGTCTTCGGTGAAGACCCAGCCGCGCTGCACGTTGGCGCTGGCGCCGAAGGCCAGGCAGTTGTGCCGCTGCAGTTCGTCCGGCGTGCCGGGCCGGCCGGCGCGGGCCAGGTAGTCGGGCGAGGCCACCACCACGCGCCGGGTCTCGGCCAGCCGGATTGAAACGAGGCTGGAGTCGGGCAGGTCGCCCAGCCGGATCGCGCAGTCGAAGCCTTCATTGACCAGGTCGACCACGCGGTCGGACAGGTCCAGCGTGATCGATACGTCAGGGTGCGATTCAATGAACAGCGGCACCAGCGGCGCCACGTGCTTGCGGCCATAGCCGGCCGGCGCTGTCACGCGCAGGTGGCCGCTGGCCTTGACGCCGCCGGCCGAAACGCTGGCCTCGGCGTTGTGCAGGTCGTTCAGGATGCGCTGGCAGTCCTCCAGGAAGGCCGAGCCTTCGAAGGTCAGGCTGATCTTGCGCGTGGTACGTACCAGCAACTTGACGCCCAGCCGCTCTTCCAGCGCATCGATGCGGCGCCCGATGATGGCCGGCGCCACGCCTTCCGCCGCTGCTGCCGCCGACAGGCTGCCGCGCGAGGCGACGGATACAAAAGTCTCCAGCTGTTTGAAATGGTCCACAAATGTTCGCCGAGTAGTGCCCGAGTAATACGCACTCGCGCGCTGGCCCGGTCACGCCCAATGCGTTGCAGGGTGCTGCCGGCGGCCAATGCGCAAGGATTTAGTGCGGAGTATCGTTTTAGTCAGCCAAGATTAGTGGCCGAAAAGTAAAAGATCAAGTGACCCGGGGCACCTTTGCCGCAGTGCAGCGTCTCCCTACAATGCGATGCATTCATCGGTGTACAGGGCCACGCAGTTGTGGTCCGGCACCGACACACTTTGCAGAGTCAGGTTGCCAGCGCTCACATGAACAAGATCCGCGCAGTCGTCTTCGATGCCTACGGCACGCTGTTCGACGTGTATTCCGTCACCGCGCGCGCGGAACAGCTGTTCCCGGGCCGCGGCGAGGCGCTGGCGCTGCTGTGGCGCGACCGCCAGATCGACTACACCCGCATCCGCACCATGGCCGGGCACGACGGCGCGCACTACAAGCCGTTCTGGGCCATCACCGTGGACGCGCTGCGCTATGCCGCCGAGCGCCTGGGTCTGGCGCTGGATGAAGCGACGGAAGCCCAGCTGCTCAAGGAATACGCCTGCCTGTCGGCCTTCCCGGAAAACCTGGGTGCGCTCAAGCGCCTGCGCAAGGCGGGGCTGCCGCTGGGCATCCTGTCCAACGGCAATGCCGAGATGCTCGACATCTCGGTCAAGAGTGCCGGCATGCATGGCCTGTTCGACCACGTGCTGTCGGTCGATGCGGTGCGCCAGTACAAGACCGCGCCCGCCGCCTATGCACTGGGGCCGCTGGCCTTCGGGCTGGACGCGCAGGAGATGCTGTTCGTCTCGTCCAACGGCTGGGACGCCTGCGGCGCCACCTGGTTTGGCTACACCACCTTCTGGATCAACCGTGCCGGCCACCCGGCGGAGCGGCTCGACGTAGCCCCCTCCGGCACCGGGCACGACATGAACGACCTGCTCGAATTCGTCCGCGCCCATGGCGTGGCGGCATAGCAGGGCGCCCAACAACCAAAGCTATCGCTATCGTTTAACAGGAGAACACTGATGGCTATCACGCTGCCCGCGGGCATGAAGATTACCGGCGAAATCCTGCCGGCCTACGAAGATATCCTCACGCCGGAAGCCCTGGCCCTGGTAGACAAGCTGCACCGCGCCTTCGAGCCGCGCCGTCAGGAACTGCTGGCCGCGCGCGTGGAGCGCGCCAAGCGCCTGGACGCCGGCGAAGTCCCTGATTTCCTGCCGGAAACCAAGAGCATCCGCGAAGGCGACTGGAAGGTTGCGCCGGTGCCCAAGGCGCTGGAATGCCGCCGCGTGGAAATCACCGGCCCGGTCGAAGCCAAGATGGTGATCAACGCCTTCAACTCGGGCGCTGACAGCTACATGACCGACTTCGAGGATTCCAACACCCCCAACTGGCACAACCAGCTGCAGGGCCAGGTCAACCTGAAGGCCGCCGTGCGCCGCACGCTGACCCTGGAATCGAAGGGCAAGCAATACAAGCTGAACGACAAGATCGCCACGCTGCAGGTGCGTCCGCGCGGCTGGCACCTGGACGAAAAGCACGTCACCATCGACGGCAAGCGCGTCTCGGGCGGCATCTTCGACTTCGCGCTGTTCCTGTTCCACAACGCCAAGGAACAGATCGCGCGCGGCGCCGGCCCGTTCTTCTACCTGCCGAAGATGGAAAGCCATCTGGAAGCGCGCCTGTGGAACGACATCTTCGTGATGGCGCAGAACGAAATCGGCCTGCCGCAAGGCACCATCAAGGCCACCGTGCTGATCGAGACCATCCTCGCCGCGTTCGAGATGGAAGAGATCCTGTATGAGCTGCGCGAGCACAGCGCCGGCCTGAACGCCGGCCGCTGGGACTACATCTTCTCGTGCATCAAGAAGTTCAAGAACGACAAGGACTTCTGCCTGGCCGACCGCGCCAAGGTCACCATGACCGCTCCGTTCATGCGTGCCTACGCGCTGCTGCTGCTGAAGACCTGCCACTCGCGCGGCGCCCCCGCCATCGGCGGCATGAGCGCGCTGATCCCGATCAAGAACGATCCGGAGAAGAACGCCATCGCCATGGAAGGCATCATCAGCGACAAGCGCCGCGATGCCACCGACGGCTACGACGGCGGCTGGGTGGCACACCCGGGCCTGGTCGAGCCGGCCATGAAGGAATTCGTGGCAGTGCTGGGCGACAAGCCGAACCAGTTCGAGAAGCAGCGTCCGGACGTGCAGGTGAAGGGCGCCGACCTGCTCGACTTCAAGCCGGAAACGCCGATCACCGAGCACGGCCTGCGCATGAACATCAACGTCGGCATCCACTACCTGGGCGCCTGGCTGGCCGGCAACGGCTGCGTGCCGATCCACAACCTGATGGAAGACGCCGCCACCGCCGAGATCTCGCGCTCGCAGGTGTGGCAGTGGATCCGCTCGCCGAAGGGCAAGCTGGAAGACGGCACCAAGGTCACGGCCGAGCTGGTGCGCAAGCTGATCCCGGAAGAACTGGCCAAGGTGAAGGAACTGGTCGGTGGCGACACCAAGACCTATGACCGCGCTGCCGAGATCTTCGAGCAGATGTCGACATCGGAGGATTTCGCCGAGTTCCTGACGCTGCCGCTGTACGAAGAAGTCTGAGCGGGGCGCACTGCTCCGGCATGACCAGGAACCGCAGCCTGATGGCTGCGGTTTTTTTGTCTTCGTTTTACAGCGGCCCGGGCAGCCTCTTCAGCCCGATCCAGACCACCATGATGACCACATTGACCGGCACGCTGAGCGCGCCCGGCACGTAAAACAGCGCCGACAGCACGGGCGCGCACAGCACGCCTTCCACTACGCTGCCCGCGGCATAGAAGAAGACCCCGCACCACAGCCAGCGCCGCATATACGTCGGCAGCCAGTGCGCACGCGCCTTGTTGAAATGCCAGGCGTGGGCCCGTTCGGCCCGGCTTCCCTGGCTGGCGTCGCGGAACAGCCAGTTGAAGAAAAAGTAGCGGTACAGCAGGGTGCGGAAGGCCAGCTCTTGCATGATCACTCCTTTGGCCGTGCCGGGCAGATAGCGCGCAATGTTCATACCAGCGTGGGCATGCAGGGGCGGCGGCTTACCTAGCAGCGTAGCAAGAAGTCGCCGGGACAGACCAGCCGCCGGCCGCAATCCGGATCCGCGTCATGCTGGAAAACCCCGCATGTCCCGCGCGGCAACACTCTCTAATATGAAGTACCCGCCGCCAGCGCGGACCACAACATCAAAGCGGAGACTTCAGATATGGACCGTCGACAGTTCCTGGGCACCGCCGCCGTTGCCGCAGCCGTTGCCGCAACCGCCGGCGTGGCGCCGTACGCCATGGCGCAGCAGTGGCCCGCGCGGCCTATCCGGCTGGTGGTGGCGTATCCGCCCGGCGGCGGTACGGACGTGGTGGCGCGGCTGTTTGCCGACTATCTTGGCCGCGTGACGGGCCAGTCGGTGGTGGTGGAGAACAAGCCGGGCGGCGCCACCGTTCCCGCCACGCAGGACGTGATCCGCGCCAGGAACGACGGCCAGACACTGCTGGTGACGCTGGGATCGTCCGCCACCTCGGGCGCGCATATCAACCGCGTGCCCTACGATCCGCTGACCGACCTGACTGCGCTGGCCGAACTCGGCCGCGCCCCGGTGCTGCTTGCCGCCAACAAGGACGCCCCGTATTCCACGCTGAAGGAACTGATCGCCTATTCCAAGGCCAACCAGGGCAAGCCGATCCATTCCGCCTCTTATGGCCCGGGCACGTCGTCGCACTTTGGCCCGCTGCTGTTCAACCGGCTGGCAGGCACCAACCTGGAGCCGGTGCTGTACAAGGGCTCGGCGCCCGCCACGCAGGACCTGGTGGGCGGCGTGGTGCCGCTGATGATCGACGGCCTGACCACCGGCGTGCCGCTGTACCAGGCCGGCAAGACCAAGGTGCTGGCGACCACCATGCCGGAGCGGTCGGACATGGCGCCCGGCGCTCCAACATTCCGTGAGCTCGGTTTCCAGGAAATGGAGCAACTTAGCGGATATTTTGCGCTGTTCGGGCCCAAGGCCATGCCCAAGGCAACGGTCGATGCCGTCTCGGAGGCCGTGCGCAAGGTGCTGGCCGATCCCGCGTACCAGAAGCGGCTGGCCGGCGTTGGCGTGCTGCCGGCGCAGGCGGTCACGCCGGAAGCATTTGCCGCGCAGATCCGGACCGATCATGCGCGCTGGGGCCAATTTATCAAGGACATCGGCTTCAAGATCGAGAATTGAGCCTGCCAGGCCGGTC
Organism: Cupriavidus sp. IK-TO18; assembly: GCF_015549295.1. Lineage (NCBI taxonomy): Bacteria > Pseudomonadati > Pseudomonadota > Betaproteobacteria > Burkholderiales > Burkholderiaceae > Cupriavidus > Cupriavidus sp. IK-TO18. The sequence goes on from NZ_JADGMP010000007.1 coordinate 202,492, forward strand.
CCGGAGACGTCCAGGCTGCCGGAGCTGAACGCCGGGATCTGCCGGCAGGCGATTTCTTGTCCATACTGGACTTGTTGCGGCGCCATGCCGCGGCAATCAAAAATCAGCAGCCTATGGAGGGAATCGTGTTCAAGCACATCTTGCTGGCCACCGATGGCTCGGAGCTTTCCAAGGTCGCCATGGCGGCCGCGATCAATTTCGTCAAGGCGGGCGGCGCGAAGCTGACGGCGTATACGTGCATGGAGGAATATCCCTACCTGTCCTCGGGGGATGCCGGCCATCCGCGGCGAAAGGCGTATGAGGAACATGAGGCCGAGCGGGCCAGCGCGGTGCTGGCCGAGGTTGTCGCGGCGGCCACCGAGGCGGGCGTGACCTGCCAGACCGACATGAGCACGTCGGTGCCGTACAAGGGCATCATCGATGCCGCCGCCAAGCACGGCTGCGACGTGATCTTCATGGCGTCGCACGGACGGCGCGGGCTGGAGGGGCTGCTGGTCGGGAGCGAAACGCAGAAGGTGCTGACCCACTGCAGGATCCCCGTGCTGGTCTATCGCTGACTTGCGCAATCCGCCAGCGGATCAGAAGCGGTAGCCCCGGCTTGGATTCACTTTCCAGCCGCCGGCGCCATCGAGTTCCAGCACCTGGTGGTGGTACTTGAGCAGCGAAGGGCGGTGGCTGACGCTGACCAGCGTCGCGTCCATGCCGGCCAGCAACCGGTACATGCCTTCCTCGTTGGCGATATCGAGCGCGCTGGTGGCCTCGTCAAGCATCACATAGCGGGGCCGCGACAGCAGCACGCGCCCGATCGTCAGCCGCTGCTGTTCGCCCAGCGACAGCACCTTGCCCCAGTCCACTTCGGTATCGAGGCCGCCGAAGCGGTCGACAATGCCGCCAAGATTCACCAGCTCGAGCAGCCGGATCAGCTCGTCGTCGGCGATGTGCTGCCCTATGTGGTTGGGGTAGAGCAGCTGGCCGCGCAGGCTGCCGACCACCATGTACGGGTGCTGTGGCAGGAACAGCATGTCCTGCGGCCTGGGGCGCATGATGCAGCCGGTGCCGCTGGTCCACAAACCGGCGATGGCGCGCATCAGCGAGCTCTTGCCGCCGCCGCTGGCGCCGACGATCAGCAGCCCTTCGCCGGGATCGGCCGACACCGTCAGGTCGCGCACCAGCGTGCGTTCCAGGTTCGGCGTGTGCAGCGTCACATGCAGCAGCGACAGGCGCGAGTCCTGCACGGACTCGATCTTGTGCGCCGGCTCGGCGAGTTTGTCCGGTTTGGCCGGCGTGTCGGCCAGCGTGCTGGCGAAGGTATCCAGCCGGTCCAGCCCGGCGACAAAGCGGGCCAGCTCTTCGAAGTTGTCGACAATCACCGTCAGCGCATTCAACACTGCGGCGAACGCCCCCGCAGCCTGGATCGCGCGCCCGACCTCCATTTCACCGGACAGCACGTGCGAGGCGACGATGGCGCTGGGCAGCAGGATGGTCAGGAAGCCGTAGCCGTACTGGAACGTGTTCAGGCTGAGCTGCCACTTGATGAGCTTGTCGAAGTTGCGGAAGGCCTGCTCGAAGCGGCCGCTGACATGCGACGATTCCAGCGCCTCGCCGCGGTAGAAGGCGATCGATTCGGCGTTCTCGCGCACACGGATCAGGCTGAAGCGGAAATCCGCCTCGCGCTTGAGCTGGAAGAAATTCAACCCGATCAGCACGCGCCCGAAGAAGTACATCGAGACGAAACTCCCGGCGATGGCGTAGACCACCAGGAAGTAGACCAGCATCTGGGAAATCGACCACAGCACGGCGCTGAAGGCGATCAGCTGCAGCAGCGCGCCGATGCCGATCGACAGGAAATACAGCGATTGCTTGGTAAAGGTGTTGATGTCTTCGGTGATGCGCTGGTCCGGATTGTCGATCGCCGCGTTGGCGTTGAGCTTGTAATAGGTCCGGTCCCTGAAGTACCCGTCGAGGTAGTGACGGGTGAGCCATCGTCGCCACAGCAGGCCCAGCTTGTTGCGCAGGAAGTAGTAGGAGGAATAGATGGGAACGGCGCCGAGCAGGATATAGAGGCACTTCTGGATCGAGCCCCAGAAGCGGTCGGCATCTTGCGCCGCCAGGGCCGAAGTGAATTCGCCGGTCTGTTCGTTGATCCAGACTTCGGCCTGCGTCTGGCCGAGCAGCAGCAGGATCAGCAGGAGCAGCAGGCCGGACGCCTTCCATCGCTCACGCGAAAACCAGTAGGGGCGGGCAATGGCCCAGTAACGGGTCCACACGTGGCGCGTGGGGACGCCCGGACGTTTCTTGCGGGCCGAAGTGGTGCCGGCAATCCTTGGCTCGGGCACGACGCTCATCTGACTCTCCAGCGCAGACGGATTCCCCGCCGCCACGCACATTCGTCGTGCTGCAACGAAGCGGACCAGCAGGAGAATCTCTGGATGAAATATAGGCCAGCAATATCCACGCCTGACCAGAAATCATCCGCCCGGCCCTCGTTTTTTTCGTGCCCGCGCGCGGTGTGCGGTGTTGGCGGCAACGTCGAACCAGGTTGCGGCTGGAGGGTGACCGAGCCGCTACAGGCGAACCCTGCAAGCTTTTTCAAAGGTACCTGCAGTTTCAGGCGCGGCTGCGGCGGCGGGGCGTGCCCGCCGGTCGCGGCCGCAGCGCCGGCCTCAGTCGAGGGTAATCTTTCCCGCCTTGACGATCTGGCCATAGCGAGCGATGTCGCGCTCGATCACCTTGCGGAATTCCTCGGAGGAACCGCCTACCGGCACGAAGCCCAGGTCGGTCAGCCTCTTGGCCACTTCGGGGCTGCGCGTTGCCGCGGCGATTTCCTTTGCCATGCGGTCAACCACAGGCGCGGGCGTGCCGGCAGGCGCCAGCAGGCCGGTCCAGGAACTCATCACGAAGCCCGGGAAGCCCGACTCTTCCATGGTCGGGATATTCGGCTCGCCCGGCCAGCGCTTGGCCGAGGCGACGGCCAGCACATTGATCTTGCCCGACTTCACGTGCGGCATCGGCACCAGCAGCGGATCGAATGCGACCGACACCTCGCCGGAAACGAGCGCCGGCAGGATCGGTGCGCTGCCGTTGTACGGCACGTGGGTCATCTTGACCTTGGACTCCATCGCCAGCCGCTCGCCCGTCAGGTGCGCCGAGCTACCCACGCCGCTCGAGCCGAATGTCAGCGTGTTGGGATGCTTCTTGCCATAGTCGATCAGTTCGGCAACAGTCTTCGCGGGCACCTTCTTGCTCGCGAACAGGAACAGCGGCAGCTCCGCCATCTCCGCCACCGGCACGAGGTCCGAAGGCTTGTAGCTCAGCTTGGAATACAGCGACATGTTGGCGCTGTAGGCCGCGAGAACCGAGACAAAGGTATAGCCGTCCGCCGCCGAGCGCACGGCCACGCCAACGCCAAGCGTGCTGTTCGCGCCCGGCTTGTTCTCGATGATGATGGGCTGCCCGAGGCTTTGCGAGACCTTTTCGAACACGACCCGGGATACCGTGTCGGTGGACCCGCCGGGGGTATAGGGAACGATGACCTTGATCGGCCTGGTCGGCCAGGCGTCGGCCGCCAATGCTGCATGGCCGAAAACGACACTCGTGATGGCGAGCGTCACCAGTCGTGCGCTGCGCGCCGCGCGATTCGAAATGCTCAACTACGTCTCCTGCTTTGGCAAATTTTCCTCCCGCCTTTGCGGCGGGTTCCAGCGGCTATTCCGCCGGGTGATTATGCCGGAGCGGTCGAAGCGGGTACGTGCCAAGAGGCTGCGGTAGGGCGCTTTCCGTGAAGTCAGTGTGCGATAAGCGGTCGGGCACTGAGTGGCGCGCGGTCTTCTTTCAGGCCCGGTATTTCTCCCACAGTTCGCGCAGAACCGATTCCGGCGGCGGCGCCGGTGCGAAGCCCGCGACATTGCCGAACATGCCAAGAATGCGGCGCCTGAAGGCATTGAGGTCCATCGTCGGTTCAGGCGATGCACTGGCGGTATCGATGATCGTATGCAGCTGCTCGGCGGAGAGGCCGGCGATGGCAGACCACAGGTCGTCGGGGCTGGCGCAGGTGCACGGCAAAGATCGGGCAAACATCGGTCATCCTCAACGTGGATCCATGATCGCTAACGCACCGCCGCGCCGCGCTTGCTGCCGTCCGGGTACACGGCCGCCTGGAACGGCTCGAGGCCGATCCGCGCGACCACATCGACGAAGCGCTCGGCTTCGCTGTCGCGGTGCGCGAGGTAGGTGCCGATCAGCCGCTCGACCACGTCCGGCACCTGCTCCTGCGCGAACGACGGGCCGATGATGCGGCCGATCGCCGCGCCGCCGCCGGCGCCGTGGCTGTCCTGGCTGTCTGCGCCGTTCTGCCGCCCGCCGATGGTGACCTGGTACCAGGCTTCACCCGCCTTGTCGACACCGAGGATGCCGATATGGCCGACATGGTGGTGCCCGCAGGAGTTGATGCAGCCCGAGATGTTCAGGTCTAGCTCGCCGATGTCGTGCACGTGGTCGAGGTCTTCGAACCGTTCCTGGATCGCCTGGGCCAGCGGTATCGACACGGCGTTGGCGAGCGAGCAGAAATCGCCGCCGGGGCAGGCGATGATATTAGTGATCCTGCCGACGTTGGGCGTGGCGAGGCCGGCCGCATCCAGCGCGCGCCACAGCGCGGGCAGGCCGCTGCGCCGCACGTCGGCGAGGATCAGGTTCTGTTCGTGCGAGACCCGCAACTCGCCAAAGCCGTGGCGCTCGGCGAGGTCGGCCATCAGCTCCATCTGGTCGGCGGTAATGTCGCCGGGCGCGCGGCCGGTTGCCTTGAGCGATGCGGTCACCGCGGCGTAGCCCGGTACGCGGTGCGGATGGACGTTGCTGCGCAGCCAGAGCCGGAATGCGCGGTCGGTCCGCGCGAGTTCGGCGCTTTCATCGGCATCCTGCGCCGCGGCGGGGTCATAAGGCGGCACCGTGAAGCGCGCGGCCACCGACGCGACGAAGTCTTCGGTGACGGTATCCGGGCCACCCCGGATGCGCTGCCACTGCTCCGCGACCTGTTCGCGAAATACTTCCGGCGTGAGATCCTTCACCAGGATCTTGATGCGCGCCTTGTACTTGTTGTCGCGCCTGCCATGCAGGTTGTAGACGCGCAGCGTGGCCTGCAGGTAGGTCAGCAGGTCCTGCCAGGCCACGAAGGGATTGATCAGCTTGCCGACCATGGGCGTGCGCCCCATGCCGCCCCCGACCCACACGCGAAATCCGACCTGGCCGTCTTCCTCGACCGCCTGCAGTCCGATATCGTGGACGCCGACCGCGGCCCGGTCGGTGGTGGCGCCGCTGATCGCGATCTTGAACTTGCGCGGCAGGTAGGCGAACTCGGGGTGCAGCATCGACCATTGCCGCACGATCTCGCACCACACCAGCGGGTTCACCAGCTCGTCGGGCGCGATGCCGGCAAAGTGGTCGGTGGTGGTGTTGCGGATGCAGTTGCCGCTGGTCTGGATGGCATGCATCTGCACCGTGGCGAGTTCCGCCAGGATGGCAGGCGCGTCTTCCAGGCGCGGCCAGTTGAACTGCAGGTTCTGCCGCGTGCTGAAGTGCCCGTAGCCGCGGTCCCAGCGGCGCGCGATCCCGGCCAGCTTGCGCAGCTGCCTTGACGCCAGCATGCCGTAGGGGATGGCCACGCGCAGCATCGGGGCATGGCGCTGGATATACAGGCCATTCTGCAGCCGCAGCACGCGGAACTCTTCCTCGTCGAGCTCGCCGTCCAGGAAGCGGCGGGTCTGGTCGGTGAACTGCACGACCCGCTCGTCGACCAGCCTCTGGTCGATCTCGTCATAGACATACATGATGAAGGTCTCCTTGCGCGTAGCGCTAGTCTTTTGCCCGTGCCCGTTCGATGGACATGTCGGTCGGCATCATGTTGAGGTCGGCGTTGTGCATCACCCACAGCGAGCCGGCGACGACGATGACGATCAGGAAGCCGGTACAGGCGAAGATGGCGGTATTGCCGCGCTGGCCGGGACCGGTGCCCAGGTGCAGGAAGTACACCAGCTGCACCAGCAGTTGCGCGACGCAGAGGCCGACAACCAGCGCGATCGCGGCGTGGCTTTGCAACGTGCCGGTCATCACCGAGGCAAACGATGCCACGGTAAGCGCGACCGACAGCAGCAGGCCGATGGTGTAGCTGCGCACGCTGCCGTGGGTGGGGTGCTCACCCGGATGGACGGAGTGAAGATGGGACGGCTTCATGCGAACTCCCGCAGGTAGACGAAGGTAAAGACGCAGATCCAGACCAGGTCCAGGAAGTGCCAGAACAGGCTCAGGCACGCCAGCCGGCGGCGCACGATGTCATCGAGGCCGAAACGCCGGACCTGGTGGATCATCACCGCCAGCCAGCACAGGCCCGCGGTGACGTGCAGGCCGTGGGTGCCGACCAGCGTGAAAAACGCCGACAGGTAGGCGCTTACGCCGGGCCCGGCGCCCTGGTGCAGCAGGTGGGCGAACTCGTAGACCTCCATGGCGACGAACACGGCGCCCAGCACGAAGGTGGCCGCCAGCCAGCGGATCATGCGCGGCGCGGCATTCGCGTCCTGCCGCAGCATGGCCAGGCCGAAGGTGTAGCTGCTGAGCAGCAGCACCATGGTCTCGGTGAACACGAACGGCAGCTCGAACAGTTGCTGCCCGCCCGGCCCGCCCGCCGTGTTGCCCGACAGCACGCCGAAGGTTGCGAACAGCACCGCGAAGATCAGGCAGTCGCTCATCAGGTAGAGCCAGAAGCCCAGCGTGGTATGGGCGGCGGCATCGTGATGGCCGTGGTCGGCGGCGTGCGGCACCGGATGTGCGGCGTGCGGGCCTGGATGGTGCAGGGTAGGGGATAGCGTCGGGTTCATGGTTCAGGCAGCTTGCTGCAGTTGGGCGTAGCGGGCGCGCTCGATGCGCTCGACTTCGGCGGCCGGGACGTAGTAGTCGACATCGCGGTCGTAGCTGCGCCGCACGAAGGTTGCGATCGCGCCAACCAGCCCGGCCACGGCGACCAGCCACATGTGCCAGACCAGCGCGAAGCAGGACACCAGCCCGAACACTGACACGAGGAAGCCGGCCGCGGTGGGGCGTGGCATGTGGATGTCCTCGTAGCGGGCCGGCTGGCGCCATGCGCGGCCGGCTTCCTTGTCGTCCCAGTGCTGCTCCAGGGAGGTGATGTGCGGCACCAGGGCGAAGTTGTAGAACGGCGCCGGCGATGCGGTCGACCATTCCAGGCTGCGGCCGTCCCACGGGTCGCCGGTCAGGTCCTGGTTCTGCTTGCGGTCGCGGATGCTGACGGCCAGTTGCACGATCATCGCCAGGATGCCGGCGCCGATGACGAAGGCGCCGATCATCGCCACCACCAGGTAGGGATGCCAGTCGACGTTGGCGTAGTGGTTCATCCGGCGGGTCATGCCCTTGAAGCCCAGCACGTAGAGCGGCATGAAGGCCAGGAAGAAGCCGGTCAGCCAGCACCAGAACGACACCTTGCCCCAGAACTCGTTCAGCTTGAAGCCGAACACCTTCGGGAACCAGAAGCTGATCGCCGCCAGGCAGCCGAACAGCACGCCGCCGATGATCACGTTATGGAAGTGGGCCACCAGGAACAGGCTGTTGTGCAGCACGAAGTCGGCGCCCGGCACCGCCAGCAGCACGCCGGTCATGCCGCCGACCGCGAACGTCACCATGAAGCCGATGGTCCACATGGTCGAGGTATGGAAGCGGATCCGGCCGCGGTACATGGTGAACAGCCAGTTGAACAGCTTCACGCCGGTGGGGATCGAGATGATCGACGTCATGATGCCGAAGAAGGCGTTGACGTTGGCGCCCGAGCCCATGGTGAAGAAGTGGTGCAGCCAGACGAAGAACGACAGCACGCCGATCGACGAGGTGGCATAGACCATCGACTTGTAGCCGAACAGGGGCTTGCGCGAGAACGTGGCGATGATTTCCGAGAACGCGCCGAACGCGGGCAGGATCAGCACATAGACCTCGGGGTGCCCCCAGATCCAGATCAGGTTCACGTACATCATGGCGTTGCCGCCCAGCTCGTTGGTGAAGAAGTGCATGCCGAGGTAGCGGTCGGCGGTGAGCAGGGCCAGCGTGGCGGTCAGCACCGGAAAGATGGCGACGATCAGGATGTTGGTGATCAGCGCGGTCCAGGTGAACACCGGCATCTTCATCAGGGTCAGGCCCGGAGCGCGCATGCGCAGGATGGTGACGATGAAGTTGATGCCGGTCAGCGTGGTGCCGAGCCCGGATATCTGCAATGACCAGATGTAGTAGTCCACGCCGACGGTCGGGCTGTAGCCCAGCTCGGACAACGGCGGATAGGCCACCCAGCCGGTCGCGGCGAAGTCGCCGACGAACATCGACAGCATCACCAGCACCGCGCCCATGGCCGACAGCCAGAAGCTCAGCGAGTTGACGAACGGGAAGGCCACGTCGCGCGCGCCGATCTGCAGCGGCACGATCACGTTCATCAGCCCCACCACCAGCGGCGTGGCCACGTAGAAGATCATGATCACGCCGTGGGCGGTAAAGATCTGGTCGTAGTGGTGCGGCGGCAGGTAGCCGGCGGCATCGCCGTAGGCGACTGCCTGCTGCGTGCGCATCAGGATCGCGTCGGCGAAGCCGCGCAGCAGCATGACAAGGGCCAGGATGATGTACATCACGCCGACCTTCTTGTGGTCGACCGAGCAGATCCATTCGGTCCACAGGTATTTCCACTTGCCGTACCTGGTGATCGCGCCGAGCAGCGCGGCGCCCAGCACCAGCACCACGGCCAGCGTCCCCATGATGATCGGCTCGTGGTAGGGGATGGCCTCGAGATTGAGTTTTCCTAGCATGTCATTGCTCCATGCGGCCGGGGAGCGCCGACGGGACGCGTTGGAAGGCCTGCAGTGATTCGGGGGTGTTCGCGCGGCAGATCGCGCCGTTGGCCAGCATGTACTTGTCAACCACCTGGTCGAACAGCTTCGGCGTCACCGATGCGTAGAGCGCGACGGGGTCCCTGGTGCTGGGCTGCTCCAGTGTGCTGTAGGTGTTCGCGTCAAGCGTCCGGGCCGAGGCCCGCGCCTTGCTGATCCACGCGTCGAAGTCCTCGCGCGAGGTCGCCAGGGTCTTGAAATGCATGTCCGAGAAGCCCGCGCCACTGTACGCCGCGGACTGGCCGAGATAGACGCCCGGTGTGTCCGCGATCAGGTGCAGGCGGGTCTGCATGCCGGCCATGGTGTAGACCATGCTGCCAAGCTGCGGAATGAAGAACGCATTCATCATCGATTCCGCGGTCAGCCGGAAGTTGACCGGCGTGCCGACCGGGATGGCAAGCTGGTTCACCGAGGCGACGCCGTATTCGGGATAGATGAACAGCCATTTCCAGTTCAGCGCGATGACGTCGACCTGCAGCGGCCTGACCTCGGACTCCAGCGGCCGATAGGGGTCGAGCTTGTGCGTCGAATCCCAGATCAGCACGGCCAGGCAGGCCACGATCACGCACGGGATGCCCCACACCACGATCTCGATTTTGGTCGAGTGCGACCACTTGGGCGCGTAGGTCGCGCGCGTGTTGCTCTCGCGGTAGCGCCAGGCAAACCACAGCGTCAGGAAGATCACCGGGATGACGACCATCAGCATGACGAACAACGCGATCAGGATCAGCGATTTTTCCTGTGCGCCGATGCTGCCCTTGGGATTGAGCAGTTCGAGGTTGCAGCCGCTGAGCAGGGCGCTCAGCCCGGCGGCCAGCAGCAACGCGCCGATGCGGGGCGGCAGGGCGGGCGATGGGCTGAGGCTGGGGGAAGGGTGGGGCAACGGGCCTTGTCGATCTTTGTTTGCCAGCCCGGCGGTAGGTTTGAGCATGTCGGACACCTTGGTTACGGATTACCGAAGGCATCCGGCCACGCGCTCCGATTCAAGTGCTGCGTCAGCCCGCGGCTGCGGGCTTGTATGGATTCCCTCGACAATGTCTGGCATGCTAGTCGAAGACAAGACCCATACATCGAGGAAAGTTTTGGGGACAGAATCCATACAAGATAGCGAAAGCGCTGCCCGGATCACCGGCCAGTGGGATCTGCGGATCACTGCGTCCGGTGGGGTCCGGTACCTGCAGATCGTCGACTTCATCGAGCGGGCAATCGGCGAGGGCCGCCTCGTGGCCGGCGACCGCGTGCCGCCGCAGCGCAGCCTGGCGCAATCTCTCGGCGTGGACCTGACGACAGTGACGCGCGCCTATAACGAGGCGCGGCGAAGACAGCTGATCGAAGCGAGGGGCGCGCTCGGCACCTTCATTGCCGCGCCGCGTGCGGAACTCGCGCGCGTGGTCGACATGAGCATGAACGTGCCGCCGCCGCCGGCGGGCGTGGATTTCCCGGACCTGTTGCGGCGCGGCCTGAACCAGGTCCTGCTGCGCAGCGACCCGCACCTGCTGATGACCTACCAGCTTGGCGGCGGCAGTGCGTCGGACCGGGCGGCCGGGGCGCTCTGGCTTGCGCCGATCTTCGGGCAGGTCGACACGGCGCGGCTGGTGGTGTGCCCCGGCGCCCAGGCTGCGCTGGCCGCCGTGATCCTGAGCTGGACCCGGCCCGGCGAGGCAATCGTGACCGAGCCGCTGGCCTATCCGGGCATCCGCGCCGCGGCAGCGCAACTGGGCCGGCGCGTGGTGGTCGCACCGTGCGATGCGGACGGGATGCTGCCCGACGCGCTCGCCGCGGCCCGCGCCGCAGGCGCCACGCTGGCCTACCTCAACCCGACCGCGCAGAATCCGACCACGCACACCATGCCGGCCTCGCGCCGGGCAGAGATCGCCAGCGCCGCGCACCGATGCGATATCGCCTTGCTGGAGGACGACCCGTACTGGCTGCTGACGCCGTCGGCACCGCCGCCGCTCGCCACCTTTGCGCCCGAGCGCACCTGCTACGTCGCGACGCTGTCCAAGGCGCTCACGCCGGGCCTGCGCACCGCGTACGTCCTGTTGCCGGAGGGCAGGAGTGGCGACGACCTGCTGGCTTCGCTGCGCGCCTTCGCGCTGATGGCCGCGCCGATGACCGCGGCGCTGGCCACGCAATGGATCCATGACGGCTCGGCCATGCAGCTGCTCGACGGCATCCGCACCGAAGCGCTGGCGCGGTGCGCGCTGGCAAGCCGATGGCTGAGCGGGATCGGCCAGCTGCCGCCCAGCGCCATCCACGTCTGGCACCGCCTTCCCGCGCAGTGGTCGGCGCAGCAGCTCACCCGGGCCGCGCTGGCGGAAGACCTGCGGGTCACGCCTTCCGACGCGTTCTGGGACGGGCCCAATGCGCCCAATGCCATCCGCATCTCGCTGGGCGGCGTCGACAATCACGCGCAGCTGTCGCTGGCTCTGAGGAAGCTGGCGGCATTGCTCGAGCGCCGGCCAGCGTCTGGGGTCGAGATGGTGGTGTGAACCAGCCTCGCGCAAGCAGCGCCGGTATCAGGCCTCTGAAACGAAGTTGATCACCGCGTCGGAAAACTCCGCCGGCAATTCCCAGTTCGACAGATGCGCCGCATTGAGCGCGAGGTAATCGGCGTTGGCAATGCCTTCAGCCAGCTCGCGCCCCTGTTCCGGCGTGGTGGCGGCATCCTGGACGCCGGCGATCACCAGCACCCGCGCATCGATGCCGGGCAGCAGGCCGCGCAGGTCGGCATCGCGCACCGCGGCGCAATTGGCGACATAGCCGTCGGCATCGGTCGAGGCGAGCATCGACAGCACCGGTGCCATGCGCGCCGGATCGCCGGCGAGCGCCGCCGGGGTGAACCAGCGGGCCAGCACGCCCTCGGCGATGGCCGCCATGCCTTCGGCCCGCACGCGCTCGATGCGCGTGTTCCAGCCGGAAGCCGGGCCGATCAGCGCCGCGGTGTTGGCCAGCACAAAGCGGCCGAAGCGTCCGGGGTGATGACGTGCCAGCCAGATGCCGGTCATGCCGCCCATCGACAGGCCGCAGAAATGTGCGCGTTCGACGCCGGCATGGTCCATCACGGCCAGCACGTCGGCGCCCAGTTCGGCCATGCCGAACGGCGCGTCAGGCACGGCAGAGGCGCCGTGGCCGCGCGTGTCGTAGCGCAGCACGCGGAAGCGCTCCAGCAGCGCCGGCATCTGCGGGTCCCACATCGACAGGCTGGTGCCGAGCGAGTTGGACATGACCAGCGCCGGCGCGCCGGCCGGGCCCTGGAGTTCGTAGTGCAGGCGCAGCCCGTCACGGGTGGCAATGCTCATTAGGGCGGCCTCTCTCAGCGAATCGAAGACGGATGCGGCGCCAGCGGCGTGACGGCGATTTTCATGTACGGGAACAGCGGCAGGGCCGACAGCAGGTTGTGCAGCGCCTCGTTCGACTCGACGTCGAACACGCTGTAGTTGGCATACTCGCCGACCACGCGGTAAAGGTGCAGCCATTTGCCCTGGCGCTGCAGGTCCTGCGCGTAGGCCTTCTCGCGCGCCTTGATTTCGTCGGCCTGCGCGGCGGGCATGTCGTGCGGCAGGTTCACGTCCATTCGTACCAGATACAGCATCGGGTTCTCCTTGTTCCAGTCTGATGGTGATTTCAGGCGCGACGATAGTGCGCCAGCTTGTCTTCGTCGAGCGCGATCCCCAGCCCGGGCCCTTGCGGCAGGTGCAGCGCAAAGTCGCGGTACACCGGCCGCTCCAGCACGATATCGTCCTTCAGCAGCAGCGGGCCGAACAGCTCGGTGCCCCACGCCAGTTGCGGCAACGTGGCGAAGCCGTGGGCCGCGGCGATGGTGCCGACGCTGCCTTCCAGCATAGTGCCGCCATACAGCGCGATGCCGGCCGCGTCGCCGACCGCGGCGGTGCGCAACATGCCGAAGATGCCGCCGGACTTGGCGATCTTCAGCGCGAACACGTCGGCGGCGCCGAGGCGGGCCAGTTCCATCGCGTCCTCGGGACCGCACACGGCTTCGTCGGCCATGATGGGCACGATAAAGCGCGCCGCCAGCCGGGCCAGCGCGGCGCGCTGCTCGCGCGGCGTGGGCTGCTCGATCAGGTCGATGCCGGCGGCTTCCAGCATGGCGATGCCGGTGGCGGCATCCGCTTCGTTCCAGGCCTGGTTGACGTCGACGGTGACCCGGGCACGGTCGCCCAGCGCGCGCTTGATCGCCGACACATGGGCCACGTCCTCGCGCACGCTGCGCCGGCCGATCTTGAGCTTGAAGGTGTCGTGGCGGCGCTCGGCCAGCAGGCGCTCGGCCTCGTCGATGTCGCGCGCGGTATCGCCGCTGGCCAGCGTCCACAGCACCGGCAGCGTTTCACGCACGGCGCCGCCCAGCAGCGTCGCCAGCGGCACGCCCAGGCGCTTGCCCTGCGCGTCGAGCAGCGCGGTCTCCAGTGCCGACTTGGCGAAGCGGTTGCCGCGCGCCACCTTGTTCAGCCGCGCCATGGCGGCGTGCACGTTGGTGGCATCCTGCCCCAGCAACGCCGGCGCCAGGTAAGTGTCGATAGTCAGCTTGATGCCCTCGGGGCTTTCATCGCCGTAGGACAGGCCGCCGATGGTGGTGGCCTCGCCGATGCCTTCCACGCCGTCGGTGCAGCGCAGGCGCACGATCACGAGGGTCTGCCGCTGCATGGTCGCCATGGCGAGCTGGTGCGGGCGGATGGTCGGCAGGTCGACCAGGATGGCCTCGATCGACTCGATGGCCGTGGAACTGGATTGTGTCGCCACTTTCATACCTTCCTGATGCAGTTGAACGTTGCATCGGAGTATGGATGGCTATTTTTCAGCTGTCCAAGACCGTTGTCGTCTGATTTGATACCTCAAAAGTATGGATTGTAGACGGCGCCTTATTCCTTGGACGATTGGGTCGAGTGCTACCACCCGGACGTGAAGTTCTGGATGCCGTGCTGGGACGACGACGGCAAGCTGGTCACCGACCCGCAACGCGGCGTGACGAAGGAGGGCAACAACATGAGAAGCTCCGCACGATTCGCCGGGAAGGCAATGATCGTCACCGGCGCCGCGCCGGGCATCGGCCGCGGCGTGGCGCTGGCCGCCGCCGCAGAGGGCGCGTCGGTCGCGCTGGTCGACCGCTCGGCGCTGGTCGATGAAGTCGCCGCCGGGATCGTTGCCGCCGGCGGCAAGGCCATCGCCGTGCATGCCGACCTGGAAACGTTTGCCGGCGCCACGCAGATGGCGCAGGCCGCCGAAGCCGCCTACGGCCGCATCGACTTCCTCGTCAACAACGTCGGCGGCACGATCTGGGCCAAGCCCTACCAGTTCTACGAAGAGGACCAGGTCGAAGCCGAGATCCGGCGCTCGCTGTTTCCGACGCTGTGGTGCTGCCGCGCGGTGCTGCCGGGCATGGTCGAGCGCCGGCAGGGCGTGATCGTCAACGTGTCGTCGATCGCCACCCGCAGCATTCACCGCGTTCCTTATGCGGCGGCCAAGGGCGGCGTCAATGCGCTGACGGCCAGCCTGGCCTTCGAACACGCGCACGAAGGCATCCGCGTCAACGCCATCGCCACCGGCGGGACCGAGGCGCCGCCGCGCAGGATTCCGCGCAACACCGAAGCGCAGAGCGAGCAGGAGGCGGGCTGGTACCAGGCCATCGTCGACCAGACCCGCGAGAGCAGCCTGATGCACCGCTATGGCACGATCGACGAACAGGTGCATGCGATCCTGTTCCTGGCATCGGACGAAGCGTCCTACATCACCGGTACGGTCTTGCCGGTCGGTGGCGGCGACCAGGGCTGAGCGCGAGCGGTTGAGCCAGCCAGTCCGGCGCGGCTGGAGAACACGCGCTCGCCTATAGTGAACGCAGCCATGCAGCAGCCGGTCCTCGGGGGCTGCAGCGGCCACGGGAGGCGAGCCATGCGGATTGCGTCGATCGACACCATCGTGCTGCGCGTGCCATTCACGGTCGGCGGGGTCTCCGCCGCCGGCGTGTGGGGCGGGGCGGGTTTGCAGGCCGCCGATTCGCTGCTGGTCAAGGTGACCACGGACGACGGCATCGTGGGCTGGGGCGAAACCTTCGGCTTTATCGGCATCCCGATGGTCAAGGCGGCGCTCGACGAACTGCTGGCGCCCGCGTGCCTCGGCATGGATGCCACGCAGCCCGAGGCGCTAAGCCTGGACCTGCAGCGCCGGTTCCACGTCTTCGGGCGCAGCGGCGCCATCATGTACGGGCTGTCGGCGCTAGATATCGCGCTGTGGGACATCTGCGGCAAGGCCGCCGGCCTGCCGCTGTACCGGCTGCTGGGCGGAACGCGGCGGGAACAACTGACGGCGTATGCCAGCCTGATCCGCTACGCCGACCGTGAGACGATCGCGGCCAACACGCAGCGCGCGATCGCCGACGGCTACCGCAGCATCAAGCTGCACGAGGTCGACCTCGCTGTCGTACAGGCCGCGCGCGAGACGGCCGGGCCCGATATCGAAATCACGCTCGATGTGAACTGTCCGTGGTCGCTGGCCGAGGCCATCGACATGGCGCGCGCACTGGCGCCGCTGTCGCTGCGCTGGCTCGAGGAGCCGCTGTGGCCACCGGAGAACTACGCCGGCCTGGCCGCGTTGCGCCGGCAATGCGGCATTGCCGTGGCGGCGGGCGAGAACGCCTCGACGCTGATGGACTTCCACCAGATGCTCGGCGCCGGCGCGGTCGACGTCATCCAGCCGAGCCCGGCCAAGATGGGCGGCATCAGCCCGCTGCGCAAGGTGTTCGCGCTGGCCGAGGCGCACAACACGCAGGTGATGGTCCACACCTTCTACGACGGCCCCGGGCTGCTGGCCAGCATCCATGCCACGGCGGCGCTGGGCGATGCGCGTGCCATGATCGAATGGCGCTACTTCGACATGGAGGCCCGGGTGCTCGGCGATGCGGTGGTGCCGCGGGACGGGATGATTCGGGTGCCAGACGGGCCGGGTCTGGGCATCGATCCCGATCCGGAGGTGATCCGGCGCTACCGGGTCGGATGAAAGGCATCACCCCGAACAGCGCGTGCACCAGTTCCGTGCCTGTCCTGGGCTGGCGACGTCGGCAATCCAACGCAGGCAAAGTTGCCTGCGGCCCAACGGTCTCCGGGAAGTGCAGGGCCGGTACCAACACTACACCCATTCCGCCACACCGGCGTCCGCGAGTGGCTTGGCTAGCCGCCGGCGTCGATGCCCGCGCCGCACACCCAGAAATGTCATGCGAGGCAGGTACGCTGCACATCCCGCACGGCCTGGCAGCAAACTTGCTTGTTGATTGCATCTGGCCGACAGGGGACATCCATCCGTTGGGAGAAGCCATGCATCAAGCACGCATCACCGCGCACAAAGGGATTCTGGTCGTCGAACTGGTGCCTGACCCGGCAAACGGCGACGGCACCTCGACCGACAAGCTCCGCAACCTGGCCACGGTCATCCATGACACAGGACGGCACCTCGGCGTTTCAGAGGAAGCCCTGGCGCTGCTGAAGATGGTGAAGCGCGGCCTCGACCGCATCGGCGACTTTGCCTGGTTCAGCAGCGACGACGGCAAGGATCACTTCGCCTGGCTGGGCGGCCCGAAGCGGCTGGTGAGTCCGACGTCGGTGGCGGCTGCCCGCGACTACGCGATCCTTGCCCACCGGGTGATTCCGAACCAGGTGCCGGACGGCGCCAGGATGGCGATCGAGACGAACTTCTGAGTGCGGCGCCGCGCGCACCGGTGTCGAGACTGGCGTGAGGGGAAGCCATCACGGCCCAAAGCGCCGTGCTGTGGCTGGAATGCCAGCGGGTCCATTTGGTATACTTCAACGCAACTTCCTGGCCCTTTGCCGGGCCACAAATACCAACGACCCGCCATGACCCAACCGCAGAAGCAAAGCATGGCCGCCGAGATCCGGGCGGCCATCGAGGCCGAGATCGAAAGCGGTGCGTTGCCTCCCGGTACGCCGCTGGACGAGCGCAGCCTGGCAGAGCGCTTCGGCGTATCGCGCACGCCGGTGCGGGAGGCGCTGCAGCAACTCGCCGTGCAGAATCTCGTGCGCATCGCCCCGCGCGTAGGGGTCTTTGTCTCGCGCATGTCGATCACACAGTTGCGGGAAACGCTGGAACTGCTTGGCGAGCTGGAAGCGGTTGCCGCCAAGCTCGCCGCGCGCCGCATGGACGACGAGCAACGCCTCCAGCTCAAGGCCAGCATGCAGCAGTGCGCCGAGGCGTTCTCCCAGGAAGACGGCAAGAAATTCGCCGAGGCCAATGCCGGCTTTCATGACCTGGTCTACGCCGGCAGCCACAACGAATACCTGGTCGAGCAGATCCAGGGCATCCGCCGGCTGATGCAGCGCTACCGGCCGAAGATCTTCCTGACCCAGGGCCAGCGCCAGCGTGCGCTCGCGGACCACCAGCGCCTGGCCGATGCCATCCTGAGCGGCGACGAGGCCGCGGCGCATGCGGCCATGCTGGAACATGCGCCGGTCGGCACCACCGGGTTCTCGGAGTTCCTGTCGACGCTGCCGATGAGCTACCTCGAAACCGACAGCGGACCGGCCGCCGGCATGGCGCCCGCGACCGCCGGCAAGCGAGGCCGGCGCGCCGCGACGGAAGACGAGGGCGAAGCCAGGCCGCGCGCCCGGCGCATGCCGGGCCGCGTCAGCACGGCCTGACTGACGCGCCTCGCCGCCGCTCAGAAGCGGTGCCGTATGCCGGCGGCGACGCCGAACTGGCTGTCCTCGCTGGGCGCGATCCGGTAGGCCGCCGTGGCCCCGTTGAAGTTCTCGAAGTTGAGCGCCGCGTTCTTGGTGAAGGCTGCGCTGAGGTAGACGTCGGTGCGCTTGGACAAGCTGTAGTCGGCGATCATCGTGACCTGCCACGGGTTGGCCGGATCGCCCGCGGCGCCATAGACCGACCTGAGGTTGTCGTAGTAGACCGCGCCGGTCAGCTGCAGCGCCGGAGTGGCCTGGAAATTGAGGGCGAACCACCAGAGGTCGTCGCGCCCGATGGCGCCGGGCGTCGCGACATCGTTCTTGCCGTAGCGGTACGCGGCCTGGGCCAGCAACTGCGGCGTGACCTGGTAGCGCAGGCCCAGTGCTGCCTTCTGCGTCCGCTGGTAGTCGCCCGCCACCTTCGCGCTGTTCACATTGTCATAGGCCGCCGCAATGCCGAACGATCCGATGCGGTAGTCCACGCCGGCACCGTAGCCCGCGGATCCCGTCATCGAGCCCGGCTGCTCGCCAAAACTCCAGTGCAGTTCCGTGGACAGCGGGCCGAAGTCGCCGTGGTACTTCGCCATATTGTCCTGGCGCAGCCCGACGCCGGCGATGGTGGTCACCGGTTCGTACAGGGTCGCATACGCGGTGGGCGAGTAGTTGGCCATGGTCAGGAACAGCGACGAGTATTGCCGGCCGAAGGTCAGCTTGTGCCCGCCGGCCGCGAGTCCGACCCAGGCCTGGCGCCCGAACAGCCGGCCGCCCTGCGTGGAAATGCCGGTGTCGACGCTGAAGCCGCTTTCCATCGCGTAGATCGCCTGCTTGCCGCCGCCCAGGTCTTCCACCCCGCGCAGGCCCCAGCGGCTCGGCGACAGGCCGCCTGAGCTGAGCGCTACCTTTGACTTGCCGTCCGGCTGCCCCGTCGCGAGGTTGTTGTTGCTGTACTCGATGTTGGCATCGACCACGCCGTACAGCGTGACCGAAGCTTGCGCCGTGCCGGCCAGGCCGGCCAGGGCGCACGCGATGCCGATGGTGCTTTTTTTCATTGCTTTTCTCCTCCAGGATGAACGGATTGCGCGGCTGATCCCGCCGCTGCACCGGGGTGCCATTGCATCAACGGCATGAACAAAATGGCCGGAAACGGCGTTTTCCGGCGGCACGGACCCGCGCCCGAGGCGCAGCCCAGGCAGGGCTGCAATCCATCGGACGCATCGGACGGTGTCGGGGTGGCGAGGGGTGGAAAACTCAGGCCGGCACGAGGCCCGGCTCGAGGTCAGCGAAGCGACGGCCTTCGCGCGCCAGGCGTTGAAGCAGCGGGGACGGGGTCCACCAGTAGCCATGGCGGGCATGGAAGCGCTCGATATCCGCGCAGACGCTGGCCAGTCCCAGCTGGTCCGCCAGGTACATCGGTCCGCCGCGGTGCGCCGGGAAGCCGTAGCCGGTCACGTACACGATGTCGATATCGCTCGCGCGCAGCGCAACGCCCTGTTCGAGCAGTTTCGCGCCTTCATTGATCATGCCGTACAGGCAGCGCTTAAGGATCTCTTCCTCGTCAACCGGCTGGCGCGCGATGCCCAGCCTGGCGGATTCGTCGACGATAAACTGCTCGACCGCCGGGTCGCGTTGCGGCGTGCGGCTGCCTTGTTCGTAGCGATACCAGCCCGCACCGGACTTTTGGCCCAGGCGTCCCATCTCGGTCAGCTTCAGGATCAGGTCGTTCCAGCGCCGGTCGGTGGGGCGGGTGGCCAGCTGCGCCTTGCGGGTCTGGTAGCCCACGTCGTTGCCGGCCATGTCATGCACGGCGAAGATCCCCATCGCATAGCCGAAGCGTGTCAGCGCCTGGTCGACTTCATGCGGCAGCGCGCCTTCCTCCAGCAGGAAGTGCGCCTCGCGCGTGTAGTTGCGGAACAGCGCGTTGCCGATAAAGCCCGGATAGACGCGGGCGAGCACCGAGACCTTGCCCAGGCGGCGTCCCAGCTCCATCAGCGTCGCGATCACGTCCGGCGCAGTCTGCTGCGCGCGCACGACCTCAAGCAAACGCATGACATGGGCCGGGCTGAAGAAATGCGCGCCGACCACATCCTGCGGCCGCTGCGTGACCGCGGCGATGGCGTCCACATCCAGCCCCGAGGTATTGGTGGCCAGGATCGCACCGGGCTTGGCCAGCGCATCGAGCTTGCGGAAGATGTCCTGCTTGAGCGCCATGTCTTCGAACACGGCTTCCACGATCAGGTCGGCTCGTGCCACGTCGGCGAGCTCGACCGAGCCGCGGATCCGCGCAAGCCGCTCGTCCATCTGCGCCTGCTGCAGCCGGCCGCGCGCGACGCTGCCCGCATAGTTGTCGCGCACGCGCTGCAGGCCACGCTCCAGCGCGGCAGGCTCGGCATCGATCACCGTCACGGGAATGCCGGCATTGGCAAGCGCCATGGCGATGCCGCCGCCCATGGTGCCGGCGCCGATCACGGCCACGTGTTCTACCGGGCGCAGCGGCAGTTCCGCCGCAATGTCGGGAATCCTGGAGGCTTCCGCCTGCGCCAGGCGGATGTGGGTCTCGGCGGCGTCGCGTTCCGGCTGGGTCACGGCGTTGCCGGCAAGGGCAGGGGTGGGGTTTGTCATGGCCTCAGTCCTGTTTGCCTGCCGGGGAGACCAGCGGCTGGGCCCGCCCTTCGACGAATTCGCGCAGCCGCTCGGCGGTTTCGGGGGAACGCTCCATGTTCGAGTTCAGGTACTCCATGAACAGGCCGTCGTCATGCGACAGGTCGTTGATGCGCGGCAGCACATTGGTGATGCGCCAGTTGGTGTCGGGCGTATTGCGGGCGATCCTGGCGGCCAGCTCGCGCGCCTTGTCCAGCGCCTGCCCGGCCGGCACAACGTAGCGCACGATGTGCTCGCGCTCGCCCTCGGCCGCCGACAGCAGGCGGCCGGTCAGCATCATGTCGGCCATCACGGTGTAGCCCACCACGCGCTGCACGCGCACCGTTCCGCCGCCGCCGACAAAGATGCCGCGCTGGCCTTCGGGCAGGCCGAAGAAGGCGGATTCATCCGCCACGCGCACGTGCGCCGCGGTGGCCAGCTCCAGCCCGCCGCCGACCACCGCGCCATGCAGTGCGGCCACGAACGGAATGGGACCGCGCGCGATGATGTCGAACACGGTGTGCCAGGAATGCCGCTGGCGCTTGCGTGGCCGCGGGGCGTTGGCGAGGGCGCCGGCCGCGCGCGCCAGCGCTTCCTTCAGGTCCAGGCCCGCGCAGAAGTTGCTGCCATGGCCAAACAGCACGCCGACGCTGGCTTCTTCGCCGGCGCGCACCACGGCATCGCGCAGCGCCCACACCACGTCTTCATTGATGGCGTTGCGCTTGTCGGGGCGGTTGAGGCCGATCAGCGCGACCGGCCCGTCGAGTTCATAGGTAACCAGTTCAGTGCTCATAATGGGAGTTCCAGTTGGCAGGAGCGGATATCGCTCGTTCGTTCATTCGATCGGTGGATGGGGGCGGTCACAGGTCCAGCACCAGCTTGCGGCTCCTGGCGCCGGAGCAGCAGATCATCATGCGTTGGTTCGCGGTCTTGTCCGCCTCGCTGAGCACCAGGTCGCGATGGTCCGGCACGCCGTCGAGCACGCGCACCTCGCAGGTGCCGCAGATGCCCTCCTGGCACGAATACGGCGGCTCGATGCCCTGGCCGAGCAGGCAGTCCAGGATGGTCTGGCCCGCCTGCACTTCGACGCTGCGGCCGCTGCGGGCCAGCTCGACGGTGAAGCCGCCCTCGGTGGCGGCGCTCTCGCGCGCCGCGAAGTACTCGCGGTGGACCTGCGCGGGCGGCAGGCCGGTAGTGGCCTGCTCGAACGCTTCCAGCATCGGCAGCGGGCCGCAGCAATAGACATGGGCGCTGGCCGGCAGCGCACGGACGATGCCGGCGATATCCAGCATGCGCCCGCCGGGCTCGCGGTCGAAGCACAGCTGCACTTCGGCGTTGGCGTCATCGCGCAGCGCCTGCACGGCGTCGAGGAAGCCGGCATTGCGGCGCGTGCGCGCTGCGTAGTGCAGCTGCCAGTGCCGGCCGAGCGCCTGCAGGCGGCGGATCATGCCGAGGATCGGCGTAATGCCGATGCCGCCCGCGATAAACACACTCAGCGCGGCCGACTCCTCGAGCGGGAAGTTGTTGCGTGGGGCGCTGATCGCCAGCGTATCGCCGGGGCGCAGCACCTCGTGCAGGTAGCGCGAGCCGCCGCGGCTGTTCGGGTCCTTGTTCACGCCGATCACGTAGCGGTGCCGCTCGTGCGGCGCGTTGAGCAGCGAGTAGTTGCGGATCAGGCCATTGGGCAGGTGCACGTCGACATGGGAGCCGGCCGAGAACGGCGGCAGCGCCTTGCGCGGCGGCTCGGGCCACAGCTCGTAGCTCAGGATGCCGTCGGCCTCCCAGGCCATGGACTTGACCCTCACCTGCAGTGTTTCGGAATTGCTCATGGTGCTTCCTTCGGTTCTTCCTGTCGGAACGCTGTCATTCCGGGCGGAAGCCGGACGACCTGATGATGGGTTCCCACGTCGCCAGTTCGGCGCGCTGCCGGCGGGCCATGTCCGCGGCGTTGAGGTAGTCGGGCACGACCGACAGGCGCTGCATCAGGAACGTCGCGGTCCCGGGTGCGGACAGGATCTTGCGCAGGGCTTGCTGCATGCGCTCAAGTTCGGCCGGCGGGGTCCGGGCGGGCGCCCACATCGCGGTCCAGCCTTCGGCGAACGGCATGTTCACGCCTTGCTCGGCCATGGTCGGGATCTCGGGCGCCAGCGGCGATCGCTTCGGGCTGAAGATGCCGATCACGCGGACCTTGCCGCTGCGGTGGTACTTCATCATGTCGTCCAGCAGCGTGACGGCCGCGGGCACATGGCCGCCCACCAGGTCGGTGATCATCGGCGGGGTACCCTTGTAGGGCGCCGCGGTCAGCGTGATGCCGGCCGCCCGCGCGAACTGCATGCCGAGGAAGTGGTTCTGCCCGCCCAGCCCGGGCGTGCCGAAGGCCTCGGCTGGATGGCTTTTGGCCCAGCGGATGAACTCCTGCGCGTTCTTGCCGGTATCCGGGCGCACGGCCATGCCCAGCGGGTATGACACCAGCCCGGCCACCGGCGCGAAGTCGCGCCACAGGTCCCACTTGAGCTGCTTGCCGAACACCAGGGTCTGGAAGGTCGGCGTCGCGTTGGGGGCGATCATGTAGGTCAGGCCGTCGGGCCTGGCCGCCATCAGCATATCGGCCGCGATGCGGCCGCCCACGCCGACATGGCTTTCGATGATGACGGGCTGGTCCAGCAGCGCGGGCAGCCGGTCGGCGAAGTAGCGGGCGATCGCGTCGGTGCCGCCGCCGGGCGGCAGCCCGAGCAGAATACGGATCACGGGTTTGCCCTGCATGCCGGCATGCGCCGCCGCGGGGGCGGCTGGGGCGGCTGGGGCGGCTGGGGCGGCTGGGGCGGCGATGGCGGCACAGGCCGCCAGCAACAGCCGGCGTCGGCACATGCTTGTCATGCTTGTCTCCGTTTCTCTTTGTCTTTGTTTTCCGTGCCGGCGCGCTTCAGCCCGCCTGGGTCAGCACGCGCCAGTCCGTGCCGGCGGGCAGCACGCCGCCCACCGATACCGCTTGCGCGTAGTCGAGCTCGGGGCTGTCCGCCAGCGTGGGGGTCTTGCCGGCCATGAACTCGCGCACGGACTTCAGCAGCGCCTGGCGCACGCGCAGCACGGCGCCGTCGGCCGAGCACAACTGTTCGGTGGTGCGGTCGGCGATCGGGCCCTGGCCCAGGAACATGGCGAAGTCTTCGGTCCCCAGGTGCTGCGGGAAGCCGGTGGCGTGGCCGCGCCGCATCAGGTCGCGGTTCTGTCCCCAGTTGTTGTCGGGGCCGCCCGGCGGCAGCGGCGGGAAGTCCCACACGTCCGGCGTGGCCGACATCACCGTCATGCCCAGCGGCCGGTGCGGATTGAAGTGGACGAACCAGGCGCGGTGCGTGACGTCGTCGACAGGCGTCGAGAAGAACACCGTGCCGGGACCCTTCGCGTCGGGGGCGCAGATGATCCCGTACCACGGCATCACGAAGTTGTTGACGCGGGCATAGACCTTGTCGTCGGCCAGGGGGCGGATGGCCGCATAACGGTAGCCGTAGGGCCGGTCCTCGAATTCCAGCCGCGGCGCCAGGGCCTGCGTCATGTGCAGGCGCTCGTTGCCGGAGCCGGCGCTGATCTGCGTGGTGGACTCGTGCAGCACGCCGACATGCGAAGAATCCATCGAGGCTTCCACGCCTTGGACCCAGTTGGTCGGCACTTCCTGGCTGGTGACCGAGCGCTGGTCTTCCGGCAGGGTGGTAAATGGCAGGTCGGGGAACTTCGGCGCTTGCTCGCCCTTGCCCAGCCACACCCAGACGATGCCGCCGCGCTCCTCCACCGCATAGCGGTTGACGCGCACGTGCTTGCAGAACTGCGCCTGCTCGCCGGTGTGGTTGGGCGCCTCCACTACCTCGCCGCGGGTGTTGAGCTTCCAGCCGTGGAAGATGCAGCGCAGGCCGTTGTCTTCGTTGCGGCCCATCAGCAACGAGGTCTTGCGGTGCGGGCACAATTCGTCGACCACGCCCACGCTGCCGTCGGTGGCGCGGAAGGCCGCATAGTTGCTGCCCAGCAGGCGCACGCGCACCGGCGCGCCGTCTGCCACCAGCTTGGCCGACGGCACCGCCGGCAGCCAGTAGTGCTGGCGGATCATCTCGCCCATCGGCGCGCCGCCCTCGACGCGGGTGAGCAGGTCGTTGTCTTCGCGGGTCATTGCCATGTCAGCACTCCTCGTCCTTGCGGAAGGCGCGTGAGTAGAGGCGGGTGCAGTTGCACTCGAAGATATTGCGGCGCTGTTCCTCGGTCAGCCAGTCGATGCTTTCGATCACCGGCTTCATGTCGTCGAAGTCGCGGCCCGAGACCGGGTCGCGCGCGCTACCCGTGCCGGGCTTCTCGGTGCCAAACAGCACGTTGTCGGTGCCGGCCACCTTGAGCAGCAGCTCGATCGCCTCGCGCGAGTAGTTGCAGGTGTCGAAGTACAGGTGCCTGAGCTGGTCGTCGAAACTGGTGGCTTCGCCCTTGCGCACGTTCCACGCGCGGAAGCGGCCCATCTGGTAGGGAATCGCGCCGCCGCCGTGTGCCACCACGATCTTCAGGTCCGGGTACTTGTCGAACACCTTGGCGCCCAGCAGCGAGACGATGGCGATGCTTTCCTCGTTGATGAACTTCAGCGTGTACGACTCGCGCGCGCTGCAGCTGCCCGCGGAGTGGATCAGGCCCGGCACGTCCAGTCGCGTCATGGCGTCGTAAAGCGGATGCCAGAACGGGTCGCCCAGCCCCGGCGGGGTCGGGCCTTCGCCTTCGGTGGGATCCGGATTGATCAGGCAGCCGACAAAGCCCAGTTCCTTGACGCAGCGTTCCAGCTCGGGCACCGCGCGCAGCGCCGGCGATTCGTCCATGTACTGGGGCAGGCCCGCCACGCCGCGGAAGCGGTCGGGGAACAGCTCGACGAAGCGCGCGATCAGGTCGTTGCAGTGGCGCGACCACAGTTCCGTGACGCGGCCGGGCTTGACCGAATGCATCTGCAGGTAGGGGCGTGGCGAGATGAACTGCACGTCGGTGCCGACGTTGTCCATGCTGCGCACCAGCTCCTCGGCGACCTTGCGCACCGATTCATCGGGGATGCGCGGCGTGGTCGAGGGGTTGGCGCGGCCGCCGACCAGTTCCGCCATGTAGCGGAAGCTTTCGGGGGGCATGACGATGTGGGCGTGGGAATCGATGATCATGGGTTTCAGCCTTGGGTATCGCTGGCCACCACGGCCAGGCATTCGAGTTGCAGCAACATGCCGTGCTGGAGGTCGTGCACGACGATGTGCCGCGCGGGGCGGTCGCGCGGGTCCGGGAAGCAGCGCAGCCATGCGCCGTTGATGGCATCGCGCACGCTGTCGTCCTTCACGTACACGGTGAGCTTGAGCACATCGGCGAGCGAGGCACCGCCGGCATCGAGCACGCCCTGCAGGTTGTGGAAGGCGAGCGCGGCCTGCGCGGCGGCGTCTGGCGGCAGCTCGCCGGTGCGCGCATCCTTGCCGGCGATCGCCGACGTGCAGATCAGGTTGCCCACGCGCGCGCCGACCGGGATCGGAGCCTTGTGCGCGAGGCCGGGAACATCGAGTGAGCGAGCCGGGCGGGTCATGGAGTCCTCTGTCAGGAGATGTCGGCGCCGTGGTCGCCGTCGAAGAAATGGCGGGGCACGGTGGCCAGGAATTCGGAAAAGCCGGTGGTGCCGGCCGGCACGTGCAGCAGCATCGCCTTGCCGGCCTGGGTTTCGTCGCCGGCCTGGATGGCGCGGGCGATCTGCTGGTGGTCGTGCAGCGACCTGGCGATCTGCGCCGGGCTGATGAAGTCGCGCGTGCGGTAGCGCTGCAGGCGCCGGCGCGCGTGGCGGATGTGGTCGGCCAGGAAGTCGTTGCGGCTGCCGGCATAGATGGCCTCGTGGAACACCACGTTGGCGGCCGCGTAGCCGGCGGCGTCGCCGCTGTCGGCGGCTGCCTGGCAGCAGCGCAGACCCTCGTCCAGCGCCGCCTGCACGGTTTCGTCGATGCGCCGCGCGGCCAGCCTGGCGCTCAGCGCCTCCAGTTCTCCCACGTACTCGAGCATCGCCCGCACCCTGGCGATCGACATGCGCGCCACCGTGGCGCCCTGGCGCGGCGACATGCATACCAGCTCGCGCGCGGCCAGTTGCTGCAGCGCCTCGCGCACCGGCGTGCGCGACACGCCGAAGCGGTCTGCCAGCGCGCGCTCGTCCAGCAGCGCGCCGGGCGTCAGCACACCCTTCTCGACCTCATCCTCGAGCGTGGCCCGTATGTCGTTGGCCAGGCCGGCACGTGCCGGGGCGTCAGCAGCGCCGGTGCCTGCCGTCGGGGCGGGCGTGTGCGGGTGAGGAGTGTGCGGAGTCATCGGCGTTTCTTTCTGTCGGGGCGAAGCCAGCTCTGTATGCGAAAAAATATACAACACATGATTTGTGGTATGCAAACAGAGATTTCAGGCATCCAGTTAGGTTGAGGCTGATACGCCGCTGGCAAAGTGCTGGTTTCGGGCCCATCGATGCATGCCGTCGCCGCCTCGGCAAGCTGTTGCTCCGGCTCGGAATTCGCAGCAAAGCCTTTGCTGGTGCGGAAAGCGCGTCCTAATCTGTTGCTGCGGAAGCGGCCTGGGAAGCAGTGCCTTCGGCGCCGCGCCGCGCTCGGGTGCGCAATCTTCGCCTAGGGAAAACACCGATCGGTGAATGCCAAGAAATTTATGTGGTGTGTTGAAATTGGTGTTCTGGTATGCCAGAATGAATTCAACCAACCCGGTCACGAACCAACCATGGCTGCGTGGGGCCTGTATGGCCCGGGCCGCACCATCCAACTGGAAGCTGCAATTCCATGAACAGTCACACTCCCGCCCCTGCATCCGAACTGGTGCCGGTGGATCGCATCCTGAAGCCGCGTTCGATCGCCATCGTCGGCGCCTCGGCGGACCCGAGGTCGTTTGGCGGCTTCGTGCTCGATAACCTGGAGCGCTTCGGCTATGCCGGCGCCATCCACCTGGTCAGCCGCAGCAGTACCGAGATCAACGGCCGTGCCTGCGTGAAGAGCGTGGATGAACTGCCGGAAGGCATCGACCTGGCCGTGCTGGCGATTCCCGAAGCCGGCGTGCTGGATGCCGTGCGGGCGCTGGCCGAGCGCCGTGCCAGCGCGGCGGTGTTGTTTGCCTCGGGCTATGCCGAGACCGGCGACGAAGGCCGTGCGAAGCAGGAGGAGCTGGCTGCCGCCGCGCGTGCGGCCGGCATCCTGCTGCTGGGCCCCAACTGCATGGGCTTCACCAACTTCGAGGCCGGCGTGCCGGTGACCTTCGAGCCGGTGCAGCCATATCCCTGCGGCGGCCGTCCCGGCATCGGCGTGGTGGCGCAGAGCGGCGCGATGGCGGCCAACCTGCGCGATGCCTTCATCGGCCGCGGGTTGCCGATGACCGCCACGGTGTCCACGGGCAACGAGGCGTCGGTCGGCATCGAGGACGTGCTCTCGTATTACATCGCCGATCCGCAGACGCGCGTCATCGCGGTCTACGCCGAGCAGGTGCGCAGGCCGGGCCTGTTCCTGCAGCTGGCGCGCACAGCCCGCGCCGCCGGCAAGCCCGTGGTGATGCTGATGCCGGGCCGCAGTGCGCGGGCGCGCGAGGCCGCGCAGTCGCATACCGGCGCGCTGGCCGGCGACCACGCCACGGCGTCGGTGCTGCTGGCGCGCGAGGCGGTGGTGCTGGTCGATGCGCTCGACGAACTGTTCGACACAGCGGCGATCCTGCTGCGTTTTCCGGTTCCGCCCAGCGGCGGGCCGGCCTTTATGACCGGATCGGGTGCGATGAAGAACATCGCGCTCGACTTCTGCGACGGACTCGGCCTGGAGCTGCCGGCGCTGACCGCGCCGACCACGCAGCGCCTTACCGAAATGCTGCCCGGCTATGCCGTCGCGGAGAATCCGCTGGACTACACCACCATCGGCGTGCGCCAGCCCGGCCTGATCGGCGACATCCTGCTGACCATGCTGGCCGATCCCAACATCGGCAGCATCGTGCTGGGCATTCCGGCCGGCCCGGAGGTGGCCCAGCGCGACAAGGCCGAGCACATCGTGCCGGCGCTGGCCCGCGCGGACAAGCCGGCGGTGCTGGTGGTGACCGGCGACAGCGGACCGATCGAACCGTTCTTCGTGGAGGCGATCCGCGCCAGCGGCGTGCCGTTCTTCCGTTCGCCGGACCGCGCGCTGCGCGCGCTGGCGCGCGTGGCCGCCTACGGCGAGGCGCTGCAGCGTGCGCACCGTGCCACGCAGGGCCCGCCACGGGCGCTGCCGCTGCCCGGCCCGGTGCCACCCTCGGGTGTGTTTGCCGAGTACCAGGGCAAGGCCTGGCTCGCCGGCGCCGGGCTGCCGGTGCCGCAGGGTGGCCTCGCCGCCACCGCGGACGAGGCCGTCGCAGTGGCCGCGCGCATCGGCTATCCGGTGGTGATCAAGGCGCAGGCCAGCGAGCTGCCGCACAAGAGCGACGTCGGCGGCGTGATCGTCGGGCTGGCGGGCGAGGCGGCCTTGCGTGCCGGCTGGCAGCAGCTGCACGACAACATCGGCAAGCACCGTCCCGGCCTGCGCCTGGACGGCGTGCTGGTCGAGGCCATGGGCCCGCGCGGGCTCGAACTGGTGGTTGGCGCGCGGCGCGATGCCGACTGGGGGCCGGTGGTGCTGGTGGGCCTGGGCGGCATCTGGATCGAGGCGCTGAAGGACGTGCGGCTACTGCCGGCCGACCTGGCCGAGGCCGACATCCTGCAGGAACTCGGCCGGCTGAAGGCGGCATCGCTGCTGCGCGGCATCCGTGGCGCGGCTGCGGTCGACACCGCGGCCATCGCCAAAGTGGTCGCGCTGATCGGCGAGCAGATGCGGGCCAATCCCGGGCTTGCGGAGATCGACATCAATCCGCTGGTGGCCTACCCGGACCGCGTGCTGGCGCTGGATGCGCTGGTGGTCCTGCAGCCGCAGGCGGTGGTCATGAAGCCGCACGCATGAGGCAAGCACGATGAGACTGACATTTTCCCCCGCAGAAGAAGCCTTTCGCCAGGAAGTGCGCGCCTTCGTGAAGGCGCACCTGCCGGCCGCCATCAAGCGCAAGGTCGAACTCGGCCTGCGCCTCGAACACGCCGACTACGTGACCTGGTTCCGCATCCTGGAAGCGCGCGGCTGGCTCACGCCGGGCTGGCCGGTCGAGGACGGCGGCCCGGGCTGGACCCACGTGCAGCGCTACCTGTTCGACGAAGAGACCATGCTCGGCGGCGCGCCGCGCATCATCGCCAGCGGTATCCAGATGCTGGGCCCGGTGCTGATTGCCTTCGGCACGCCCGAGCAAAAGGCCAGATACCTGCCGGACATCCGGCAGAGCAATACCTGGTGGGCGCAGGGTTTCTCAGAGCCGGGAGCCGGTTCGGACCTGGCAGCGGTGCGCACGACGGCGGTGCTGGAATCCGACGGCAAGCATTTCGTCGTGAACGGGCACAAGGTGTGGACCTCCTACGCGCACTGGTGCTCGATGATGTTCGCGCTGGTCCGCACCGATCCCGATGCCGCCAAGCCGCAGGAGGGCATCTCCTTCCTGCTGATCGACATGAAGTCGCCCGGCGTGGAAGTGCGCCCGATCCGCATGCTCGAAGGCGGCACCGACCTCAACGAGTGCTACCTGGACAACGTGCGCGTGCCGGTCGAGAACCTGGTCGGCGAGCTGCACAAGGGCTGGTCCTACGGCAAGTACCTGCTGGGCCATGAGCGCACCGGCATCGCCGGCATCGGCTCGTGCAAGCAGCAGCTCGAGCGGGCACGTGCGCTGGCGGTGCAGCAGGGACTGGAGCACGACGCGGTACTGCAGTCGCGGCTCGCGCAGTTCGAGATCGAGCTGATGGCGCTGGAATTCACCGCGCTGCGCCTGCTGAGCCCGAACCAGCAAAGCCGCGTGCCGGCCGTCGAGGCCTCGATGCTGAAGGTGCGCGGCACCGAATTGCGCCAGGCCATCTATGAGCTGCTGGTGGAAATCGCCGGCCCGCATGCGGTGCCGTTCGACGAGGCCGCGCTGCTGGGTGGTGCCGGTGATGGCGCGGACGCAGCCAGCCCGCCGGAGCTCGCCGCGCTGGCGGCCAACTACCTCGATGCGCGCAAGCTGTCGATCTACGGCGGCGTCAATGAAGTGCAGCGCAACCTGATCAGCAAGGCCTTCCTTTCGGCCTGACACCGTACCCGACCATGGATTTTTCTCTTAGCGACGAACACCTGGCGCTGCGCGATGCGGTGCGCCGATTCTGCGACGGCGAGTATCCCGCCCACCAACGCGGCGAGGCCGAGCCGGCGGAACTGGCCGCCGCGCGCTGGGCCGGCATGGCCGATCTGGGCCTGCTCGGGCTGCCGCTGGCCGACGATGTCGGCGGCAGTGCGCAGGGCCCCGTGGAAATGATGCTGGTGGCGCAGGAACTCGGCCGCGCGCTGGGTGGCGCGGGCTGGCTCTCCAGCGTGGTGCTGGCCGGCCAGCTGCTGGACGAGGCGGGCAGCCAGGCCCAGCGACAACGCTGGCTGCCGGCCCTCGCCGGAGGCGAAGCGCGCATGGCGCTGGCATGCAGTGAAGCCGATGCGCGCTACGACCTGTCCCGCGTCACCACGCTGGCGCGGCGCGATGGCGCTGGCTGGGTGCTGGACGGCACCAAGACCCTGGTGCTGGAGGCCGGCAGCGCGGACGTGTTTCTGGTTGTCGCGCGCACCGCCGGCGATGCCGACGATGCTGCGGGCCTCTCGCTCTTTCTGGTCGAGGCGGGCACTTCGGGCCTTTCGCTCAGGGAATTCAGCACGCTCGACGGGCGCCGCGCCGCACACCTGACGCTGCGTGGCGTGCGCGTAGCGGCCGTTGCCCTGGTGGGAGAGGCCGGCGCAGCGCTGCCACTGGTCGAGGCCGCCACCGACCGCGCCAGCGCCATGCTGTGCGCGGAGGCGGTGGGCGCGCTGGAAGCGCTGATCGAGCTGACTGCCGAGCAGCTCAAGACCCGCAAGCAGTTCGGCTCCACGCTGGCCAAGTTCCAGGTGCTGCAGCACCGCATCGCCGACATGCTGATCGCGCTGGAGCAGGGCAAGTCGATGGCCTGCGCGGCCGCCATGGCGGTGCAGGAAGGCGAGCCGGCACAACGGCGCCGGCTGGTGTCCGCGGCCAAGGTGCTGGCCGGCCAGGCCGGCCGCCAGCTCGGGCAGTGGGCCATCCAGATGCACGGTGCCATGGGCATGACCGACGAATGCCGCGTGGGGCACTACGCCAAGCGGCTGATGGTGATCAACCAGCTGTTCGGCGACGCCTCGCATCACCTGCGCCGCTTCGGCGGACAAGCGTAGCCGCCCGGACGGCGCATCCAAAACGATAAAAGGAGACAAGGCATGGCCATTTTCAAGACCCTCAGGACGGTGTGCTGCGCGCTGGCGCTGGGCTTCTGCCTCGCGGCCCACGCCCAGGAAAAGCCGCCGATCCGGCTGCTGGTGGGCTTTCCGCCGGGCGGCTCCACCGATACCGTCGCCCGCGTGCTGGCAGACAAGCTGCAAGGCGTGCTCGGCCAGGTGGTGATCGTCGACAACAAGCCCGGCGCGGGCGGCCGCATCGCCACCGGCATGCTCAAGCACAGCGCGCCCGATGGGCTGACCTATATGGTCGCGCCGAATGCCACCGCGATCTTCCCGACGCTGCTCTATCCGCCGGCAACGCTCAAGTACGACCTGCTGACCGACCTGAGCCCCGTCGCCGTGGTGATTTCCTACCCGCTGGCGCTGGTGGTGAGCAGCCAGACCGGCGTGACCAACGTCAGGGAATACGTGGCCTGGCTCAAGGCGCATCCCAAGGAAACCGTGTTCGGCAGCGCCGGCCTTGGCGGCCAGACGCACTTTACCGGGCTGCAGTTCGGCAAGGCAGCCGGCGTGCCGCTGAACGTGGTGCCGTACAAGGGCAACGGGCCGCTGGCGACAGACCTGATCGGCGGCCAGCTGGCCGCCGCGGTGATGACCGCCGGCGACATCCTGCCGCACACGCGCGGCGGCAAGGTGCGCATCATCGGCGTGTTCGGCGCCAGGCGCTCGCCGTTGCTGCCCGACGTGCCCACGGTGGCCGAGCAGGGCGTCAAGGTAGATGCCGGCGAGGCCTGGACCGGCGTCTGGGCGCCGGCGAAGACGCCCAAGGCCGAACTCGAACGCATGCAGACGGCGCTCGGCAAGGTGCTGGCCATGCCCGACGTGCGCAGCATGCTGGAAGAAAAGGCGGTGCTGCAGCCGGACTACCGCGACGCCGCGGACCTGGACCGCCTGCAGCGCAAAGAGCTGGCCTACTGGGGCCCCGTCATCAAGGCCAGCGGCTTCAAGCCCGAACAGTGACCCCTCCATCCATCCCGCTATGACTCTGAACGGATCCGCATACATCGTGGGGGCCTACGAGCACCCCACCCGCAAGGCCGACGATCTTTCCGTTGCCCGCCTGCACGCCGACGTCGCCCTCGGGGCGCTGGCCGATGCCGGCCTCTCGGCGAGCGATATCGACGGCTACTTCTGCGCCGGCGATGCGCCGGGGCTCGGCACCACCACCATCGTCGAATACCTCGGCCTGCGCCCGCGCCACGTCGATTCCACCGAATGCGGCGGCTCGGCGCCGATCCTGCACGTGGCCCACGCCGCCGAGGCGATTGCCGCGGGGCGCTGCAACGTGGCGCTGATCACGCTGGCCGGGCGCCCCCGCGCGGCGGGCGCGGCGCTCTCGCTCAAGGCGCCGGACCCGGACGCGCCGGAGCTGGCCTTCGAGTTGCCGTTCGGGCCGGCCACGCAGAATCTGTATGGCCTGGTGGCCCGGCGCCACATGCACGAATTCGGCACCACCAGCGAGCAGCTGGCGTGGATCAAGGTTGCCGCCTCGCACCATGCCCGGCACAACCCGCACGCGATGCTGCGCAATGTGGTGACGGTGGAAGACGTGGTGAATTCGCCCATGGTCTCGGATCCGCTGCACCGGCTCGACTGCTGCGTGATGAGCGACGGCGGCGGCGCGCTGATCGTGGCGCGTCCCGAGATCGCCAGGCAGCTCAAGCGCCCGCTGGTCAAGGTGAAGGGCGCTGGCGAGGCACCCAAGCACGCCATGGGCGGCAAGATCGACCTGACCTGGTCCGCGGCCGCGTGGTCCGGCCCCGCGGCATTCGCCGAAGCCGGGGTGACGCCGGCCGACATCAAGTACGCATCGCTCTACGACAGCTTCACCATCACCGTGCTGATGCAGCTGGAAGACCTCGGCTTCTGCAAGAAGGGCGAGGGTGGCAAATTCGTCGCCGACGGCGGCCTGATCTCCGGCGTGGGCAGGCTGCCTTTCAACACCGACGGCGGCGGGCTGTGCAACAACCACCCGGCCAATCGCGGCGGCGTTACCAAGGTGATCGAGGCCGTCCGCCAGCTGCGCGGCGAAGCGCATCCCGCCGTGCAGGTCAAGAACTGCGACCTGGCGCTGGCCAGCGGCATCGGCGGCGCGCTTGCCTCGCGCCACACCGCGGCCACGCTCATCCTGGAAAGGGTTTGAAACCATGAGCACCACGACTACCAACACCGCCGCGCGCAGGATCCCCGCGCCGCGCACGCTGGCAGAGAGCCTTCCTTTCTGGGAGGCCGCCGACCAGGGCCGCCTGCTGGTCAAGTTCTGCCTGGACTGCGGCGAGGCGCATCACTACCCGCGCGACGTCTGTCCGCACTGCCAGTCCCTGCGCACCGAATGGCGCGAGGCCAGCGGCCACGGCACGGTCTATTCGTACAGCACCATGGGGCGGGCCGAGGCGGCCTACACGCTGGCCTTCATCCAGCTCGACGAGGGCGTGACCATGATGAGCAACCTGGTGGACTGCGATCCGCGCGAGCTGGCCATCGGCCAGCGCGTGCGGGTGGTGTTCAGGGCGAGCGATGGCGGCCACGCGGTGCCAATGTTCACACCCGCATGACCTGGGAGAGCTTGAAGATGGAAGACAACGCAACCAATCCCCGGCAGGCGGAGCCGAAGCGCCACGGCCCCTTGTCGCGCTTCACCGTGATCGACGCCTCGCGCGTGCGGGCCGGCCCCACCGCGGTGCGGCTGTTCGCCGACATGGGCGCGCGCGTGATCAAGCTGGAGATCCCGCCCGGCGCACCCGGCGGCGACGACATGATCGGCGGGCGCGACCACAACCGTGCCGACTACGAGAACCTGCACCGCAACAAGGAAAGCCTGACGCTCAACATGAAGTCGCCGCAGGGCGTGGCGATCCTGCATGACCTGGTCCGGCGCGCCGATGTCTTCATCGAGAACTACCGGCCGGACGTGAAGCATCGCCTTGGCATCGGGCCCGATGCGCTGCGCGAGATCAATCCGCGCCTGGTCTACGCCAGCATCTCCGGCTTTGGCCAGGACGGCCCCTATGCGGGCTGGCCGGGCTTTGACTCCATCGCGCAGGGCATGGGCGGCCTGATGAGCGTGACCGGCAAGCCGGGCGAAGGGCCGATGCGGGTAGGCATTCCCATTGCCGACCTGTGCGCGGGCCACTTCTGCGCCATGGGCATCCTGACCGCGCTGCTCGAACGCGAAGCGTCGGGCCAGGGGCAGTGGGTGCAGACCTCGCTGCTGGAAGCGCAGATCGCCATGCTGGACTTCCAGGCCGCGCAATGGCTGATCGACGGCAAGGTGCCGGCGCAGAGCGGCAACGAGCATCCGCTCACCGTGCCCACCGGCGTGTTTGCCACGCGGGACGGCTACCTCAATATCGCCGCGATCGGGCAGACCATGTGGAAGCGGCTGTGCGAGGCACTCGACGTGCCGCATCTCGTCGACGAGCCGGGCATGGGCTCGGACCCGGAACGCGTGCGCAACCGCGACCAGGTCAATGCGGCAGTCGCCGCCGCGCTGCGCGGGCGCACCACCGCGGAATGGACCGAGCGCCTGCTCAAGGCCGGCGTGCCGTGCGGGCCGATCCACGGCATCGACCAGGTATTCGCCGACGCGCAGGTGCGCCACCTGGGCATGGCATGGCCGATGCGGCATGCGGAACTGGGCGAGGTCTCGCTGGTGGGCCAGCCCATGCGCCTGTCGCGCTATCCGCGCGAAGCGCCGCCGCGCATGGCGCCCGAACAGGGCGGCGACACCGACACCATTCTCGCGGAGCTTGGCTACAGCGCGGCGCGCATCGCCGAACTGCGCGCGGCATTCATCGTCTGATCGAAGGACATTTCCATGGCAAAAATCGTTGCCGCATTCGGCTCTTCACACAGCATCATGCTGGCCGCCCAGCGCGAGGACTGGCAATACGGCTTCCCGCAGGTCGATCCCAAGAACCCGTATTACTTCGACCGCGCGGGCGAGCCCACCACCTACGAGAAGCTGCTTGCCGCGGCGCCGGCCGAGGCCGAGTCCATGGTTACGCCCGATCGCATGGGCGAGCGCTATGACCGTGCCGAGGCCGCCATGGACGAGCTGCGCGAGCGTATCCACGCCGCCCGGCTGGACGTGCTGCTGGTGGTCGGCGACGACCAGACCGAGTTGTTCCGCACCACCAACAACCCGGCCTTCGCGATCTACTACGGCGACACCATCCGCAACGCCAGGCGCGACGTGGGCGCGAACGACGGCTGGTACAAGAAGGCCCGCATGGCGCGGCAAGAGCCCGACGCCGACCGCGACTACCCCGTGCATGCGCCGCTGGCGCGCTGGCTGATCCGCGCGCTGTGCGACCGCGACTTCGACATCACCGCGATGGACGGCCTGGAGCGCGGGCAGTTCGAGGGCCATGCCTTCTCGTTTATCCACCGCCGCTACCTGCAGGACATTTACCGGCCAGTGGTTCCGATCGTGCCGGTGATCGTCAACACCTTCGATCCGCCCAACCAGCCCACGCCGCGGCGCTGCATCCAGCTCGGCACCGCGCTGCGCGAGCTGATCGCCAGCTACCCGGAAGACCTGCGCGTGGGCGTGCTGGCCTCCGGCGGCCTGAGCCACTTCGTGGTGGACGAAACGCTGGACGAAGCCATCATCGCCGCCATCCGCAACAAGGACACCGCCTTCCTGGCTTCGCTCGATCCGAAGCAGCTGCAGGCCGGCAGCTCCGAGATCCGCAACTGGCTGATCGCCGTGGAAGCGGTGCGCGAGCTGGACCTGGAATGGGTCAGCTACGTGCCAGGCTACCGCACCCCCGCGCTGACCGGCACCGGCCTGTGCTTCGCCGCCTGGCGCACGCTGGGCTGACCGGATCCCGCCACACAAGACAAGCCAAGACAACACCATGACGCAACCTGATTCCTACGTACAACGCCTGCGCCGGCTCGATTGCTGCGCCGTCTCGGACGCGCTCGACAAGCTGCAACTGCCCGGCGTGGTCACGGGCCTGCCGCAGCGCAGCGGCGCCGGCCGCATTGCCGGCCGCGCCATCACCGTCAAGCTCGGCACCGGCGCGCCGCCGGCGGGGCCGGTGCGGCACCTGGGCTGCACCGCCATCGAAGCGGCCGGCCCCGACCACATCATCGTGGTCGAGCAGCGCAGCGGCGTCGAAGCCGGCAGCTGGGGCGGCCTGCTGTCGCTGGGCGCCAAGGTGCGCGGCGTGGCCGGCGTGGTCGCCGATGGCCCCGTGCGCGATATCGACGAGGCCATCGCCTTTGATTTCCCGGTGTTCAGCCGGGGCCTGACGTCCTTCACCGCACGCGGCCGCGTGGTGGAGAAGGGCACCAACGTGCCGGTCGAGATCGCGGACGTGACCGTGGCCGGCGGCGACTACGTGCTTGCCGACCGCAGCGCGGTGATCTTCATCGCGGCGCGCGATATCGAGCGCGTGCTCGACACCGCCGAGGCCATCGTCCTCAAGGAGTCCGCCATGTCGAAGGCCATCCTGGCCGGCACGCCGATCGGGCAGGTGATGGGCGGCAACTACGAACACATGCTGAAGGATTGACGACCATGAGCGAATCAACGGACATCAACGTGGGCCGCGCGGCGCGGCTCGATACCGCCACCCTGAGCGACGCGCTCGACAAGCTCGGCATCGCCGGGCAGTGCTACCGCATCAAGCCGCGCGGCGACAGCTTTGCCATGGCGGGGCGCGCGTGGACGCTGCTGTACGGCCCGGCTTCCAACCCGCCGGGCACGGTGGGCGACTACATCGACGACGTGCCGCCGGGCAGCGTGCTGGTACTCGACAACGGCGGGCGCGACAACGCCACCGTGTGGGGCGACATCCTGACCGAGATCGCGCACCGCCGCGGCATCGCCGGCACCGTGATCGACGGCGTGTGCCGCGACGTGGCGCTGTGCCGCCAGCTCGGCTACCCGGTCTTCAGCAAGGACCACTGGATGCGCACCGGCAAGGACCGCGTGCAGGTGGAAGCCACCAATATCCCCGTCAATATCGGTGATGCGCGCGTGCAGCCCGGCGATATCGTGCGCGGCGATGCCGATGGGGTGGTGGTGATCCCGCGCGAGCATGAAGCGGCGGTGCTGGACACGGCCGAGGCCGTCGAGCATGCCGAGAACGCGATCCGCGAAGCCGTGCGCGGCGGCATGCGCCTGGACGAGGCGCGCCGCCAGTTCCGCTATCACCAGTTGCAGACGAAAGGGGCATGAGCATGAAGGAACATGACGCAGCCAGCACCACGCGTGCGGATTTCGAACGCGTGCCGGCGGAGGTCGTCGTGGCCGCGGCGACGCTGCCAACCGCCACGCTGCACGAGGCAGGCGGCAAGATCGGCGTGCTGCCGCCGGTGATCAAGCCGGTGGCGCCCCGCTTCCGCCTGTGCGGCCCGGCGCTGACCGTGCATTCGCCCGGTGGCGACAACCTGTGGCTGCATCGCGCCATCGAAGCCGCCCGGCCCGGCGATGTGCTGGTGGTCCATGTCGGCGGCGCCTACGAGCACGGCTATTGGGGCGAGATCATGACCACTGCCGCCAAGGTGAAGGGCCTGGCGGGACTGGTAATCGACGGCTGCGTGCGCGACGGCGTGCTGCTCGACGAGATCGGCCTCCCCGTCTTTGCGCGCGGGCTGTGCATACGCGGCACCGGCAAGGACTATGGCGCCATCGGCTGGCTCAACGAGCCGGTGCTGTTCGGCGAAACCCGCGTGGAAGCCGGCGACCTGATCGTGGGCGACGCGGATGGCGTGGTGGTCGTGCCGCGGCGGAGCGCGGCCGACGTGGTGGCGCGCGCGCAGCGGCGCGAAGCTGCCGAAGCCGCCATCCTCGGCCGCGTGCGCGCGGGCGAATCGACCATGCAGATCTATGGCTTCCACTGACGGTAAGGCCAGCGCGACCGCGCCGGGGCAGCCGCCGGCGCTTGCCATCGACGGTGCGGTGGCGGTCATCACGCTGCGCCGGCCCGAGGTCGCGAACCGCCTCGAGCCGGAAGACCTCGACCTGATGCGCGAGCACATCGCCGCCATCAATGCCCGCGACGAAGTGCTGGTGCTGCGGATCGAGGCGCAGGGCAAGCATTTCTGCAGCGGCTTCCATATCGGAAAGGTCGGTGGCAGCAACGCCGGCGAGCGCTTCGAAGCCCTCGCCAACGCGCTCGAAGCGGCACGGCCCGTCACCATCGCGGTGATCCAGGGCGGCCTGTACGGGGGCGCTACCGACCTCGCGCTGGCCTGCGATTTCCGGCTGGGCGCGCAGGGCGTCGACATGTTCGTGCCGGCGGCGCGGCTGGGGCTGCTGTTCTATCGCGGCGGGCTGGAGCGATACGTGGCCCGGCTGGGCCTGGCCACGGCCAAGCGCGTGCTGCTGGCGGCCGACAGGCTTGATGCGGCGCAGATGCTGGCATGCGGCTTCCTTGACCGCGTGGCGGCGGATGCGCAAGCGCTGCAGGTGCAGGCCGCCGGGTTGAGCGAAAAGCTGGCCGGCATGGCGCCGCTGGCCCTGCTTGGCATGAAGCGATACCTGAACCGGATCGCGGCCGGCACGCTCGATCCGGCGGAGATTGCCGCCGACATTGCGCGCGCCGATGCGTCCGCAGACCTGCGCGAAGGCGCGCAGGCCTGGCTGGAAAAGCGCGCGCCGCGCTTTCGCGGCTGCTGAGAAGAGAGGATAGGGAATGACATCGTTGTCGACATCGTTGGAAAAAGCCTCGGACAACTACTTTGCCAGGATGCGGCGCGGGCAGGTGCCGCCACCGCCGATCTGCGCATTGCTTGGCGGCAATATCGGCGCGGTCGACCTGCAAGCGGGAACGCTGGAATCCGCCTATCAGGCCACGCCGGCTTTCCTGAACCCGGCCGGCCAGGTGCAGGGCGGCATGCTGGGAGCGATGCTCGACGACGTGACTGCCATGCTGGTGACGGCTACGCTGGGCGCTGAGGAATTCTGTGCAACGCTGAACCTCAACCTCTCCTTCCTGCGGCCGGCCAGAGCAGGCGAATTGCTCGGGCGCGCCAGGCTGGAGCGCCGCGGCAAGAACGTCTGTTACGTTGCGGCGGAGCTGCTGCAGGACGGCCGGGCGGTCGCCACCGCGACGGCAACGTGCATGCTCGTCAGCCGGGCATCGGGCTGAGCGGCAGCCTTCAGCGCTTGCCGCCCGCTTGCGCCGCGAACGTCCGCCATTCGCGGAACACGGCGTCGAGGCATGCCGCCGTCTCGCAGCCGTCACGCTTCTTGCGGAACGCGGCAACCTCGGCCTCCGTGATCGTGCCGGCCTTCAGCTGCCGCTGCTGGTCGGCATAAATGCGCTGATAGCCCATCGAAAACAGCGCCGACTCGCAGATCAGCCGCTGCGAGGGCGCGTGGCCCGCGGGCGCGGCCGACGGGTCGCAGTCGATATCGGTCGCAGCATGGGCGGTGCCGGCGAGCGCAACGGCAATGGCGGCAATGCAGCAGCGCACAAAGCGGGAGCGGAAAAAGCGGAAGCGGAGAAAGCGGGTCATGACGGGTTATGCAGCGGCACGGCCTGACGGCGCTGTGGTGCCGAACTGCTTGCGGTAGGCGGAAGGTGAAATGGCAAAGGTCTGGGCAAAGTGCTGGCGCAACGAAACCGCCGAGCCGAACCCGACCAGGCCGGCGATCACGTCGATGCTCTTGCTGGTGGTCTCCAGCAGCCGCTGCGCCGCGGTGAGCCGGTGGTTCAGCACCCACTGCGTCACCGTGGTGCCGGTCTTGGCCTTGAAGCGCCGCGTGAAATTGCGCCGGCTCATGCCCGCCTTGTCGGCCAGCAGGTCAAGCGTCAGCGGCTGTTCCAGGTGCTCGATGGCCCAATCGAGCGTGGTGCTCAGCTTGTCGGCGCCGGCCGTCTGCGGCAGCGGCTGCTCGATGTACTGCGCCTGCCCGCCATGCCGGTGCGGCGCCACCACCATGCGGCGGGCCACGCGGTTGGCGACGTCCGCGCCATGGTCGCGGCGCACCAGGTGCAGGCAGCAGTCCAGCGCGGCGGCGGTGCCCGCCGACGTGAGGATGCTGCCATCGTCGATATAGAGCGAACGGCGGTCGAGCCGGACCCTGGGATAGCGCGCGGCGAAGTCATCGGCCCAGACCCAGTGGGTAGCCGCCGGCCGGCCGTCGAGCAGGCCGGCCTCGGCGACCACAAAGGTGCCCAGGCACAGCCCGGCGATGCGCGCGCCGCGGGCGCTGGCGGCCTGCAGCGCCGCCAGCAGGGCCGGCGACGGACGTTCCGCCGGGTCGCGCCAGGCCGGCATGATGACGGTATCGGCCTGTTCCAGCGCGCAGAGGTCGTGCTCGACCTCGATGCGGAAGCCCGACATGGTCCGGATCAGGCCGGTCTGCTCGCCGCAGATCAGCAGTCGGTAGCGCGGCACGCCCAGATTGGCGAGATCGTCGCCGAACACGATGCAGGGCACGGACAGGTGAAACGGGCTGATGCCTTCGAAGGCAATCACGGCGACGGTGTGCATCGCTTCCTCGCAGGCAGGGGGGCGTCTGAAGTTGGCCCGATTCTAGCGGATGTTGTCCATCGGGACGCTTTCGGGGCGGCGGCGGTCGTTGGAAACTGCGTGCAGCGATGTGCCATGGCGGCAATCCCGCCAGGCAGGCGCGCTCCCTTCCATCACGATGAAGACAGCGAGGACAACGATGACACACCCGACGATCCGCACCCTGGCCGGTGCCAGCGCCCCCACCGCGATCGCAGCCGCCAGCACGGCGCTGCTGGTGATCGATTTCCAGAACGAATACTTCGACGGCAAGCTGCCGATCCCGGATGGCGCGGCCGCGCTCGGCAACGCGCAGCGCCTGGTGGCGCATGCGGACGCCGCCGGCATTCCCGTGTTCCACGTCCAGCACCTGGCGCCGGCGGGCAGCCCCGTCTTTGCGGAGCAGGGCGCCAGCGCGGCGTTCCACCAGGACCTGCAGCCCGCAGGCCACCATACGGTGGTGCAGAAGACTTCGGTTAGCGTGTTTCCGACCACCGACCTGGACCAGCGCCTCAAGGCCGCCGGCATCAGGACGCTGGTCATCACCGGGTTGATGACGCACGCCTGCGTCGCTGGCGCCGCGCGCGACGCGGTGCCGCTGGGCTATGGCGTGATCGTGGCGGAAGACGCCTGCGCGACGCGCGACCTGGACCGGCCCGGCGGCGTGGTGCGGCATCGTGACCTGCACCAGGCGGCGCTGGCGAGCATCGAGGATACCTTTGGCGATGTGCTGACGACGGAGCAGGTGCTGAAGCTGCCGGTGGTCTGACCGCGGCGCTGCGCGGTCGTCTGCCTACTGTTGCCCCGTGGCGTGTCCCTTTGCCAACCGCACCGGATCCACGAGTCGGTCGAATGCCTCGCCGCTCAGCAATCCCAGCGCAATCGCCGCTTCCCGCGGCGAGACGCCTTGTGCCAGCGCGACTTTGGTGATCTGCGCCGCGCGGTCATAGCCCAGCACCGGGTTGAGCGCGGTGACCGCCAGCAGCGGGTTGTCCAGGTTGCGCGCCAGCCGTTCGGCGTTGACCGCCAGCCCCTGCACCAGCCGCAGGGCGAATACGCGCGCACCATCGGCCAGCACGCGGATCGACTGCAGCACGTTGTAGATCAGCACCGGCTTGGCCACGTTCAGTTCGAAGCTGCCGGAGGCGCCCGCCATGGTCACGGTGACGTGGTTGCCGGCCACCTGCATGGCGGCCTGCGCCACGACCTCGGCGATGGTCGGGTTGCGCTTGCCGGGCATGATCGACGAAGTCAGGCCATCGTCCGGCAGCACCAGCTCGCCCAGCCCGCAGCGCGGGCCCGAGCCCAGCCAGCGCAGGTCGTTGGCGATCTTGGTGAGGGAGACGGCGATCACGTTGAGCACGCCCGACAGCTCGACCAGCGCATCGTGCGCGGCCATGCCCTCGACCTTGCAGGGATTGGAGCGGAAGGAATGGCCGGTGAGCTGACTGGCTTCCTCGCAGAAGGCCTCGGCAAAACCCGCCGGGGCGTTCAGGCCGGTGCCGGCCGCGGTGCCGCCTTGCGGCAGCACCAGCAGGCGCGGCAGGGCGCCGCGCACGCGTTCGATGGCGTTGTCTACCTGCGCGGCAAAGCCGTCGAACGCCTGCCCCATGGTCATGGGCACGGCGTCCATCAGGTGCGTGCGCGCAATCTTGAGCATATCGGCAAAGGCCAGGGCGCGCTCGCGCAGGGTGTCGCGCAGCATCACCAGGGCAGGTAGCAGCCGGTCTTCCAGTTCCAGCACCGCGCTCAGGTGCATGACCGTCGGAAAGCTGTCGTTGGACGACTGCGACGCGTTGACGTGGTCGTTCGGGTGCACCGGCGCGCGCGTGCCCAGGGGTTGGCCCAGCCGCTCGTTGGCGCGGTTGGCGATGACCTCGTTGGCATTCATGTTGGTCTGCGTGCCCGATCCGGTCTGCCAGATCGTCAGCGGGAAATGGCTGTCGAAGCGGCCACAGCGCAGCTCGGCGGCGGCGTCGACGATCGCCTCGGCAATGGCGGCGTCGAGCGCGCCGCAACGCAGGTTGGCCCTGGCCGCCGCCATCTTGTGCACGCCGAAGGCATGGACCAGGCAGTCGGGAAAACGCTCTTCGCCGATCTCGAAGATCGCCAGCGCCCGCTGCGTCTGGGCGCCCCAGTAGCGGTCGGCGGGGATGTCGAGCGGACCGAAGGCGTCGTGTTCTACGCGATATGCTGTCATGGTTGCTCAGTCCAGCGCTCAGTCCAGCGAGATATTGGCCCTGGCCGCCACTGCCTTCCAGCGCGTGATCTCGGCCTGGGTGTGCTTGCCGAGCGCGCCGGCGGTGTATTGCTCAGGCGGCAGCATCTGGATCGCCTGCGCGGTCATCTTGCCGGTGAAGGCCTTGTCGGCAATGACCTTCAGGTAGGCCTGCTGCATCTTGTCGATGACGGCCTGCGGCGTGCCCCTGGGCGCGTAGATGCCGTACCACGTGCTGGCCTCGAAGCCGGCCAGTCCCGATTCGGCCAGCGTGGGTACGTCCTTGAGCTGCGCCACGCGGGTCGCGGAGGTGACCGCCAGCGGCCGCACCTTGGATTCGGTGATCTGCGGCAGCGCCGTATTGGTCTGGTCGAACATGCCGTCGACCTGCCCGCCGATCACGTCGATCAGCGCCGGGCCGGCCCCCTTGTACGGCACCAGCGATACCTGCATGCCCGCCGACGCCGCGAACAGCGCCGCCACCAGGTGCGAGGTGGAGCCCATGCCGGCATTGCTCAGGTTGAGCTTGCCGGGGTTCTTCTTGCCGAACTCGACCAGGTCGCGCACGTTTTTCGCGGGATGGTCCTTGCGCA
This sequence comes from Cupriavidus sp. IK-TO18, assembly GCF_015549295.1. NCBI lineage: Bacteria > Pseudomonadati > Pseudomonadota > Betaproteobacteria > Burkholderiales > Burkholderiaceae > Cupriavidus > Cupriavidus sp. IK-TO18. The sequence continues at coordinate 246,430 of NZ_JADGMP010000007.1, forward strand.
CCATCAGCACCATCGGCGTATCCGGGAAGCGGAACACCGGCGCGAAGTCCTTGACCGGGTCGTAGGACAGTTTCTTGTACAACGCCGGCGCGGCGCCCATGTAGCCCATGTGCCCGACCAGCATGGTGTAGCCGTCAGCCGGCGCGCGCGCCGCCTTGGCCGTGCCGACGGTGCCGCCGGCGCCCGGCGAGTTGTCGATGATGATCGACTGGCCGACCTCGCGCGAGACCCGCTCGGCAATGGTGCGCGCCAGCGCATCGGTGGGGCCGCCGGCCGCGAACGGGACGATCCAGGTGATCGGCTTGCTGGGCCAGGCCTGTGCAAGTGCCGGGGTTGCGGCCACGGCCGTGGCGAGTGCCAGTGCCGCGCAGGCGGCCACTTTGCGGATGGGGTTCATGGCTTTGTCTCCTTGGATTGATTGGTAATGCGGGTCGGCCTGCTGCCTCAGGCCGCGGATTGCTTTCGGGACAGCGCGACGGCGCGGTCGACCATCTGCGGCGCGAGGCCGAGGTAGTTGGCCGGATCGGTCATCCGGTCGATGGCGGCGCGGTCGAAGTGCTTCGTCACGGCCGGCAGCGCGGCCAGCGCGTCGGCCAGCGTGCCGCCGTGCTCGTTGACCGTGCGGCAGGCGTCGTAGACCACGTCGTGGGCCTGCTGGCGGCCGATATGCGGGGCCATCCCCATCATCACAGCCTCGGCCACGATCAGGCCGTTGGTGATACCCAGGTTGTGCTTCATGCGGGCTTCGTCGACGACCAGGTCGCCCAGCGCGAACTTCGCCTGGTGCAGCGCGCCGGCGGTCAGGATGAAGCTCTCGGGGATGGCAATCCATTCCGCATGCCAGGGTCCGGTGGCGCGCTCGAAGTCCTGCACCATCGCGTCGACCATCAGCCCGGCGTGCTGGCGCACCGCCTTGGATGCGGCCAGCATCAGCTCGCTGGAAATCGGGTTGCGCTTCTGCGGCATGGTGCTGCTGGCACCGCGGCCCTTGACGAAGGGCTCGTACACCTCGGCGAATTCGGTCGACGCCATGATCATGATGTCGAGCGCGATCTTGCCCAGCGAGCCGGTGATGAGCGCGAGCAGGTTGACCGCTTCGGCAAAGCCGTCGCGTGCCACGTGCCAGGTGGTGGCCGGCACGCCGAGGCCCAGCTCCTGCGCCAGCGCTTCCTGCACTGCGAAGCCCTTGTTGCCATCTTGTCGGCCGAGCGATGCCAGCGTGCCGGCCGCGCCCGCGAACTCGACCACGGCCACACGCGGACGCAGTTCGGCCAGGCGCTGCTGGTGGCGGTCGAACATGGCCAGCCAGATCGCCGCCTTGTAGCCGAAGGTCACCGGCAGCGCCTGCTGCAGGTGGGTGCGGCCGGCCATCGGCGTGTCGCGGTGCCTGACCGCCAGGTCGGCCAGGATGCCGCGCAGCGCGCGGATATCGGCGTCGATGCTGTCGAGCGCGTCGCGCACCTGCAGCGCGACCGCGGTGTCCATGATGTCCTGCGTGGTGGCGCCCCAGTGCACATAGCGTCCGGCGTCGCCGCACATCGCCACCAGCTGGTGTACCAGGGGCAGGATCGGATAGCCGACAATGTCGGTTTCCTCGCGCATGTGGTCGAAGTCGATGCGCTCCAGGCGCGACTCGCGGGCGATGACCTCGGCCGCTTCCGCGGGGATGATGCCGACCCTGGCCTCGGCCTTGGCCAGCGCGACCTCGACGTCGATATAGCGCTGGATCAGGGCCACATCGGAGAAAATCTGGCGCATCCCGGCGGTGCCGAAGGCATCGCGGAACAGGATCGAGTCAACGACAGTACTGGCCGTAGGGGCAAGGAACAGGGTCATGGGGCTACCTTGAGGAAAAGAGGGTAGTTCGTTAATATGTTCGAACATATCCACCATTAAATATGTTCGAACATATTTAGGAAAGGAGGGTAAACCCGTGTCCTACGAGGCCGCGGGCAGGCGGTCATGAGCAAAACCAATCCGGCAGAGATCAGCAAACAACTTATCGAGGGCATCACCTCCGGCCGCTACGCGGTCGGATCGCTGCTGCCCACCGAATTCGAGCTGTGCGAGCAGTACCAGGCCAGCCGCTACACCATCCGCGCGGTGTTGCAGGAACTGCAGCAGCTGGGGCTGGTGTCGCGGCGCAAGAACGTGGGCACGCGCGTGGAATCGGCGCGGCCGCGGCCGGTGTTCCGGCCCTCGCTGGCGTCGGTGGACGACCTGATGCAGTTCGCCGCCGAGCACCTGCGCGTGGTGCAGTCGGTGGATGAGGTCGCGGTGACCGCCGAGGTGGCGGCCGAGATCGGCTGCGAGCCGGGTGCGCGCTGGCTGCGGATTTCCAGCCTGCGGATGGATGGCGGCGAGGGCGGCACGCCGATGGCATGGACCGACATCTACGTGGATCCTGCCTATGCCGAGCTTGGCGAACTGGTGCGCGCGTCGCCGGACATGCTGGTCAGCACGCTGATGGAGTCGCGCTATGACCGGCAGATCGCGGAGATCCGCCAGGACGTGCGCGCGTTTGCGCTCGGTGAGGGGCGCATCGCCGAAGCGCTCAGGCTGGAACCTGGCGCGGCCGCGTTGAAGATCGTGCGGCGCTACCTGGACGCCGCCGGCGAGACCTTCGAAGTCTCGGTTACGGTACACCCCGCCGACAGTTTTTCTGTTTCGATGCGCTTGCAGCGCTCGGCGGGGTAGGGATTGCCGCAGCCGCCGTGCGGCGGCTCTATGCTGAAGTGGGAGCGCCAGCGGACATGCACCATCCACACTTTCAGCCAGGCACACTTTGGCCGGCCATTGTCCGACGGACAGCGCACGCCCTGCAGAGCGGCGCATTATGTCCGATCGAGACCATCCAGACGGTAATCGAGGACGGCGGCGTGCGCTTCCTGGTGCGCGAGGTGTCGAGCCTGCGGAGCAAGGACAAGGCTCGCAAGGGGGGCAGTGCCGGCGGCAATCCGTTCCTGCCCTATGACGCTGAACTGTTTGTCACGGATATCTCCGAAGGCCATGTGGCCCTGCTGAACAAGTTCTACGTCATCGAACATCACCTGCTGATCGTCACCCGCTGCTTCGAACCGCAGGAATCACTACTGACCCTCCCGGACTTTGCCGCACTGCTTGCTTGCATGGCGGAGTTCCCAAGCCTGGGCTTCTACAACGGCGGGGCGGCCGCCGGTGCGAGCCAGGCCCACAAGCACCTGCAGCTCGTGCCGCTGCCTCTGGCCGCAGGCAGTCCATTGCCGGTCGATGCCTTGCTGCAGCCGGCGCGGATCAGCGGCGACCCAGGCGCCATCCGCGCCGTCCCGGGCCTTCCGTTTGCGCACGCATTCGCACCACTGGACCTGGTTGCGGCGCCCCCGCACGAGCTGGCTTGCACGGCCTGGGAGCGCTACCGCACATTGCTCGATTCAGTTGGCGTACGGACGCTGCATGTCGATGGCATATTGCTTCAGTCGGCGCCATACAACCTGCTGGTCATGCCTGCCGGGCTGCTGCTGGTGCGCAGGGCCAGGGAATGCGTGGAAGGCATCCCGCTCAATGCCCTCGCATTTGCCGGCTCGTTGTTTGTCCGGGATGCAGCGCAGCGGCGTACGGTTGAGAGGCTTGGTCCGATGAGTCTCCTCCGGCGCGCCGCGGCAGCCGGTGGGCCGGATGGGGAGGGATAGACACGCAGTGCCCGGCAGGACACGCCAGTTCGTTTTGTGCGCTGTCAACGCAACGCTATTATGTAAGTAAATGTTATATACATGACGTTTGACGCACATTAAGGCGTGAACTCCACTTCACCTCTGGTAAGTCCCTAGGGACGAAATTAGAGTAAGCCCTCTAATCTTTGCGTTGGTCTTTGTGCAGTGCATCAAGGGCCATCACCGTTTGGAAAACCATGCTCGACCGGTGCCTTGTAGCCTTGCGGCAGGCGACACCCGGCGACTACAAGAGGCGTACCCAATCCATGTCCTTTTTTACGTCCGATCAGTTTGCGGCAGTCCATAAGAACAACCTGAACAACCTGGCCAAGCTGTCGAACTCCACCCTCGAAGGGATCCAGAAGCTGACGGAATTGAACCTGCAGGCAGCCAAGGCAGCGATGGCTGAAGGGCAGGTAATCCTGCAGGCCGTGTCGGCCAACAAAGATCTCGGCTTGTCAGTTCAAGCCAATGTGCCGCAGTCTGCTGCGGACAAAGCCATCGAGTATGCGCGCCACGTGTGCGAGATCGCATCGCAGGCCCAGGCCGACCTGGCCAGGGCCGTTGAAGAGCAATACGAGCAGCAGCAGCGCAATGTGCAGGCCTTCGTCGATGCCTTCGTGAAAAATGCCCCGGCCGGTTCCGAAGCCATTTCCGCCACGCTGCAGGCGACATTAGATAACGCCACGCAATCCTACCGCGCCGCGCAAGCCCTGAGCCAGCAGCTGGCCGGCCTGGCTTCCGCCACGTTTACCGCAACCCCCGGCGCGGCTACGGGCCCGGATCGCCAGCCAACGCAGCGCTAGTCCGCCGGATCGAGCGGCGCGCGCCGGCCTGGCCGGTATCCATCCAAGAAGAAACTCGGCCATCGATCGGCTCCCCCCTTGCCGCATGGCGCCGGCAGGGGCTGCAGCCGTTGCGGTAAGCCGTTAAGTCGGCCTGCCATTCCCGGCAGGTCAGGGGTCTTTTACTTTGCAAGAAGAGAGAATCAGCATGACGAAGAAAATCGCATTGGTTACCGGCGGCATGGGTGGCCTGGGAGAGGCCATTTCCATCCGCTTGCATGACGCGGGCTATACGGTGGTGGTCACGCATTCGCCGGGCAACACCAAGGTCCAGGAATGGCTGGCATCCATGGCCGCCGGCGGCCGCGAGATCCGCGCGTACGAGGTCGATGTGGCGGACTACGAGAGCTGCCAGGCAGGCATGGCACGAATCCTGGCCGAGTTCGGCCGCGTCGACATCCTGGTGAACAACGCCGGCATCACGCGGGACATGGCGTTCAGGAAGATGGACAAGCCAAACTGGGATGCGGTGATCAGGACCAATCTCGACTCCGTGTTCAATGTCACCAAGCCCCTCTGCGAGGGCATGGTGGAGCGCGGGTGGGGCCGGATCATCAACATCTCGTCAGTCAACGCTTCCAAGGGCGCCTTTGGCCAGACCAACTATTCCGCGGCCAAGGCCGGCATGCATGGCTTCACCAAGGCCCTGGCCCTGGAGGTCGCCAGGAAAGGCGTGACGGTCAACACGGTATCGCCGGGCTACCTGGCCACCAAGATGGTGACGGCCGTGCCGAAGGAGATCATGGACAGCAAGATCCTGCCGCAGATTCCGATGGGGCGCCTGGGCAAGCCCGAGGAAGTGGCGGGGCTGGTCGCTTTCCTTTGCTCGGAGGATGCGGCTTACCTGACTGGTGCGAATCTCGCCATCAACGGCGGTCAGCATATGGACTGACGTAGGGATGGGCGGTCGGGGCGCCGTCAATGGCTATATCGCCGGCTATGCGGCAGCCGTGATTGCCGGCCTCGGATTCCAAAGAAAATGCCCGCCGTGATCCGCGGCGGGCATTCCTTGGCAACGAACCCGGTGGCGGCGCGCCGGCCTTACTCCAGCTTCGCGCCCGAACGCTCGACGATGTCCTTCCACTTCTTGTAGTCCGACTGCACCAGGTCGGAGAACTCCCTGGTCGTCATCAGCTTGGCTTCCGCGCCTTGCTCCTGGATCGCCTGGATCATCGCCGGCGTGGCCAGGACCTTGTTCACTTCGGCATGGATGCGGTTGACCACCTCGGGCGGCGTCCTGGCCGGGGCGAACAGGCCGTACCAGGTGCTGACGTCCACCTGCTTGTAGCCGCTTTCCGCCACGGTGGGCACGTCAGGCAGCGACGTGCTGCGCGTGGCCGAGGTCACGGCCAGCGCGCGCAGCTTGCCCGCCTTGACCTGCGCCAGCGCCGACGGCACCGATGCCACCATCAGGTCGACGTTGCCGGCCAGCGCGTCCATCATCGCCGCGTTGGAGCCCTTGTAGGGCACGTGCAGCAGCTTGATTCCCGCCGCATGGCTGAAGATCTCGGCAGCCAGGTGGATGGTGGTGCCGTTGCCGGGCGAACCATACTTGACCGCGCCCGGTGCGCTGCGCGCGGCGGTGACCACGTCGGCCAGCGTCTTGAAGCGCGAATTGGCCGACGTGACGATCACGATCGGGGTGTAGGCGACATGGCTGATCGCGACCAGGTCGCGGGTCGGCACATAAGTGACCGACTTGTACAGCCACGGCGCGACCACCAGATTGTCCTTCTGGCCCATCACCAGCTCATAACCGGTCGGCGCTGCCCGGACCGCCTCGGCGATGCCCAGCGTGCCGCCGGCGCCCGGCTTGTTGTCCGGCACGAAATTCCACTTGGTGGCCTGGCCGACCTGCGTTGCCACCAGGCGGGACAGGATGTCGGTGCCGCCGCCGGGCGGGAACGGGATCACCAGCCGGATCGGCTTGGTCGGAAAGCTGGCCGGGGTCTGCGCGTGGGCGCTCGTCAGTCCGCATGCCACCAGCAGGGTGGCAAAGAGGGCCTTCAACATCTTGTTTCTCCTCGATCGAAATCTTGCGGGGCGGACCCTGGCTTGCTGCCTGTGAACCTGTCGGATTGCGGCGGTGTCGGGCACTGGAACGGCCCGGAGCGGATGGCGGGGAACGTCTGGATCGTGCGGTGGCGAGGCAAGCGCAGGGGTCTCGGCCCTGGTCGCGAGCCGACATTTTCGCATATTAGGTATGCGTTGGCCCGATATCGCCTTCGGGCAGCGTGGGTCCTGTTGCGTTGGCGCGCTCAGCCGGCCAGCGCGCGGCAGAGCGATTGCAGGTCGCTGAGGATCAGGTGCGGGCGCGCGCCGCCGCGTTGCCATTGCGCCGTGTGCGGGCCGTCCGGGCGCACCAGCCACGCGGCCTGCAGCCCCGCGCCCAGTGCGCCGACGATGTCGAGGTCGGGATCGTCGCCGACATGCAGCATCTGTTCCGGCGGCGTGTCGACTGCCGCGGCCGCCGCATGGAAGATCGCCGCCGCCGGCTTGGCCGTGCCGAACGTTCCGGCGCTGAGCGCCGCGCGGAAGAAGTGATGGCCGCCGGTGACCTTCAGGTCGGCGTTGCCGTTGGACACGGCCACCAGCGGGAAGCGTTCGCTGAGCCATTCCAGCGCGGGCAGCGCGTCCTCGAAGAATTCGACCTGCTGCCGCGCGGCAAAGAAGGCGTCGTATGCGTCTTCTGCCAGGCTAGCGTCCGCGCCGGCCATCTCCAGCGCCAGCAGGATCGAGCCGAGGCGCAGCGCACGGTAGTCATGCGCAAGGTGCGGGTTGCGGCCTTCATAGCTCGCGCGCAGGTCGCGCAGCACCGCGGGCGAGGTCAGCACCCCGGCTGTCTTCGGCGCGTGCTGCAGCAGCCAGGCCAGCAGCGTCGCCTCGGCGCGGGCCACGGCGGGGCCGAACGGCCACAGGGTGTCGTCGAGATCGAAGGAGATGGCGGAGACCTTGGACAGGCGCATGGGGCGGGGACGCTGCGGATTGGCGAGGGCGATGGGGTCTGGTAGCTTACCACCGCGCGGGCCCCGTTTCCGTCGCTCGTTTCCGCCAGCCATTTCCGCCGGCCATTTCCGCCGGCCGTTTCCGATGTGCCGGCCGCGCCATAATCTCGCACCGCCCGCATCTTGTGGCTAGAATCCGCCAGCGTGTTCGAGCCCGATTATGCGACCGAGGCGTCGCGGCGCGGCGACTCCACCGTGCGCGTGCACCTGCGCAACTACGATGCCGCGCGCCTGCAGCGCTTCTGGCATGCGTGGTGCGCAGATACGACGTACAACCTGACCTACCGGAATTGCGCCGTCAGCGTGGCGCGCGCGCTCGAAGCCGCGGTGGAAGGCGCCTTGATGCGCAGGCGAGGGCAGCGGCAGTCGTGGACGCTGCTGCTGCAGACGCTGTGCATGCCGGAGCTATGGCTGGCCGCACAGATCCGCAAGCGCGGCAAGACCATGGCGTGGACGCCGGGGCTGGTGCGTGACTACGCGCGTGCACTGAGCCTGCTGGTCGATCCGCATCCGCACCCGCATGCGCACCCGCGCCGGTTGTGGCGGCTCGGCATCGCTGCGATGAATCGCTGGCGCCGGCAGCGGCGGCAATGGCGCGCGGCCGACCACCGCGTGCACGCGGAATAGCGCGCGTACGCGTGGTCGTCTTCAATGCAAGCGCTGGCTACTTGCCCTGCCGCTGACCCGGCTTGCGGCTTGCATCGCCCTGGTGTTGCCTGCTTGGGTCCTGGTTCTTGAAGCCGCCATAGCTGCTCTGGCCCGGATCTTCGCTGCGGCTCTTGATGTCGCGCGCGTCGCGGTCGGTCCTGACGCCCGGATTGGGCTGGGCCCCAGGCGCATTCCGCTGTTCCTTCTGCGTTGCCATATCGCTCTCCTGTGGGTTGGCCGGAACCGATGGAGTTGCAACATCCATGCCGTGGCGGGCAGGGCGCTGCAGACTCCGGCAGAGCTGTGCCGGAGGGCGTTGCGCCCTGGGTTTCCGTGCCTCCCGCTGAACATCTTGCCGCCCGTTGTAGAAATGAAACCCGTCGCGGGCGATGCGGTAACAGGCGTGTTCTAACATCTCTGTTCCCGCGCTCCGGTGACGTGGCACGAGCCGAACTTTCGCGCCGCCGGGGTGTCGTTAGCTCCATAACCGTGCAACCCGCAATGAACAGGACGACGCATGAACCTTGACCTCCTCCTCGATCATCCCTGGTTCGGCACGTGGACCGCCGCGCTGGTCGCCGTCATCGTCGCGCTGATCGCGCATCGCCTTGGCGGCCTGGTGCTGTTGCGCATTACGCGCGCCACGCCGGTGCTGCATGCCATCGCGATCAAGTCGCGCGCGCCGGCCAAGGCGGTGCTGCCGCTGCTGGCGTTGCAGGCAGTTTGGCAGGCGGCGCCGGACGACCTGCGCTGGATCGACAACGTGCGTCATCTGAACGGCCTGCTGATGATCATCGCCATGACCTGGCTGGCGGCGCGCGTCATTGCGGGCTTTGCGCAGGGCGTGCTGGAACGGCACCCGGTCGATGTGGCGGACAACATGGGCGCGCGGCGCATCCACACGCAGACTCGGGTGCTTTCGCGCATCGCCATGTCGCTGGTGATCGTGATCGGCGCGTCGATGGTGCTGATGACCTTCCCCGGCGCTCGGCAGGTCGGCGCCAGCCTGCTGGCCTCGGCCGGCGTGGTCGGCCTGATCGCGGGCTTTGCCGCCAAGCCGGTGTTCAGCAACCTGATCGCCGGCCTGCAACTGGCGCTGACCCAGCCGATCCGGCTGGACGATGTGCTGATCGTCGAGGGCGAGTGGGGCCGCGTGGAGGAGATCACCGGCACTTACGTGGTGCTGCGGATCTGGGACGATCGCCGCCTCATCATTCCGCTGCAGTACTTCATCGAGAAGCCGTTCCAGAACTGGACCCGCAGCAGCGCGGAGCTGCTGGGCTCGGTGTTCTTCCACGTGGACTACGGCATGCCGCTGGCACCGCTGCGCAAGGAGCTGGAGCGCATCGTCCACGCGGCGCCCGAATGGGACCGGCGCTTCTTCAACCTGGTGGTGACCGATGCGACCGAGCGCACCATGCAGCTGCGCGTGCTGTGCACCGCGGCGTCATCCGGCCTGGCGTGGGACTTGCGCTGCGTCGTGCGCGAAGGGCTGATCGACTTCATGCAGCGCGAGTATCCGCAGTTCCTGCCTCGCCTTCGCATTGAAGGGGAGGGTGAGGGCAAGGGAGATGCCGCGGTTCGCGGCGCCGCCGTGCACATGGCGTAAAGCGGTGTGCACGGCAACGACCCTTGCCGTGCGAATCAGAAATCTACCTTTTCTCCCGGCTGCGGCACGATCACGCGCGTGACCGCGCCGGCGCCCAGCGCGGTGGTGAATTCCTCCGGCGTGCCGCGCAGCTGCGGTGAAGTCTGATAGTGGATCGGGATGGCAAAGCGAGGCCGGATCATGTCGCGCACCGCGATCGCCGCGTCCTGCGGCCCCATGGTGAAGTGGTCGCCGATCGGGATCAGCACCAGGTCGGGGCGGTAGCGGTCGCCGATCAGCCGCATGTCGCCGAACAGGCCGGTATCGCCCATGTGCCAGATGCGGAAGCCGTTCTCCATCTCGACGATGTAGCCGACCGGTTCGCCGCCATAGTGGGTTTCGTCCTTGCCGGTGGCCGGGTTCTTCATCACCAGTTCGGACGAGTGCTCGGCGTGTACCGCGGTGATCTTGGGTCCGGTCTGGCCGAACGGCATCACGGTGCCGCTCTTGCCAAAGCGCTGCACCAGCGCGGCCGGGACCATGCCGAGGTTGATCAGTGCCTGCCCCATGCCGCCTGCGTTGTAGATCGGCGCGTTGTTGAGCTGCGCGAGCGCGGGGGCGTCGCCAAGATGGTCGCTATGCGCATGGGTGACCAGGATCAGGTCGACCTTGCCCAGCGACGTCAGCTGCTTGAATCCTGCAGGGGTCTTTGGGTTGGTGGTGAGCCACGGATCGATGACGATGACCTTGCCGCCCGGCGAGGTGATGCGGATCGCGGACTGGCCGAGCCACAGGACTTCAGTCTTGCCGGCGGCGGTGGTGGGGGTGGGTACCTGCGTAACCGCGGTCGGTGTCGGCGTGGGCGTGCCGCAGGCGGCGAGTGTGGCGACGGCGGCGGTGAGTACGACTGCGCGGAATCTGATCATGGTCATTCCTTCCGTGGCGGAGTCATGGGTTTGCGGCAAGGCTTAGCGGACGAAAACGCCGAGCCCTTCGTGGTCGTAATACTCCAGCCATACCCGGTCGCTGGAGAATTCTGCCCGGGAGATGGTGCCGGGATTGGCGTTCTCGTTATTTAGCGTGAATGTAAAGACATCTCCGTCCCAGTGCGTCAGCGGCAGGACCAGCGGTTTCGCGCCCAGCGTCATCACCAGCGCGCCGCCCTGCTCGGCGACCACTAGCGGGCCGTAATAGTCGTTGCGATAGGTGCCGGCATAGGTTGACAACGCCCGCGCGGGCAACGGGCTTGCCGGCGGCGACTGCCCGACCAGCCTGCCTTCGGGCAGCAGCAAGGGCGCGAAGGCCTCGGCAAAGATCGCGCCCCAGTCGCGGCGGAAGGTGCCGTACTGGACCAGATCGAAGAACTGCGCATTCAATGTTTCCGGGATGCCGATGGGGTAGCCGTTGGTCAGCGTGACGATGGCCAGGTTCAGCGACGGCACCGCGGTAAAGCTGGTCGCCGCGCCGACCGCGAAGGCCCCGGAATGGTTGTAGTTGGTCAGCCCCAGTTCGGTCGTGCCGATATTGAAGCCGTAGCCGTAGTAGCTCGCAGGGCGGCCTTGCACGGGCGGGCCGCTTTGCATCTGCTGCGACAGCGCCGGCGCAAGGGCCGCCGCATCGACGATGCGCTGGCCGGCGAACTCGCCCTTGGCCAGCACCATGATCAGCCATTTCGCCAGGTCGTTGACCGAGGCGCTGACGCCGCCCGCGGGCGATTGCGCATCGGGCATGGTGCCCATGCCCTGCACCCAGGTGCCGTTGACCTTGACGTGGCCGAGCGCGCGGTTGTCGCGCGCGGCAAAGTCGGCGTAGCGCGAGCTGGTGCGGGTCATGCCCAGCGGCTGGTAGATGGCCTGCTCGGACAGCGTGGCCCAGTCGATGCCCGCGGCGCTGGCCACCGCATCGGCGGCGGCGGTCATGCCGAAGTTGGTGTACTCGTAGACCGCGCCCAGCGGATGCAGCGGCAGGAAGCGCAGGCGCGTCAGCACTTCTCGGCGGTCGTAGCCCATGTCCTCGAGGCGGTCGCCGGCATGGTCGGGCAGGCCGGAGCGATGCGCATAAAGGTCGCCGATGGTGACGGCTTCTGTTGTTTCCGCATCGGCCAGCGCGAACCATGGCAGGTGCTGAATGACCGGGGTGTCCCAGCCGATGCTGCCGCGCCCCACCTGCCGCGCCACCACCGTGGCGCCGATGGACTTCGACACGGACGCCAGCTGGAACACGGTATCGGCATCGACTGGCGCGGGATCGGTGACCAGCCGGCGGCCGAAGCCCCTGGCGTAGACGACCCGGTTGCCGCGCACCACCGCGATGGCCATGCCGGGCACGCCCGAGCTGGCCATCAGGTTGGCGGCCAGCGTATCGACCTGCGCGATGGCGGCGGTGATCTGCGCTTCGGGAACCGGATCCGGCGGCGGCGCGGGATCGTCATCGCCGCCGCAGGCGGGCAGGGCCGGTGCGAGCAGGCCGCTCAGCGCGGCTCCCAGGAAACGGCGACGCTCTTTCAGTTTGCCCACGGCAGGTCTCCCGACGGCGGCGCTATGGCGCCTGTCGGATTTACTGTAGGCGATGGATGCGGGCAATGAATGCGAAGCGTCTCATGTACGCCCTGACGGCAGGGCGGGAGACTGGAAGCCTCACCGAGGGGTTCGGTGAGGCGGGCGTGACAACCCGAAGGAACCAAGGGAGTTTGGTAAGAATCGCGCGAGCAAGCCGTTTCCACGGCGGGCCGGGCGGGGCAGCCGCATGGCTGGCCGGTTTTCCCTCGGTTCACCGGTTGTCACCCCCGTTGTCAGGCCCGCCACCTCCTGTCTGAACCAGATCGGCGGCGTTTCTCTTGTCGGAGGAAGAATGCTATGCATACGCGCAGTTATCACACCACAGACGTACTCAACATTGTCCCGCCCGGGACGGCGGAATCGCTGGAGCGAATTAGCGCCGGATTGAGCGCCATCTTGTTGTTGCTGGAGAAGGAGAGCGAGCGATCAGAGTCGACGCATGATATCCATTGCCTGTTGGCAATGGTCAAGTCGCAATGGACTTGGCGGCGTCGGAGCTTTGCTCGGCGGATTGATTGACAGGTTCCGGAAAAACAAAAAGCCCGCACATTCGTGCGGGCTTCTCGCTTGAAACCTTTGGTGCCCAGGAGAGGACTCGAACCTCCACAGTGTTGCCACCGCTAGGACCTGAACCTAGTGCGTCTACCAATTCCGCCACCTGGGCAAGGTGAGCGCCGCATTCTACACGGCGCGTCGGAATTTGCAAGGCCCGGAAGCACCGTGTCCAAAATTCATATCAGTCGGCGCAAAAACAAAAAGCCCGCACATTCGTGCGGGCTTCTCGCTTGAAACCTTCTGGTGCCCAGGAGAGGACTCGAACCTCCACAGTGTTGCCACCGCTAGGACCTGAACCTAGTGCGTCTACCAATTCCGCCACCTGGGCAAGGTGAGCGCCGCATTCTACCGAAGGCGGCGGAATTTGCAAGCACGAAGTTGCAGAGCCAGGCGCGTCCGGTCAGAACGACGGCACCATCGCGCCCTTGAACTGGGCCTTCATGAACTGGCGCACGTCTTCCGACTGGTAGGCGGCAACCAGCTTCTTGACCCACGGCTTGTCCTTGTCCTGCGTGCGCACCACGATGATGTTGGCGTACGGGCTGTGGATGTCTTCCAGTGCGATCGCATCCTTGGTCGGCTGCAGGCCGGCGGCCAGCGCGTAGTTGGTGTTGATCACCGCGGCGCCGACATCGGGCAGGGCGCGCGCCAATTGCGCAGCGTCCAGTTCCACGATCTTCAGCTTCCTGGGATTCTCGGCCACGTCCAGCGGCGTGGCGTTGTTGCCATTGGTGCCGGCACCGGCCTTGAGCTTGATCACGCCCTGCGACTGCAGCAGCAGCAGCGCGCGGTTTTCATTGGACGGGTCGTTGGGCACCGCCACCTTGGCGCCCTGCGGCAGGTCCTTGGGCGACTTCAGGTTCTTCGAGTAGATGCCCAGCGGCGAGATATAGGTGTAGCCGACGCTCTGCATCTTGTAGCCACGCTGCTTGACCTGGCTGTCCAGGTAGGGCTGGTGCTGGAAGCTGTTGGCATCCAGGTCGCCTGCATCCAGCGCGGCGTTGGGCTGCACGTAGTCGTTGAATTCCACGACCTTGACGTTCAGGCCGTTGCGCTTGGCGACCTTCTGTACGACTTGCCAGACTTCCGCGTCCGGACCGCTGACCGTGCCGACGCGGATGGTCTGTTCCTGGGCCGAGGCGCTGCCGGCGGCGATAAAGCCGATTGCGGAGACGGCAACCGCCAGGCGCTTGATAAGGGAGGTGCTGCGCATAGGAGTTCTGTATGTTTTGATTATGTGGCGAGAGAGACAGGTACGCCTTGGCAGGGATTGTCTACGCAGGCGAGGCCACAGATTAACGCAATTGCGCTAAAACCGCGCAACAGGAACGGATCTGGCGTCTATTTCTTTTTCATATGCTTATGAATCCTACCTAAAGGCGAATGCCGGCATTAAATGGCGCTATGCTGGGCGCGGCGTCCTGCCACACCAGGGACGGCGCGCAGCGCAGCCGAAGGCGTCCCACCGATAACGCATTTAGCAGGCGGCCTACGCCCTGCATGGGGATCGTCCAATAGTGGGACGACGTAGCCACTATCCCAAACTCACCTGGCGTAGCAGGTTCGAACCACCATCCACATCGAACGGAAATCACCACCGCCCGAACCACGCACGCAGCTAAATTGATAGCCAGCCGCTCAGGCGACGCGTTTTTTGGTTACTTTTTGTCGCTTGGACAAAAAGTGACCCGCCCAGGAGGGCGGAACCAGGCGGTTCAATGGCCGACAACATGTCACCAGCCGCGACAAGGCCAGGCTTTGATAGCGGCAAACCGGTCATTCAGCCCGCCACCACCCCATACCCCTCACCCCTCCACTCAACAAAACAAAGCCCATGCCCAAACGGATCCGACAACGTAGCCTGCCTGCCCCAGTCGAAATCCTGCGGCCAGTCCTCGATCTCGGCCCCGGCTTCCAGCGCCCGTTCGATCGCGGCTTCGAGGTCGGCCACGACAAAGTCGAGATGCACCGGCGTCCAATGCCGCCGGTAATCGCGCCGGGTATCCGAACGACTGGTAGGGCGGGTGCCGGCGGGTTTGGCGAGCAGGTAAATCGGCGTATTGCCGCCCAGCATTTCAGCGACGGTGCCGTCGAACAGCCGACGCTGCAGCTTCAGCCCCAGGCCTTGCTCGTAGAAGGCGATGCCGCGCGCGAGGTCGTCGACATCGATATTGATCAGCAACTCCATGACAGCCTCCTTGCGGCGTTCCGAGTGAGAGCGGCCGCATTGTGCGCCGGCCCTCCTGACAACTGCTGTCAGGAGTGATGTTTCAGCCGGCCGCTGAAGGAGTGCCGAGACGCGGGGGTCAGCGCGGCAGCAGTTCGCGAACGACAGGATGCAATGCGTCGCCAAGCGCCACGTGGGCGTCCGCGTCAAGATGCACGCCGTCGACGGCGCTGCTCTGGATGACCGTGCCGGCATCGAACATCGGGCAATCCAGCTGCGCACAGAGTTCGGCAACCGCCTGCGGCAGGCCGGTCCATTTATGCTCGCCACCGGCAAACTTGGGCGCCAGCGGCCCGCGCGGCGTGCGGATCGGCGGCGGCACCACCACCAGTACGGATGGCACCGGCATGCCCGGTTCGATCGGTGCGCTGCGGATGGCCTGCACCAGGGCGCCGATGCCCTGGGAGGCGTGCCAGACATTGTGCGGATGCATCGACTGGAAATCGTTGTTGCCCAGCATCAAGACCACCAGTGCCAGCGGCGAGTGGATCTCGATACGCTGCGCCAGCCCCTGCAGCCCGTTGCGTCCCGGCTTGAAGGGATCGTCCCAGACCGTGCGGCGGCCGTTCAGGCAGTCTTCGATGATGCGCACCGGCGTGCCGCGGTCGGCATTCAGCGCCAGTTCCAGGCGGCCCGGCCAGCGCACCGGGAACGGCAGCCGCTGGCGCGTGCCGGGGACGATCCCCCAGGACAGTGAATCGGCATAGACAAGGACTTGCAGCGGATCGGTGTCTGCTAGCGACGCGGCAGGCATGCGCGGTACTCCAGTCAACATGATGATCGGTCGATATCCGGCGAGAGGGCTGCCTCGGCAATGTTGCACCGCGCAGACAAAAACGTCTTCCGAACACGCGGAGACTTCATAATATCGACTTATTGAAGACAGGGAGAGAGAAGTTGCGTTTCGAGCACTTGGTGGAAATCAATGATCCCGGCAACCCCCAGCTGGATCCGCTGACACCCGACCAGCTTTGGCAAGGCCTGGTGTTGCGCGCCGAGTCTCCCGAACTGTTCGTGCTGGGCCTGGACAGTGCCGAAGTGGTGGCGCGCGGCGACAACTGGATCGACCGCGTGCTGCATTTCGGCGAGGCGTCCATCCATGACCGCGTCGTGTTCGAGCCGCGCCGCCAGGTGCGCTACGAAACCGCAGCCACTGCCGAGCACGCCGGGGGCACGCTGACCATGGTGATCGAGACCCCCGGCCCGGGCGCGCTGCTGCTGCGCTTCACCTACGACACCACCATGCCGGCCGTCGATGCCAGCGGCGACGACCGCTACGCCGAGATCGTCAAGTCCGCCTATCACGAGGCCGACCTCGACACCGTCCGCAAGATCCGCGAGATCGCCGACACCGGGCGGCTGGGGTGAGCGAGGGCCCCGTCGCGCCGGAGACGTCCGGCAAGCAGCCGGGCGGGCCGACCCGGGCGGCGCTGCGTGAGCGCTATGGCGACCGCCTGCGCTGGCTGGTGCTGATGACACTGATGCTGGGCACGGTCTCGTCGATCGTCTCGTCCACCATCATCAACGTTGCCATCCCCGACCTGAGCCGGCACTTCGTGCTGGGGCAGGAGCGCGCGCAATGGGTCGCGGCCAGCTTCATGATCGCGATGACGCTGTCGATGCTGCTGACGCCGTGGCTGCTCAACCGCTACGGGCTGCGCCGCACCTTCCTGGGGTCGCTGCTGCTGCTGGGCGCGGGCGGACTGTTCGGCGGGTTCTCGCCGACCTACGGCGTGATGATCGCCATGCGCGTGGCCGAAGGCGCCGCCGCCGGCATCATGCAGCCGCTGCCCAATATCCTGATCCTGCGTGTGTTCGAGGAGCGCGAGCAGGGCAAGGCCATCAGCATGTTCGGCTTCGGCGTGGTGCTGGCGCCGGCGCTGGGGCCGAGCCTGGGCGGCTTCCTGGTCGAGGCGTTCGGCTGGCGCTCGATCTTCTTCGTGGTGGTGCCGCTGACGCTGCTCGGCGCGGCGATGGCGCGGCGCTTCATGGCGGTGGATTCGATCATGATGGGCGAGCGCGAGCCGCTGGACTGGCGCGGCCTGGCGCTGGCCGGCGTGGCGACCGTGAGCCTGCTCAACGGCGTGGTCGAAATGCGCGAAAGCGTGGCCGCGGGCATGGCGCTGGCCGGCTTCGGCGTGCTGATGCTGGCGGCGTTCGTGCTGTGGCAGCTGCGCGCGCCCCATCCGCTAATGAACATGCGGCTGTACAGCTACCGGCAGTTCGCGGCGGGCGCGGTGGTGGCATTTATCTACGGTGCGGGCCTG
Organism: Cupriavidus sp. IK-TO18; assembly: GCF_015549295.1. Taxonomy (NCBI): domain Bacteria; kingdom Pseudomonadati; phylum Pseudomonadota; class Betaproteobacteria; order Burkholderiales; family Burkholderiaceae; genus Cupriavidus; species Cupriavidus sp. IK-TO18. Next base: position 263,812 of record NZ_JADGMP010000007.1, read on the forward strand.
TTCGGCTCGACCTACCTGCTGCCGGTCTACATGCAGATGGCGCTGGAGTACACGCCCTCGCGCGCGGGCCTGGTGCTGCTGCCGGCGGGCGTGATGCTGGCGCTGACCATCGCCGTGGCGGGCCGCTTCACGCACCGGATCTCGCCGCATGTCCAGGTATCGTTCGGGCTGGCGCTGCTGGCGCTGTCGTTCCTGCTGATGGCGCTGGGGTCGCCTTCTACGCCGTATCTGCTGCTGGTCGCGCTGGCGGTGCTGGGGCGGATCGGGCTCGGCTGCATCTTGCCGTCGCTGACGCTGGGATCGATGCGGGGCGTGGATTTCTCGCTGATCGCGCAGGGGTCGAGCTGCATCAACTTTATCCGTCAGCTGGGCGGCGCGATCGGCGTGAGCCTTGCCGGCGTGGGGCTGCAGTGGCGGCTGACGCAGCACGGCGCGGTGCTGGGCCAGGCGGGCGACGCCGCGCTGCAGGCGGCGCGCATCCGCGCCTTCGATGAGACTTTCCTGGCGGTCGGGGTGGTGATCGCCAGTGCGATCTTCGCGGCCTGGCGTATCCGCCCAAGGCCGCTGCCGGCGGGCTGAGGCCGCCGGCTGGCGTGGCAGGGCTTAGCTGGCCGCGCCGCTGCGCAGTTCTTCCACCAGCGCGATGTACTGCTCCATCGCCTGCTCGCGCGCGGTGCCGCGCAGCGCTTCCCAGGCATCGAACTTGTAGCGGCCGACAAAGTCGGCCATGCCCGGCTTGTCGCCGTGGGCGTCGCCTTCGCTGCCTTGCTTGAACAGGGCGTACAGGCGCAGCAGGGTCATGTTGCTGGGGCGCTCGCTCAGTTGCTTGACGTCGATCTGGGACTGGTCGAAGCGTGCCTGCAGGTCGCTCATGGGGTTCTCCGTGGGAGTTTGTGAAAGTGCTGCCGATGATAGCCGCGCCGGTGCGCCAGACCGCGCGTCTAAAACCGAAGAAGCCCTCGGTTCCGGGCGCCAGCGGCTACAATCGCGCCATGTCCTGGATTCTTGCTGTTGAAACTTCTACGGAGTGGTGCTCGGTCGCGCTCGGACGTGCCGTGGCCGGCGCCGGCATTGAGTGCCTGGTGCGCCATGAGCACACCGGCGCACGCTCCTCCGCGCGCGTGCTGCCCGCCGCCGGCGAGCTGCTGGCCGAGGCCGGCATCGCACTGGCCGATTGCGCCGCGATCGCCTTCGGCGCCGGTCCCGGCTCGTTTACCGGCCTGCGTACCGCGTGTGGCGTGGCGCAGGGACTGGCCTTCGGTGCCGGCCTGCCGGTGGTGCCGGTCAATACCTTGCTGGCTTGCGCCGAGCGCGTGCGCGCCGCCGAGCCGGCGCTGCCCGCGGATATCTCGGTGCTGGTCGCGCTTGACGCACGCATGGACGAGGCCTATGCCGGCGCCTTCGGCTGGGATGCCGCCGCGCAGGAGTGGGTGGAGCGCACGCCGATGCTGGTAAGCGCGCCGGAAACCGTGCAGCTGCCCGGTGGCGAATTCTGGCTGGCGGGCAATGCCGCCACGGTCTTCGGCGAACGCCTCGCCGGCCTGGCGCGCGCGCAGCGCGTGCTGCCGGAGGCGATGCCCCATGCGCAGCCGATGGTCGCCATCGCACTGCGCGCGCTGGCGCGTGGCGAGGCCATCGACGCCGACCGTGCCATGCCGATCTACCTGCGCGACAAGGTCGCGCAAACCGTCGCCGAACGCGAAGCCGCCGCCGCCGCGCGCGCCGCGGCCACGGCCGGGAGTGCATCGTGAGCGCCGCCTACCCGCTGGAAGAGCGTGCCGACTGGCCGGCCGTGCCCGCCATGCCGCCGCTGCCGCCGGGCTTTGCGCTGGGCCGGATGAGCGCGCTCGACCTGGAGGCGGTAGCCGGCGTCGAGGCGCGCGCCTACAGCCATCCGTGGACGCGCGGCAATTTCGAGAACTCGGTCAAGGCCGGGCATCTCGGCCTGACGCTGCGCGATCCCGCCGGCACGCTGGTGGCCTATGCCGTGCTGATGCCGGTGGTCGACGAGATGCACCTGCTCAATATCACCGTCGACCCGCCGCGCCAGCGCCAGGGACTGGGGCGGCTGATGCTGTCGATCGTGCTGGCGACGTCGCACGCGCATCGCATCCATACCATGCTGCTGGAGGTGCGCCCGTCCAATACCGGCGCGATCGCGCTGTACCAGGCCGCCGGGTTTGCCGAGATCGGCCGCCGCAAGGGCTATTACCCGGCGCTGGGCCGGACCCGCGAAGACGCGCTGGTGCTGCGCCGGAGCTGGCCTGACAAGGTGGCCGGGAAGTCCAGGGAAGGCGGGGAGGGCCGCGCATGAGCCGCCGCGCGCGTTTCCTCGAGGCATTGGGCATCACGGCCGAATGGCTGCCGCGGGCACGCGCTGACGCGCCGCAGGCGGTCGTGGTGTCCGAAGCCGTTGCGCTTGCCGTGCCCGTTGCCGAGGCCATTGCCGAGCCTGTCACGGTGGCCGCGCCGGCCGTTGCGCCCCTCGTGGAAGCCGCGCCTGCGCTCGAAATGGCTACCCCGGTGGTGCCTGCCGTCCCCGTGGCGGCGCCTGTCTCGCGTGCGCCAGCCGAGCCCTCGCTGGTACCGGCCGGCCCCGAGCCCGACTCGGCGCAGGCCGCGCGCGAGGCTGCCATCGCCGCCATGGCATGGCCCGCGCTGGATGCCGCCGTGGCCGGCTGCACCGCTTGCGGACTGTGCCAGACCCGCACCAATACCGTCTTCGGCGTCGGCGACCGGCAGGCGGAATGGATGCTGGTAGGCGAGGCCCCGGGCGAGAACGAAGACCTGCAGGGCGAGCCTTTCGTCGGCCAGGCCGGCAAGCTGCTCGACAATATGCTGGGCGCGCTCGGCCTGGCGCGCGGGCGCAACGTCTTTATCGCCAACGTGCTCAAGTGCCGCCCGCCGGGCAACCGCAACCCCGAGCCGGCCGAGGTGGCGCAGTGCGAGCCCTTCCTGCGCCGGCAGATCGCGCTGGTTCGCCCGAAGGTGATCGTGGTGCTGGGCCGCTTCGCCGCGCAGTCGCTGCTGCGCACCACCACGCCGATCGGCAAGCTGCGCGGCACCGTGCATACCTATGAAGGCATCCCCGTGGTGGTGACTTACCACCCGGCCTACCTGCTGCGCACGCTGACCGACAAGGCGCGCGCATGGGAAGACCTGTGCCTGGCCCGCGAGGTACATGACCGTGCGGGAGCTGGGGCCTGACCTCTCGCTGCATCGCGGCGGCGACGGCAACCTGCCGCCGGAGCCGCCGCTGTGGCGCCGCGCCTTGTCGCCGCGCACGCGCGACCTGGCCTGGACCACGCTGTCGCCGCCGCTGCTGTCCGCGGTAGCGGGCGCCGCTGCGGCGCGCTGGCCCGCCGGTACGCTGGCGGCGTGGCGGCACTGGCTGGAAGCCGCCGACCCGGCGGCGCTGCCGGCCACCATCGACGAACTGGCCGCCGGCCATGCCGCCTTTCCTTCCGATCCCGCTCCCGGCTCCGCCGCCGCGCTGCAGCCGCAGGATCCCGCCAGCCGCAGCCTGCGGCTGGGGCGCCATGCCGAACGGCTGCTGCATTTCGCGCTGCGCCGGATGGAGGGGCTGACGCTGCTGGCGGCCAACGTCCCGGTACGGCGCGCCGGTGCGCATGGCATCCGCACGCTGGGCGAGCTGGACTTCGTCTGGCGCGAGCAGGCCTCCGGCGACGTGGTCCATTGGGAAATGGCCGCCAAGTTCTACCTGATGGCAGGCGCCGTGGCGGCGCCGACCCTGCTCGATTTCGTCGGGCCCAACATGGTCGACCGGCTCGGCGACAAGCTCGGGCATGTAGTCGGGCGCCAGCTGCCGCTCGGGCGCACGCCGGAAGCGCGCGCGCTGCTCGGCCATGTGGTCGACCGCAGCGAAGTCTACCTGCTGGGCTGGCTGTTCTACCCGGACGGGCAAGTGCCGGCGGGACTCGACCAGCTGGGCATCGCGCCGGACCACCTGCAAGGCTGGTGGTCGACGCTCGACGGCTGGCGTGCGCGCGCGGCGGCGCGGCCGGGCCTGCGCTGGTGCCGGCTGCCACGTTCGGAATGGTTGTCGGGGGCGCTGGTGCCTGCCAGCGGCACGGAGGAGGTCGACGCCCTGTACGCCACGCTGGCGCAGCGCTTTGCCGACCCGCGCCACGACCACGGCTGGCGCCGCGAAGCGCCGGTGATGCTGTGCGAGCTGGAGCTGGCCGGCCACGGCTGGTGGCGCGAATGCTCGCGCGGGTTCGTGGTGCCGCCGGGATGGGAGGCGCGCGCCATGGCGCGGGCGGCGGAGCCGACCCGGCAGGGCGCGCAGGCGCTGGCCGACGGACCCTGAACGGGGCGCCGGCCTGGGGAGGTCAGGAGGTCAGTGGTGCTTGTCCTCGCCGATCATCGCCAGCGAGTTAAAGGCGCGCATGTTGTACTTGTGCAGCTTGATCACCAGCATCATGGTCACGCAGATGAACAGGCCCAGCGCGATGATGACCACGCCGATCGGCACGTTCAGCTTGATCAGCAGCGCGTACAGGCACAGCATCAGCAGCACCGATACGTTCTCATTGAAGTTCTGCACCGCGATCGAGTGGCCCGCCGACAGCAGCACGTGGCCGCGATGCTGCAGCAGCGCGTTCATCGGCACCACGAAGTAGCCCGACATCGCGCCCACCAGCATCAGGAACACGTAGGCGATGGCCATGTACAGCGGCATGTTCATGCCCAGGATGCTCAGCGTCACCTGGGGCATGGCGTCCTTGGTGTAGAAGGCCATGATCATCACGGTCGCGCCCATCGCCACGCCGAACGGCAGCACCGACAGCGACTTGCGTAGCGGAATGCGCGCGGCGGCGGCGATTGCGCCCACGGCCACGCCGACGGCCACTACCGCCTGCAGCAGTGCGCCCTGCGACAGGTTCAGGCCCAGCGACTTCTCCGCCCACTTCAGCACGATGAACTGCAGCGTCGCGCCCACGCCCCAGAACAGGGTCGTCACCGCCAGCGAGATCTGGCCCAGCTTGTCGCGCCACAGCGCCAGGAAGCAGTCGCCGAATTCGGCGATCAGCTTGATCGGGTTCTTTTCCTGCTGCGGATAGCGGGCGCCGGTATCGGGAATGAACAGGTTGAACACCGACGCGATCACGTAGAACAGCATGATCACGACCATCGCGGCCTCGGCCGGCGTGTCGATGCCGGTGTCGATGAAGGGCAGGTCGAGCCGCATCAGGATGTCCGACACATGCACGGAAATCAGCGCGCCCCCCACCACGGTGCCCAGGATGATCGAGCCCACGGTCAGCCCCTCGATCCAGCCGTTGGCCAGCACCAGTTTCTCCGGCGGCAGCAGCTCGGTCAGGATGCCGTACTTGGCCGGGGAATAGGCCGCCGCGCCGAAGCCCACCACGCCGTAGGCGAGCAGCGGGTGGAAGCCGAACATCATGATCGCGCAGCCGACCACCTTGATGGCATTGGTGATGAGCATCACCCGCCCCTTGGGCATCGAGTCGGCAAAGGCGCCGACGAAGGCGGCGAGGATGACGTAGGAGAGAACGAAGAACAGCTTGAGCAGCGGAGTCATCCACTGCGGTGAATGCAATTCGGTGAGAAGGGCGATGGCGGCGATCAGCAACGCATTGTCGGCCAGCGACGAAAAAAATTGCGCGGCCATGATGGTGTAAAAACCCTTCTTCATGCTTTCGACTTTGTCTCCATCGCGGACTTCCGTCACGCCGGTCAGGGCGGCACCGGCTGGGGAGGCTATGGTTTGCAGGGAACCTTGCGCCGCGGCCGTGTCGAATTGTCTTTGTTGCACTGCGCTGCGGCGCCGTGCGGTTTGCCTGACAGTCATTGACATAATGCTTCGCTTTTAGAACATGGCCGGAGCGTCCGGCTTTATATCACGAAAACATGACATTCCCGAACCCCGGCAAGGTGCCTTTTTGACTGCAAATTGCCGCGCCGATTCCCCAATGACCCCCGGCAGCGGCTCCCGGATGTGTTCAAATAACGGCTGCGATCCCGGCCAGACGACGGGTGTACCGCTGACTGGTGCAGCGGCAAGACAATATCGCAGCCGGACGCCCACGTGACCAGGCAAACGCAAATTTCCCATGGCCGCTCACCTTAGCGCGACATGCCCGCAATATGAAGCACTTCGCATCTACGTGCCGTCGCCCACTGACAGGTGACCCTCGCGCCATTAAAGCTGAGACAGAGCCGTCCTTCCAGTCCCCGCAGTGACGTGAGCGATGCGCCACCGCGCTGCCCGCACTGCCTGATTCCCGAGATGTGACTCCATGCCAAGACCCATCCACGCCGTCATCCACCAACCCGCCCTGGCCAACAACCTCGACGTCGTCCGCCGCAGCGCCCCCGCTTCGCGCATCTGGGCCGTCGTCAAGGCCAATGCCTACGGCCACGGCATCCGCCGCGTCTTTGCCGCGCTGCGCGGCGCCGACGGCTTTGGCCTGCTGGACCTGAATGAAGCCGTGCTGCTGCGCGACCTGGGCTGGCAGGGCCCCATTTTGCTGCTGGAGGGCTTTTTCCAGCCGCAGGACATCGCCCTGATCGAGCAATACCGCCTGACCACCGCGATCCACTGCGACGAACAGCTGCGCATGCTGGAAAGCGCGCGCCCCAGGGGCCCGCTGGCGATCCAGCTCAAGCTGAACACCGGCATGAACCGGCTCGGCTTCCATCCAGCCCAGTATCGCGCCGCCTGGGAGCGCGCCCGCGCCATGCCCTGCGTAGGCAGTATCGTCCATATGACGCATTTTTCCGATGCGGATAGTCCCCGAGGCATCGCCCACCAGGTCGAGGCCTTCGACGCCGCCACCGCCAACCTGCCGGGCGAGGCGAGCCTGTCGAACTCGGCCGCGGTGCTGTGGCATCCGCAGGCGCACCGGGCCTGGGTGCGTCCCGGCATTATCCTGTACGGCGCCTCGCCGACCGGCCGCGATGCCGATATCGCCGGCACCGGCCTGCAGCCGGCCATGTCGCTGCACAGCGAGCTGATCTCGGTGCAGGACCTGCAGCCGGGCGAGACGGTGGGTTATGGCTCCTTGTTTACCGCCGACCGCCCGATGCGCATCGGCGTGGTCGCCTGCGGCTATGCCGACGGCTACCCGCGCCATGCCTCCGGCTGGGGCGCGCAGCGCGCGCCGGTGCTGGTCGACGGCGTGCGTACGGAACTGGTCGGCCGTGTCTCGATGGACATGCTGTGCGTGGACCTGACGCCGTGCCCGAAGGCGCGGGTCGGCAGCCCGGTGACGCTGTGGGGCCAGGGCCTGCCGATCGACGAGGTGGCACAGGCCAGCGGCACGGTCGGCTACGAGCTGATGTGCGCGCTGGCGCCGCGCGTGCCGACCACGGTGGCAACCATCACGGCATCCGACAGCGCCGCGCCGGCCGTGGTGTAGAAGGTTGCAAACGAGAGGTTGCAAACGAGAGCTGGCGGCAGCGCCTGCCGCCGGCTAGTGTGAGGGCCGGGCCACTTCTGCGCCCGGCCTGTTCTTTCCCGCAAGGATTTTCCGTTGGCCAAGACCAAGACCGTCTACACCTGTACCGAATGCGGCGGCACCGCGCCGCGCTGGGCCGGCCAGTGCCCGCATTGCCAGCAATGGAACACGCTGGTGGAAACGGTGGCCGAGACGGCCGCGTCCAAGCGCTTCCAGCCGCTGGCGGCATCGGCCATGGTGCGCAAGCTGTCCGAGATCGAGGCCGCGGACGTGCCGCGCTTCTCCAGCGGCATCGACGAGTTCGACCGCGTGCTGGGCGGCGGACTGGTGGCGGGCGGCGTGGTGCTGATCGGCGGCGATCCCGGTATCGGCAAGTCCACGCTGCTGCTGCAGGCGCTGGCCAACCTGGCCGGGCAGCGCCGCGTGCTCTATGTCAGCGGCGAGGAATCGGGCGCGCAGATCGCCCTGCGCGCGCAGCGGCTGGGCGTGGAAAGCCCGGCGCTGGGGCTGCTCGCCGAAATCCAGCTAGAGAAGATCCAGGCCACGCTCGAAGCCGAGAAGCCGGAAGTGGCGGTGATCGACTCGATCCAGACGCTGTACTCGGAGGCGCTGACGTCGGCGCCGGGCTCGGTCGCGCAGGTGCGCGAGTGCGCGGCGCAGCTCACGCGCATCGCCAAGAGCAGCGGCATCACCATCATCCTGGTCGGCCACGTCACCAAGGAAGGCAGCCTGGCCGGGCCGCGCGTGCTGGAGCATATCGTCGACACGGTGCTGTACTTCGAGGGCGATACGCATTCTTCGCACCGGCTGATCCGCGCCTTCAAGAACCGCTTCGGCGCGGTCAACGAGCTGGGCGTGTTCGCCATGACCGAGCGCGGGCTGCGTGGCATCAGCAACCCCTCGGCGCTGTTCCTGTCGCAGCATGAAGAGACCGTGCCCGGCTCGTGCGTGCTGGTGACGCAGGAAGGCACGCGCCCGCTGCTGGTGGAGATCCAGGCGCTGGTCGACACCGCCCACGTGCCCAACCCGCGCCGGCTGGCGGTGGGCCTGGAGCAGAACCGGCTGGCGCTGCTGCTGGCGGTGCTGCACCGGCATGCGGGCATTGCCTGCTTCGACCAGGATGTGTTCCTGAACGCGGTAGGCGGGGTCAAGATCACCGAGCCGGCCGCCGACCTGGCGGTGCTGCTGTCGATCCATTCGTCGATGCGCAACAAGCCGCTGCCGCGCGGGCTGGTGGTCTTTGGCGAAGTCGGCCTGGCCGGCGAAATCCGGCCCAGCCCGCGCGGCCAGGAACGGCTGAAGGAAGCGGCCAAGCTGGGGTTCACGCTGGCCGTGATCCCCAAGGCCAATGCGCCCAAGCAGAAGATCGACGGCCTGGAAGTGATCGCGGTGGAGCGCATCGAGCAGGCAATCGACCGGGTGCGCCACCTGGACTGAGGCATGGGCGCCGGCGGCTTGCTTATGGAAACTCGCGCAGGCGATGCGCAGCCGATGTGGCGTCCAAGGCGGGGGCGGAAAAATCGGTAATAATGCGCAGCAATGCCGCGCCCCCGAACTAAACACACCTGACGGCACCCGTTTGCCGGATCACCCCGGATCACCCCGGATCACCATTTATCACCGCTATGCAAGCCAATTCCCGCGCCTATTTCCTGCTGATCGCCCTGGTTTCCTTCGGCCTGGTCGGCGTTGCGCTCTACCTGCAGTTTGAAAAGGGCTACCAGCCCTGTCCGCTTTGCGTGATGCAGCGCTTTGCGTTTATCGGCATCGGCATCTTCTCGCTGCTCGCCGTGGTGGCGCAGAACACGCGCTCTTTGTGGCAGGGCCTGGGCATGCTGTCCGGCATCGCCGGCATTGCCGTGGCGGTGTATCACGTGTCGCTGTTGCTCAACCCGAAGGCGACCTGCGGCATCGATCCGCTGGAGAACTGGGTCAACGCGCTGCCGACCGCCAAGGTGCTGCCGCAGGTGTTCTACGCCGATGGCCTGTGCGCGGCGCCGCTGCCGCCGGTGCTGGGCCTGTCGGTGCCGGCGTGGTCGCTGATCTGGCTGTTTATCCTGACGCTGACGCTGGCGGTGGGGTTGATCCGGCGGGAGAAGAATTTCCGTTGAGTGGTAAGGGCAAACAAAAACCGGCCTAAGGCGCTGCGCTAAGGCGCCGTTTTTTTACTGCGGGAAGGTTGAAGTCCAGCGGGTTTGCTGCCCTCTCCCACTTCGCGGGAGAGGGCAGCGTCCGCAAGGGGTGTAAGGCTATGCAGGCGCTGTTGGCGTTGAGGGGCTCCTCACGCAATCTGCTCGATTTGCTCCTGTAACTCCAGCCACTTCTCTTCCAGCGTCTCCAGCTCGCCATTGACCTCGCCCTGGCGCTTCAGCATCTCCATCAGCTTCGCCTTGCTGGCTTCGGCATAGCTCGATTCATCGGCCATGAATCGGTCGATCTCCTCCTTGGCGGTTTGCAGCACTGCCATCCGCTTCTCGACCTTCTCCAGCTCCTTCGTCAGCGGCTTGCGCAGCGCCGACAGGCGCTGGCGCTCGTCGGCCTCGGCGCGGCGCTGGTCCTTGCGGTTGATCGTGGCGGCGCCATCGCCGCCATTCTCTGCTAGGTGCGCGGCCGCGGCGGCGTTGCGCTTGGCGGCGGCCTGCTGCAGCAGCCAGTCGCGGTAGTCGTCCAGGTCGCCGTCGAAAGGCTTGATGGTGCCGTCGGCAACCAGCATGAACTGGTCGGCGGTGGCGCGCAGCAGGTGGCGGTCGTGCGAGACCAGGATCAGCGTGCCTTCGAACTGCGCCAGCGCCATGGTCAACGCCTCGCGGGTATCGAGGTCGAGGTGGTTGGTCGGTTCGTCGAGCAGCAGCAGGTTGGGCTTCTGCCAGACGATCAGCGACAGCGCCAGCCGCGCCTTTTCGCCGCCGGAGAAAGGCTCGATCGGCGAGGTGGCCATGTCGCCGCGGAAATTGAAGCTGCCGAGGAAGTCGCGCAGCTCCTGCTCGCGCACGTCGGGCGCGAGCCGCGCGAGGTGCTGCAGCGGCGAGTCGTGGTCGCGCAGCGTCTCGAGCTGGTGCTGGGCGAAGTAGCCGATCTGCAGGCCCTTGCCCAGGCGCAGCGTGCCGGTCAGCGGATCCTGCGTGCCGGCCAGCGTCTTGACCAGCGTCGACTTGCCCTGGCCGTTGGCGCCCAGCAGGCCGATGCGCTGGCCGTTCTGGATCGACAGCGCCAGGTTGTGCAGGATGGTGACCGGCGGCTCGGCCTCGGCGTAGCCGCAATCGACGCCGTCGAGCACCATCATCGGATTGGGCGCGGCGTCGGGCTCGCGGAATTCAAAGGCAAAGCCGGCGGCGACGTGCACCGGCGCGAGCCGCTCCATCTTCTCCAGCGCCTTGACGCGGCTCTGCGCCTGGCGCGCCTTGGTCGCCTTGGCCTTGAAACGCGTAATGAACGACTCCAGGTGCGCGATTTCCTTCTGCTGGCGCACATAGGCGGACTGTTGCTGCGCCATCTGCTGCAGCCGCAGGGTCTCGAACAGCGTGTAGTTGCCGCCGTAGCGGCGCACCTGCTGGTTCTCGATATGCACGGTGACGTTGCAGATCGCATCGAGGAATTCGCGGTCGTGCGAAATCATCACCAGCGTGCCTGGGTAGCGCGCCAGCCAGTCTTCCAGCCAGACGATGGCGTCCAGGTCCAGGTGGTTGGTCGGCTCGTCGAGCAGCAGCAGGTCGGAGGGGCACATCAGCGCCTGCGCCAGGTTCAGGCGCATGCGCCAGCCGCCGGAGAACGACGATACCGGCTGCGTGACCTGGGGCAGCGTAAAGCCGAGGCCGAGCAGCAGCGCCTCGGCGCGCGCGGGGGCGGTGTAGCCGTCGGCGTCGGCATAAGCGGCGTGGGCTTCGCCTTCGGCGGTGCCGTCGCCGCTGGCCTGCGCGGCCGTGATGGCGGCTTCGATCTCGCGCAGCCGGGTGTCGCCGTCGATCACGTACTCGACCGCGCTGCGGCTGACCGCCGGCGTTTCCTGCGCCACATGCGCCACGCGCCATTGGGCCGGCACGCTGACATCCCCGCCGTCCGGATGCAATTCGCCGCGCAGCAGCGCGAACAGCGTCGACTTGCCGCTGCCGTTGGCGCCGACTAGGCCCACGCGCTCGCCCGGGTTGAGCGTCACGCTGGTGTGGTCGAACAGCACCTTGGTGCCGCGCTGGAGGACAAGCTGGTCGATTCGGATCACGTGCGGGGAAACTTCTGAACGGGGTACTGGCAACTACGCGGAAAAGCCGGCCAAGGCGGGTTGGCGGCGCTGGCCGGCATTGTAGCGTTTCCGGTGCGGGGCATGCCCGCGAATGGCGAAACACCAGAAATGCCAGGGCATTGCGCACCGCCCCGGTGCCCCGCATGGCGGCGGGTCCTAGGGATTACCCTCGAACTGCGAAAACTCTATTTTCTTTGTGGGTGGGTTGCGTGTAAATTCATTTTCATTCGTTTTTCAGGATGTAACCGGCAACGTCGCCCATGCGCATGCCGTCCCGACCCGACATGACCCAAGGCCATTCGATCTCCGACCGCATCGCGCGCAGCCTGCCCACGCTGACGCCGGCGCACCGCCGCATGGCGGAATACGTGCTGGCCAACCTGTTCCGCGCGGCCACGATGCGCATCGACGAGTTTGCCGCGGCGGTGGACGTGTCGGTGGCCACCGCCAACCGCTTCGCGCGGGCGCTGGGCTTCGACGGCTATCCGCAATTCCGTACCGAGCTGGTGCGCGGCTTTGAGGCCACGCTGGCGCCGGTCGAGCGGCTGCGCAGCGAACTGGAGCGGCCCGCCACCGTGGCCGAAGTGTTCGCCGCCTCGCTCGAGGATGCGGCCGCCAATGCCGAAGCCACCCGGCGCGGCATCGACGCGCAGGCGTGCGAGCGCGCGGTCGCGGCGATCCTGGGTGCGCAGCGCGTCTACGTGGCGGGCTTCGGCGCCAGCGGCTTCCTGGCCGGCCTGCTGCAGCACGGGCTGGAAATGCATTGCCGCATGGTGACCTCGGTCGCCGGCGCCGGCGGCGCCTCGCACGCGGCGCGCCAGCTGTTCAAGCTGCAGCCGAGCGACCTGCTGATCGTGATTGCCTTCCCGCGCTATGTGACCGACAGCATCGAACTGGCGGAGCGCGTCAAGGCGCACGGCGGCCGGGTGCTGGCGCTGACCGACGGGCCGACCTCGCCGCTGGCGCCGCTGGCCGATATCGCGCTGTACGCGCAGGCCGCCAACCGGCTCTCGGCCAACTCCGACGCGACCGTGCTGGCGCTGATCGAAGCGCTGTGCGGCGCGGTCGCGCATCGCGCCGAGCGGCCGGTCAAGGCCGCCGCCGAAATGACCGAATTCCTGCTGCCGTGGCTCTATGGCGCGCCAGGCGCGGACCGCGCCGGCCGTGCCGGGCCAGCCGAGCCGCAGGCTACCGAAGAGCAGGCGGCGGGCACCACGCGCCGCCGCGCCTCCAACCTCAAGAAGCCCTGAGCTATCCCATGCAACAAGCAGTCATTGCCATCCACGGCGGCGCCGGCACCATCACCCGCGAGGCGATGGATCCCGCGCGCGAACGCGAATACACGGAAGCGCTGGAACACGTGCTGCGGGCCGGCCAGCGCATCCTGGCCAACGGCGGCAGCGCGCTCGACGCGGTGACCGAAGCCGTGCGCCTGCTGGAGGAATGTCCGCTGTTCAACGCGGGCAAGGGCGCCGTGCTGACCCACGCCGGCACCTATGAACTCGACGCGGCCGTGATGGACGGCGCCACCCGCGATGCCGGCGCGGTCGCCTGCGTCACGCGGCTGCGCAATCCGGTGCTGGCGGCGCGCGCGGTGCTCGACCACAGCGAGCATGTGCTGTTTGCCGGCACAGGCGCCGAAGAATTCGCCGCCGCCCAGGGGCTGGAGCTGGTGGAGCAGGACTACTACTTCACGCAGGCACGCCATGAGCAATGGCAGCGCGCCCGCGGTACCGCCGGCATGGCGCTGCTCGACCATGATGCCGCCGCACTGGCGGCACGCAACAACCCGGCCGACCCGATCGACCCCGACAGCAAGTTCGGCACCGTCGGCGCGGTGGCATGCGACAGCCGTGGCAACCTCGCCGCGGCAACTTCCACCGGCGGCGTGACCAACAAGCGGGTGGGGCGCGTCGGCGATACCCCCGTGATCGGTGCGGGCTGCTATGCCGACGACGTGGTGGCGGTGTCGGCCACCGGCACCGGCGAGATGTTTATCCGCACCGTGGCCGCTCACGATGTCTCGGCGCAGATGCGCTATGCCGGCCTGCCGCTGGAGGAATCGGCACGGCGCGTGGTGATGGAAAAGCTGGTCGCCATCGAAGGCCGCGGCGGCCTGATTGCGGTAGACCGCGACGGCAACGTCACGCTGCCGTTCAACACCGAAGGCATGTACCGCGGCTTTGCCCGCGTGGGCGAGGCCGTCAGCGTCTCGATCTACGGCTGACCCGCGCCGCACCGGCAAGTCTCAGCACTCGCAGCAAACAAGGAGTACCTAGTGGCCACTACCCCTGCGCAATCGCGCGCTTCCGCCTCCGGCATCATCCTGCCGCCCGAGCGCGTCGTCTCGGTCGACGGCCTGAGCGTGCGCTTTGCCACGTCCGAACGTACCGTCGAGGCCGTGCGCAACCTGTCGTTCCATGTCGACCGCGGCGAGACGCTGGCGGTGGTGGGCGAGTCGGGCTCGGGCAAGTCGGTCACGTCGCTGGCGCTGATGCGGCTGGTCGAGCATGGCGGCGGCAAGATCGCCAGCGGCAGCATGCTGCTGCGCCGGCGCGGCGGCGAGGTGATCGACCTGGCGCGCGCGGATAACGCGACCCTGCGCAGCGTGCGCGGCGCCGACGTGGCGATGATCTTCCAGGAGCCGATGACCTCGCTCAACCCGGTGTTCCCGGTGGGCGAGCAGATCGCCGAATCGATCCGGCTGCACCAGGGCAAGAGCCGCGCCGCGGCGCGCGCCGAAGCGCTGCGCATGCTGGAGCTGGTGCGCATCCCCGAGGCGCGCCGCGTGCTGGAGCGCTATCCGCACCAGCTCTCCGGCGGCATGCGCCAGCGCGTGATGATCGCGATGGCGCTGTCATGCAAGCCGGCGCTGCTGATCGCCGACGAGCCCACTACCGCGCTGGACGTGACCATCCAGGCCGAGATCCTGCAACTGGTGCGCAGCCTGCAGGCCGAGATGCACATGGGCGTGGTCTTCATCACCCACGACATGGGTGTGGTGGCCGAGGTGGCCGATCGCGTGCTGGTGATGTACCGCGGCGAGAAGGTGGAAGAGGGAAGTTCCGACGACGTGTTCCGCGCGCCGGCGCATCCGTACACGCGCGCACTGCTGTCGGCCGTGCCGCGCCTGGGCGCCATGAGCGGCACCGACCTCCCGGCCAAGTTCCCGCTGCTGCGGCTGGACAGCGCCAGGGCGGAGCAGGCCGCGCCGCAGGACACGGTCAAGCCCGGCATCGCGCCGATCCTGCGCGTGCAGGACCTGGTCACGCGTTTCGACGTGCCCGGCGGCCTGTTCGGCCGTGTCACGCGCCGCGTGCATGCGGTGGAGAAGGTCAGCTTCGATCTCTACCCCGGCGAAACGCTGGCACTGGTGGGCGAGTCCGGCTGCGGCAAGTCCACCACGGGGCGTTCGCTGCTGCGCCTGGTGGAAAGCCAGAGCGGCACCATCGAGTTCAACGGCCAGAACATCAGCAAGCTGGAAGGGCCGGCGCTGCAGACGCTGCGCCGCAATATCCAGTTCATCTTCCAGGACCCGTTCGCGTCGCTCGATCCGCGCGTGCCGGTGGGCTATTCGATCATGGAGCCGCTGCTGGTGCACAAGGCGGCCAGCGGCAAGGAGGCCGAGCAGCGCGTGGCCTGGCTGCTCGACAAGGTGGGGCTGGATCCGTCGCACGCGGCGCGCTATCCGCACGAGTTCTCCGGCGGCCAGCGCCAGCGCATCTGCATTGCGCGCGCGCTGGCGCTGAACCCCAAGGTGGTGGTGGCCGACGAGTCGGTGTCGGCGCTGGACGTGTCGATCCAGGCGCAGATCGTCAACCTGATGCTCGACCTGCAGCGCGAGCTGGGCATCGCCTTCCTGTTTATCTCGCACGACATGGCGGTGGTCGAGCGCGTCAGCCACCGCGTGGCGGTGATGTACCTGGGCCAGATCGTCGAGATCGGCCCGCGCCGCGCGATCTTCGAGAACCCGCAGCACCCGTACACGCGCAAGCTGATGTCGGCGGTGCCGATCGCCGATCCGGCGCGGCGCCACCTGCGGCGCGAGCCGCTGAACGATGAGATTCCCAGCCCGATCCGCGCGGTCGGCGACGAGCCGGTGGTGCAGCCGCTGGTGCAGGTCGCCGGCAGCGGCGCGCTTGGCCACTATGTCGCCCGGCATGCCGTCGGCGGCGCCTATTGAAGTCCTGGAAATAACGAAGCTACCAAGGAGAATCGACGATGTCTGCACGTATGGTTTCGCCCCGATGGATGGCCGGCGCCTTTGCCGCCGGCACGCTCGGCATGCTGGCCGCCGCGCCGGCCTTCGCGGCCAAGGATGCGGTGATGGCGGTGTATTCCACCTTCACCACGCTGGACCCGTACGACGCCAACGACACGCTGTCGCAGGCAGCCAGCAAGTCCTTCTACCAGGGCCTGTTCGGCATGGACAAGGACATGAAGCTGGTCAACGTGCTGGCCGACAGCTATGACGTCAGCAAGGATGGCCTGGTCTACACCATCAAGCTGAAGAAGGGCATCAAGTTCCACGACGGCACTACCTTCGATGCCGCCGCCGTCAAGGCCAACCTGGACCGCGTCACCAACCCGGCCAACAAGCTCAAGCGCTATACGCTGTTCAACCGTGTCGCCAAGACCGACGTGGTCGATGCCAATACCGTCAAGGTCACGCTGAAGGAGCCGTTCTCGCCGTTCATCAACGTGCTGGGGCATCCGTCGGCGGTGATGATCTCGCCGGCCGCGCTGCAGAAGTACGGCAAGGAAATTGCCTTCCATCCGGTCGGCACCGGCCCGTTCGAGTTCGTCGAATGGAAGCAACCCGATCACCTGAAGGGCAAGAAGTTCGCCGGCTACTGGAAGACCGGCTACCCGAAGATCGATTCCATCACCTGGAAGCCGGTGGTCGACAACAACACCCGCGCCGCCATCATGCAGACCGGCGAGGCGGACTTTGCCTTCAGCATCCCGTTCGAGCAGGCCGCGGTGCTGAAGAGCAGCGCCAAGGTCGATCTGATCTCGTCGCCGTCGATCATCCAGCGCTACCTGAGCCTGAATACCACGGTCAAGCCGTTCAACGACCCGAAGGTGCGCCAGGCCATCAACTACGCCATCAACAAGGACGCACTCGCCAAGGTGGCGTTCGCCGGCTATGCCGTGCCGGCCGAAGGCGTGGTGCCCCCGGGCGTGGACTTTGCCGAGAAGCTGGGCCCGTGGCCGTATGACCCGGCCAAGGCGCGCGCGCTGCTGAAGGAAGCCGGCTACCCGAACGGCTTCGAGACCACGCTGTGGTCGGCGTACAACCACACCACCGCGCAGAAGGTGATCCAGTTCGTGCAGCAGCAGCTGCAGCAGGTCGGCATCAAGGCGCAGGTGCAGGCGCTGGAAGCGGGCCAGCGCGTCGAAAAGGTCGAGAGCGTGCAGAAGCCGGAAGACGCCGGCGTGCGCATCTACTACGTGGGCTGGTCGTCGTCGACCGGTGAATCGGACTGGGCGCTGCGTCCGCTGCTGGCTTCCGAGTCGATGCCGCCCAAGCTGCTGAACACCGCCTACTACAAGAACGACCAGGTCGATGCGGATATCGCCGGCGCGCTGCGCACCACCGACCGCAGCGAGAAGGCCCGCCTGTACAAGGACGCCCAGGAACGCATCTGGAAGGATGCGCCGTGGGCCTTCCTGGTGACGGAGAAGGTGCTGTTCGCGCGCAGCAAGCGGCTGACCGGGGCGTATGTGATGCCGGACGGGTCGTTTAATTTTGATGAGATTGATATCAAGCAGTGAGGGGTGTGAGGGCAGGCGCTTGCAGCACCGCGAAGCCGCGCTCTGCCACAACCCACCCAACCTAGCAGTAAAGCAGTAAGCCGATGGTGGCCGCCTGCCCGCGTCGCGGGGTCGCAGGCAGGTGGCCTGCGGCCTTTCTTCATGGTGTGCAATGCTGAACTACTTCCTCAAACGAGTGCTGGGCGTGATCCCCACGCTGCTGATCGTGGCAGTGCTGGTGTTCCTGTTCGTCCACCTGCTGCCGGGCGATCCCGCGCGGCTGGCGGCGGGCCCCGAGGCCGACTCGGCTACGGTCGAGCTGGTGCGCAAGGACCTGGGCCTGGACCGGCCGCTGCCCGAGCAGTTCGTCAACTTTTTCTCCAATGCGATCCGCGGCGAGTTCGGCAATTCGCTGCGCACCAAGCGCCCGGTGAGCGAAGAGATCGGCGACCGCTTCATGCCCACGCTGCTGCTGACGGTGGCGTCGATGGCGTGGGCGGTGATGTTCGGCATGGTGATCGGCATCGGCTCGGCGGTATGGCGTAACCGCTGGCCGGACCGGCTGGGCATGACGCTGGCGGTCTCGGGCATCTCCTTCCCGGCCTTTGCGCTCGGCATGCTGCTGATGGAGGTGTTCTCCGTGCAGTTGGGCTGGCTGCCGTCGATCGGCGCCGACACCTGGAAACACTACGTGCTGCCGTCGATCACGCTCGGCGCCGCGGTGGCGGCGGTGATGGCGCGCTTTACCCGCGCCTCGTTCGTCGAGGTGCTGCAGGAAGACTTTATCCGCACCGCCCGCGCCAAGGGCGTGCGCGAGACGGCGGTGGTGGCCAAGCATGGCCTGCGCAACGCGATGATCCCGGTGGTGACGATGATGGGCCTGCAGTTCGGCTTCCTGCTGGGCGGCTCGATCGTGGTCGAGAAAGTGTTCAACTGGCCCGGCCTCGGCCGCCTGCTGGTCGATGCCGTCGAGATGCGCGACTACCCGGTGATCCAGGCCGAGGTGCTGCTGTTCTCGCTCGAATTCATCCTGATCAACCTGGTGGTGGACATGCTCTACACCGTGATCAATCCCACCATCCGCTACAAGTGAGGCCGGCATGACTGAGCTTTCCACGCCCGCCGCAAGCGAAGCGGCACCCGCAACGGCCCCGGTGCCGGAGGCCGTGCGCACGCCCTGGACCGAGTTCTGGCGCAAATTCCGCAAGCAGCACCTGGCGCTCGGCGCCGGCGTGTTCGTGCTGCTGCTGGTGCTGGTCGCCGTCCTGGCGCCGCATATCGTGCCATACGACCCGGAGAATTTCTTTGACTACGACGCGCTCAACGCCGGCCCGTCGGCTGCGCACTGGATGGGCGTCGATTCGCTCGGGCGCGATATCTTCAGCCGCATCCTGGCCGGGGCGCGCATCTCGCTGGCAGCGGGTTTCCTGTCGGTGATCATCGGCGCGGTGATCGGCACCGTGCTGGGCCTGCTGGCCGGCTACTACGAGGGCTGGTGGGACCGCATCGTGATGCGGATCTCCGACGTGCTGTTCGCCTTCCCGGGCATCCTGCTGGCGATCGGCATCGTCGCCATCCTCGGCAACGGCATGACCAACGTGATCTTTGCCGTGGCGATCTTCAGCATCCCGGCGTTCGCGCGGCTGGTGCGCGGCAATACGCTGATGCTGAAGCGGCTGACTTACGTCGAGGCCGCACGCAGCATCGGCGCGTCGGACTGGACCATCCTGATGCGCCATATCCTGCCGGGCACGGTGTCGTCGATCGTGGTGTATTTCTCGATGCGGATCGGCACCTCGATCATCACCGCGGCCAGCCTGTCGTTCCTGGGGCTGGGCGCGCAGCCGCCCACGCCGGAGTGGGGCGCGATGCTGAACGAGGCCCGCGCGGACATGGTGACCGCGCCGCACGTGGCGATCTTCCCGAGCCTGGCGATCTTCCTGACCGTGCTCGCGTTCAACCTGCTTGGCGACGGCCTGCGCGACGCGCTGGATCCCAAGATCGACCGCCGCTAAAGCCATGCAGACATCGACGCAGGGCGTGCCGCGCATCGGCAATCTGCCGGCGGGACCGCGCGACAGCATCGCCGACGTGCCGGGCGTGACCGTGGGCCACTGCACGCTGGCGCAGGATGCAGTGCAAACGGGCGTCACCGTGATCCGCCCGCATGGCGGCGATGTGTATCGCGACAAGGTGCCCGCTGCGGCTACCGTGCTGAACGGCTTCGGCAAGAGCGTGGGGCTGGTGCAGGTGGAGGAACTGGGCGTGCTGGAGACGCCGGTCGCGTTGACCAACACCTTCTCGGTCGGCGCCGTGGCGCAGGCGCAGATCCGCGCCGCCGTCGCCGCCAACCCGGAGATCGGGCGCGCGTGGCCGACCATCAATCCGCTGGTGTTCGAATGCAATGACGGCTACCTGAACGATATCCAGCGCATGGTGGTGGACGGCAGCCACTATGACGCGGCGCTGGCCGCTGCCGGCCAGGAGGTGGCGCAGGGTGCGATCGGCGCCGGGCGCGGCATGTCGTCGTTCGGCGTCAAGGGCGGCATCGGCACGGCCTCGCGCATGGTGTCGTGCGTCGCGTCGGGCTATTGCGTCGGCGCGCTGGTGCTGGCCAACTTCGGCACGCCGGAATCGCTGACGCTGGCGGGCAAGCTGCTCGGGCCGCAGCTGGTGCAGCGGCTGGCGCAGCCCGACGCTGGGGCACAGCCTGAAAAGGGCTCGATCATCATGGTCGTGGCCACCGACGCGCCGCTGGACGCGCGCCAGCTGCGCCGGCTGTCGCTGCGCGCGGGTGCGGGGCTGGCGCGCACGGGGTCGGTGTTCGGGCATGGCTCGGGTGATATCGCGCTGGCCTTCTCGACCGCCTATACCGTCCCGCACCAGGCGGACCGTGCGATGCCATCGGTCGCCATGCTCCACGAAACGCTGCTCGACCCGCTGTTCCGCGCCGCCGCGGACAGTGTCGAGCAGGCCATCGTCCATGCGCTCTGGCATGCGGCGACGGTGCAGGGCCGCGACGGCCATGCCCGCCGCGCCTTGCTGGAGGCCATGCCAGAACTGCGCCAGTCGGCCTGATGAAGATCCTGATTTCCACCGATATCGAAGGCGTCGCCGGCGTCTTCCACGCCGAGCAGACCCGCCCCGGCAACGGCGAGTACGAACGCGCCCGCGCCTGGATGACCGCCGAGGCCAATGCCGCCGTCGCCGGCGCCTTTGCCGGCGGCGCCACCGAAGTGCTGGTCAACGACTCGCATGGCGGCTTCCGCAACCTGTTGCCAGACCAGCTCGACCCGCGCGCGCGGCTGGTGCTCGGCAAGCCGCGCTACCTCGGCATGATGGCCGGCATCGAGGACGGCGCCGACGGCGTGCTGATGATCGGCTACCACGGCCGCGCGCAGAGCCGCGGCGTGCTGGCGCACACCATCAACAGCAGCGCCTTTGCCCGGGTCTGGCTCAACGGCATGGAACTGGGCGAGGCGGGACTCTACGGCGCGATGGCCGGGGAGCTGGGCGTGCCGGTGCTGATGGCCAGCGGCGACGATGTCTTCGTGCACGAGACCCGGCCGCTGATGCCGTGGGTGCGCTTTGCCGAGACCAAGCGCGCCGGCGGCTTCGGCAGCGGCACCACGCTGTCGCCGGCGGCGGCGCGCGAGGCGATCCAGGCGGCCGCGGCCGACGGCGTGCGCGCCGCGGCACAGGCGCAATGCCTGCGGCTCGACACGCCGGCCGACGCGCGGGTGAGTGCCCGGCTGCAGACCCTGACGCCGGCGCATGCCGACCTGTTTTGCCAGTGGCCGACGCTGGAGCGCCTGGACGGCGTGACCCTGGGCTTCCACGCCGATTCCGTGCAGGCCGCCGTGCGCATGCTCAACTGCCTGTCGGCGATGTCGTTCATGCTGAAGTAGCGCCTGCTCGGCAGCGGATCGTGCGGATCGCGCGGATCGGCGACAATAGCGGGTCCGCAGCCAACCCAGCCAACCGGCGCTACGCATTCGCATGACCCAGGCACACGACGGGGGCTGGATCCCCGTACGCAAGGACTTCGTCGACGTGGACACCCGCTGCCAGGCGCGCGGCAACAGCCGCCGGCACCACGGTTTCCCGCACGGGCAGGCCTATATCCTGCGCGACGCCGCCGGGCACGAGTACCCGTTCGGCGAGGACTGCGCCCGCGCCGCGGTGGCGCATCCCGGGTTGCTGCTGCAGGTGCCGGACTACACCGAGCGCGACGTGGTGCCCCGCACAGCCTTGCCCGATCCTGTCCCCGCCGGCGCCCGGCGCGGAGGGGGCGGACGGCGCGGCGCGGCGGAAACCGCGGCGGCCGAGCGCCTGGCCGCCATCCGCTACCTCGTGCTGCGCATGGAAAAAGTGGCCGCCGTGCCTCGCGTGCAGCCCACCGTGCGCTTTCCCGCGCTGGACCCCGTCTACGAGCAATACCTGCGCACCGGCGACGTGGCCACCGCGCAGGTGCGCCGGATCCTGGCAATCGAGCGTGCGCCCAGCACGCCGCCGCGGCTGCGCGCCACCAACCTGCTCGACGTCTATACCGCCCACGTCAAGCTGGAGCGCCTGATCGCCGCGTCCAACAGCGTCGACAACATCCGCTTCCTGCGCGGCCTGCACGACTGGCTGGCGCGCCACCTGGTGCTGACCGCCGGCCAGCTGGCCGCGGCAGGGATCGAGATGCATCCGCAGGCCTTCACCTCGCCCGGCATCTGGGGCGCGGGGACGGAAGCGGCCGGCCCGGCAGTCCCGGCACACTCGGCGCCGGCCGACCCGAACGGCTCGCTGTTCTAGCCACGGCTGGCAGAACCGGCGGAAAAGGCGTCTAATCTCCAGCATCGCCATCCGCCGGTGACGCCATGAGCCCTTTTTCGCGCAGCTACGCCGAAGCCCGCCAGAAATTCCTCGATGCCGCGCGCGCGGCCGGGGCCGACCTGGCGCAGTTCCCGCATCCGACCCGCCGCGGCAGCGCCGGCGAGGACCTGGCGATCGACGTGGCGCAGGTGGGCGCGCCCGGTGCGCGGCAGTGCCTGATGGTGACGTCCGGCACCCATGGCGCCGAGGGCTTCGCCGGCTCCGGCGCGCAGATTGCGATGCTGAACGACACCGCGCTGCTGGCCGATTGCGCCGCGGCCGGCACCAGCCTGCTGCTGGTCCATGCCATCAATCCCTACGGTTTCTCGCACCTGCGCCGGGTCAACGAAGACAACGTCGACCTGAACCGCAACTTCATGGATTTCTCGCAGCCGCTGCCGCACAACGGGCCCTATGCGGAGATCGCGCCGCTGCTGCTGCCGGCGCAATGGCCGCCGTCGGACGCCGACCAGGCGCAGCTGATGAAGACCGTCGCCGAGCGCGGCATGGCGTGGTACCAGGCCGCGCTGAGCGGCGGCCAGTACCAGGACCCGGACGGCATGTTCTTCGGCGGCAACAAGGCGACCTGGAGCAACTACACGCTGTGCCGCATCCTGGCGCGCTTCGGCGCCGGGCGCGGGGCGCTGCGCTGGATCGACGTGCACACCGGCCTGGGGCCGTGGGGCTACGGCGAGCCGATCCACATGGGCCCGGACACGCCCGAGTCGCTGACGCGCACGCGCGCGATCTGGGGCAGCCGGGTGACGTCGATCTATGATGGCTCGTCGACCTCGGCCAACCTGACCGGGCTGGCCTGGCATGCGGTGCCGCAGACGCTGCCGGGGATCGACTATGCCGGCATCGCGCTGGAGTTCGGCACGCTGCCGGTGGGCGAGGTGCTGGACGCGCTGCGCGGCGACCACTGGCTGCACCAGCACCCCGAGGCGGACGAGAACCAGCGCGCGCTGGTGCGCCGGGCGATGTGGCAGGCCTTCTACGGCGATGCCGACGACTGGCGCGACGGCGTGGTGGCGCAGGTGACCGACGCCGTGCGCAGCACGCTGGCCGCGGCTTGATCGTGGCTAGAGCGCGGCCGGATGGCACTCAGCCTGCGCATTCGAAATCCTTCACTACAGGGCGTAAGCCGCTTCTGGTAATGTCTCGGACTTGGCTGTAGAGTGCCGCCAAAGGCACCGCTGGCGGGTCGCGTCAGCGCGGGCCGGGCAGTCACGACGAAACGCCACAAGAAACGCCACAAGAACAAGACGGAAGGGGTTCCCGGCCTGCCAGCGGCGCCGCTTCCGGCATCAGCTCGGCGGGAGGCCGGCGCGATGACGCTCTACGAACTCAAGCCCAGGTTCCAGGCATGGCTGCGCCCGGTGGTGCAGGACCTGGCCGATCGCGGCGCCACCGCCAACCAGGTCACGGTCGCCGCGGCCGCCGGTTCCCTCGCGGTCGGCGTGCTGGCCGCCATCGGCATGCTGGTGAGCGAGAGCCCGGCGCTGTTCCTGCTGTTTCCCCTCTGGCTGTTCCTGCGCATGGCGCTCAATGCCATCGACGGCATGCTCGCGCGCGAGCACGGCCAGCAGAGCGCGCTCGGTGCCTACCTCAACGAACTCGGTGACATCGTCTCGGACCTGGCGCTGATCCTGCCGCTGGCGGCGCTGCCGGACTTCGGGCTGGCGCAGGTCGGCACCTTTGCGCTGCTGGCGGTGATGGTCGAGGCCGCCGGCCTGGTCGGCCCGCTTGCCGGCGCCAGCCGGCGCTACGACGGCCCGCTCGGCAAGAGCGACCGTGCCTTCGCGGTCGGGGCCATCGCGCTGTGGGCGGGGCTCGGTCTGGGTTTCGGCGGTGCCGCTTCGTGGCTGTGGCTCGCGCTGTCCTTGCTGTCGCTGTACACCATCACCAATCGCGTGCGCCGCGGCGTTGCCGAGGCGCGTGCCCGCACCGCAGGCTGAGCCCATGGACCGAGCCGCTATCCGCCAGCCGCAGGAGCGGCATTTCCAGACCCATGACGGCCAGGCGCTGTTCTACCGCCACTGGCCGGCGGTGGAGGGCCCGGCGCGCGGCGCCGTGGTGCTGTTCCACCGCGGCCACGAGCATTCCGGCCGGGTCGCCCACCTGGCCGACGAGCTGAACCTGCCGGGCTACGACATCTTTGCCTGGGACGCGCGCGGCCACGGCCGCTCGCCAGGCGAGCGTGGCTACAGCCCCAGCCTGGCGGACTCGGTGCGCGACATCCAGACATTTACCCACCATATCGCCGAGGCGCACGGCATCCCGCTGGAGCGCACCGCGGTCATCGCGCAAAGCGTCGGTGCAGTGCTGGCCGCCACCTGGGTGCACGATTACGCGCCGCCGATCCGCGCGCTGGTGCTGGCCTCGCCGGCGTTCAAGGTCAAGCTGTACGTGCCGTTCGCGCGGCCGGGGCTGAAGCTGATGCACCGGCTGCGCGGCAGGTTCTTTGTCAACAGCTACGTCAAGGCGAAGTTCCTGACGCACGATCCCGAACGCATCGCCAGCTACGACACCGACCCGCTGATCACACGGCCGATCGCGGTCAATATCCTGCTCGACCTGTACGAGACCGCCGAGCGCATCGTCGCCGATGCCGCCGCGATCACGGTGCCGACGCAGCTGCTGATCTCCGGCGCGGACTGGGTGGTGCACCGCGGGCCGCAGGACCGCTTCTACGAGCGGCTGGGCGCGCGCACCAAGGAACGCATCGTGCTGGACGGGTTCTTCCACGACACGCTGGGCGAGCGCGACCGCAAGCTGGCGGTGGACGCGGCGCGGCGATTTATCGTGCGCGAGTTCGACACGCCGTCGGCGCCGCGCTCGCTGCTCGATGCCGACCAGATCGGCCCGTTCCGGGAGGAGTCGGACCGGCTGGCGTCGGCGCCGGGCGGGCTGGCGGCGTGGTACTGGCGCGCGGCGCGCGCCAGCCTGAAGCTCGGCGGGATGCTGTCGGACGGCGTGCGGCTTGGGCACGAGACCGGTTTCGACTCGGGCTCGACGCTCGACTACGTTTACCGCAATACGCCGTCGGGACGCGGCCCACTGGGCCGGCTGGCCGACGAGCAATACCTCGGCGCCATCGGCTGGCGCGGGATCCGCCAGCGCAAGGTCCACGCCGAAGCGCTGATCGCCCAGGCTGTGCGGCGGCTGCATGCGGCCGGCATGCCGGTGCGCATGGTCGACATCGCCGCCGGGCACGGTCGCTATGTGCTGGAGGCGCTGGACGCGCTGGACGGCGGTGCGGCCGCGGTGGAATCGATCCTGCTGCGCGACTACAGCCAGCTCAACGTCGACCAGGGCAGGGCGCTGATCGCGGCCAAGGGACTGCAGGGAGTTGCCCGCTTCGAACAGGGCGATGCCTTCGACGGCGACGGCCTGGCCGCGCTGACGCCGGCACCGACGCTGGCCGTGGTATCGGGCCTGTACGAGCTGTTCCCGGAAAACGCGATGGTGCGCCGCTCGCTGGAAGGCCTGGCGCGCGCGTTGCCGCCGGGCGGCTATCTGGTCTACACCGGCCAGCCCTGGCATCCGCAGCTTGAATTCATCGCCCGCGCGCTGACCAGCCACCGCGGCGGCGCAGCGTGGGTGATGCGGCGCCGCTCGCAGGCCGAGATGGAAGAACTGGTGCGCGCCGCCGGCTTCGACAAGGTGACCCAGCGTATCGACCCGTGGGGCATCTTCACCGTCAGCCTGGCGCGCAGGCGCGCAGCATGAGCACGCTGCCCGCTGGCGCGGCTGAGGCGGCTGCCGCGGCATCCTGCGGCGAACGTCCGTGGCGGCTGGCCTGCCTGCTGCTGGCGCTGGCCGGCGCGTTTTTCTTTTCCAGCTACGGCTTTGCCAACTGGCTTGCGAGCCAGCGCGCGCAGGTGCCGTCAGTCTATTTCGGCTGGGAGCGCGGCATCCCGTTCCTGCCGTGGACCATCATCCCGTATTGGTCGATCGATCTGCTGTACGGCATCTCCTTTTTCCTGTGGCGCACGCGCGCTGCGCTGGTCGTGCACGTCAGGCGGCTGGTGCTGGCGCAGCTGGTCTCGGTGGCGTGCTTTATCGCGTTCCCGCTGCGCTTCAGCTTCGAGCGGCCGCAGGCGGAGGGGCTGCCGGGGCAGCTGTTCGCGCTGCTGGGCGGCTTCGACCTGCCGTTCAACCAGGCGCCGTCGCTGCATATCAGCCTGCTGGTGATCCTGTGGGTCGCGTACGCGGCGCACCTGCGCGGCGGCTGGCGCTGGCTGCTCCATGGCTGGTTCGCGCTGATCGGCGTGTCGGTGCTGACCACGTGGCAGCACCACGTGATCGACGTGCCGACCGGGGCGCTGGCCGGCTGGCTGTGCGTTTACCTGTTCCCGATGCGGCTGCCGGGCGTTGCGATGGGAGTGCCCGATGCGCGCACGCGCCAGCTTTCGCGGCGCTATGGGATTGGCGCAGTCGTGGCACTGCTGTGCGCGGTGCTGGCGGTGGGAGCCTCCGTGACGCTGGCGTTCCTGCTGCTGTGGGCGGCGCTGGCGCTGGCCTGCGTTGCCCGCATCTACGCGCTGGCCGCGCCGGCCTGGTTCCAGAAGCATGCCGACGGCACGATGGCGCAGGCGGCATGCTGGGTGCTGGCGCCATACCTGCTCGGCGCGTTCCTGAATTCGCGCTGGTGGACGCGGCGCGCGCCGCAGGCCAGCCGCATCGCAGACGGCGTCTGGGTCGGCCGCTTCCCGACCGATGCCGAACTGCGCGCACTGGGCGCTGACGCCGTGCTGGACCTGAGCGCCGAATTGCCGCGCGCCGCAACCGAGCCGGGGCTGGCCTATCGCTGCGTGCCGGTGCTGGACCTGACCGTGCCGACCGCGCAGCAACTGGAGCAGGCCGTGGCGCAACTCGACGCGTGGCACGCGCAAGCGCGCCGGATACTGGTGAGCTGTGCGCTGGGCTATTCGCGCAGCGCGCTGGTGGCGGCTGCATGGATGGCGCGCCGGCAGGGACTGCGCGGCGCCCCGGCGGCACTGGCCGCATTACGTGCACACCGACCCGCGGTGGTGCTGGGGCGCGAGCACGCCGAGGCGCTGCAGGCGTGGCTCGACCAATATCCGACCCCGGAGGCTGCCGATGGCCACTGACGCCGCACACAGTGGTTCCTCCGAGGCCTGGATCGCGCACGCCGTCACCGGCGCGCTGTCCGGTGCGCTATGGATCGGCGTGGCCGGACTGGCCTTCGCGCTGGCTTCTGCCTGGCTGTCTGCCGGCCCCGCACTGTCTGCACTGCCGTTGCTGGTGGCACCGGCCCAACTCTGGCTGCTGCTGCGCGTGGCGATCGACCGGCACCTGTTCGATGCGCTGGCCGCTTCGGCCGACCGCGAGGGCCAGGCGGACCTGGCCGGACTCGACGGCGCGCTGACCGGACTGGGCTGGATCACACCCGGCCGCACTGGCCGTTCGCTGCCCGAACGCGCGCGCGGCGCGATGCGGCTGGTGCGCGCCAGCGTGGCACTGGCCGCAGTCCAGCTGTGCCTGTCCCTGCTGATCTTGCTGCTGAGGTAAACAACACCATGTGGATCGCCCGCGCCACCGCGCGCGCCATCATCGCTTTCGCCCGCCTGCTGACCGGCATGCGCGCCAACTGGCAGGGCTGCTTTCCCGCCGCGGTGCAACGCGTGTACTTTGCCAACCACAGCAGCCATGGCGACTTCGTGCTGATCTGGGGCTGCCTGCCGCCCGACCTGCGCGCCGGCACGCGGCCCGTGGCCGGCGCCGACTATTGGGACTGTTCGCCGCTGCGGCGCTTTATCGGCCGCGACGTATTCCGCGCGCTGCTGATCGACCGCACGCACAGTGATCCCGGCAGCGATCCGGTGGCACTGATGCGCGGCGCACTGGAAGGCGGCGATTCGCTGATCCTGTTCCCCGAGGGCACGCGCAATACCACCGATGCACGGCTGCTGCCGTTCAAGAGCGGCATCTACCACCTGGCGCGCGCGTGCCCGGCGGTGGAGTTCGTGCCGGTCTGGATCGACAACCTCAACCGCGTGATGCCCAAGGGCGAAGTGGTGCCGGTGCCGCTGCTGTGCACCGTGACTTTCGGCCAGCCGCTGCTGGTGGCCGACGGCGAGGACAAGGAGAGCTTCCTGTCCCGCTGCCGCGACGGCCTGCTCGCGCTAGCCCCCGAACTGGACTGATGACCATGCCGACCACGCCAACGTTGCATTGGAGCCATGAAACCTGGCTGCTGTTCGGCGGCCTGTTTGCGGTGCTGCTGCTCGCCTCCACCGTGACCGCGCTGCTGCGCTGGCGCGTGGCCGGCGGCGGGCAGCACGCGGTGATCGACAACCTCGCGCAGCGCGTCAATGCCTGGTGGTGGATGATCGGCGTCATGGGGGCGGCCTTCGCGCTGGGCCGCACCGCGGTGATCGTGCTGTTCTTCCTGCTGTCGTTCTTCGCGCTGCGCGAGTTCGTCACCATCACCACCACGCGCCGCGGCGACCATCGCGCCATCGCCGCCGCCTTCTTCGTGTTCCTGCCGCTGCAGTACGTGCTGGTCTACACCGGCTGGTATGGCATGTTCTCGATCCTGATCCCGGTCTATGCCTTCCTGTTCCTGCCGATCCTGGCGGCGCTGTCGTCCGAGACCACGCGCTTCCTGGAGCGCTGCGCCGGGGTGCAGTGGGCGGTGATGATCTGCGTGTTCTGCATCTCGCACGTGCCGGCGCTGCTGACGCTGCCGATCCCGGGCTTCGAGGGCCGCAACCTGCTGCTGATCGCCTTCCTGGTGATCGTGGTGCAGGGCAGCGACGTGCTGCAGTACGTGTGGGGCAAGCTGTGCGGCAAGCGCAAGATCGCGCCGCTGCTGTCGCCGTCAAAGACGGTGGAAGGGTTTGTCGGCGGCGTGGCCAGCGCCACCGCACTGGGCGCGGCGCTGTGGTGGATCACGCCGTTCACGCCGTGGCAGGCCGGGCTGATCGCGCTGGCGATCGCGCTGATGGGGTTCCTGGGCGGGCTGGTGATGTCGGCGATCAAGCGCGACCGCGGCATCAAGGACTGGGGCCACATGATCCAGGGCCACGGCGGCATGCTCGACCGGCTCGACTCGGTGGTGTTCGCCGCGCCGGTGTTCTTCCATATCACCCGCTACTGGTGGGTGCCCTGAGCCGCGCCTTCAGATCTCCATTTCCTCGCACCACTTGACCACCGCGTCGCGGAAGTCCTGGCAGATCGGCGACAGGTAGCCGCCGGCGCGCCACAGCACCGCCAGTTCATGCTGCCACGACATGCCCGGCCCGGCGATCGCCTGCAATCCCTGTCCCTCGGCCTGCTTCAGGATGCGCGGCGGCATGATGCCGAGCAGGTCCGAGTGCCGCAGCAACTCGCCGAACGCGACCGGCGAGGCAGTGCTTTCCACCGCGACGCGCGGCGGCGGCAGGCCCACCGAGGTGAATCGTTCTTCCAGCCACTGGCGCAGGTACAGCGAACTGGCCGGCACGGCCCAGCGCTCTTCGGTCAGGTCGGCCAGCGTACGGAAGCTGTCGCGGCGCGGATGCGCCGCGCGGCAGACGATCTGCATGGTCAGCGGCCCCAGTGGCAGCCAGTCGATGTCCTCAGGCACGCTGGCCGGGCGCGCGGCCAGGATCAGGTCCGCGTCACCGTTCTGCAGCACCGCCATCAGGCGCGCGCTCAGGTGTGTCTCGATCGAGAACACCGCCAGCGGGCGGCTGACGAAGAACTGCGCCAGCAGCGGCGACAGCAGCGACGGCACCAGGTACGGGATGGCGCCGAGCCGCACGGTGCCGGCGCGCGCCAGGCGTTGCTCGGCCAGTTCGTTGCGCAGGTCGGTCGCCGCCAGCGAAATCTTGCGCGCATGGGCCAGCAGCGTCTTGCCGACGCTGGTCGGCACCAGCCCGCGCGGAGTGCGCTCGAACAGCGGCATGCCGGCCTCGGCCTCCAGCCGCGCCAGCGTCTTGGACAGGCCGGACTGGGTCATGCCGAGCGTGTCGGCCGCGCGATGCAGGTTGCCGTGTTCGCTGACTACCAGGAAGGCTTCTAGATCCTCGAATCGCATGGGATAGGTGCCGGCCTGGCAGCGTGCGGAGAGTGCCGGCCATTGTAGCGCGGCGAGGGGGCCGCGCCGCGGCATTGACGCACTGCGCCATGCCTGGCAGGACTCGAACTGTGCCGCGCAGGAATCGATCGTGCCGCGCTGGTGCCCTAGACTGCGCTGGCATCCCTCGCATCGCCAGCGGCTGGCGAGTATCACAGAAGGGAGCCACGACAGGAGACACCGACCATGCCGACTCTTCGCTCGCGGCTGCGCGCCGCCATGCCCGCCATCGTGCTGGCCACGTTCGCAGTCTCTGCGCACGCGGCCGATGCACCCGATGCCGATCCCTATCCGTCGCGGCCGCTGACCATCGTCGTGCCGTCCGTGGCCGGCAATGTGAACGATGCCGTGGCGCGGCTGATTGGCCAGGAGCTGACCAGGACCTGGGGCCAGCCGGTCATCGTCGACAACAAGCCGGGCGCGGGCACCACCACCGGCACCAAGCACGTCGCGCGCGCCGCGAAGGACGGCTATACCGCGCTGCTGACCTTCACCGCGCACGTGCAGAACCCGTCGCTGTACCCGCGCATCGGCTATGACCCGATCACCGATTTCACGCCGGTCAGCGAGGTCGCGATCTCGTCGACCATCCTCGCCGTGTCGCCGGATTTCCCGGCGCGCACGCTGCCGGAGCTGGTGGCGCTGGTCAAGGCCAATCCCAACAAGTACCCGTACGGCTCGTACGGTGCCGGCACCACTGGCCATATCCTGGGCGAACTGTTCAAGCGCGAGGCCGGGCTGCAGATGGATCACGTGGCCTACAAGGGCGGTGTGCCGCTGGTCACGGACCTGGCCGCCGGGCATGTGAAGATCGGCTTTGTGCCGGTGGGCACGGCGATGGCGCTGCTGCAGGGCGGCAAGCTGATCCCGGTGGCCATGGCCGGGGCTGAACGTTCGGCGCTGCTGCCCGGGGTGCCGACCTTCCGCGAGGCGGGCTACAAGGGCTTCGAGCCGGATGCGTGGATGGGCCTGCTGTTCCCGGCGGGCGTGCCGAAGGCGCGGGTCGAGGCGCTGTCGCGCGAAGTGGCGCGCATCGTGCGCATGCCGGAGATCGCAAAGAAAATGCAGGACCTGAACCTGGTGCCGGTCGGCGGCACGCCGGAAGCCTTTGCCACGGTGCTGAAGAGCGACCGCGACAAATGGAGCCGCATCATCCGCGATGTCGGCATTACGCTGGAATGACAGGACTGACGATGCAAGAGGACGATTACCTGGGGCTGGTCTGCTCGCGCTGGTGCCACTGGAGCGAACTCGAACTGCAGCGCATCCCGCGCCGGCCGCTCGGGCGGGGGCAGGTGCGCATCCGCGTGCGGCATGCGGGCGTCGGGTTTGCGCTGAGCCTGTTCGTGTCGGGCAAGTACCAGCGCAAGCCGCCGCTGCCGTTCACGCCGGGCACCGAGGGGGCGGGCGAGATCCTGGAGGTGGCGCCGGACGTGACGCGGCTGCGCGTGGGCCAGCGCGTGGCGGCGGCGCTGGACTGGGGCGGCTTTGCCGAAGAAGTGGTGACGACTGCCGACACGGTCTATCCGGTGCCGGACGGGCTTGAACTGGCGCACGCCGCGGCGTTGCCGGTCACCTACGGCACAGTGTGGGCCGCGCTGGCGTGGCGCGCCGCGTTGCACCCCGGCGAGACCATGCTGGTGCACGGCGCCAGCGGCGCGCTCGGCACGGCTGCCGTGCAGGTGGGCAAGCTGATGGGCGCGCGCGTGATTGCCACCGCCAGCACCGATGCCAAGCGCGAGGCGGCACTGGCCAACGGCGCGGCGCACGCGCTGCCTGCCGATGCGGCCACGCTGGCGGCCTCGGTCAAGGCGCTGTGCCCGGCGGGCGGGGCCGACGTGGTGTTCGATCCGGTCGGCGGCGACCTGTTCGATGCCTCGCTGCGCTGCGCGGCACCGGGCGCGCGGCTGCTGTCGATCGGCTATGCCAGCGGCCGCATCCCGGAAGTGCCTGCGAACCTGCTGCTGGTCAAGAACCTGTCGATGATCGGCTTCAACTACGGCTACTACATCGGCTGGGGACTGACCGACGAGCGCCAGCGCTTCGCGCCGCGCGTGCAGCAGGTGGTCGAACAGATCATGCAGGCGGTGGCGAGCGGCAAGCTGGCGCCGCCGGTGCTGCAGCACTTCCCGCTGCGCGACTGGCTGGCGGCGGTCGACACCACGATGTCGCGCCGCGCCATCGGCAAGGTCATGCTGGATATCTGAAACGCGGAGGAAGGACCAGATGCAATCCGAACAAGACGCCGCGCTGCTCGACGGCCTGACGGTGCTCGACCTGAGCCAGGGGATCGCCGGGCCGTATTGCGGGCTGGTGCTGCGCCAGCAGGGCGCGCGCGTGATCAAGGTGGAACCGCCGGGCGGCGACTGGTCGCGCAATATGGGCCGCATCCGCGCCGGCCAGACCGCGATCGCGGTCGCGTGCAATGCCGGCAAGCAAAGCGTGCTGCTGGATGCGCGCACCGACAGCGGCCGCGCCGCCATCGCACGGCTGGCCGCACGTGCCGACGTGGTGATCCAGAACTTCCGCCCCGGCGTGGCCGAGCGCATGGGCGTGGGCTACGAGGCGCTGGCGGCGCGCAACCCGGCGCTGGTCTATGTGTCGATCACCGGCTACGGCCATGCCGGCCCGATGGCGGCGCTGCCCGCGGTCGATACCACCGTGCAGGCGGTCAGCGGACTGATGCACCTGAACCGCGACGGCGCGGGCCAGCCGCGCCGTATCCCGTTCTTCCTGATCGATCTCAGCACCGGGCTCTATGCCGCCCAGCATGCCTGCGCGGCATTGTTCAGGGCCGCGCGCCATGGCAAGGGGCGCCATGTGAAGCTGTCGCTGCTGGAGACCAGCGCTGCGCTTCAGTCGTACCTGCTGGTGGACGATGCCATGTTTCACGACGCGGAAATGGCCGCGGCCAATGCGCCGACGGGATTGTTCGCCGCAACGGACGGCATGCTCTATATCAGCATGCTCAACGACGCGATGTTCGTGCGGCTGGCACGCCTGCTGGGCTTTGACGACTGGCTCGGCGATGCCGCGCTGCGCACCAGTGCCGGCCGGTTGCCGCGCGCGGCGGAACTGAACCGGCGCGTGGCGCAGGCGGTGGCCGCGCAGCCGCTCGCGCACTGGGAAGCGCAGCTGACCGAGCATGACGTGCTGTTCGGCCGCGTCAGCCACGCCAGCGATTTCCTGGGGAGCGAGCAATGCCGGCAGGCAGGGGTCTTCGGCCGCCTGGCGCTAGAGGGGATTGGCGAGGTGCCCTGGGCCAACCTGCCGGGGATGGCAGGCATGGTGCGGCCCGAGGGCAATGCGCCCACGCTGGGGCAGCACACCGAAGCGGTGCTGGCGGAGTTCGGCATCAGCGCCTGACCCTCAGCGACTGACATTGCCGCGCGGAAAAAGAAAAACGGACGGTGCGCGATTGCGTACCGTCCGTTTCCTTTGTGCGTTGGTAGGCTCGATTGGACTCGAACCAACGACCCCCACCATGTCAAGGTGGTGCTCTAACCAGCTGAGCTACGAGCCTAGCGAAGCCGCAGATTATAGGTATGCCCCCGCGATTGCGCAAGCACCTTCGCAAACTTTCTGCGATTGTGCTGCGCGCACCGCGTCAGCATGCTTTGCATCGAGAGCTCAGGCCTGCGTCAGCCGGTCGCGCAATTCGCGCTTGAGCACCTTGCCGATGGCACTGCGCGGCAGGCTGTCGACCACGTGCAGTTCGGCCAGTCGCTGGGTCTTGCCCAGCCGCTCGTTGGCCCAGGCCAGCACGTCCTGCGCCGTGGCGCCGCTGCCCGCGCGCAGCGCGACGAAGCCCACCGGCGTCTCGCCCCAGCGCTCCGACGGCACGCCGACCACCGACACCTCGGCGACCGCCGGGTGCTCGCGCACCACCGCCTCGATATCGCTGGGATAGATATTGAAGCCGCCCGAGATGATCATGTCCTTCTTGCGGTCGAGCAGCACCAGGAAGCCGTCTTCATCGAAGCGGCCGATATCGCCGGTGCGGATAAAGCGATTGCCCTGCGCATCGTGCCATTCGGTCTCGGCGGTCTTTTCCGGCTGGTTGTGGTAGCCGTTCATCATCGCCGGCGAACGGCCGACCACTTCGCCGGTGCTGCCCGGCGGCAGCTCGCGGCCTTCGTCGTCGATGATGCGGATGTCGGCGTTCGGCGCAGGGCGGCCCACCGTGTGCAGCTTGTCGGGGAACTGGTGCGCGTGCAGCAGGCAGCTGCCGCCGCCTTCGGTCATGCCGTACAGCTCGGTCAGCCCGCCGGGCCAGCGGCGCAGCACCTCGGCCTTCAGCGCCGGGCTGAACGGCGCGCTGGTGCAGAACTTCTGCCGGAAGGACGACAGGTCGTGGCGGTCGAAGTCCGGATGCGCCAGCAGGCGCTGGTACTGCACCGGCACCAGCATGGTGTGCGTGACGCGGTGCTGCTGCGCCAGCGCCAGGTACTTGCCCGCATCGAACTTGGCCATCAGGATCGCCGTGCCGCCCAGGCCGATGGTCGGGAAGAAGCTGGCCAGCGTGGTGTTGGAGTACAGCGGCGTCGACAGCAGCGTGACGGCGTCGGTGCCGTAGCCCGTGGCCGCGCCGCGCGACACGTGCGCCCAGCGCATGCCGTGCGACTGCACGATGCCCTTGGGCTTGCCGGTGGTGCCGGACGAATAGATGATGTTCAGCGGCATTTCCGCGCGGATCTCGGGCTCCTGCACCGGCGTGCCGGCGGGGGCGAGCCAGTCCGCATACGGCTGGCCGCCATCGCTGCCATCGAGCGTGACGAGGGGCGTGCCCGCCAGTTGCGCGCGTACCGGCTGCAACGCGGCAGCGACCGCGGCATCGGTGAAGAGGATGCGCGCGCCGGAGTCCGCGACCATGCCGGCCAGGCTCTCCGCCGTGGACGATGGCGCCAGCGGTGCCACCACCACGCCCGCGCGCACCGCGCCGAGATAGACCGCGGCGTATTCGATCGACGAGTTCGCGCAGATCGCGATGGCCTCGCCCGGGCGCACGTTGTCGCGCGCCAGCGCCGCGGCGATGCGGTCCATGGCGGCGTCCAGCCCGGCATAGTCGAGCACGCGCCCGTCATGCATCAGCGCGCGCTGCGTGGGGCGTTCGGTGGCATGCTCGCGCACGAGCACGGACATGGTGGTGAAGGGGCGGGCAAGCGGCGCGGGCTGGGTGGGCTGCGTGGGCTGGTTGGGCGTCTGGGTCATGTCGGCAAGTTCATGTCGCAAGAACGGAGCGGGCGCCGGCATCGCGGCGCCCG
Source organism: Cupriavidus sp. IK-TO18 (assembly GCF_015549295.1). Taxonomy (NCBI): domain Bacteria; kingdom Pseudomonadati; phylum Pseudomonadota; class Betaproteobacteria; order Burkholderiales; family Burkholderiaceae; genus Cupriavidus; species Cupriavidus sp. IK-TO18. Next base: position 299,464 of record NZ_JADGMP010000007.1, read on the forward strand.
CCGGGAAGCGGTTACTGTATCTGCGCGCCGGAGTCCTTTACCACTTTGCTCCAGCGGTTGATCTCGGCATCGATATGCGTGCGCAGCGCCGCCGGCGTGGAGCCGACCGGTTCATAGCCATTGGTTGCCAGCGAGGCCTTCAGTTCGGGCTGGCGCAGCACGGTGGCGATCTCGGTGCTGAGGCGGTCGACCACCGGCTGCGGCGTGCCGGCCGGCGCCAGTACCGCATACCAGCCAGTGATGCTGATGCCCGGCACGCCGGCTTCGGCCAGCGTCGGCACGTCGGGCGCGACCGCGGCGCGCTGGCTGCCGGTCACCGCCAGCGCGCGCAGCTTGCCGCTCTTCACGTGCGGCAGCGTGGTGGAGATGCTGTCGAAGGTCAGCTGGACCTCGCCCGACAGCATCGCCGTCACCACCTGGGCGCTGCCCTTGTACGGGACATGGGTCATCTTGATGCCCGCGACGGAATCGAACAACTCGCCCGCCAGGTGCCCGGTGTTGCCGTTGCCGGCCGAAGCAAAGGTCAGCTTGCCGGGGTTGGCCCTGGCCTCCGCGATCAGCTCCTGCACGTTGTTCGCGCGCAGCGACGAGCTGCCGGCCAGGATCATCGGCAGGTTGGCCACCAGCGACACCGGCGCGAAGTCCTTGCGGGTGTCGTACGGCAGCTTGGGATAGAGGCTGGCATTGATGGCATGCGCGGCCAGGACCATGATCAGCGTGTACCCGTCCGGCTTGGCGCGCGCCAGCGCCTGCGTGGCGATGGTGCCGCCGGCGCCGGGCCGGTAGTCGAGCACCACCGGCTGGCCCAGCTTTTCCTGCAGCCTGGCGGCCACCGGGCGCGCCAGCAGGTCGGCGCTGCCGCCGGGCGGGTAGGGGATCAGCAGCTGGATCGGTCGCGCGGGCCAGGTCTCGGCGCCGGCGGTGAACGGCACGGCCAGCGAGCCGGCGGCCAGCATGCCGGCCAGGCCTTGCACGAGCCATGCACGGCGGCCCCGGACGGGGCGCAGGGATGATGCCATCGATGTGTCTCCTTGTTGTGCGGCCGCGGGCGCGGCCGCCGTCCCATGTTGCGGGCTGGGACGCCGGTGTCACAAACGGTAAAGCGGGATGCGCGGCAGCGGAATTCTTAAATTGATAAGTCTGGCTTTTTGTAGGCGAAGCCCGGGGCGATCGTCCTGGTGATCCGCACGCCGCGCGGCTGCATCAAGGACGCCGTCCGACATGGCGCTCAGTTGGTCGGATGCGGCGGACTGAAGAAATACGGGATCAGCGACACCGCGACCAGCACCGCCGCGGACACAAAGATCGCCGCATAAGTCGATGCCACCGGCCATTGCCGCACATGCCCCGCATTGGCGATCAGCCCGAACGCCCACGATGTCAGCGCCGAGCCGAGGAACACGAAGGTATTGAGCAGCCCCAGCCCGCGCCCGCGCTGCGATGGCGGGATCAGGCCGCGGCCCTGCGCCATTACCAGCGGATGCAGCATGCCAATGGTCGACAGCAGTGCCATCATCGCCACGGCGTAGCCGATGCCGGTGTCCGGCCACAGCGCCAGCAGGATTGCCCCCGACATGGCAAAGCAGGACCAGCCGGCGATGGCGGTCTTGAGCGTGCTGCGGCGGACCAGCACCGGCAGCAGGAATGCCGTCAGGAAGCCGGCCAGGCTCAGCAGCGTCAGCGCCACGCCGCGCGGTGCCGAGCCCAGGCCGAATACCTCGGCCAGGTAGGGCCCGCTCCAGGCATTGCGGAAGGCGGTGCCGGCGGCCATGGCCACGCACAGCGGGATCAGCGTCCACAGCGGCGCCAGTTTCAGCAGCTGCGTGCTTTCCGACAGCATCGCCGGCCACGAGGCGCCGCGGGCCTCGGCATGGCCATGGTCGCGCACGAAGCGCCACACGCCATAGCAGGCCGCAACCATGCCCAGCGCCGATACCGCCATCGACGGCCGCCAGCCGATCAGCGAGATGGCCCAGCCCAGCGGCGCGGTCGCGCACAGCGAGCCGATCATGCCGGTGGCGTTGGAGCGGCTGACCACGCGGGTGTAATCGCGCTCCGAGAGCTGTTCCGAGGCGAAATGCAGCAGGCCCATGAACACGGGCGCGCACGCCAGCCCCAGCCCCACCTGCGCCAGCGTGGCTGCGGTGCCGTTGGGCGCCAGCACGAATACGATCGACGACAGCGCGCCCACGGCCAGCAGCAGCGCGGTCGGGCGGCCGACACCGTAGCGGTCGAACGCAATGCCCACGGGGATCTGCGCCACGGCGAAGGCCAGGAAGAACGACGAAGAGAGTGCGCCGTACCCCGCCGGCGACAGGCCGAAATCGTGCTGCAGCTCCGGCGCCATCACTGCCAGGCAGGAGCGGAAAAACTGGCTGAGCGCGAACGCGAAGGTCAGGATGGCAATGCCGCGCACGGCGTGCGTGGTTGCGGCCCGGGCGGGCAGGGCGTTGGCACCGGGTGGGGACCCGGGGAGGGGGGAGTTGCTGGCGGTCACGGCGTCAGTGGCGCAATATCTGCAGCGAGTGTAGAGCCTGCGCGCGTTGCCTGATCAACGGGTGGCCGGTGTTCGCCCAGATTGCGCGGGTGTCCCGTGCCGAATGTGTGCTCCCTCTCCCACTTGCGGGAGAGGGAGCACACATTTGGTGAGCTGATTTACCCCGGCAGCGCGTCGTATGTCAGCAAGAACACCTGCTCCTCGCCCGCGCTGACCGGCAGCCAGACGATTTCCAGGTCAGGGAAGGCGGCCTCCACATTGGCATGCTCGTTGCCGATTTCGACCACCAGCACGCCACCGGGATTCAGCCGCGCCTTGGCCCCGGCGATGATCCGCCGCACCACGTCCATGCCATCGTCACCGCCGGCCAGCGCGATGCGCGGCTCGGCCTGGTATTCCGCCGGCAGTGCCTGCATCGAGGCCTCGTTGACGTACGGCGGGTTGGTCAGGATCACGTCGTAGGTCGCGCCATGCGGCAGCGGCGCGTACAGGTCGCCTTCGTAGAGACGGATGCGGTCGTCCATCTTGTAGTCGGCGACGTTGCGGCGCGCCACGGCCAGCGCATCGGGCGAGATGTCGACGGTATCGATCTTCGCATTCGGCCACACGTGCGCGGCCAGGATCGGCAGGCAGCCCGAGCCGGTGCACAGCTCCAGCACCGGGCCGATCTGTCCGGTCTCGCCGACCCACGGCTCCAGCCCTTCCTGCAGCAGTTCGCCGATAAAGCTGCGCGGCACGATCACGCGCGAGTCCACGTAGAAGCGCAGGCCATGCATATAGGCTTCGTGCGTGATGTACGCGGCCGGCACGCGCTCGTTGACGCGGCGGTCGATCACCTTCAGCACGGCGTCGATTTCCTCGGGCAGCAGGCGCGCGTCGAGGAACGGGTCGAGCGTGTCGAGCGGCAGGTTCAGCGTGTGCAGCACCAGGTAGGCCGCCTCGTCATAGGCGTTGGCGCTGCCGTGGCCGAAGGACAGGCGCGCGGCGGTAAAGCGCGAGACCGCGAGGCGCAGCAGGTCGCGCACGGTGCGCAAGGGAGAGGGTGTTGCCATGTCAGTGTCTTTCGGCGAAAAAAATCAGGCGATCAGGCGTTCCAGCACGCCGCGATAAACATCCTTCAGCGGGTCGATGAAGCGCACCTCGACGTGCTCGTCGATCTTGTGGATGCTGGCATTGGGCGGGCCGAACTCGATCACCTGCGGGCAGATCTTGGCGATAAAGCGGCCGTCGGACGTGCCGCCGGTGGTCGACAGCTCGGTGTCGAAGCCGGTTTCTGCCTTGATTGCGGACGACAGCGCGTCGGACAGGTCGCCGCGCGGCGTCAGGAAGGGCTCTCCGCCCAGGGTCCAGTCCAGCGTGTATTCGAGGCTGTGGTGATCCAGGATCGCATGCACGCGCGCCTTCAGGCCTTCGGGCGTGCTCGCGGTCGAGAAGCGGAAATTGAAGTCGATGGTGACGTGGCCCGGGATCACGTTGGTGGCGCCGGTGCCGCCGTGGATATTCGACATCTGCCAGCTGGTCGGCGGGAAGTACTCGTTGCCTTCGTCCCAGACTTCGGCGGCGAGTGCGGCCAGCGCCGGGGCGGCGTCATGGATCGGGTTGCGGCCCAGGTGCGGGTAGGCGATATGGCACTGGATGCCCTTGACCGTCAGCTTGCCCGACAGCGAGCCGCGGCGGCCGTTCTTGACCATGTCGCCGAGCGCGTTGACCGAGGTCGGCTCGCCGATCACGCAGTAGTCCAGGCGCTCGCCGCGCGCGGTCAGCGCTTCGACGACCTTGATGGTGCCGTCATGCGCCGGGCCCTCTTCGTCGCTGGTGATCAGGAAACCGATCGAGCCGGCATGCGCGGGATGCGCCTTGACGAATTCCTCCACCGCCACCACGAAGCCGGCGATCGAGGTCTTCATGTCGGCCGCGCCGCGGCCGTACAGCTTGCCGTCGCGATGGGTCGGCTCGAACGGGTCGGAGTGCCACTGCTCCAGCGGGCCGGTCGGCACCACGTCGGTATGGCCGGCGAACACCAGCAGCTTGCCCGCCGTGCCCTGCGTGCCGCGCCGGACCGCCCACAGGTTGGTCACGCGGAAATCGTCCGGACCGCTGACGATGGCTTCGCAGTCGAAGCCAAGCGCCTTCAGGCGGGTTTCCAGGATGGCCTGGCAGCCTTCGTCGGCGGGCGTGACGGAGCGGCGGCGGATCAGGTCTTCGGTGAGGGCGAGGGTGGCGGTCATGTGACGGCGGCGAAAATCAGGGAAATCGGCAGGGGAATCGGGGGAAATCAGAACTGGCTGGCGTACTGGTCGGCGGAGAAACCCACCATCACCTTGCCAGCATGGGCCAGCACCGGTCGCTTGATCAGCGACGGGCTCTGCTGCATCAGCGCGATCGCGCCGGCTTCTTCCTCGGCGCGGGCCTTGTCCGCATCCGACAGCGCCCGATACGTGGTGCCCTTGCGGTTCAGCAGCGTGGCCAGCGGCACGTGCCTGAGCCAGCCGCGCAGCATGGCTTCATCCACGCCCTGCTTCTTGAAGTCGTGGAAGGTGTAGGCCACGCCGTTGGCGTCCAGCCAGGTGCGGGCTTTCTTGACGGTATCGCAGTTGGGAATGCCGTAGAGCAGGACGGTCATGGCTTGGTCTTTGTTGAATTCGGGCTCAGCGGAACAGCAGGTTCAGCGCAATCACCAGGCTGCCCAGGCCGAGCGCCACGCCACCCATGGCAACGGCGGTCATCAGGCGCAGGCGGCGGTCCAGCCGCGCGGCTTCCTTGCGCAGCGCTTCGATGGTGATGGCGTGCTGCTCGGCCAGCAGCTTGACCGCTTCGGCCTGCTGCACGGCGGCGGCTTCCAGTTCGGCAATGCGGGCGGCGGGATCGCGCGTCTCGGCCACGGCGCCTTCCGGCGCATCGTCCTTGCGCTTGCCTTTCTTGATCTTCTCGATGGTCTTGTTGGCCTGCTCGAGAATGGTGGGCAACAGGGAGAGCACGGTACTGACGGTGGCGGGATCCAGGGCCATGAGTCGCTTGCGGAGGGAAGGCATGTTGAGCCTGGCCAGGCGGGAGGTGACAGCGGGAACAGCGGTAACACGGGTATTGCGGTCCCGGGGACCGGCCCCGGGACGGGCTGGCGCAGCGAGGCCGCGCCAGCGCGGTCAGACCGATCAGACGCGATCAGTCACGCAGCAGGTCGTTCAGGCTGGTCTTGGCGCGGGTCTGCGCGTCGACCTTCTTCACGATCACGGCGCAGTACAGGCTGTACTTGCCATCCTTGGACGGCAGGTTGCCCGCCACCACCACCGAACCGGCCGGCACGCGGCCATAGTGGATCTCGCCGGTTTCGCGGTCGTAGATCTTGGTCGATTGGCCCAGGTACACGCCCATCGAGATCACCGAGTTCTCTTCGACGATCACGCCTTCCACGACTTCCGAACGGGCGCCGATGAAGCAGTTGTCTTCGATGATGACCGGGTTGGCCTGCAGCGGCTCCAGCACGCCACCGATGCCAACGCCGCCCGACAGGTGCACGTTCTTGCCGATCTGCGCGCACGAACCGACGGTGGCCCACGTGTCGACCATGGTGCCCTCATCGACATAGGCGCCGATGTTGACGTACGACGGCATCAGCACCGCGTTCTTCGCGATGAACGAACCGCGGCGGGCCACTGCGGGCGGCACCACGCGGAAGCCAGCCTTGGCGAAGTCGTCGCCGCTCCAGTTGGCGAACTTGGTCGGCACCTTGTCGTAGAACTGGGCGAAGCCGCCGGCGCTCATCGGCGCGTTGTCTTCCAGGCGGAACGACAGCAGCACGGCCTTCTTGACCCACTGGTTGACGATCCAGTCCTTGCCTTGCTTCTCGGCCACGCGCAGCGTGCCGGCATCCAGCTGGGCGATGACGTTGGCAACGGCTTCGCGGATATCGTTGGGGGCGGACTTGGGCGACAGGCTGGTGCGGTCTTCCCAGGCCTGGTCGATCAGGGCTTGCAGTGCTTGCGTCATGTTCGTTTTCTCAGGGTTGAATATTGATGCTTGGGTCTGGCCAATGCGGCGGGCGAGGCAGCGCCTCAGCCCAGCGACTTGCAGAATTCGACGATGCGGCGCGCGCCTTCGAGGCATTCCTCCGGCGTAGCCACCAGCGCCATGCGCACGCGGTTGGCACCCGGGTTGATGCCGTCGGCTTCGCGCGCCAGGTAGCTGCCGGGCAGCACGGTCACGTTCTGCCCGGCCAGCAGGCGCGCGGCGAACTCGGTATCGCTCAGGCCGGTGCGCGAGACATCGGCCCACAGGTAGAAGCCGGCGTCGGGCAGCGCCACATCCAGCACCTCGGCCAGCATCGGCGTCACTTCGCTGAACTTGCGCACGTAGGCCGCGCGGTTCTCGCGCACGTGACCCTCATCGTTCCAGGCGGCGATGCTGGCGCTCTGCACCGCCGGGTTCATCGCGCCGCCGTGGTAGGTACGGTATAGCAGGAATTTCTTCAGCAGCGCGGCGTCGCCGGCGACAAAGCCGGAGCGCAGCCCCGGCACGTTGGAGCGCTTGGACAGGCTGGAGAACATCACCAATCGCTCGAAGCTCCGGCCAAGCCTGTGCGCGGCTTCCAGTGCACCCAGCGGCGCGCGGCCTTCGTCGAAATAGATCTCCGAGTAGCACTCGTCCGACGCGATCACGAAGCCGTAGCGGTCCGACAGCGCGAACAGCTGCTGCCAGTCATCCAGCGACAGCACGGCGCCGGTCGGGTTGCCCGGGGTGCAGACGAACAGCAGCTGGACCTTCTTCCAGACGTCGTCGCTAATACGGCCGAACGCCGGGGCGAAGTTGCGCGCCGGGTCGCTGTTGGCGAACACGGGCGTGGCGCCGGCCAGCAGCGCGCCGCCTTCATAGATCTGGTAGAACGGGTTCGGGCACATCACCAGCGCGCCCGGCCGGGTGCCATCGACCACGGTCTGGGCGAAGGCGAACAGTGCCTCGCGCGAGCCGGTCACCGGCAGCACCTCGGTGGCGGCATTGACCTTGGGCAGCCCGTAGCGGCGTTCCAGCCAGCCGGCGATGCACTGTCGGAGTGCATCGGAACCAGCGGTGGTGGGATAATTCGCCAGCCCCGAAAGCGACTCGGCCAGCGCTTGCTTGATGAATTCGGGCGTCGGGTGCTTGGGTTCGCCGATGCCGAAGCTGATCGCCGGCTTGTCCGCCGCAGGCGTCACCTGCGAAAAGAGTACCCGCAGTTTCTCGAACGGGTAGGGCTGGAGCAGGTCGAGGCGCGGATTCACGGTAGCAGTCGGGGCCGGTTAAAACGACGCATTATAGAGGAACGGCGCGGGTTACCGTGCACCGGAGCCGCCCGCGCGGCCGGCCGGGGCGCGGATGGCGGGAATCACTTCGCAGTGATGCCGCCGGCGCCGTCCGGACTTGTCTGCTCGCCCGTCTCCGCATTACGGCAGCAGGCGCCGGCTCGCCTCAAACAGAATTCCCTTCATGAGCACGAAAACCATTACACCCATTACGGCGCAGGCTGCGCCGGCCGACCGCCATGCGGTCAAGGCGTCTCTTTCCATCCTGCTGGGGGCCTCGGTCTGGGGCATCGCCTGGTTTCCGTACCGCGTGCTGGCCGGCTGGGGGCTGGGTGGCATGCACGCCGCCGCGCTGGTCAGCGCGGTCGCCGCGGTGCTGTCGCTGCTGGCATTCCGCCGCCAGCTGGCCGGGCTGCGCCCGCACTGGCTCTTTGTCGCGGTCGGGCTGGCAGCCGGCGTGACCAACGCCGGCTTTGTCTGGGGCAGCGTCAACGGCCATGTCATGCGCGTGCTGCTCCTGTTCTACCTGACGCCAGTCTGGACCGCGCTGTTCGCCCGGCTGTTCCTGGGCGAGCGGCTCTCGCCGGCGGGGCTGGGCCTGGTGGCGCTGGCCCTGTTTGGCGCCGGGCTGATGCTGTGGACGCCCGAAGTCGGCGTGCCGCTGCCGGGCAACGCCGCGGAATGGTCGGGGCTGATCGGCGGCATTGGCTTTGCCGTCAACAACGTGCTGTCGCGCCGGGCCGGCCAGCGCTTTCCCGACATGGATGCGCGCGTGCGTACCGTGGTGGTGTACCTCGGCTGCACCGTGATCGGCGTGCCGGCGGCACTGTTGCTTGACGGTACCTCGGTGGCGATCGTGCCGGGCGCGCAGGTCAGCGTCGCCATGCTGGTGCTGGGCCTGGCCGCGGTGCTGGTGGTCAGCAACTCGGTGGTGCAATACGGCCTGCAGCGGCTGCCGGCCAACCGGGTGTCGCTGCTGATGCTGTTCGAGGTCGTGATCGCGGCGGTATCGGCGTGGTGGCTGGCGACCGAGGTGCTGAGCTGGAAGGAAGCGGCCGGCGGGCTGTGCATCATCGCTGCCGGCGCCCTGTCGGGGCTGGTGCACCGCAGCCGGCCGGCGCGTGCTTCGGCAGTGGCTGACGCCGGGCTGGCAGCTTAAGCCGTCGCCTTTGCGGCGTATGAATCACTTGCGCACGCGTGCTTTCAGATAGGCGGCAGTCAGCAGCGGCACGTCGAACGGCGGCAGGAACTGTCCGCGTACCGTGGCATCCGGCCCGACCAGGATCAGCGACCCGGGATAGGCTGCGTTGGCGGCAGGCGGCACGCCCGGCCTGGCGCCGAGATCGTCGATCATTCGCGCCAGCGTCTGCGGGCTGCCGGTGGCGCCCATGAAGCGGGCGTCGTACGGGGCAAGGTAGCGCCGCAGGGCGTCCGGGGTATCGCGCTGCGGGTCCAGCGAGATGAACAGCACCTGCGTGGTGGCAAGCTTCTGCGTCGTGCTGATGCGCTGGTACAACCCGGTCAGCGCCGTCAGCGCAGCGCCGCACGGTGCTCCGCAATGGGTGTCGCCCAGCAGCACGAGGGTCCAGCGGCCTTGCAGCTGCGCCTGGGTAAATGCGCGGCCATTCTGGTCGGTGAGGCTGAAATCGCCCACCGGCCAGCCGCGCGACGACAGGTCGGTGTGCTGGGTCTCGTTGTGCGTGGCCGGCGCAAGGCCCGGCAGTGCGACGGCGAAAAGGCACGCGGCCAGCCTGGCCAGCCATCGGTTCATGGTGAAACTCCCTGTCCGGATCGCAATGCAGCGGGATGGCCCGGTGCCGTGGCGCCTGCGCGCTCGGCAGTGCCTGCATTCGCTTCGGCAGTTGCGCTGGCACGCCACGAGCGCATCGCCACGAGCACGCTGGAACCGGCCATCAGCACCGCCGCGAGCACCGGTTGCAGCAGCCCGCCGGCGGCCAGCGCCAGCGCGATCGCGTTGTAGCCGAAGGCCCAGGCCAGGTTGGCCCGGACCGTGCGGCGTACCTGGCGCGCCTGCTGCAACAGCCACGGCAGGCTGGCCAGGCCCGAGCGCGGCAGCACGACGTCCGCGCTTTCGCGCGCCAGGTCGGAGGCGTTGCCCACGGCGATGCCGACGGAGGCAGCCGCCAGCACCGGGCTGTCGTTAAGGCCATCGCCGACCATGGCGACCAGCCCTGTGCCGGCAGCCCAGTCGCGCAGGGCAAGCACCTTGTCCTGCGGCAGCAGCCTGGCCCGCCACGCATCGATATGCAAATCGCCGGCCAGTGCCGCCACCGCGTGCGGATTGTCGCCGCTCAGCAGCAGCGTGCCCAGGCCCTGGCGCTGCATCTCGCCGATCACGTCGCCAACATGCGGCATCGGCAGCGTGCGCAGCGCGATCAGTCCGTGCGCCTGGCCCTCCCAGCCAACCAGTACCAGCGTGCATCCCAGTGGCGCCGTAGCCAGCAGGGCAGGTGGCACGTGCCAACCGAGCGTGCCGAGGAACGCGGGCGATCCCAGCGCGCAGTCCATGCCATCGAATCGACCGCACAGGCCCTCGCCGGCATTGGCCTCGACTTCGTTGGAGGCCACGGGCGGCGATGCCGCGGCGCGGGCCATGGCGGCAATCGCGCGGGCCGCCGGATGGTCCGAAGCCTGCGCCAGCGCAGCCGCCACGCGCAGGACTTCCGCATGGCTGGCGCCTGCTGTCTGCATGCCGACAGGGTGCAGCGTGTCGGCCGTCAGCGTGCCGGTCTTGTCGAAGGCAATGCCCTTGAGCCGTGCCAGCCGTTCCAGCACGTCGCCGCCGCGCACGAGAATGCCGCGTTGTGCAGCCAGTCCGATCGCCAACGCATGCGTGAGGGGGGCTGCGAGTCCCAGCGAGCACGGGCACGCGACCACCAGCACGGCCAGTCCGGCCAGCATCGCGGCGTCCGCCACCTGCGCCGGAGCGCCTGCCCGGCTGCCCCAGAACCACGCGCTGGCCGCGGCCAGCGCCAGCACGCCCGGGATGAACACGGCAATGGTGCGGTCGACGGTGTCGCCCGCCAGCGATTTGCGCACCAGCGCTTCACGCACCTGCCGGCCGATCTGCTGCCACCGGGTCTGCGAGCCGGCCACCGTGGCACGGACCAGCAGCGGGCGGCTGCCGTTGATGCTGCCGGCGTGCACCAGCGCCCCCGGTGGCTTGAACTGCGGCTCGCTCTGCCCGGTCAGGACGGCTTCGTCGCACTCCGAGCGGCCATCGACGACGATGCCGTCGACGGGCACGCGTTCGCCCGGCAGTATCCGCACCAGTTCGCCCGGCCGGATGTCGACGACGGCGCGCCAGCCTTCGGTGCCGCCCTCGACCACGCGCGCCTCGGCGCGTTCAGCCGCCAGCATCGGCGCGAGGCGGCGCGCGGTGCGTACGCGCACCTGCGCCTCAAGCAGGCGGCCCAGCGTAAACAGCAGCAGCACCATGGCGGCGGTGTCGAAATAGACCAGGCTCGAACCGCGCGATACCTGCCAACCTGAGTAGCAGTAGGCGGCGAGCACGCCGATGCAGACCAGGGTGTCGGTCGACAGCCGTCCCTGCCGCATGGCCTGCCACGCGCCTTCGGCAAATGGCCGCCCGAGCAGCAGCACCAGCGGCGTCGCCAGCGCCCACAGCAGCCAGTGAACCGGGCCACGCAGCCACGCTTCATCGCCGGTAAACGCATCGGCGTAGAGCAGCCAGCTGAACAACATGACGTTCATGGCGAGAAACCCGCCGACGCCGAACCGGATCAGCGCGGCGGCGGCCTGCGGTTCCTCGTGCTCGCCATGGTGAACCTGATAAGCCAGGCAGCAGCCATAGCAGCAGAACCAGTGCGCTTCACCGTCCAGCTCGCGCAGCTGGCCCAGCCGTCCGACCGGCAACTGGCAGTGACTGCAGGCGTGCGAGGTTTCGATGGGCATAGGCGGCCTGTCTAATGCAGGTGGGCGCTCATCGGCACCACGCCGCGCGCGAGCGTGATCAGGCCGAGCAGGACGATGAACGCGCCGGCGGCGCGCACACCCTGCATGCGCCAGCCCGGGCGCGCCGCAGGCGCAGGCAGGAAGCTGGCGATGACGGGCTGCACCGGGATGCCCGCAGGCCGATGCCGCGCGCGCCACCAGAGCCCGAGGCCACCCATCGCCAGCATGGTGGGCAAGGTGCCGAGCCCGAACGCGAGCATGATCTGCAGGCCGCCCAGTGCGGTTCCGCTGGCCGCCGCCTGCGCGGCAAAGGCGTAAACCAGCGGGCAGGGGAGAAAGCCGTTTAGCACGCCAAATGCCAGCGGCGCGCCAGGTCCGGGCCGGCGCAGCAAGGTGCGCAGCGATTGCGCCAGCCACTGCGCGCCCCCACCGCCCAGCGCATGGCCGCCTCGGCCAATGAGCCCGGCCAGGTTCAGCCCGATCAGCAGCATCAGCAGCCCGGACAGGATGGCCAGCCCGCGCTGCACCATGCTGGCCATGCTGCTTTCACCGGAGTGCCCGACGAGCAGCATGCCGAGATAGCCGGCCAGCGTGCCAAGGAACGCATAGCTGCCGATGCGGCCCAGGTTGTAGCCCAGGTGCCGCAGCAAGGTGGCAACGCGTCCGCCGGGCGCGGGGCCCAGGCCGCAGGCAAAGCCGCCGCACATGCCGGCGCAGTGCATGCTGCCGGCGACGCCTGCCAGGAAGACCAGCCACAGGTCGCTCATGGCCTCTCCCGCTACTTGCGTAACGCCAGGTAGGCCACCCAGGCAAAGAAGCCAACCGTCATGATGACGAAGATCCAGAAGGCGATCGCTTCGGCAAGGGTCATGACCGGCTCCGCTTATAGGAACTGCAGGCCGAGCACGTTCAGCGCGAGTTCGCCGAACAGGAAGGCCAGGTTCAGCAGGGCCAGCGCGAGCAGCAGTCTCGGTATCATGGTCGGCTCCGATGGTATGGCGGACGGTCGGCGGGCGGTTGGCTTAGCGCGTCAGGTCCAGCCCTGGCCCGAGCCCGCCCCAGTAGGCATAGCCGTAGTACAACGCCCAGACGAACAACACCAGGTAGACCACCAGCAGCCACACATTGATGCGGCCATGCCGCGCCTGGATATGGCCGCCGCCGTAGTCTTGGGTCTGCCGGTGATGCGGCTCTTCCGGCACGGCGGGCGGGCTGTCGCGTTCATCATTCATGGCCGGATGCCTCCGCTTCGTCGTCCTTGACTTCGGCCCGGTAGGCCTTGTACTTGATGGCTTCGACGTCTTCGAACAGCCCCGACAGCACGGCCCAGATAAACACGCAGACCGCGCCGAGGCTCATGAAGAAGGCCACCACGAATTGCAGCAAGGTGAGTTCGGCCATGCTCGTTCCCTCTGGCTAGCGCTCGTCGGCAAATGCGAAACCATGCCGCCTGGCCCACGCCTCGCCGGCATAGGTGCTTGGCTGGCCGGGCTGTCCCGGTTGGCCCGCCGCCGGCGCGCGATAGGCGTGGCGCGATTCGTCGGCGCGCAGGCCGGGGTCGTTCAGCGCGGCTTTCTGCCCGGGCGGGATCGGCAGCGGCTGGCCGGTCAGGGGATCGGTGTAGGCCGACAGCGACAGGACAAAGTAGGCCAACGCCCAGCGATCGTCTTCGGACACCGTGTCGCTGAACGACGGCATCGGCGTGCCGGACAGCCCCGTGCTCATGGTGCGGAAGATGTCCTTCACCGATGCCCCGGACTTGAACTGCCCGGTGGTCAGGTTGGCCGGCGGGATCGGGAAGCCGAAATCGTCCTCGAGTCCGGCCGCCTTTTCGCCATCGCCCTTGCCGGTGCGCCCGTGGCATTCCCAGCATTTGGCGCGGTCCCAGGCCTGCTTGCCGCGCTGGATCATTTCGGCCGAGGGCTTGGGCGGCACGCCGATAAAGATCGGCGCGAGCGGCGGCTCTTCGAGGAAGTAGAAGTAGGGCTTGTCGGGATTGCTGCGGTCGGCCGCCAGTACGTACTTGATGTACTGGATCACCGCCAGCCGGTCTTTTTCCGGAAGTTCGTGCCAGCTCGGCATCGCGGTGCCGCGCACGCCGCGCGTGATGGTGCGCAGCAGGTCGCCGTCATCCGGCATGGAGCCCGACGGCGTGAGGCGGAACTTGAACACGCCCAGCGTGAAATTGCGCGGGCGGTCCTTCTGCATGAACGCGGCGGCCGGTCCGTTGCCATCGCCCTTGACGCCATGGCAGCCCAGGCAGCGACGCTCATACACGTTCTTGCCGTGCGCGATCCACTCCTCCGAACGCGGGATGCTCGTCTGCGAGGCCTCCATCTGCTGCGGCTCGAAGCGGTCGCGCCACTTGCCGCGGTTGGTGCCCAGCTTTTGCAGGTAGGCCACCAGCGCGCGCAGGTCTTCCGTGTCGGCGATCAGGATCACGGTCTCGCCTGTGAATTCCTTGTTGGGGGTCAGGATCACGGGGTACTTCCCCCGCTCCGGGACATAGAGCAGGCCGGCCTGGTTGGGCGTCAGCGTGATGGTCTTGCTGCTGCCGAAATCGAACAGCTGCCGGGTCGCGGGCGTGTTCTCGACGGTGCGGCGCCCCTGCTGGTCGGTCACCAGCCGTGCGGTGTGCGGCTCGGAGAACAGCGCGGTGAAGCGCGGCATGATCGAGTCGGGCGACAACATGCGCGGATCCCAGAAGTGCGCCAGGTGCCAGGCATCGCTGAACTTCAGGCCGACGCGCGAGAGATCCGGGCCGATGCGCCGCGTCGAGAACAGGTGCGGCAGGTCAAACGCGTATTCGCCGGCCTGGGAGACCGGGCCCCAGCGCCGGGTCTCGCCGGTGACCGGGCGCACGAACTGCGAGTGGCAGTACCAGCAGCCTTCGCGCGTATAGACCTCGCGGCCCCGCAACTGCAGCGGCGTGTAGTCGGTGGCGCGTGCTTCCGTCCATTTCAGTTCGCCCAGGTCGGTGCGCACCACCTGGGTGACCTTGTCGGTGCGCGACTGCGGCTCCAGCATCGGCAGCACGCCCTGCACGAAGGCGGCCAGCGAGAGGCAGCCGAACCCCGCGATCAGTGCATAGAAGCGCAGGCCATAGCGGCCATCGGGGCGGCGCGGGGTCATGTTGACGCTCCGCGTGCGGCGCCCGTGGCGCTCGGTGCCGTGGCGGGCTCGGCCGCCATCACGGTGCGCATCAGGTTGTAGACCAGCAGCGACATGCCGATGTCCATCGAGATGCCGGCAGTCGTGCGCACCAGCCAGTAGGGCCGGATGGCTACCAGCGAGTCCAGCCATTCCACGCCCGCCATCAGCATGTAGCCCTGCTGCAGGCCGGCCATGGTCAGGTCCAGTCCCATCAGGCTGATGCCGAAGGTGATCAGCCAGAACGACCAGTTGCCGAGCCGCGCCGACCATAGCGGCCGCGCCACCAGCCTGGGTATCACGTAGACCGTGCCGCCGATGGCCCACACCACGAAGGTGCCGAATACCGTCAGGTGCGAGTGCGAGATGACGAAATCGCTGAAATGCGTTGGCTGCTGGATCGCGCGCAGGGCCTCGGTCGAGCCCTGGAAGCAGCCCGCGAGGTACATCAGCGAACCCATGATCAGGAATTTGGCGGTCAGGTTCTGGGTAAAGGTGTGCCAGCGGCCCATCATGGTGCCGAAGAAATTCTGCAATACCGTCCAGACCGGCACGATCAGCAGCATCGAGGTGATGATCGCCAGCGTCTCGGCCCAGTCGGCGATGGGGCTGTACAGGTAATGGTGGATGCCGACGAAGGGATAGAACAGCGCCAGCGACCAGAACCCCACCAGCGACAGCTTGTGGCTGTAGACCGGGTTCTGCACGCTCGCCGGCAGGAAATAGTAGATCAGCACGTAGCCGGCAGGCGTGATCCACAGCCCCACGATGTAGTGGATGAACAGGCCGTGGAAGGCGGCGCTGTTGATGCCGGTGATGGTGTACGGCAGGATAAAGCTGCCGAGTACCAGGTTCATCACGGTCCAGACAAAGGCGCCGATCAGGTACCACACTGCCACATAGAGTTGCGGCTCGCGCCGGTGCGCGATCGTCATCAGGAACTGCACGGTGGTGACCGTCACCACGAAGAAGATGATGGCGTCGATCGCAAGCGGGAATTCGCCGGCCTCCAGGCCCTGGTTGTAGCCGAGCATCAGCGACGCCATGCCGGCAACCAGGCCCAGGTTCCACACCCATACCAGCCAGTGTCCCCACCGGCCTTTCCATACCGGCACGCCGCACAGGCGCGGCAGCAGGTAGTAGCACAAGCCGATGAACAGCGTGGAGAAGGCGCCGAAGATCACGCCATTGACATGCATCGGCCGCAAGCGGCCGAAAGTCAGGTATTGCGAGGTCCCCAGGTAGTCTGGGAAGTTGAACAGGCTGGAGATGGTCACGCCGATGCTGGGCGTGAACATCAGCCAGAACAATCCCCAGTAGAGCCACTTGAGAATAAGCCCGCGGTCGATCAGCGAATCCAGGTCAGGAAATGCTTCGGATGGGTCCGATGTCGCGCGGGCGGCAGTCATATGCTTTTATCTCCCTTCGTTATCGCAGCCGGCCACGCGCTCAGTGCCTGCCTGGATCGAGCTTGCTGTTGCGGTTCGAGTAGTAGATGTACGCCTCGAGCGCTTTCATGGCGGGCCCGTTGGGGTCGATCTTCTCGCCTTCGTTGGGTTTCTCGATGCACCAGTTGATCATGTCCCGCAGCGTGGCGAACTCGTTCATCTGTTCCTGGAACTTGGGAAACTCATGCGGATGGGTGTCCGACGCATACGGGTGGCACATGGCGCAGGCAACACCGGTGTTCGACAGCTTGACGTTCAGCCGCTGCTGCGCACCGGAATCGCCGTGGAACAGCTGGTCGCCGACCTTCACCTGTTCCATGAACACCTCTTCAAACGCTTTCAGCTGATCTGCCGTGTGGGGTTCCTTGTGCGCCATCGGCTGGTCGCTGTCGTAGCCGAGCAGCAGCAACACGGCTACCCCAGCCGCCAGGGCCCGGGCATGCCATTTGTCGTTCTTCATCATTCGCTCCTCACGCATTTCTGCGCCGGATCAGGGGTGCCGGCCGGGCTAGATCCGGTCGGCCACGCGCGGGCTGAGCACCTGGTTGCGGTTGTCCTCAGTGCCGGAATCCGCCGGCTGGTCGGCGAAGACCGTCTTGCGCCACATCTTGTATTCGTTCTCCACCCGTCCCTGCGGGGTCATGGTCAGCGTGCTCCAGCCCACGCCGTCGAAGTGATCGCCCGGATCGGCGCGAATCATCGGCTTGGTCAGCAGCGGCACGCCTTCCGGCGCGTAGGGCCATGGCCACGACGTGGCAAGCATGCCGATCGAGCGCACCTTGCCGATCTCGTTGTAGAGCACCTGGTGCGTATGACCGTGGATATTGGTGACGTTGGCGTAGGGCTTGAGGATTTCATGCGCCTCGCGCCAGTCGCGGATCCAGAAATTCCAAGGCGGGTAGTACTCGTACAGCGGCGTATGCGTGAACAGGATGACCGGGCTGCTCTTGGGCCAGTTCGACA
The DNA here is from genome assembly GCF_015549295.1 of Cupriavidus sp. IK-TO18. Lineage (NCBI taxonomy): Bacteria > Pseudomonadati > Pseudomonadota > Betaproteobacteria > Burkholderiales > Burkholderiaceae > Cupriavidus > Cupriavidus sp. IK-TO18. The sequence goes on from NZ_JADGMP010000007.1 coordinate 316,734, forward strand.
GCGTGCTGTTGAGCCAGCGCATTTGCTTTTCGCCGATCGCCGACCAGGCACCACCCAGAGTGCCGTCGAGCGTGGCCATATGTCCCATGCGCTCTTTCGGCGTCATCTTGCGTGCCGTCCAAAAGTCAGGTGCGGCAGCGACCGTATTCAGGCCGATCACGCGCACGCCTTTGTGGTCGAAGGTCCAGGGCGTGTTGCCGAAGGTCTTGTTCCAGGTCGACCCCATGTCGAGGTACCAGTCGTGCTCGCCCGGGATGAAGACCTTGCGGACCTTCACTTCCTTCAGCAGTTCGGCGCCGAGTTGCAGCTCGACAGGATCGCCCAGCTGCGCCAGGTCGCCGCCGAAGATCATGAAGTCAGCCGGCGGATTCATCGCCTGCACTTCCTTGAAGGCGCGCACCGTCTTTTCCACGAAGCGGGAGTTGAGCTCCCTTGGATAAAGGTGCGTGTCGGAGACCCAGGCAAAGCGGAAGCTCTGCCCGGTTTGCCCGTAGGCCACCTCAAGAGTGTTCAGGAGCGGGAAGAACCCGCATGCGGCGGCGCCCGCAACGCCTTTGAGCAGCGCCTGGTGCAGGAATGTGCGGCGCGTCCATACTGCTGCGCCTTCCGGGCGATCGCCCGGACCGGCCAGGGTCCGGTGCAACTCGCGTCGTTCGAGTTGGAATGAGTTCATCTGGCGGTCCTCCGCCCCCCGGGGGATGATGAAGTTGGCAGCGGCGAAACTGAACGCGCTATTTCTTTTTCAGTTCGATCGAGAGTTTCGCGGTCTGGCCGCCGGCTACCGTGACTGGCGTCTCGGTATCGCCGGTGTAGTACTGCGTGGCAACCAGGGTGTAATTGCCTGGTGGAACGTCGTCGATGCGGAAGCTGCCGTCTTCGCCGGTCAGCGCGTAGTACGGGCTATCGGCGACATAGATGTGGGCCAGCATCCAGCCGTGCGCGTCGCACTCGACCCGGACCAGCCCGGGCCGCGGAAGTTCGCGCGTGATCTTGACCCCTTTCTCAGGTAGCGCAAGGTTGAATGCCGTGCGCTGTCCGTAGAAGCCGTGGGTATTGTGCAGTATCGGATCAGAGCTGGTGACTTCAAGCTTGCCGGCTCGGATCACCTGCACGGCAGGCTTGAAAATGCAGTGTTCCTGGTCGAGCACCGGGATCTTGTCGGGGGTACCCCAGGCCTTCCCTTTGGGCACTTCCTTCAGGTACACGACGGCATCCTGGACGCCTTTGCCGGCGCCCACGCGGATCTGTGGTTCATCGCGCGGGCCGCCGCAGACTTCGCGGTCCTTGGTGGGGATGATCTTGCGGATCGGGACGGTGCCCTGGAAAGTGACCTTGCCTTCGATCTTGCCGCCCCCGCTGACCGGGGCGACTTCATAGGCAAAGGTGGGGACGCTGAACAGGCTGAGTACTGCCAGTTGCATGCAGCAAGCTTTGCGAAGAAAGAAACACATGCTGTTTCCCCGCCTTTCAGCGCCATGCGGTGCGCTCACTCTTGTTGTTCCCCCCGGACATGCAAGGCGCAGCAGGATGCTATGGGTTGTCGCTGAAGCATAGTACGCAGGCTGCCCAATGCAAAGTGCAACGGACATTTGGTGCGGCAGCACGTGATGGGACGGACGCAGCCAGCCAGCGTGTGCTTGACAGTGCGTACTACCGTGGCCCGCTGTCGCTGCTGCAAGTCGCGTACAGCCACCTCAAGGCCTACGAGGCCCATCGGAGCCACTTTCGATAAACGAGGCAGACACCAGCAGGGTAGAACAGGCGGCGGTCACCGCGGACGCGCTCTAGCTCGATTGCCGGTTATTGATGTCGCTGATGGACCACGGCCGGGCGGCCGCCGACAGTTCACGCATGCTTGGTCCTCCTGGAAATTGCCGCAAGGGCAGGGCTTCGGGGGGGCTTTCATGGTGCGCGGCTCCCGGAGCGAATCCGGGATCACGCCGACAGTGCAGAGACTAGCATTTACCCTAATTAGTTTCCCGGCCACGTCACAGGCGTGCCGGCCGGGCACGCCGCCGATGAATGCCAAAGTGCTTGCGGAATCCCCTGTAAGGGACGGAAAAGCAAGGGAAATCGGGGTAGGAATATGGCGCCGGGGCAACCGCCAAACGGGCCGGCGAAGGCATCTGCGATGGTATGATTAGCCCCAATTCTCGGGCCGGGGGGGTATTTTGAGGCGCAGGCGGCACGCCGCGCCGGCTCCCGCGCAGCCCGGCTTCTGAACATTGCTATAGCCCCGATACCAGGCTGCGCGCGGTACCCAAGACGGACCGCTGGCGGCCGATACCACACGAGAAACCGTGCGACTATCCTCGATCAAGCTGGCGGGCTTCAAGTCATTCGTCGATCCCACCAATTTCCAGGTGCCGGGCCAACTGGTCGGCATCGTCGGTCCCAACGGCTGCGGCAAATCCAACATCATCGACGCGGTGCGCTGGGTGCTGGGCGAGTCACGCGCTTCGGAGCTGCGCGGCGAGTCCATGCAGGACGTGATCTTCAACGGTTCCACCGCGCGCAAGCAGGCCGGCCGGGCCAGCGTCGAACTGGTGTTCGACAACGCCGAAGGCCGCGCCGCCGGCCAGTGGAGCCAGTACGCCGAAGTGGCGGTCAAGCGCGTGCTGACCCGCGACGGCACCTCGTCCTACTACATCAACAACCAGCCGGTGCGCCGGCGCGATATCCAGGACATTTTCCTGGGCACGGGCCTGGGCCCGCGCGCCTACGCCATCATCGGGCAGGGCATGATCTCGCGCATCATCGAGGCCAAGCCCGATGACATGCGCATCTTCCTGGAAGAAGCCGCGGGGGTGTCCAAGTACAAGGAGCGCCGGCGCGAGACCGAGAACCGCCTGTCCGACACGCGCGAAAACCTGACCCGCGTCGAGGACATCCTGCGCGAACTCGGCACCAACCTGGAAAAGCTGGAAGGCCAGGCCGAAGTCGCCCAGCGCTTCAAGACGCTGCAGTCCGATGGCGAAGAAAAGCAGCACCTGCTGTGGCTGCTGCGCAAGCGCGAGGCGCAGGTCGAGCAGGAACGCCACCAGCGCGCCATCGAGCAGGCCCAGATCGACCTGGAAGCGCAGACCGCGCAGCTGCGCCATGTCGAGGCCGAGCTGGAAACCATGCGCGCCGCGCACTATGCCGCATCCGACGGCATGCATGCGGCGCAGGGCGCGCTGTACGAAGCCAATGCCGAGGTCAGCAAGCTCGAGGCCGAGATCCGCTACGTGGTGGAGTCGCGCAACCGCGTGCAGGCCCAGATTGCCGCGCTGACGGCGCAACGCGAGCAGTGGCAGGGCAAGGCCGAGCAGGCCACCGACGAACTGGCGCAGGCCGAAGAGAACCTGGCCGTGGCCGAGGGCCGCACGGTCGAGGCGCAGGAGGCGGTGGCGCACAAAAACGACGAGCTGCCGACGCTGGAAGGCCAGTGGCGCGATGCCCAGCAGCTGCTCAACGAGCAGCGCGCCGGCATCATGCAGGCCGAGCAGGCGCTCAAGCTCGAAGCCGCGCAGCAGCGCAGCGCCGACCAGATGCTGCAGCAGCTGGAGCAGCGCCGCGAGCGCCTGTCGGCCGAGGAAAAGGGCCTGGACCGTCCGGATGAAACCCGGCTGGAACAGGGCCGCGCCGAGCTGGCCGAGCAGGAGGCGCTGGTCGAGGAAGCCCAGGCCGTGCTGGCCGATGCCGAAGAAAGCGTGCCGCGCCTCGATGAAGAGCGCCGCGCCGCGCAGGCGCGCGTGCATAGTGAAGCCGCCGCGATCGCGTCGCTGGAAGCGCGCCTGCATGCGCTGCGCCAGCTGCAGGAGAACGTGCAGACCGACGGCAAGGTGCAGCCCTGGCTGGCGAAGCACGAGCTGGCCGAGCTGCCGCGCCTGTGGAAGAAGGTCCATATCGAGGCGGGCTGGGAAAACGCGCTGGAATCCGTGCTGCGCGAGAAGCTGAACGCGCTGGAAATTTCCAACCTGGACTGGGTCAAGGCCTTCCTGACCGACGCGCCGCCGGCCAAGCTCGCGTTCTACTCGCCCCCGGCCGCGGCCCGTCCGCTCGAAACGCCGGCGGGGCTGCGTCCGCTGATGTCGCTGGTGCAGATCACCGAGCCGGGCATCCGCGCAGTGATGCAGGACTGGCTGGCCGATATCTTCGTCGCCACCGACATGGCGCAGGCGCTGGCCACGCGCGGCACGCTGCCCGAAGGCGCGTCGTTCGTGGTGGCCCAAGGCCACCTGGTGGGCCGCAACGCGATCCAGATCTACGCCGCCGATTCCGAACAGGCCGGCATGCTGGCGCGCGAGCAGGAAATCGAAAACCTGCAGAAGCAGGCGCGTGCGCAGGCGCTGCTGTCTGACGAAGCCAAGACCCAGGCAGTACGTGCCGAGGCTGCGTACACGCAGGCCAGCCAGGCGCTGGGCGAGGCCCGCACGCGCGCCGAGCAGGCCACGCGCCGCGTGCATGCGCTGCAGATGGACGTGCTCAAGCTGTCGCAGGCGATGGAGCGCTATTCCGCGCGCAGCGGCCAGATCCGCGAGGAGCTGGAAGAAATCCACGCGCAGATCGAAGAGCAGCGCGCGATCCGTGCAGAATCCGAAGCCAGCTTCGAGCAGCACGACGCCGCGCTGGCCGAGATGCAGGCCTCGCACGAAGACCAGCAGATGGCCTTCGAGGCGCTGGACAGCAAGCTGTCGGCCGCGCGCCACCAGCTGCGTGACTTCGAGCGCGCGGCGCAGGAAGCGCTCTTTGCCGAGCGCAACCTGTCCAGCCGCATCGACGAACTGCGCCGCAATATCCAGGTCGCGGCGGACCAGGCCGAGCGCATCGCCGAATCGCTGGAGAACGCCCGCGCCGAGCTTGAAACCATCAACGAGCAGACCGCGCATACCGGCCTGCAGGATGCGCTGGAACTGCGCGCCGAGAAGGAAGCCAGGCTCACCGTCGCGCGCACCGAACTCGATGCGCTGTCGGCGCAGCTGCGCCAGTTCGACGAGCAGCGCCTGGCCGCCGAGCGCAGCCTGCAGCCGCTGCGCGACCGCATCACCGAGCTGCAGCTCAAGGAGCAGGCCGCGCGCCTGAACCAGGAGCAGTTCAGCGAGCAGCTGACCACGGCGCAGGTCGACGAAGCCGGGCTGGCGCACAAGCTCACCGGCGACCTGAAGCCGTCGTACCTGCAGGGCGAAGTCACGCGCATCAACAACGCCATCAACGCGCTGGGCCCGGTCAACATGGCCGCGCTCGAGGAACTGGCGGCGGCGCGCGAGCGCAAGACCTTCCTCGATGCGCAGTCGGCCGACCTGAACGACGCCATCAACACGCTGGAAGACGCGATCGCCAAGATCGACCAGGAAACCCGTGCGCTGCTGCAGGGCACCTTCGACCAGGTCAACCACCATTTCGGCGAGCTGTTCCCGTCGCTGTTCGGTGGCGGCCAGGCGCGCCTGATCATGACCGGCGAGGAAATCCTCGACGCCGGCGTGCAGGTGATGGCGCAGCCCCCGGGCAAGAAGAACTCGACCATCCACCTGCTGTCGGGCGGCGAGAAGGCGCTGACCGCGATTGCGCTGGTGTTTGCGATGTTCCAGCTCAACCCGGCGCCGTTCTGCCTGCTGGACGAGGTGGACGCGCCGCTGGACGATGCCAACACCGAGCGCTACGCCAACATGGTGGCGCGCATGTCGGACAAGACTCAATTCGTTTTCATCTCACATAACAAGATCGCCATGGAAATGGCTCATCAACTCATTGGCGTGACCATGCAGGAGCAAGGCGTTTCGCGGATCGTGGCCGTGGATATGGACGCGGCGGTTTCGATGGCGGAGGCAGCATGAGCCGTAAGCAGGAGCCCCGAGACCACAATGCTGTGACCAACATGGGCGCTTTGGAGATTGCAGCATGAAGCTGAACATGGACCTGCAGACCGCGCTGATCGTCGCGGGTTTGGTATTCCTGGTGCTGCTGTTTGGCTACAACCAGTGGCAGATCCGCAAGGCGCGCCGTCCGCGCGAGCTGAGCCCCGAGGACGACCTGCCGCCGATGCGCGAGCCGGTGGTCGGCCAGGCCACTGCCCCGGAGACCGCGGCGCGGCTGCACGAGGCCAACGCCGAGTCGGTGCAGCGGCGCGAGCCGACGCTGGCGCCGGGCACGCCGGCAGCATCGTCGCAGCCCAACCACGTGGCCGCCGCGGCCGCGGCCGCGGCCAGCACCGCCGATGCTGACGAGGCCGTGGCCGAGGAAGTCGCGGTGGCTGCCGGCGTGGTGCAGGCCGAGCCCGGCGCCGCGGCCGGCGACGCCGAGGCCGAATCCGCCCCGGCGACGGGCCCCGCGGTGGCCGATGCGCCGGCACCCGCTGCGGCGCCCGTACCCGCCCCAGCGCCGGCACCGATCCCGGCCCCGGTTCCGGCCCCGCTCGCCGCCGTTCCCGACGGCCAGCCCGCGCCGGCCGTGGTCGATCCGCTGATCGACTGCATCGTGCCGCTGCACCTGGAGCGCAAGGCCTCCGGCGACCGCATCCTGCCGCTGACCGGGCGGCTGCGCCGTGCCGGCACCAAGCAGGTCCATATCGAGGGTCTGCGCGCCGAAGCCAATGCCTGGGAACCGGTCACCGCCGGCCACCAGTACGAAGACCTGCAGGTCGGCGTGCAGCTGGCCAACCGCAGCGGCCCGCTCAATGCGCTGGAGTTCTCCGAGTTCATCACCGCGGTGGAATCGCTGGCCGAGGCGCTCGACGCCTCCGCCGACCTGCCCGACATGAGCGAGACCGTGGCCAACGCGCGCGAACTGGATGGCTTTGCCGCCGGCAGCGACGTGCAGCTGGGCGTCAATGTGATTTCCGACGGCGCGCCGTGGTCGGCCGCCTACGTGCAGAACGTGGCCACGCAGGACGGGCTGGTGCTGTCGCGCGACGGCACGCGCTTTATCCGCTATCAGGCCAATGCCGAAGGCGTGCAGCGCCCGCTGTTCACGCTGCAGTTCGGCGATACCAACTTCCTGCGCGACGACCTGACCGTCAAGTCCGGGCGCCAGATCACGCTGCTGCTCGACGTGCCGCTGGCGGACCAGGGCGCCAGGCCGTTCAAGACGGTTTGCGAATACGGCAACACGCTGGCCCAGCGCATGGGCGCGCAACTGGTCGACGACAATATGCGCCCGCTGACCGAAGCCTCGTTCATCGCCATCTTCAGCCAGCTGGAAACGCTGTACCAGAAGCTGGAAGCGCGCGGCATGCCGGCCGGCTCGCCGGTGGCGCTGCGCTTGTTCAGCGTCTAGCCGGAGCCTGCCATGACCGCAAAACCACGCGGCGCGCAGGCTGAAGCCTCCGCGCCCGCCGGCGGCTTGCCGCCCGAAGCCGCAGCCAGGCGCGTCGCCTGGCTGCACGACGAGCTCAACCGCCACAGCTACCAGTACTACGTGCTGGACGCGCCCACCATCCCGGATGCCGAGTACGACGCGCTGTTCGCCGAACTGATGGCGCTCGAGCTGGAGCATCCCGAGCTGCAGTCGCCGGATTCGCCCACGCAGCGCGTCGGCGGCGAGGCGCTGGCCGCCTTCGACACGGTGCGCCACCGCGTGCCGATGCTGTCGCTGAACAACGGGTTCGCCGACGACGACGTGCTCAACTTCGACCGCCGCTGCGCGCAGGGCCTGGGCCGCACCGCACCCGCGGCGGGCGAGGCCGACCTGTTCAGCGCGGCTGACGCGGTGGAGTACTCCTGCGAGCTGAAGTTCGACGGGCTGGCCATGTCGCTGCGCTATGAAGACGGCCGGCTGGTGCAGGCCGCCACCCGCGGCGACGGCGAGACCGGCGAGGACGTGACCGTCAACGTGCGCACCATCAAGGCGATCCCGCTGAAGCTGCGCGGCCAGGCGCCGGCGGTACTGGAAGTGCGCGGCGAGGTCTTCATGTATCGCCGCGATTTCGACAAGCTCAACGCGCGCCAGGCGGAAGCCGGCGAAAAGACCTTCGTCAATCCGCGCAACGCCGCTGCCGGCAGCCTGCGCCAGCTCGATCCGCGCATCACCGCGAAGCGGCCGCTGTCGTTCTTCGCCTATGGCCTGGGCGAGCTGCAGGGCGTGGACCGCCCGCCCACGCACAGCGCCATGCTCGACGGCTTCGATGCGCTGGGCCTGCCGGTGTGCAAGGAACGCGCCGTGGTCAAGGGGGCGCAGGGATTGCTCGGTTTCTACCGCGATATCGGCGAGCGCCGTGATGACCTGCCATACGATATCGACGGCGTGGTCTACAAGGTCAACGCGCTGGCCGAGCAGGACCGGTTGGGCTTTGTCTCGCGCGCGCCGCGCTTTGCGCTGGCGCACAAGTTCCCGGCGCAGGAAATGACCACCATCGTCGAGGACATCGAGGTGCAGGTCGGCCGTACCGGCGCGATCACGCCGGTGGCGCGGCTGCAGCCGGTGTTCGTCGGCGGCGTGACCGTGACCAATGCCACGCTGCATAACGAGGACGAGATCCGCCGCAAGGATGTCCATATCGGCGACACCGTGATCGTGCGCCGCGCCGGCGACGTGATCCCGGAGGTGGTGGCGGTGGTGGCCGAGCGCCGTCCGGCGGATGCGCGCGCCTTCGTGATGCCGACGGCCTGCCCGGTGTGCGGTTCGCATATCGAGCGGCTGGAAGACGAGGCGATCGCGCGCTGCACCGGCGGCCTGATCTGCGCGGCACAGCGCAAACAGGCGCTGCTGCATTTTGCGCAGCGCCGTGCCATGGATATCGAAGGGCTGGGCGACAAGGTGGTCGAGCAGCTGGTGGACCAGGGCATCGTGCGCACGCCGGCCGACCTGTACAAGCTTGGCGTGGCCAAGCTGGCGGCGCTGGAGCGCATGGCCGACAAGTCGGCGACCAACCTCGTCGCGGCGATCGAGGCGTCGCGCGAGACGACGCTGAACCGCTTTATCTTCGCGCTCGGCATCCGCCACGTGGGCGAGGCCACCGCCAAGGATCTCGCCAGGCATTTCGGCAAGCTCGACGGGCTGATGGCCGCCGACGAAGCCGCGCTGCTCGAGGTCAACGACGTCGGCCCGGTGGTGGCGCAGTCGATCGCGCACTTCTTTGGCGAGCCGCATAACGTCGAGGTCATCGAACAACTGCGCGCCGCAGGCGTACACTGGCCGGAGAGCGAGCCGGCCGCCAGGACGCCGGCGCCGCTGTCGGGCAAGACCTTCGTGCTGACCGGCACGCTGCCGACGATGTCGCGCGAGGACGCCAAGGAATTGCTAGAGGCCGCGGGCGCCAAGGTGGCGGGCTCGGTGTCGAAGAAGACCGACTATGTGGTCGCTGGCGCCGAAGCCGGCAGCAAGCTGGACAAGGCCGAGGCGCTGGGCGTGCCGGTGCTGGACGAGGCCGGCATGCTCGCGTTGCTGGCAGAAGCGGGCGCCGCGCCCGCGCAGGATTAGACCGGGGAAACAGCCATGATCCGCGAGATTCTCAAGATGGGCGATCCGCGCCTGCTGCAGGTGGCGCGGAAGGTCGAGCGTTTCAATACGCCCGAACTGCGCACGCTGATCGAAGACATGTTCGACACCATGGACCACGCCAACGGCGCGGGGCTGGCCGCGCCGCAGATCGGCGTGGACCTGCAGGTGGTGATCTTCGGCTTCGACCGCAACCCGCGCTATCCGGATGCGCCGATGGTGCCCAAGACGGTGCTGATGAACCCTGTGCTGGAGATGCTGTCGGACGAGCTGGAAGACGGCTGGGAAGGGTGCCTGTCGGTGCCCGGCCTGCGCGGGGTGGTGCCGCGGCATGTGCGGCTGAAATACAGCGGGTACGACCTCATGGGCAACCGGATCGAGCGGGTTGCCGAGGGCTTCCATGCGCGCGTGGTGCAGCATGAGTGCGACCACCTGCAGGGCATTCTTTACCCGATGCGGATCCGGGATTTTTCGCGGTTTGGGTTTACCGAGATCCTGTTTCCGGATTTGCCGGCCAATAGCGACGAGTGATCGCCTGCTGCCGGTTTGCTCCCCTCTCCCGCAAGCGGGAGAGGGAGCACGCAATCGGTACAGACATGAGGCTGTGGCAATTTGCCAAAGTCTGTCAAAAAAAGCGGCCATCGCGGCCGCTTTTTTCACATCAGAACTTCTCGAACTGCCCCAGGAACCGCCACTTCCCCGGCGGCAGGTCGCCCAGCACCACGCGGCCCATGCGCACGCGCTTCAGGCCAACCACTTCCAGCCCGACCTGCTCGCACATCCGGCGGATCTGGCGCTTGCGGCCCTCGCGCAGCACAAAGCGCAGCTGTTCTTCGTTCTGCCAGCTGACCTTGGCCGGCTTGAGCAGCACGCCGTCCAGCGACAGGCCGTGGCGCAGCAGCTCGAGCTGGTCGGCGGGGAATGCCTCGCTGACATTGCGCTCGACCGCACCTTGCGGGCCGTGCCAGACCACGCGCACCAGGTACTCCTTCTCGACGTTCGAATCCTCGCCGATCAGCGCGCGCGCGACGCGGCCATCCTGCGTCAGCACCAGCAGGCCGGTTGAGTCGATATCGAGGCGGCCGGCGGGCGCCAGGCTCTTGCGTTGCCACGGCGCGAAACGCTTGCGCGACGGGTCGCCTTCCCACTGGTTCTCGGCGGTGAACAGCACCGCGGCGGGCTCGTAGCCGTCCTCGGCCTGGCCGGAGACGTATCCCACCGGCTTGTGCAGCAGCACGGTGACGCGCTCGCCCTGTTCGGAGCGCGCTTCCTGCAGGATCTCGATTTCGGCATCCGGGCGGATGCGGCTGCCCAGCTCGGTCACCGGCTTGCCGTCGACCAGCACCCAGCCGCGCGGAATCCATTCATCGGCTTCGCGGCGCGAGCACAAGCCGAGTTCGGACATGCGCTTGGACAGGCGCACCAGGCCGTCGTCATGGGTAGCCTCGGGCGCGGCATCGGCGCGGGCGGCCTGCTGCGGGCGCGGGGCCGGTGCCTGCGGCCGGGCGGTGCCGGCGGTGCGGATGCGGTCCGCGGCATCGCTGAAGCGGCGCGCCGGCGCCGAGCCTTCGTGGCGGCGTTCGCCGGTGGGGGCAGGGCGACGGGGACGGTTTTCGTCGTCGCCATAGCGGCGCGGACGGTTGTCGTCGTCGCCGAAGCGCCGCGGCGGACGCGATTCATTGCCTTCGAAGCGGCGCGGGCGGGCTTCGCCGCGATCGTCGCCATAGCGGCGCGGACGGTTGTCGTCGTCGCCAAAGCGCCGCGGCGGACGCGACTCATTGCCTTCGAAGCGGCGCGGACGAGCCTCACCACGATCGTCGCCGTAGCGGCGCGGACGATTGTCGTCGTCGCCAAAACGTCGAGGCGGGCGCGCTTCGCCTTCGGCACGGCGCGGCCGTGCCTGGCGCTCGCCGTCAGCGGGCCGCGGCGGACGCGGCTTGCGCACGTCGCCGCCCGATTGCGCTTCGCCTGGCGCGCGGCGGCCGGCACTCTTGCCGCCGTCATTCTGCTGCGCACGCTTGATGCCTTCGGTCACGGCCCGCACGCGGTTGCGGTTCAGGTCCGAAACCCGCACCGGGCGGTTGCCGGTCTTGCGCGCGGCCGTGCCGGTATCGCTTGCGGCCTTGATGCCTAGCGTCTTGCGCTTCGGCGAATTGCTGTCGGTCATATCGTTGATGCTGTCCGCCGCCTCAGATCGCGAGGGCGGCGAGCAAGTCCTGTTCAAGCTGAATCTGCAATCGGTTGTCGGCGGCCAGGCGGCTGCCGTCTACCAGGAACACGTCTTCGACGCGTTCGCCCAGGGTGTTGATGCGTGCCGAATGCACGGACACGCGATGCCGTGCCAGTACGCGGGCGATGGCGTACAGCAGGCCGGTGCGGTCGTTGGCGGAAAGCGACAGCAGGTAATACTGGCCGCGCTCGTCCGCGCGCAGGTCCACGCGCGGCTTGATCGGGAAGCTGCGCGACTGGCGCGACAGGCGTCCCTGCGTGGGCTCGGGCAGGGCGTCCTGCTGGCGCAGCTTTTCGCAAAGCTCGTGCTCCACCAGCGCGATGATGTCGCGGTAGTTGCCACGGTAGTTGTCATTTCCTGCCATGCCGGGGTCCGTGACCTGGAACGTGTCCAGCGCGTAGCCGTGCCGGGTGGTGTGGATCTTGGCGTCCTGGATCGAAAACGCCTTGCGCTCGAAATAGCCGCAGATGCGCGCGAACAGGTCGGGCTGGTCCTGCACGTAGACAGCCACCTGCAGGCCTTCGCCCGCAGGCGAGATGCGTGCCTTCACCACGGGGGCGGGGCTGTCGACCTTGTCGTACAGGTGCCGCGTGAGCCAGGCGATATCGCGCGCATCGTGGCGCAGGAAGAAGGCCACGTCGAGCTGCGCCCACAGCCGCTTGCCGAGCTCGGGATCGAACGCCTTGAGCCGCAGCGTCGAGATGGTTTCTTCCTTGCGCTGCGCCCACAGCGAGTGCGAATCGACCCTGGCGCCGCCGAGCACGCGCAGCGTGATCCGGTACAGGTCTTCCAGCAGCTTGCCCTTCCACGCGTTCCAGACCTTGGGGCTGGTGCCGCGGATATCGGCCACCGTCAGCAGGAACAGCGCGGTCAGGTAGCGTTCGCTGCCGACCACGCGCGCGAAGGCATGAACCACTTCCGGATCGGTCAGGTCCTGCTTCTGCGCCACGTGGCTCATGGTCAGGTGGTGCTCGACCAGCCAGCTGATCAGGTCGGCATCTTCGCGCGCGATGCCATGCTGCTTGCAGAAGCGGCGCGCGTCCTGCGTGCCGAGCTTGGAATGGTCGCCGCCGCGGCCCTTGGCGATGTCATGGAACAGCGCCGCCACCCACAGCACCCACGGCTTGTCGAAGCTCGCCATCAGCTGGCTGCAGAACGGGAACTCGTGCGTGTGCTCGACGATGGCGAAGCGGCGCATGTTGCGCACTACCATCAGGATGTGCTGGTCCACGGTGTAGACGTGGAACAGGTCGTGCTGCATCTGCCCGACGATGCGGCGGAAGTTGATCAGGTAGCGCCCCAGCACGCTGGTCTGGTTCATCAGCCGCAGCGCGTGAGTGATGCCTTGCGGCTCCTGCATGATGGCCAGGAACAGGCGGCGGTTTTCCGGGTCGTTGCGCCAGCTTGCGGTCATCACGGTGCGGGCGTTGTACAGCCCGCGCAGCGTGCGCGGCGACAGGCCCTTCACGCCGGGCGTGCGCTGGTACAGCAGGAAGGTTTCCAGGATCGCGTGCGGATCGCGCTCATACACGTCGTCGCTGGTGATCTCCAGCATGCCCTGGCGCTCGACAAAGCGTTCGTTGAGCACGCGCGTGACCTGCGACTCGCTCGGGAACAGCATCGCCTCGATGTTCAGCAGCAGCACGCTGTTGAGCTGCGTGACTGCCTTCGCCGCCCAGTAGTAGCGCCGCATCAGCTGCTCGCTGGCGCGCTTGTTGGTGGTCTGGCGGTAGCCGAAGGATTCCGCCAGCGCGGTCTGCAGGTCGAACACCAGCACGTCCTGGCGCCGGCCCGCCACCAGGTGCAGGCGCGCGCGGATGGTCTTGAGCAGGCGCTCGTTGCGCGCCAGTTCCTGCGCTTCGCGCTGCGTCAGCAGGCCGCGCTCGAACAGTTCTTTCCAGCTGTCGCCCAGGCCCGCGGCCTTGGTCATCCACAGGATCACCTGCAGGTCGCGCAGGCCGCCCGGGCTTTCCTTGCAGTTGGGCTCGAGCGCGTAGGGCGTGTCCTGGTACTTGGCGTGGCGCTGGCGCATTTCCAGCAGTTTGGCCTGGAAGAACGCGGCCGGGTCCAGGTCGGCGAGGTAGCGCGTGCGCATCGACTCGAACAGCTTGCGGCTCCCGGTCACCAGCCGCGCCTCCAGCAGCGAGGTCCGGATGGTGATGTCCTGGCGCGACTCGCCGATGCAATCGTCCACGGTGCGTACCGACGAGCCGATCTCCAGCCCCAGGTCCCAGCACAGGCCGATAAAGCGCTCCAGCCGCCCGGTGGTGTCCTGGTCGGGATCGGCGGGCAGCAGCAGCAGCACGTCGACGTCCGAATAGGGCAGCAGCTCGCCGCGGCCGTAGCCGCCCACCGCCACCAGCGCCGCACCCGCGGGCATCTGCAGCCCGCGCCACGCCTCTACCAGCGCGGCGTCGACGGCGCGGCGCAGCCGCGTGATCAGCGTGCCGACGTTGGCACTGGTATTGAAGTCGGCAAACAGGACCTGCTTGTCGGCTTTGAGCTGTTCGCGCACGCGCGTGGCCAGCAGAAGTTCCGGCGTGGTGTCCATGGAGAGGGCGGGGTGGTTCGTGGGCACGGCTGGAAAAATAAGGGCGCCGCTCAGGCGCCCTGGCTGGTGTGCGACCTCAGGCCGCGACGGATTCCGTAATGAAGGCCGGCGGCGCCGGTGTGCCGGCGGAGACCGTCAGCACTTCATACCCGGTCTCGGTGACCAGCACGGTGTGCTCCCACTGCGCCGACAGGCTGCGGTCGCGGGTCTTGACCGTCCACTGGTCGGGCATGGTGCGGATATCGCGCTTGCCGGCGTTGATCATCGGCTCCACGGTGAAGATCATGCCGGCCTTGATCTCGGCGCCGGTGCCGGCTCGGCCGTAGTGCAGGATCTGCGGGTCTTCGTGGAAGTTCTTGCCGATGCCGTGGCCGCAGTATTCGCGCACCACGCTGTAGCCGGCGGCTTCGGCGTGCACCTGGATGGCATGGCCGATGTCGCCGAGGCGCGCGCCATGGCGTACCTGGGCGATGCCCTTCCACATGCATTCGTATGTCACCTGCGCCAGGCGCTTGGCCAGGATCGAGCCCTCGCCGGCGATGAACATGCGGCTGGTGTCGCCGTAGTAGCCTTCCTTGGTGATGACGGTGATGTCCAGGTTGACCGCGTCGCCGCTCTTGAGCACGCGCTCGCCGGGAATGCCATGGCAGATCACGTCGTTGACCGAGGTGCAGATCGCGCCGGGGAAGGGCGGGTAGCCGGGGGGCGCATAGTTCAGTGGCGCCGGCACGGTGCCTTGCACGTCACGCATGTAGGCGTGGCACAGGCGGTCCAGCTCGCCCGTGGTGACGCCCGGCTGGACGAAGGGCGTGATGTAGTCGAGGACTTCGGAGGCAAGGCGGCAAGCCACGCGCATCTGGGCGATGTCTTCGGCGGTGTTCAGGTAAATGCTCATGCTGCGTCGCCAAAAGTGATGGCGGGGCCACTGGCCGCGCCGAATTCGAAAGGTCAATGTCGGATTATCGCACCATCGGAGCCTGATAGCAGCCTGTGCCGAGGCGCTTTTGGACGGCGCCTCTCCAACGCGGGTGCTGCGGTTGCGATCCGGGCGGCTTGAGCGCCCGATGCTTTTCTTGCTAGAATAGCGGGCTGACTTGATTGCGGCGCAGCATTGCATCCGCCAGGCCGGTATTTTGCAGCATCTGCTGCACGGTTTCTTGGAAATCGTTTTTGGAAATCGCTGGCCCGCCTATCCGGGGTGTTCCTTTTCAGGAATGTCGGGGCGGGCTTCAGACCTAACCCTTTGGAGAATCACATGTCCGTTACCATGCGCGAAATGCTGGAAGCCGGTTGCCACTTCGGCCACCAGACCCGCTTCTGGAACCCGAAGATGGCCCCCTTCATCTTCGGCCATCGCAACAAGATCCACATCATCAACCTCGAAAAGACGTTGCCGATGTTCCAGGACGCCATGAAGTACGTGCGTCAGCTGGCAGCCAATCGCGGCACCATCCTTTTCGTGGGCACCAAGCGCCAGTCGCGCGAAATCCTGGCTGAAGAAGCAGGCCGCGCCGGCATGCCCTACGTCGACGCCCGCTGGCTCGGCGGCATGCTGACCAACTTCAAGACGGTCAAGACCTCGATCAAGCGCCTGAAGGACATGGAAGCCGCCAAGGAAGCCGGCGCGCTGGAAACCATGAGCAAGAAGGAAGCGCTGATGTTCGAGCGCGAGATGATCAAGCTGGAAAAGTCGATCGGCGGCATCAAGGACATGGGCGGCGTGCCTGACGCCATCTTCGTGGTCGACGTCGGCTACCACAAGATTGCCGTGACCGAAGCCAACAAGCTGGGCATCCCCGTGATCGGCGTGGTCGATACCAACCACTCGCCGGACGGCATCGACTACGTGATCCCGGGCAACGACGACTCGAGCAAGGCTGTGGCCCTGTACGTGCGCGGCGTGGCTGACGCGATCCTGGAAGGCCGTGCCAACGCGGTGCAGGAAGTCGTTGAAGCCGCCCGCGGCGACGACGAATTCGTCGAAGTGCAGGAAGGCTGATAGCCTCCGGCCCGCTGTTTGAAAGGAACCCGATAGCGCGCACGTCAACATAAGACAGCAAGCATCGCTTGCCGCCCGGCATGCCGGGCAGCGCGCAGGGCGCAAGCCGGGGTACTTCGGCAGCAGGGCAAAAAAAGGGGGCACATCTGGCGCCCCCTTTTTTCGAATTTGAATTGTTGTCATCCGCCGCAGGCAATATCTGCCGCGGGTGCGCTGTAGACCCACCGACCGGGTGCCGCGGGCGACTGCCGGGGCCCGGCGCGAACCATTCAAGGAGTGACAAATGGCGGCAATTACCGCAAGCATGGTTGCAGAACTGCGCGCGAAGACCGACGCGCCGATGATGGAATGCAAGAAGGCCCTGACCGAGGCCGACGGCGACCTGAACAAGGCCGAAGAGCTGCTGCGCGTCAAGCTGGGCAACAAGGCCAGCAAGGCCGCATCGCGCGTGACCGCTGAAGGCGTGGTCGGTTCGTTCATCGACGGCACCACCGGCGCCCTGGTCGAACTGAACTGCGAGACCGATTTTGTCTCCAAGAACGACGACTTCCTGGCGTTCACGGCCAAGGTTGCCGAGCTGATCGCCAAGCAGAACCCGGCCGACGTGGCTGCCCTGTCGGCGCTGGAAATCGACGGCGTGAGCGTGGAAGCCACCCGTGCCGCCCTGATCGGCAAGATCGGCGAGAACATGACGATCCGCCGCTTTGTCCGTTACGCCAACGGCGGCAAGCTGGTTTCGTACCTGCACGGCACCCGTATCGGCGTGATGGTCGAGTTCGACGGCGACGAAGCCGCCGCCAAGGACGTGGCCATGCACGTGGCCGCCATGAAGCCGGTGTCGCTGTCGGCCGAGCAGGTCCCCGCCGACCTGATCGCCAAGGAGCGCAGCATCGCCGAGCAGAAGGCTGCCGAGTCGGGCAAGCCGGCCGAGATCGCCGCCAAGATGGTCGAGGGCTCGGTGCAGAAGTACCTGAAGGAGGTGTCGCTGTTCAACCAGCCGTTCGTGAAGAACGACAAGCAGACCGTCGAGCAGATGCTCAAGGCTGCCAACACGACCGTGAAGGGCTTCACCCTGTACGTCGTGGGCGAAGGCATCGAGAAGAAGCAGGACGACTTCGCCGCTGAAGTGGCCGCCCAGGTGGCCGCTGCCCAGAAGGGCTGATGTCAGGGGCGCGCCGGCCGGCCCTTGTGGGACGGTCCGGGCGCCTATAATGCCGCAGGGGCGCCGCAAGGTGCCCCTCTGCATAAGTAGCGCAGTGATGCGTATTGCACTTTGCAGCACGTTGACTGCAGCAGTCAGTTTTCGCGGTCGTCTTCCTGTCGCCTGCCGCCAGGGCGGGGCGACCCCGAAAACCGGCTTTCTCCCGCCGGTGGCGCGCGATCCGCGCCGCCGGTGTCAAAAAATCAATCGTCTCATTTGTGTTCAGTCCCAAACGAGCGACTTGCTCCTGCCCGAGGGTAAACATGCCAGCCTACAAGCGCGTCCTTCTGAAACTGTCCGGTGAAGCCCTGATGGGCGACGATGCCTTTGGCATCAACCGCTCCACCATCGAGGCGATGGTGAACGACATTGCCGAGATCGTGAAGCTCGGCGTCCAGGTCGCGGTGGTCATCGGCGGCGGCAATATCTTCCGCGGTGTCGCGGGCGGCGCGGCCGGCATGGATCGCGCCACGGCCGACTACATGGGCATGCTGGCCACCATGATGAACGCGCTGGCCCTGCAGGACGCGATGCGCCACGCCAATATCGAAGGCCGCGTACAGTCCGCGCTGCGCATGGACCAGGTGGTCGAGCCGTACATCCGCCCGCGCGCGATTCGCCAGCTGGAAGAGGGCAAGGTGGTGATCTTCGCCGCCGGCACCGGCAACCCGTTCTTCACCACTGATACCGCCGCCGCGCTGCGCGGCTCGGAAATCGGTGCCGAGGTTGTGCTCAAGGCGACCAAGGTGGACGGCGTCTACACCGCCGACCCCAAGAAGGACCCGAGCGCCACGCGCTACACCACCATCAGCTTCGACGAGGCGATCTCGAAGAACCTGCAGGTGATGGACGCTACCGCCTTCGCCCTGTGCCGCGACCAGAAGCTGCCGATCCGCGTGTTCTCGATCGTCAAGCCGGGCGCGCTCAAGCGCGTGATCCTGGGCGAAGACGAGGGTACCCTGGTCCACGTCTGAGTCCGGCGCCCCCCGATGCCGCGCCACGGCGCTGGTGTCTGGCCGGGCAAAGAGTAGAATGATTCATTTTCGATCCCGCCCGGCGGGATCATGGTTGGCTGATTTCCGGAGGTTAACATGAGCGTCGCCGACACAAAGAAGAGCGTCGAGCAGAAAATGCAGAAGTCGATCGAAGCCTTCAAGGCCGATCTGGCGAAGATCCGCACTGGCCGTGCCCACACCGGCCTGCTCGACCACGTTCAGGTGGATTACTACGGTTCGATGGTGCCGATCAGCCAGGTCGCCAGCGTCGGCCTGGCCGATGCGCGTACGATCACGGTGCAGCCGTGGGAAAAGAAGATGGTGGGGGCGGTCGAGAAGGCCATCCGCGATTGCGACCTGGGCCTGAACCCGGCCACCATGGGCGACGTGATCCGCGTGCCGATGCCCGCGCTGACCGAAGAGCGCCGCAAGGAGCTGACCAAGGTCGTCAAGGGCGAGGCCGAGGGTGCCAAGGTTGCGGTGCGCAACCTGCGCCGCGATGCCAATGAGCAGTTCAAGAAGCTGGTCAAGGACAAGGCCATCTCGGAGGACGACGAGCGCCGCGGCCAGGACGAGGTGCAGAAGCTGACCGACAAGTACGTGGCCGAGATCGACAAGATGGTCGCCGAAAAAGAGAAGGAGATCATGACGGTCTGACGCCGTCCCGGCATTTGCCGGGGCTGCCGCGACCGTCTGCCATCATGCAGCACATCAGTTCAACACTCGCCGTACCCGATACCTCCTACGTGCCCGGTCACGTTGCCATCATCATGGACGGCAACGGCCGCTGGGCGACCCAGCGGCACCTGCCGCGCGTTGCCGGGCACTCCCGGGGGCTGGATGCTGTGCGCGCGGTGGTGGAAGCCTGCGCCGCGCGCGGCGTGCAGTACCTGACGCTGTTCGCGTTCAGTTCCGAGAACTGGCGCCGGCCGGCGGACGAGGTGTCGTTCCTGATGCGGCTGTTCATGATGTCGCTGCGGCGCGAAGTGGTGAAGATGCACGCCAACAACATCCGCCTGCGGGTGGTTGGCGATCTGGCCCGCTTCAGCCCGCGCATCCAGAAACTGATCAAGGACGCCGAGGCCCGCACCGCAGGCAACACCGGCCTGACCGTGACCATCGCCGCCAACTACGGTGGCCGCTGGGACCTGCTGCAGGCCATGCGCAAGATGCTGGCGCGCTCGCCGATGCTCGATCCGGAGTCGATCGACGAATCGATGCTCGCCCCGCACCTGGCCATGGCCTATGCGCCGGAGCCCGACCTGTTCATCCGCACCGGCGGCGAACAGCGCATCAGCAATTTCCTGTTGTGGCAGCTCGCGTATTCCGAGCTGTATTTCACCGACGTGTACTGGCCGGATTTCGACGCCGCCGAGCTGGACAAGGCCTTTGCCTCGTACCGCCAGCGCGAACGCCGTTTCGGCCGCACCAGCGCGCAACTGGTTGCGCCGGGACTATCGGGCACCGCCTGACACCCTGGCCGATCCGGGCTACTCCAATAACTACCACGGGACCGCAGCGCATGCTCCTCACCCGCGTCATCACCGCCCTGTGCCTGTTGCTGCTGATTCTTCCGATCCTGTTCCTGGCGCCGCCGGCCGGCCTGGCGGGCCTGCTCGGGGTGATCGTGCTGCTGGCGGGCTGGGAATTCGGACGCCTGATCGGACTGCGCGGGCCCTGGCCCTATGTCTATGCGCTGGCCTGCCTGATCGCCACCATCACCTGGCATGACATGCCGCTGCGCCACGCCACCACCTGGCTGCTGGAAGCGGCGGTGGTGTGCTGGGGCGTGGCGCTGGTCTTGCTGGCGCGCGGCGTGCGCACCGCCACGCCGGGCTTTGCCGTGCTGGGGGCCATACTGGGCCTGGTCATGCTGCCCGCGTTTGCCCATGCCACGATGATCCTGCGCGGCGCCGGCATCGGCGTGCTGCTGACGGCGGCCGTGCTGGTGTGGGCGGCCGACATCGGCGCCTATTTCACCGGCAAGGCCATCGGCCGGCGCAAGCTGGCACCGTCCATCAGCCCGGGCAAGTCCTGGGAGGGCGCCATCGGCGGCTGGCTGCTGGCGCTCGTCATCGGCCTGGCGCTGGCCGCCACCCATGCCTTCGCGCCGACGTGGTTCTCGGTGCTGGGCGACCGCGGCGGCCTGGGCTACGTGGCCGCGCTGACCACGCTGCTGGTCGCGGCGAGCGTGATCGGCGATCTGTTCGAGTCGCTGCTCAAGCGGCAGGTCGGCATGAAGGACAGCAGCCGGCTGCTGCCGGGCCATGGCGGCGTGCTGGACCGGATCGATGCCTTGCTGCCGGTGTTCCCGCTGGCGGCACTGATGCTGATTTTTCTCTGAAGCCTTCTCTGAAGCGGTCTGATATGCAGCGCATTACCATCCTTGGCGCCACCGGCTCGATCGGCGAAAGCACGCTCGATGTCGTCCGCCGCCATCCCGACCGCTACGCCGTGCACGCGCTGACGGCGCATCGGCAAGTGCGCAAGCTGGCCGAGCAATGCATTGCGTTCCGCCCGGCCCGCGCCGTGGTAGGCAGTGCCGAGGCGGCCGGCGAGCTGCAGGCGCTGCTGCGCGATGCCGGTGTCGATACCGAAGTCAGCCACGGCGAGGCCGAGCTGGAATCGGTCGCCGCCGACGCGCAGACGGACGCCGTGATGGCCGCGATCGTCGGCGCCGCCGGCCTGCGCCCGACGCTGGCCGCTGCGCGTGCCGGCAAGCGCGTGCTGCTGGCCAACAAGGAAGCGCTGGTGATGTCCGGCCGCATCTTCATGGACGCGGTGCGCGAGCATGGCGCCACGCTGCTGCCGATCGACAGCGAGCACAATGCCATCTTCCAGTGCCTGCCTGCCGACGACCCGCGCTATGGCCGTGGCGTGGCCAAGGTGCTGCTGACCGCGTCGGGCGGGCCGTTCCGCACCCGCGATCCCGACACGCTGCATGACATTTCGCCGGACGAGGCCTGCGCCCACCCGAACTGGGTCATGGGCCGCAAGATCTCGGTCGACTCGGCCACCATGATGAACAAGGGCCTCGAGGTCATCGAGGCGCACTGGCTGTTCGGCGCGCCGGCCGAGCGCATCGAGGTGCTGATCCACCCGCAGAGCATCGTGCATTCGATGGTGGCCTACCACGACGGCTCGGTGCTGGCGCAGCTGGGCAACCCGGACATGCGCACGCCGATCGCCTACGGCCTCGCCTATCCCGAGCGCATCGATGCCGGCGTGACGCCGCTCGACCTGACGCTGGCCGGCGGGCTGCATTTCGAGAAGCCGGACCTGCAGCGCTTCCCGTGCCTGGGGCTGGCCTTCGACGCGCTGCGCGCCGGTGGCGTGGCGCCGACCGTGCTCAATGCCGCCAACGAGGTGGCGGTCGAAGCATTCCTGGGCGGAAAAGTGCGCTTCACGGACATTTCGCGTTTGGTGGCTCAGGTGCTCCAGGCTGCACCGGCCGGCGCGGCGGACACGCTAGACGCCATCCTCGATGCCGACCGCATGGCGCGCGCGGCTGCGCGCGCGGCCGTTGCCGGGCTGGCGCCGCGCCACTGATCCGACGGACCGGCCCGCCGCATCTGCGACAATAGCGGTTGCGGCGGCCCCGGACATGCCGGTACCCCCGGATCCGGCGCGCCAGTCCAGCCACTGTTACTGACGTCCCGACGCCATGCAAACCGTACTCGCTTTCATTGTTGCCTTGTGCGTACTCATCTACGTGCACGAGATGGGGCATTACCTCGCCGCGCGCGCCTGCGGCGTGAAGGTGTTGCGCTTTTCGATCGGCTTCGGGCGGCCGCTGCTACGCTGGATCTCGAAGAGCCGCGACCGCACCGAATGGACGGTGGCGGCCATCCCGCTGGGCGGCTACGTGAAGATGCTGGACGAGCGCGAGTTCGACCCCGAGCGCGACGCCCGGATCGATCCGGCCGACCTGCCGCGCGCGTTCAACCGCCAGCCGGTCGGCAAGCGCTTCATCATTGTCGCGGCCGGGCCGCTGGCCAATTTCCTGCTGGCGATCGTGCTGTACTTCGCGCTGTTCGCCGGCGGCATGCGCGAACCCGCGCCGATCGTCGCCGCGCCGGCGGCCGGCACCATGGCGCAGCAGGCCGGCGTGCGCGAAGGCGACCGGGTGCTGTCGCTGACCGCCAACGGCCATACCGAAGCGGTGCGTTCCTGGAACGACCTGCGCATGGCGGTCTTCGCCGGGGGCTTCGGCGATGCGCGCGCCGTGCTGCGCGTGCGCGCCGCCGATGGCACCGAGCGCGACGTCACGCTGGCGCGCCTGCCCAATACCGGCGGCAACCCGGAGCAGGATCCGCTCAGCACGCTGGGCCTGAATCTGAAAGGCGGGCCGGTCACGATCACCGAGGTATTGCCGGACTCGGCCGCCGAGCGCGCCGGGCTGAAGAAGGGCGACCGCATCGTCGCCTGGCAGGGCACCCCGATGACCCAGGCCAGCGCGCTGATCAAGGCGGTGCGCAGCCAGCCGGGCCAGACCGTGACGCTCGGCATCGAGCGCGACGGCAAGCGGCTGGACGTGCCGGTGACGCTGGACGCTGCCGCCCCGCGCGACGGCGAGAAGGATGCCAGCGGCGCGCCGGCGCCGCCCGCAGGCAAGCTGGGCGCGGCGCTCAGCCAGGCGGTGGAGATGGAGACGGTGCGCTACCGTCCGGACGAGGCGCTGGCGCGCGCGTTCGGCCAGGTGTGGGACACCAGCGCGCTGTCGCTGAAGCTGCTGGGCAAGATGCTGGTGGGGCAGGCGTCGCTGCAGAACCTGAGCGGACCGCTGACAGTGGCGGACTACGCCGGGCGTGCCGCAAACCTCGGCCTGCAGGCTTTTGTCAGCTTCCTGGCGCTGGTCAGCGTCAGCCTCGGTGTACTGAATTTGTTACCTATTCCGGTTCTGGATGGGGGGCATTTGCTGTATTATTGCGTGGAATTTTTGACTGGCCGGCCCGTACCAGACCACTGGCAGGCAATGCTGCAGAAGGTTGGCATTGCCTGCATCCTGCTCCTGACCTCGCTCGCTTTGTTCAATGACGTCAGCCGAATGTTTCTGGCGAACGGCTAGAAACGCTTGTCGGCAAGGGGGCGGTCGTGTCGTCGGACACCGTCGCCAGGGGGCGCCATTGCCATGCGCAGTCCCACGAGGCATGGAAAATCCTGGATGGAATCAAAGAGGGGATCAACATTGATCAGACATAAGCGCATTTCGCTGGGCTTGCTGGCGAGTGCCGTTATTGCAGCCTGGAGCCCGGCGGGCTGGGCTGCCGATCCGTTCGTCGTCAGGGACATCCGCGTTGAGGGCCTGCAGCGCGTCGAGCCGGGTACGGTGTTTGGCTACCTCCCCGTGCGCGTCGGTGAAACGTTCACCGACGACAAGGGCGCCGATGCGATCCGTGCCCTCTACAATACCGGCTTCTTCAAGGACGTGCAGATCCGCGCCGAAGACGGCGTGCTGGTCGTGCAGGTGGAAGAACGCCCGGCGATCTCGCAACTGGAATTCGTCGGCATCAAGGAATTCGACAAGGACACGCTGCGCCGCTCGCTGCGCGCGGTCGGCGTCGCCGAAGCGCGCTACTATGACAAGGCGCTGATCGACAAGGCGGAGCAGGAGCTCAAGCGCCAGTATGTCGCGCGCGGCTACTATGCCGCCGACGTGCAGACCACGGTTACGCCGGTGGACCGCAACCGCGTCTCGGTCGTGTTCAACGTCGAGGAAGGCCCGGTCGCCAAGATCCGCCAGATCAATATCGTCGGCAACAAGGCGTTCAAGGAAAGCACGCTGCGCGACGAGATGCAGCTGTCCACGCCGAACTGGCTGTCGTGGTACACCAAGAATGACCTGTACTCGAAGCAGAAGCTGACCGCCGACCTGGAGGCGCTGCGTTCCTACTACCTGAACCGCGGCTACCTCGAGTTCGCGATCGAATCGACCCAGGTCTCGATCACGCCGGACAAAAAGGACATCTACCTGACGCTGAACATCAAGGAAGGCGAGCAGTACAAGGTGTCCGACATCCGCCTGGCCGGCGAACTGCTGGGCAAGCAGGAGGAAATGGAAAAACTGCTGCAGCTGAAGAAGGGCGACATCTTCTCGTCCGAAAAGCTGACCGCCAGCACCAAGGCCATTACCGACCTGCTCGGCACCTATGGCTACGCCTTCACCACGATCAACCCGCAGCCGAACATCGACCAGGAAAAGCGCGAGGTCGCGCTGACGCTGATGGTCGACCCGGGACGGCGCGTCTATGTGCGCCGCGTCAACGTGGTGGGCAACAGCAAGACCCGCGACGAAGTGGTGCGCCGCGAGATGCGCCAAATGGAAAGCTCGTGGTTCGACAGCGAGAAGCTGCAGCAGTCGCAGGCGCGTATCAACCGGACCGGCTACTTCACCGACACCAACATCACCACCGAGGACGTGGCCGGCGCGCCCGACCAGGTCGATGTGAACGTCAACGTGACCGAAAAACCGACCGGGCAGATCAGCCTGGGCGTGGGCTTCTCGTCCACCGACAAGTTGGTGCTGCAGGCCGGCCTGCGCCAGGACAACGTGTTCGGCTCCGGTACCAGCCTGGGCCTGGACGTGAACACCGCCAAGTCGTTCCGTACCATCGCGCTGACGCAGTACGACCCGTATTTCACGGTGGACGGCATCAGCCGCTCGACCGATATCTACTACCGCACTTCGCGTCCGCTGTACTACACCGGCGACCAGGACTACAAGATCGTCTCCGCCGGCGGCGGCTTCAAGTTCGGCGTGCCGTTCTCGGAAGTCGACACCGTGTTCTTCGGTATCGGCTACGAGCGCACCCAGGTCTATACCTCGGTCAACACGCCGAGCCAGTACACGGCGTGGCTGAACGCGATCGGCAAGAACAGCGGCGACGGCATCAACAACTTCCCGTTTACGATCGGCTGGGCACGTGACCGCCGCGACAGCGCGCTGGTCCCGACCAAGGGCCCGTACACCCAGGCCAACCTGGAAGTGGGCCTGCCGGGCGGCGATACGCAGTACTACCGCGCCAGCGTGCAGCAGCAGTACTTCTATCCGATCTCGAAGTCGTTCACGCTGGCGCTGAACGGTGAAGTCGCTTACGGCCACGGCTACGGCAACACGCCGTTCCCGGTGTTCAAGTACTTCTACGCCGGCGGTATCGGCTCGGTGCGCGGCTACCAGACCAGCACGCTGGGTCCTAAGGACCAGAACGGCAACCCGGTGGGCGGTGCATCCAAGATGATCGGTAACGTGGAATTCATCTTCCCGCTGCCGGGCTCGGGTGTCGACCGCACGCTGCGCCTGTTCACGTTCTTCGACTTCGGTAACGTCTACCAGGAAGGCGCGCCGATTTCGTTCAGCGACCTCAAGTACTCGACCGGCTTCGGCATGTCGTGGCTGTCGCCGATCGGCCCGCTGAAGATCAGCATGGGCTTCCCGCTCAACCGGGAAGAAACTGACAAGGTCCAGCGCTTCCAGTTCCAGATCGGGACGGCATTCTGATTCTGTAAAAGGATCTGTTTTCATGATGACAACATCCAAACTGGTCAAATCCCTGGGCGCCGCCGCATTCGCCACCGCCGCGCTGTGCACCGCGATGCCGGCCATGGCCCAGGAGGCGCGCATTGCCGCCGTCAATTCCGAGCGCATCCTGCGCGATTCGCAGCCGGCCAAGCAGGCCCAGGTGAAGCTCGAGCAGGAGTTCTCCAAGCGCGACCGCGAGCTGCAGGACATGGCCCAGAAGATCAAGGGCATGGCCGACAAGCTCGACAAGGACACCGCCGTGCTGGCCGACTCCGACCGCCAGCGCCGCCAGCGCGAGGTGGCCGACCTCGATCGCGAGTTCCAGCGCAAGCAGCGCGAGTTCCGCGAGGACCTGAACCAGCGCCGTAATGAAGAGCTGGCGCAGGTGCTCGAGCGCGCCAACCGCGTGATCCGCCAGCTGGCGGAGCAGCGCAAGTACGACCTGATCGTGCAGGAAGCCGTGTACGTGAACCCGCGCATCGACATCACCGACGACGTGATGAAGGCGCTGAACGCCGGCGCCCGCTAAGCCGCCGCTGTTCGTTTCGTCCCTTTTTTCAGGAAGTACCGCCATGCAGACACCCACACTGGGTCAGCTCGCCACCGAGAACGGCGCGCAGGTTGTGGGTGATCCCGACCTGGCGATCGTTGGCCTGGCTCCCCTTGACCAGGCTTCGGCGGGCGAGCTCTCGTTCCTGTCCAATCCGCTCTACCTGCAGCAGGCGCTGGATTCGCAAGCCGGCGCCGTGATCGTGTCGCCGGCCGACCTCGAGCGCATCCGCGCCGAGGGCCGGGCCGACGGCCGCAACTGGCTGGTGGCGCGCAATCCCTACGTCTGCTTTGCCCGCGTGGCGCAGCGCTTCGATCGCGAAGCCAACCACGATCCCCGCGTCGGCATCGACCCGCGTGCCAGCGTGTCGCCCGACGCGGTGGTGCCGGCGTCGTGCTTCATCGGCCCGAACGTGGTGATCGAGCGCGGCGCGCGGCTGGGCGAGCGCGTCCGCATCCTGGCCAACGGCTACGTCGGTGCCGGTGCCGAGATCGGCGACGATTCGCTGCTGTACGCCAATGTTTCGATCTACCACCACTGCGTGGTCGGCGCGCGCGCCATCCTGCACAGCGGCGTGGTGATCGGCGCCGATGGCTTCGGTTTCGCTCCCGATATCAGCGCCACCGGCGTCGAATACGTGAAGATCCCGCAAACGGGACGCGCGGTGCTGGGTCATGACGTGGAGGTCGGCGCCAATACGGCGATCGATCGCGGCGCCATGGCCGACACCGTGGTCGAGGACGGCTGCAAGATCGACAACCAGGTCCAGATCGCGCACAACGTACGGGTCGGCGCCCATACGGTCATTGCCGGCTGCGCCGCGGTATCGGGCAGCACGCGCATCGGCCGCTTCTGCGTGATCGGGGGCGCCGCCAATTTTGCCGGCCACCTGACCATCGCCGACCGGACCACAGTGTCCGGCGGTACGTCGATTACCAAATCCATTACCAAGCCCGGGGGCCATTTCACCAGCGTCTTCCCGTTCCTGCCGCACGGCGAGTGGGAACGCAACGCAGCCATCGTGCGCGGCCTGAGCAAGCTGCGCGAACGCGTGGTGGCGCTGGAACGTCGCCTGCGCGGCCAGTCCGCCGGGTCCCAACCCACACAAGACTAAGAGAAATCATCATGAGCGCGGCCGAAATCGATATCCGCAAGATCCTCAAGCTGCTGCCGCACCGGTACCCGTTCCTGCTGGTCGACCGCGTGCTGGAGTTCGAAGCGCAGAAGCGGATCAAGACGCTGAAGAACGTCACCATCAACGAGCCTTACTTCCAGGGCCATTTCCCGGAACAGCCGGTGATGCCGGGCGTGATGATCCTGGAAGCGCTGGCGCAGTCGGCCGGCCTGCTGACCTTCGGCGCCGACATGGAGCGCAAGGAAGGCGCGCTGTACTACTTTGTCGGCATCGACGGCGCCCGCTTCAAGCAGGTGGTGTACCCGGGCGACCAGCTGCACATGAATGTGACGGTCGAGCGCTATATCCGCGGCATCTGGAAATTCAAGGCGTTCGCCACCGTGGACGACAAGGTCGCCTGCGAGGCGGAACTGATGTGCACCGTGAAGCAGGCCGAGTGAGGCCGGCTGCCGCGCTCCCGGACGGGCGCGCGGCGCGGACGGGAACCTTTGCCGCGCGCAGGGGCCCATTCTTCACCAGACACACCACAGGACAGGACGTATGACGCAAATCCACCCCACCGCCCTGGTTGACCCGAAGGCAGAGCTTGCAGCCGACGTGACCGTCGGGCCGTTCTCCATCGTCGGCCCCAATGTGCGGATCGGCAGCGGCACCCGGATCGGCTCGCATACGACGGTCGAGGGCCATACCACGATCGGCGAGGGCAACAACATCGGTCCCTATGCCTCGGTCGGCGGCGTGCCGCAGGACATGAAGTACCGCAACGAGCCGACCCGGCTCGAGATCGGCGACCGCAACACCATCCGCGAATTCACGACGATCCACACCGGCACGGTGCAGGACCGCGGCCTGACCAGCATCGGCAGCGACAACTGGATCATGGCCTACGTGCATATCGCGCATGACTGCTCGGTCGGCAACCACACCGTGTTTTCCAGCAACGCGCAGATCGCCGGCCACGTCGACGTGGGCGACTGGGCCATCCTGGGCGGCATGAGCGGCGTGCACCAGTTCGTGCGCATCGGTGCCCACGCGATGCTGGGCGGTGCCTCGGCGCTGGTGCAGGACGTGCCGCCGTTCGTGATCGCCGCCAGCGACAAGGGCGGCAACAAGGCGACGCCGCATGGCGTCAACGTGGAGGGGCTGCGCCGCCGCGGCTTCGATGCGGCCCAGATCGCCGCGCTGCGCCAGGCCTACAAGCTGCTTTACAAGTCCGACCTCAGCTTCGACGAGGCCCGCAACGAGATCGCCGCCTTGCTGGCCCAGTCGGATGCCGGCACCGCGGCGCCGCTGCAGTCGTTCGTCGACTTCCTTGCCGCCACCCAGCGCGGCATCGTGCGCTGAGACCGGGCTGCACATGGTCGACGCCGCGATTCGGGGTGGCCTGCCCACGGGCAACGGTTCTGCCGCCGCCAGGCGCGGCACCATCGCCATGGTGGCCGGAGAGGCCTCCGGCGACCTGCTGGCATCGCTGATGATGGGCGGGCTCAAGACCCGCCTGGGCGATACCATGGCGTACGCCGGGATCGGCGGCAAGCGCATGATGGCGCAGGGCTTCGTCTCGCGCTGGCCGATGGAAACGCTGTCGGTCAACGGCTATGTCGAGGTGCTGGGCTCGCTGCGAGAGATCCTGCGCACCCGGCGCGAGGTGCGAGACTGGCTGCTGGCCGAGCCGCCGCAGTGCTTTATCGGGGTCGACGCCCCGGATTTCAATTTCGGCCTGGAAGTGCCGCTGCGCCGCGCCGGCATCCCGGTGGTGCATTTCGTCAGCCCGTCGATCTGGGCCTGGCGCGGCGGGCGCATCCGCACCATCGCGCGCGCGGTGGACCACATCCTGTGCCTGTTCCCGTTTGAGCCCGAGATCTACGCCAAGGCCGGCATTCCCGCCACCTACGTCGGGCACCCGCTCGCCGACGTGATCCCGATGGTGCCTGACGTGGCCGGCGCGCGCGCCGAGCTGGGGCTGCCTGCCGGCCACCGCGTGGTCGCGGTGCTGCCTGGCAGCCGGCAGTCCGAGGTGCGCAACCTTGGCGCCACCTTCTTTGCCGCGATGGCGCAGATGCAGCGCATGGACCCGAACCTGGCGTTCGTGCTGCCGGCGGCAAGCGCGCCGCTGCGCGCCATCGTCGAAGACCTGCACCGGCAGTATCCGGAACTGCGCCTGACCATTGTCGACGGCAAGTCGCACCAGGCCATGGAAGCCGCTGACGTGGTGCTGCTGGCCAGCGGTACCGCGACGCTGGAGGCGGCGCTGTACAAGAAGCCGATGGTGATCTCGTACAAGGTGCCCTGGCTGACCGCGCAGATCATGAAGCGGCAGGGTTACCTGCCGTACGTGGGATTGCCTAATATCCTTTCAGGGCGCTTTGTCGTGCCCGAGCTGCTGCAGGACGATGCCACGCCCGAGGCGCTGGCCCGCGAAACGCTGCTGCAGCTCAACGACGAGGGCAATACCGCCTTCCTGTACGAGCATTTCACCCGCATGCACGAGACGCTCAAGTGCAACACCGCGCAGATTGCCGCCGATGTGGTGGTCGATTTGATGCATAGCCGGGGCAAAGTCTGATGGCCCGCCGCAATGCCGTATCCCTGCAGATGGGACTGGACCTGGCTCCTTCCGCATCCCCCGTGCAACGTTTGTGCGGCGTGGACGAGGCGGGCAGGGGGCCGTTGGCAGGCCCGGTCTATGCCGCCGCCGTGGTGCTGGACCCCAAGCGCCAGATCCGCGGGCTGGCCGATTCCAAGATCCTGACCGCCGCCAAGCGCGAGGCGCTGTACGAGAAGATCTGCGAGCGAGCGCTGGGTTGGCATATCGCCTTCGCCACGGTCGAGGAAATCGACACCATCAATATCTTCCACGCCAGCATGCTGGCGATGCAGCGCGCCGTGCAGGGCCTGGCCGCCAAGGGAATCGTGCCGGACCTGGTGCAGGTCGATGGCAACCGCTGCCCGCAGGTGCCGTTCCCGGTCGAGGCCATCGTCAAGGGCGACGCGCTGGTCAAGGCGATTTCCGCAGCGTCGATCCTGGCCAAGGTGGCGCGCGACCGTGCCCTGATGGAGCTGCACGCAACCTACCCGCAGTACGGCTTCGACTCGCACGTCGGCTACGCCACGCCGCAGCACATGGCCGCGCTGGCCGAGTTCGGCGCCACGCCGCATCACCGCCGCTCGTTCGCGCCGGTGCGCGAGGCGCTGGCACAGCGTCCGCTGTTTACCGCGGTGACGGCAGTTGCTGCCGGGGGCATTGACGGCATCGAAGTCGCCGAACTCACCACCCCGATCCAGGCCGCGTCCCCAGGCACCCTGCAAACCGACGCACCGTGAAGCACGTCACCTCGCGCGACAACGCGCTGTTCAAGCACCTGAAGGCGCTGGCCACCTCCACCCACCAGCGCCGCAAGGCCGGGCAGTCGCTGCTCGACGGCGTGCACCTGGCCCAGGCCTATGTGGATGCACTGGGCCAGCCAGTCACCTGCGTGGTGTCCGAGCGCCACTACGACCATGCCGAGGTTGCGCCGCTGCTGGCGCGCGTCGACGCGGAGCGGCTGGTAGTGCTGGCCGATACGCTGTTCACGCAGATTTCCGGCGTGGTCAACGGCATCGACCTGATGCTGGTGATCGAAACGCCTGCTGGCCACCTGCCGGCGCGCATCGAAGAGGACTGCATCATCCTCGACGGCGTGCAGGACGCCGGCAATGTCGGCTCGATCCTGCGCAGCGCCGCCGCGGCGGGCATTCGCCATGCCTTCCTGGCAACGGGATGCGCGTTCGCCTGGTCGGTGAAGACGCTGCGCGCCAGCATGGGCGCCAACTTCCACCTGAACATCGTCGAGCACTGCACCGTGGAGTCGCTGGCACCGCGGCTGGCGCTGCCATTGCTGGCGACGTCGTCGCATGCCGACGCCGCGGTGTTCGATACGGACCTGCGCGCGCCGGTGGCCTGGGTGGTCGGCAATGAAGGCGCCGGCGTCAGCGACGCGTGGATGCAGCACGTCAAGCGCAAGGTCGGCATTCCACAGCCGGGCGGCCTGGAATCGCTGAACGTGGCGGCCGCCACCGCGATCTGCCTGTTCGAGGCGGTGCGGCAGCGGCGATGAAAAAAGCGGCCGGGCGGCCGCTTTTTGTTTGTGCCTAGTAGTTGTCGCGATCGACCTTGATCTCCTGCAGGATCGTGGTCGCAATCTCTTCGATCGACTTGTGCGTCGACGACAGCCACTTGATGCCTTCGCGCCGCATCATCGCCTCGGCCTCATTGACCTCGTAGCGGCAGTTCTCCACCGCCGCGTACTTGCTGCCGGGGCGGCGCTCGTTGCGGATCTCGGTCAGGCGCTGCGGGTCGATCGACAGCCCGAAGATCTTGCTCTTGAACGCGTACAGCGCCGACGGCAGCTTGCCGCGCTCGAAATCGTCCGGGATCAGCGGGTAATTGGCCGCCTTCAGCCCGTATTGCATCGCCAGGTAGAGGCTGGTCGGGGTCTTGCCGCTGCGCGACACGCCCACCAGGATCACATCGGCTTCTTCGAGGTTCTTGTGCGACTGGCCGTCGTCGTGCGCCAGCGAGAAGTTGATCGCCTCGATCCGGTTCTTGTACGCCTCGGTATCGGCATTCTGGTGGAAGCGGCCGATGGCGTGGGTGGACTTGAGCCCCAGTTCCTTCTCGAGCGGCTCGATGAAGGTCTGGAACATGTCCAGGATCATCGCCTTGGCACGGCGCAGTGCCTTGTTCGCTTCCTGGTTGACCAGCGTGGTGAAGACGATCGGCGGCACGCCTTCGTTGTGGAAGGCCTCGTTGATCTTGCCGACCGCGATATGTGCCTTTTCCGGGGTATCGACGAAGGGCATCCGCACCTTGCGGAAGCGCATTTCGAACTGCGCCAGGATCGAGTGACTGAACGTTTCCGCAGTGATCCCGGTGCCATCCGAGACGATAAAGACGGTACGCACCGGCGGCCGGTCGCCGGTCTGGGCGGCTGCAGCGGGCGTTATCGCAGGTCTTGTCGCGGTCGCTTGGGTGGACGGGGAGGCGGGCTGCGTTCCAGGCTGGGTCCCGGAATCCGCTGTACCGGGCGCTTCTGGCTGGGACATGGGGTTGCGCAAATAAATAGATTCAATCTTCCGCAGAAAAGTGCGGCGCAGCACGGTAGAATAGCGGCGATCTTTTCGCTAAGCAATTCCGCGAGGGGCCCGCTTTGCATCAATCCAGGCCCGGAATTGTCGACAATGTGCGCTGCGCGATGAGAGCCGTAGCGCCGTGTCCGCAACATTGCAGCACCATGAGCATGGGCTTGCTTAGCCAAGCGATCGGTCCGGGAACAGAACGCGAACAACATACCGGGCATGCGCAACAAGTTTTCTACTTTGTTTTGAGGCTCTCATGACTAACCAGGCAGATAACGGCGCCTACGTGTTGCCGTTCGAGCAGTTGCGCATGGCTGACGTGGAAATCGTCGGCGGCAAGAATTCGTCGCTGGGCGAGATGATCTCCCAGCTGGCGGAGGCCGGCGTGCGCGTTCCCGGCGGTTTTGCCACCACCGCGCTTGCCTTCCGCGACTTCCTCGCCCACAACAACCTGACCGAGCGCATCTCCCAGCGCCTGAAGACGCTCGACGTCGACGACGTCAAGGCCCTGGCCGAGGCCGGTGCCGAGATCCGCGACTGGGTCGCCACCGCTCCGTTCCAGCCGCGCCTGGAACAGGAAATCCGTGAGTTCTATGCCCGCGTGTCCGAGCGCGAAGGCGCCGAGGCTTCGTTCGCGGTGCGTTCGTCGGCCACGGCCGAAGACCTGCCCGACGCCTCGTTCGCCGGCCAGCAGGAGTCCTACCTGAACGTCAGCGGCATCGACGACGTGCTGGACAAGATCAAGCACGTGTTCGCCTCGCTGTACAACGACCGCGCTATCTCCTACCGCGTGCACAAGGGTTTTGCCCATGACGTGGTGGCACTGTCCGCCGGTATCCAGCGCATGGTCCGTTCGGACCTGGCCGCTTCCGGCGTGATGTTCACCATCGACACCGAATCCGGCTTCCCCGATGTGGTTTTCATCACCTCCAGCTACGGCCTGGGCGAAACGGTGGTGCAGGGCGCGGTCAACCCGGACGAGTTCTACGTCTTCAAGCCGACGCTGCAAGCCGGCCAGTACCCGATCATCCGCCGCTCGATCGGCTCCAAGCTGATCAAGATGGAATTCACCAAGCCGGGCGAAGCCGGCCGCGTGAAGACCGTCGATGTGCCGGCCGAGCTGCGCAACCGCTACTCGATCACCGACGAAGACGTGACCGAGCTGGCCCGGTACGCGGTGATCATCGAGAAGCACTATGGCCGCCCGATGGACATCGAGTGGGGCAAGGACGGCAAGGACGGCAAGATCTACATCCTGCAGGCCCGCCCGGAAACGGTGAAGAGCCAGTCGGCCGGCAAGGCCGAGCAGCGCTTCAAGCTCAAGGGCACCGCCCCCGTGCTGACCAGCGGCCGCGCCATCGGCCAGAAGATCGGCACCGGCCCGGTCCGCGTCATCAACGATCCGTCCGAGATGGAACGCGTGCAGCCCGGCGACGTGCTGGTCGCCGACATGACCGACCCGAACTGGGAGCCGGTGATGAAGCGCGCTTCGGCGATCGTCACCAACCGTGGCGGCCGTACCTGCCACGCGGCCATCATCGCGCGTGAACTGGGCGTGCCGGCCGTGGTCGGCTGCGGCGATGCCACCGACATCCTGAAGGATGGCACGCTGGTAACCGTGTCGTGCGCCGAGGGCGACGAAGGCCGCATCTACGACGGCCTGCTCGAAACGGAAGTGACCGAAGTCCAGCGTGGCGACATGCCGGAAATCGACGTCAAGCTGATGATGAACGTGGGCAACCCGCAGCTGGCCTTCGACTTCGCGCAGATCCCGAACTGCGGCGTCGGACTGGCCCGCCTGGAATTCATCATCAACAACAACATCGGGGTCCACCCGAAGGCCATCCTCGACTATCCGCAGGTCGATGCCGACCTGAAGAAGGCCGTGGAAAGCGTGGCCCGCGGCCACGCCAGCCCGCGCGCGTTCTACGTTGACAAGCTGGCCGAGGGCATCGCCACCATCGGCGCGGCCTTCTACCCGAAGCCCGTGATCGTGCGCCTGTCGGACTTCAAGTCCAACGAGTACAAGAAGCTGATCGGCGGTTCGCGCTACGAGCCGGACGAGGAAAACCCGATGCTGGGCTTCCGCGGCGCCTCGCGCTACATCGCCGAAGACTTCGCCGAAGCGTTCGAGATGGAATGCAAGGCCATGAAGCGCGTGCGCGATGAAATGGGCCTGACCAACGTCGAGATCATGGTGCCGTTCGTGCGTACGCTGGGCCAGGCCGAGAAGGTCATCGGCCTGCTGGCCAAGCACGGCCTGAAGCGCGGCGAGAATGGCCTGCGCATCATCATGATGTGCGAAGTGCCGTCCAACGCGATCCTGGCCGAAGAGTTCCTGCAGTACTTCGACGGCTTCTCGATCGGCTCGAACGACCTGACGCAGCTGACGCTGGGCCTGGACCGCGACTCGGGCATGGAGCTGCTGGCCAAGGACTTCGACGAACGCGATCCGGCGGTGTGCTTCATGCTGTCGCGCGCCATTTCGGCGTGCATCCGCCTGGACAAGTACGTCGGCATCTGCGGCCAGGGTCCTTCGGACCACCCGGACTTTGCCGAATGGCTGACCAGGGAAGGCATCAAGTCGATCTCGCTGAACCCCGATTCGGTGGTCGACACCTGGCAGAAGCTGGCTTCCTGAGGCTTTTGACGTCACAATAACGACATTCGCCGGCGCGCCTTCGGCAGCCGGCTGGCACCGGCCCCTGCGTCAGGTGTTGCATCGGCCCCGCAGGCGCCCCTGGCGCTGCGGGGTTTTTGTTTTTCGGGAATCGATTCCGGGCATTCGCTGCCGGGAACCGATCGGACGGGGGGATTTCGGATGGCGTACTACATCTGGTTCGTGGCGGCGGTCGCGCTGGTGATCGTCGAACTGAATACCGGCACGTTCTACCTGCTGATGGTGGCCGTCGGGCTGGCCGCCGGCGGCGTCGCGGCCTTGCTGGACCTGTCGCCCGCCGCGCAGACGGTGACCGCGGCGCTGGTCGCCGCGGTGCTGATCGCCGGGCTGCGCCGTACCCGTTTCGGCAAGCTGCGGCGCGGCAATGCCGCCGCCGATCCCAACGTCAATCTCGACATCGGCCAGGAACTCGACGTTGCAGCGTGGGACGCCAACGGCCGTGCGCGCGTGCCGTACCGGGGCGCAGACTGGACCGTCGAGCTTGCGCCGAACTGCGCCGCGGCGCCGGGCCGCTACCGTATCGTCGAAGTGCGCGGCAGCACGCTGGTGGTTTCGCCGCGCTGAGCCGCATCCAAGGGTTGCCCGGTGCCAGCCGCGCAACCATCCGCCTGCCGCCGTTCCGGCGGCGCCGTACCGCTGTTTCCTGACCGGAGGTTTGTTACATGCTCGCTTTTCAGCTTGGCCTGTTGCCGCTGATCATCCTTATTGCCGTGATCGTGCTGATCGCCAGGGGCATCAAGATCGTGCCGCAGCAGCACGCCTGGGTGCTGGAGCGCCTGGGCCGCTACCATGCGACGCTGACGCCGGGGCTGTCGATCGTGGTGCCGTTCGTCGACCGCGTTGCCTACAAGCACGTGCTCAAGGAAATCCCGCTGGACGTGCCCAGCCAGGTCTGCATCACCAAGGACAATACGCAGCTGCAGGTGGACGGCGTGCTGTACTTCCAGGTGACCGACCCGATGAAGGCGTCCTACGGCTCGAGCAACTTCGTGGTGGCGATCACGCAGCTGTCGCAGACCACGCTGCGCTCGGTGATCGGCAAGCTGGAGCTGGACAAGACCTTCGAGGAGCGCGAGTTCATCAACCACAGCGTGGTGAACGCGCTCGATGAGGCCGCCGCCAACTGGGGCGTCAAGGTGCTGCGCTACGAGATCAAGGACCTGACGCCGCCGAAGGAAATCCTGCATGCGATGCAGGCGCAGATCACCGCCGAGCGCGAGAAGCGCGCGCTGATCGCCGCGTCGGAGGGCAAGCGCCAGGAACAGATCAACCTGGCCACGGGTGCGCGGGAAGCGGCCATCCAGAAGTCGGAAGGCGAGAAACAGGCCGCCATCAACAAGGCGCAGGGCGAGGCGGCGGCGATCCTGGCGGTGGCGGACGCCAATGCCCAGGCGATCCAGAAGGTGGGCAACGCGATCCGCACCGAAGGCGGCATGGACGCGGTCAACCTGAAGGTGGCCGAGGAATACGTGGCTGCGTTCGGCAACCTGGCCAAGCAGGGCAATACGCTGATCGTGCCCGGGAATATGAGCGAGATGAGCAGCATGATCGCGTCAGCGCTGCAGATCGTGAAGGGGCAGAAGGCCGGCGCCTGAGCACGCAGGCGCCGCCGGGCGGCATTATCCCTTGGTGTCGCCCTTCATGATGCGCGCCTTCTCGCGCTGCCAGTCGCGCTGCTTTTCGGTCTCGCGCTTGTCGAACTGCTTCTTGCCCTTGGCCAGGCCGATCTCGCATTTCACTCTGCCACGCGTGTAATGCAGGTTCAGCGGCACCAGCGTGTAGCCGCGCTGCTCGACCTTGCCGATCAGCTTCTTGATCTCGTCGGCCTTCAGCAGCAGCTTGCGCGTGCGCACCGGATCGGGGTTGACGTGGGTGGAGGCGCTCTGCAGCGGGCTGATATGGGCGCCGATCAGGAACATCTCGGCGTCGCGCACCACCACGTAGCCTTCCTTGATCTGTACTCGGTTCGCGCGGATCGCCTTCACTTCCCAGCCTTCCAGCACGATCCCGGCCTCATATCGCTCTTCGATGAAGTAGTCGAAAAAGGCCTTCTTGTTGTCTGCGATGGTCATGCGTGCGGGTAGGGGAACAATGTGGTGAAAGCGGGCCGGATCGCTGCAGCGCCGCATGGCGAAGTGCCGCCAGCGACCAGCGTCGGCTAAAATTGGGATTTTAGCAAACCAGCCCCGGTACCGGCTTGTGTCCTGGCGCAATGCGCCAGGCATGGCCGGGAGCCAGATTTTCCAATACATGGCAGACGTCCATAAATCCGTGCTGCTCGGCTATTCCGCCGCGCAGATGTACGACCTGGTCACGCGCGTGGAGGACTATCCCAAGTTCCTGCCATGGTGCGGCGGCGTGGAGGTGTTCGAGCAGACCGAAACCACGCTCGACGCCAAGATCCATATCCATTTCAAGGGGATCCAGCAGTTCTTCCACACCCGCAATACGCAGGAGCGCCCGACCCGCATCGACATGACCTTCGCCGACGGGCCCTTCAAGACCTTTAATGGCGCGTGGCGCTTTACGCCGCTGCGCGTGGACGCCTGCAAGATCGAATTCCACCTGCACTATGAGTTTTCGAGCCTGCTGCTGGAAAAGCTCATCGGCCCGGTGTTCAGCATGATCGCGAATACCTTCGTCGATGCCTTCGTCAAGCGCGCCGAGGTGGTCTATGGCGCCAGTTGAAGGCGCGGGCACCGTGCATGTCACGGTGTGCTATGCGCGGCCCCATGCGGTATTCCTGAAGGAGATCGACGTGCCCGCGGGCACCACGATCGCTGCGGCCATCGTCGGCTCGGGGCTGCAGCAGGCGTGCCCGGAAGTGGATCCGTCGACCATGCGGGTGGGCATCTTCGGCAAGCTCAAGACGCCCGATACCGTGGTGCGCGAGGGCGACCGCGTGGAGGTGTACCGGCCGCTGACTGCCGACCCCAAGCAGGCGCGGCGCAAGCGCGTGCAGAAGCTGCGCGAGGGCGGGGCGCGGGAAGGCCAGAAATGGCTGCGTGGCAATGGCTGAGCCGCAAGGCTTGCGCCACCGGCCGCAGCACTGACCGCGAAACGGGGCGTGATGCCCCGTTTTTGCTTATGTTCAGTTGCAGTTCTTTTCGAGGCTGGCGCTGGTCTTGACCAGTTCGGCCTGGCGCTGCTCGCTGTTCAGGTGCTGCAGCGAGCCGTCCTGACCCGCTACCGCCGCGCGCATCCCTTGCTGCAGGCCGGTGGCGTAGTTGCGCAGCTGGGCGCAGCGGGCCTCGCGGTCGGCAGCCTCGGCTTCCTTGCGCGCCTCTTCCGCGGCGGCTTTCAGGCGCGAGTCGCGGCGCTTCTGGAAGGCCTCTTCGGCCGTGGGCGGCGGGGCCTCCTTCGCCTTGCCCGCGGCCCTGGCAGGGGCCGGTGCAGCCACGGGGGCGTTGGCGGTCTCCGTGTTGGCGGCCTCCACCGGCTGGTACTCGCCGGCGCTGCGGCCAGGGGCACGCAGCACCCTGGCGGCGGCGCCGGAGGGCGGCACGTCGCTGTAGACCATGCGGCCGTTGGCATCGCGCCATTGCCAGTAGGCATGGGCGTGGACCGAGGCGGCAGCGGTGACGGCAGCGGCAAGCAGGCACAGCACGGACGATCGTTTCATGGCGCGGCGTCTCAAAGTGGCTGGTAAGGAACGGATGCGGCTGGAGAACTGCTGGGCCGCCGGCTGCGCGCGAGGCAATGCCGCGGCAGGCCTGCCGCGGGCGATGGCTTGGCGCCAGGGCATGGCGCCGGTTTGACCCTGGTACTTCAGTTCTGATGTGGCGCGTGTGACCCCCGCGCCATCGTCCGCTAGTCTACGCAGACTTGTCGCTGGCGTGCAAGCGCACCGACCAGGCCACGCCGACCATCAGCAACACAATGGCGGCAATTTCCAGCGGCCGCGGCCAGCGGTGGTCGAAGACAAAGCCATATGCCAGCGCGAACAGCGTCTCGAACACGATCATCTGGCCCGACAGCGTCAGCGGCAGGCGCCGGCTGGCGATGTTCCACAGGTTGTTGCCGATCAGCGACGCGCCCAGCGCCACCGCGGCGTTGACCATCCAGAACCACTGCCAGTCGCGGCCGCTGTCGCCGGAAGTGAGGGCATCGCCCGCCACCAGCCAGCCGACTATGGCCAGCACGGCCGATACCGCGCCGGTCGACAGCCCATAGAGCGCCGACCATTCATTGCCGCTGTAGTGCGGGTTGCGCTGCAGGTAGCGCGCGTTGTCGACCGCATAGAGCGTCCAGCAGACCAGCGCGCCGGCGGCGCAGCAGACGCCGGCAATCTTCTGCCAGACCGGCCGCACGGCGTCACCGGCCGCGGCGGCATGTGCGCTCTGGCCGCCGCCGAACAGGTCGATGTTGATGCAGGCGATGCCCGCGGCCACCACCAGCAGCGGCCACAGCAGCCGCGACAGCGGCACCGCACCGTGGTCGCGCCGGCCCATGATGGTGACCGTGATCGGCAGGATGCCGATAATCAGCGAAGTCGGCCCGACCCCGGCCAGCTGCACGCCGAAGGCCAGCAGCACGTAGTAGAGCAGGTTGCCGGTAAAGGCCTGGCGCAGCAGCGCCACGCAATCGGCGCGGGTCAGCTTGCGGGCGATGCGCTTGATCAGCGGCAGGGCGGCAACCAGCGCGACCAGGCCATACGCCAGGTAGCGCCCGATCGCCAGCTCCCACGGCGAGAACACGGGCAGCAGCTTGGGCGCGATAAAGACCATGCCCCAGAACGCGCCCGCCAGCAGCCCGCACAATACGCCGATCCCCATGCTTTTCAACGCCCGGTTAAAAGGACGACGAGCATAGCAGACGACACGCCGGAAAACCCGTTGCCGTTCATCAGCCAGCCGCGCATTCCTGTATAATTCGCTTTTGCGCCTAGAGGATTTGCTATGCGTCTTGTCCAGAAAGCACTCACATTCGATGACGTGCTGCTCGTCCCGGCCTATTCGGCCGTCCTTCCCCGGGATGTTTCCCTCCGCACTCGCCTGTCCCGTTCGATCGAACTGAACATTCCGCTGGTGTCCGCTGCCATGGACACGGTGACGGAGGCGCGCCTGGCGATCTCCATGGCGCAAGCCGGTGGCATCGGCATCGTCCACAAGAACCTGAAGCCCGCCGACCAGGCCCGCGAAGTGTCGCGCGTCAAGCGCTACGAGTCGGGCGTGCTGCGTGATCCGATCACCATTTCGCCGGACGCGAAGATCCGCGATGTGATCGCGCTGTCGCAGCAGCATGGCATTTCGGGCTTCCCGGTGCTGGAAGGCAAGATCGTCGTCGGCATCATCACCAACCGCGACCTGCGCTTCGAGGAAGAACTCGACGCCCCGGTGCGCGCCAAGATGACCCCGCGCGAGAAGCTGGTGACGGTGGCCGAAGGCGCGCCGCTGGAAGAAGCCAAGCGCCTGATGAACCGCCACCGCCTGGAGCGCGTGCTGGTGGTCAACCAGGCCTTCGAGCTGCGCGGCCTGATCACGGTGAAGGACATCCAGAAGGCGGTCGAGAACCCGCTGGCGAGCAAGGATGACCACGGCCAGCTGCGCGTAGGCGCCGCGGTCGGCGTGGGTCCGGACAACGACGAGCGTGTCGAGCTGCTGGTCAAGGCCGGCGTCGACGTGATTGTGGTCGATACGGCGCATGGCCACAGCCAGGGTGTGCTGGATCGCGTGCGCTGGGTCAAGCAGAACTTCCCGCAAGTGCAGGTGATCGGCGGCA
Organism: Cupriavidus sp. IK-TO18; assembly: GCF_015549295.1. Lineage (NCBI taxonomy): Bacteria > Pseudomonadati > Pseudomonadota > Betaproteobacteria > Burkholderiales > Burkholderiaceae > Cupriavidus > Cupriavidus sp. IK-TO18. Next base: position 357,847 of record NZ_JADGMP010000007.1, read on the forward strand.
ATATCGCCACCGGCGACGCCGCCCGTGCGCTGGTCGAGCATGGCGCCGACGGCGTCAAGGTCGGCATCGGCCCCGGCTCGATCTGCACCACCCGTATCGTGGCTGGCGTGGGCGTGCCGCAGATCACCGCCGTTTCCAACGTGGCCGAGGCGCTCAAGGGCACCGGCGTGCCGCTGATCGCCGACGGCGGCATCCGCTATTCGGGTGACGTGGCCAAGGCCCTGGCGGCCGGCGCCCACACCGTGATGATGGGCGGGATGTTCTCAGGCACCGAAGAAGCGCCGGGCGAAGTGTTCCTGTACCAGGGCCGCTCGTTCAAGAGCTACCGCGGCATGGGTTCGGTAGGCGCGATGAAGGACGGCGCGGCTGACCGCTACTTCCAGGAAGACAACACCGCCAACGTCGACAAGCTGGTCCCCGAGGGGATTGAAGGCCGCGTGCCGTACAAGGGTTCGGTGATGGCCATCATCCACCAGCTGACGGGCGGCGTGCGTGCCTCGATGGGCTACTGCGGCAGCAAGTCGATCGCCGACTGGCATGAGAGTGCCCAGTTCGTCCAGATCACGGCAGCCGGCATGCGTGAATCGCACGTGCACGACGTGCAGATCACCAAGGAAGCGCCGAACTACCATATCGACTGACGCGCAGCGATCGCGCCCGCCGTCCGCAGTGGCGGCGGTGCGCTGCCCGCGATCAGCGGGACGAGGGCGAGCGCCGCCCTGGTCCGACCGGATTCCAATCCGGCCCCGACCGTGGCCCCGGCCGCGCGCCACGCCGGTGTTGCCTGTCCCGGCGTGCCTTGCTGCCAGCCGCATCACCGGCGGGGCCCAGACGAGGAGCGCCAATGAAGGTGTTGCTGCGAGCCGTGCTGTTTTTCGATGCCCTGGTGGACCTGCTGCTGGGCGTCCTGCTGTTGATGTCCCCATTCACCACGCTGTACGCGGCGCTGCAATTGCCGCAGCCACAACCCGCGCTGTTCGGGCAACTGCTGGGCGTGGCGCTGGCCGGCCTGTCGGTGCTGCTGTGGCAGGCCGCGTTCAACGGCCAGCTGACGGTACCGGTGGCACGCACGGCCGGCTATGTGAACCTCGCCAGCGCGATGCTGATCATTGCCTGGATGGTGTTCCTTGAGCTGCCGCTCGAAGGCGCCGGCAAGATCTGGCTGCCGACCATGGCCGTGGTGCTGCTGTTTTTTGCCGCGGTGCAGATCCCCGCGGCGAAACGCGTGCGCGTGCGCGAGCAGCAGCTGAAGATGGAACGCGCGCTGAAGGAACAGGAAACCCGGAAGGAACCCGGCGTCGCCCCCGCGGCACGCCCAACGAATACCCCAGAATACCGGCGCGAGCCGGTCATCACGCCGCCGCCGGGCTATGGCCCCGGCACGGAAGTGACCGAGCCCGCAACGGAAGACACGCCATCGGCCCATCATGCACGACAAAATCCTCATTCTTGATTTCGGCTCGCAGGTCACGCAGCTGATCGCCCGCCGCGTCCGCGAGGCGCACGTCTACTGCGAAATCCACCCGAACGACGTCTCCGACGACTTCGTGCGCGAGTACGCGCCCAAGGCCGTCATCCTGTCGGGCAGCCACGCCAGCACCTATGAAGACCACCAGCTGCGCGCGCCGCAGGCGGTGTGGGACCTGGGCGTGCCGGTGCTCGGCATCTGCTACGGCATGCAGACCATGGCCGTGCAGCTCGGCGGCAAGGTCGAGTGGAGCGACCAGCGGGAGTTCGGCTACGCCGAGATGCGCGCCCACGGCCATACCGCGCTGCTCAAGGACATCGAGGATTTCCGCACTGCGGAAGGCCACGGCATGCTCAAGGTCTGGATGAGCCACGGCGACAAGGTCACCGGCCTGCCGCCGGGCTTCAAGCTGATGGCGTCCACCCCGAGCTGCCCGATCGCCGGCATGGCCGACGAAGCGCGCGGCTACTATGCCGTGCAGTTCCATCCCGAGGTCACGCATACCGTCAAGGGCCGGCAGATGCTCGAGCGCTTCGTGCTCGGGATCGCCGGCTGCAAGGCAGACTGGGTCATGCGCGACCACATCGAAGAAGCCGTCGCCAAGATCCGCGAACAGGTCGGCGACGAAGAGGTGATCCTGGGCCTGTCGGGCGGCGTCGATTCGTCGGTGGCCGCGGCGCTGATCCACCGCGCCATCGGCGACCAGCTCACCTGCGTCTTCGTCGACCACGGCCTGCTGCGCCTCGACGAAGGCAAGATGGTGATGGAAATGTTCGCCGGCCGCCTGCACGCCAAGGTCGTGCACATCGACGCTTCCGAGCAGTTCCTCGGCCACCTGGCCGGCGTGACCGACCCCGAGCAGAAGCGCAAGATCATCGGCCGCGAGTTCGTCGAGGTGTTCCAGGCCGAGGCGAAGAAGCTGAGCAAGGCCAAGTGGCTGGCGCAGGGCACGATCTACCCCGACGTGGTGGAATCGGGCGGCACCAAGACCAAGAAGGCCACCACCATCAAGAGCCACCACAACGTCGGCGGCCTGCCCGAAACGCTGGGCCTGAAGCTGCTCGAGCCGCTGCGCGACCTGTTCAAGGACGAAGTGCGCGAACTCGGCGTGGAACTGGGTCTGCCGCCGGAAATGGTCTACCGCCATCCGTTCCCGGGCCCGGGCCTGGGCGTGCGCATCCTCGGCGAAGTCAAGCGCGACTATGCCGACCTGCTGCGCCGTGCCGATGCCATCTTCATTGAAGAACTGCGCAAGACCATCGCCACCGAGCAGGACGCTGCCGCTGGCCTGTGCGAGCCGAACCAGGTCGGCAAGAGCTGGTACGACCTGACCAGCCAGGCATTTGCCGTGTTCCTGCCGGTCAAGTCGGTGGGCGTGATGGGCGACGGCCGCACCTACGACTACGTCGTGGCGCTGCGCGCTGTGCAGACCACCGACTTCATGACGGCGCATTGGGCGCACCTGCCGTACGCGCTGCTCGGCCGCTGCTCGAACCGCATCATCAACGAAGTGCGCGGCCTGAATCGGGTGGTGTATGACGTGTCGGGCAAGCCGCCGGCGACGATCGAGTGGGAGTGATTTGACGTCCTCCGAAGTCTATCGCTGACGATCGGAAATCTCCCGGAAACCCGCGCCGCTGCGCGGGTTTCGTGTTTTTGGCTATCGATGGCTATCGACTGAAATCGGACTCTGGGGTCGGTAGCAAGGCCGCCAGTGTGGCCGTTCCTATCAACTTCGGGATGGCTCTACCGGGCGATTCGGGATCAAATGCAGCGCCCCACGTGATAGACCTCTTTCGCGGTGTTCCTCACCATGACCATCCCTTGCGGACTGCGCTAGAGAAAAAAACTGGAGACAGGCGAAGGTGGTTTCCATGCCGTTCGCCAGCACGACAAATCCGGCAAGCGGCAAATGGTGCTAGTCTTTCACGTTCTGTCCCTGACAGTGCCCCAATGCTTGCAATGCCGCCGGCTAGCTAAACGTGTGAGTCATAGATGCGACTACCCCGCAAGCACCTTCAAACAGCTTTATTGCTGGCCGCTCAACTGGCCGGATTCCTTGCCGCAGTTCCCGTGATGGGCCAGACGACTGCGGCGACTTACCCGAGTCACGCTGTCGAACTGGTGGTGCCAAGCTCAGCGGGCGGTGGTACTGATACGGTTGCGCGAGCCTTCAGCGAAGCCATGCGAAAGTACCTGCCGCAGCCGCTGACCGTGGTGAACAAGCCAGGCGCCAGTGGCGCAATCGGCATGACGGAAGTGGCCCGCGCCAGGCCGGATGGCTACAAGCTCGGCATAATCATCGCGGAAGCCGTGATCGTCCCGCATGTCGGGCCGACCACGTTCGACCCCGCCCAGCTGGTGCCGATCGCACGCCTGAATGCCGATCCGTCCGCGATCACGGTGAGGGCCGATTCGCGCTGGAATACCATCGAGGCGTTCCTGGCATTCGCCAAGGCGCACCCCGGTGAGGTGCAGGTCGGGAATTCCGGTCCGGGTTCGATCTGGCACCTGGCGGCGACGGCGTTGGAGGACAAGTCGCACGTCAAGTTTAATCACGTGCCGTTCACCGGCGCGGCGCCGGCGTTGGTGGCGTTGATGGGCGGGCATATCGACGCGGTGGCTGTCAGTCCCGCGGAGGTATCGGCCTATGTGGCCGCGGGCAAGGTGAAGACGCTCGCGGTGATGGCCGACCAGCGTGTCAGCGGTTTCGAGAATGTGCCGACGCTTCGTGAGCGGGGTATCGCCCTCTCGATCGGCACATGGCGCGGGCTGGCCGCGCCCAAAGGCACGCCACCCGAGGTGCTCGAAACCCTTGCGGCCGCCAGCCGCAAGGCGGTGGCGGATCCAGTCTTTGTGGCGGCGCTGAGCCGGCAGAACCTGGGCATTGCCTATGCCGACGCAGCGACCTTCAAGGCGATGATCGCGGCTGACAACGCGGTGATGAAGGCGCTGGTGGCCAGGACCAACCTGAAGAAGTGAGGCAGCGCATTCGCTGGTCCCGATGATGCTGACGGGGGCTTATGACAGGCGGGCAATCTCCTCAAGCAGCGCCGCCTCCATCGCCTCGATCGGCGCGCGCGCGCAGCCGGTGTAGAACTCGACCTGGGCGCACGCCTGGTGCAGCATCATGCGCGTGCCGTCGATGGTGCGGCAGCCGAGCGCTGCGGCATCGCGGATCAGCTTGCTCCTGACCGGGATGAAGGCGGCGTCCATGACGATCAGGTGCGCGGCGAGCTGTCCGGCGACCGGGTTGACATCGGGGGCGCGAAAGCCCGCCGCGGTCGCGTTGGCGAGCATGTCGAAATCCGCCGCGCGGAAGTCCGTCAACCCGCCGCCAAAGCGCAGGCCGAGCGAGCCGGCCAGTTCTTCGCCGCGCGCCGCGGTGCGGTTGAACACGGTCACGCTGGCGCCGGCCTCGCGCAAGCCATAGGCCATCGCCCGCGCCGCGCCGCCCGCGCCCAGCAGCGCAATGCGCTGGCCGGCCACATCCGTCACCTCCTGGAACGCCCGGACGGCGCCGATGCAGTCGGTGTTGTAGCCGGTCAGCACGCCATCGAGATTGTTGATGGTGTTGACCGCGCCGATGGCGCGCGCGGTCTCGTCGAGATGGTCGAGGTGGGGGATCACGGCCTGCTTGTGCGGCATCGAGACATTCATGCCGCGCACGCCGAGCGTGCGGATCGACTGCACGGCGCCGGGCACGTCCTGCACCCCGAAGCACACAAAGGTGTAGTCGATCCCGAGCGCCCGATAGGCGGCATTGTGGATGCGCACATTGAAGGTGAAGGGCTCGCCCATGATCGAGCCGCACAGCGTGGGAATGGAACCGGGCATTGCGGGGTGTCCTTGCGAGGAAAATCAGGCGGCTGCCTGGGCGGCAAAGGCCGCCAGGTCGAAGCGCGCGGCAGGTTGCCGCCCGGCGAGCGCGTCCAGCAGGTTGCGCGTGGCCAGTTCGGCCATGGCACGACGGGTCTCATGCGTGGCCGAGCCGATATGGGGCAGGGCGGTCACCCTGGGATGGCGGCGCAGCGGCGAATCCTGAGGCAGCGGCTCGGTGGCGAAGACGTCCAGCCCGGCCGCGCGCAGGTGGCCGCTTGCCAGCGCCGCGAGCAGCGCGTCTTCCTGCACGATCTGGCCGCGCGCGCCGTTGACGAAGATGGCGCCCGGCTTCATCAGCGCGAACTCGCGCGGGCCCATCAGGCCTCGGGTGCTGTCTGTCAGGGGCAGCGTGATGGCGACGATATCGGCGCGGCGCAAGGCGTCGTCGAGTTCCGTCCGGGTGGCGCGCCCCACCAGGTCGGGCGGCTCCATGGCAGTCTCGTTGACGTAGAGCACCTCCATGCCGAAGCCGAGCGCCGCGCGCCGCGCCACGGCCTGGCCGATACGCCCGAAACCCAGGATCGCCAGCGTCTTGCCGTGCACGTCCCAGCCGAACAGGCTGTCGCCGATATTGGCGGTCCAGCGGCCTTCGCTGACGTGGGCCGCCAGCTCGACCAGGCGGCGGCTCGTGGCCATGATGAGGGCGAAGACGGTGTCGGCCGTGGTCTCGGTAAGTACGCCCGGCGTATGGCACAGCGTGATGCCGCGCTGGTGCAGGCAGGGGAGGTCATAGTTGTCGACGCCCACCGAAATACTCGAGATCACTTCCAGCCGGCCGGCTTCGGCCAGCTCCGCCGCGCCCAGCTTCACGCTGGAGCCGATCAGGCCATGGGCGGATGCCAGCGCGGCGCGGAAGGCCGGCCGTTGTGCCGGCTGGCGCGGGTCAGCCACGATCACGTCATGCTCCGACTCGATCCTGGCGAGCAGATCGTCAGGAATCGGCCGGAACACCAGTACATTCTTGCGCATGGGTAGTCCTTGCTGTGGCTTCACAGGCTGGCGGCCGCCAGCTGGGCATGGGTCGGCAGGCCTTCGGTATCGCCGCGCACCTGCACCGCCCGGGCGCCGATCCAGGCACCGCGCCGGACGGCTTCGCCCACCGGGCGGCCCTCCAGCAGCGCGCTGATCACGCCCACGGCAAAGCCGTCGCCGGCGCCAACGGTATCGACGACGCGCTCGACGCTGAAGGCCTCGACATGGCCGCTGCCGGCCTCGCCATCGAAGTAGGCGCCGTCGGCACCGAGCTTCACCACCACCAGCTTCGCGCCGCGGGCACGGTAGAAGGCGGCAATGCGTTCCGGCTCGGCGTGGCCGGTGAGGAAGCGGCCTTCCTCGATGCCGGGCAGTACCCAGTCGCTTTGCTGCGCGAGGTCGTTCAGCGTCTCCCGCATCAGCTCGGGCGTGGCCCACAGCGTGGGCCGAAGGTTGGGATCGAACGAGATCGTGCGGCCGGCGGCGCGCATGGTGGCGATGGCCTGGCGCGTGGCGGCCTGCGTGCCTGCCGCCAGCGCGGGGAACACGCCGGTGACGTGCAGGTGCCGCGAGCGCCGCAGCCATTTGTCGTCCAGGTGCTCCGGGTTCATGCGGCTCGCCGCCGAGCCGCGGCGGTGGTATTCGACGGGCGGATCGCTGCCGTCGTCGACCCGGCCCTTGAACTGGAAGCCGGTGCGCTCGCCGGGCTCGCATACCACCTGGCTGCAATCCACGCCTTCGCGCTGCATTTCGCCGAGCAGGTAGCGGGCCATCGAGTCGTCGCCCAGCCGGCTGGCCCAGCCGACCTTCAGGCCCAGGCGCGACAGGCCGATGGCCACGTTGGTCTCGGCGCCGGCGGTGCGCTTGTGGAAGGTCTGCGCGCCTTCGAGCGGCCCGGCTTCGCCGGCGACCAGCATCAGCATGGCCTCGCCCAGCGTGACCACGTCAAGATCGGGACTCATGCGGGGACCTCCACCGAACGCAGCAGTTCGACATGATGGCGCGTGACCTGTACCAGGTCTTCGCCTTGCAGCGGGAATTCGATCGCACGCGCAACTTGCGTGGGCAGGCGGCGCAAGACGCCGCGCCAGGGTGCCGCCGACTGGTCGAGCGGTACCGCGATCCATTTGGCGGGCGTGCGCTGCACGCCCTTGCAGTGCACGTAGCCGACGTTGGCGCCGAAGACTTGCGCGGCGTCGAGCGGGTCTTCGCCGGTCCAGTGCCAGTTGCCCATGTCGAAGGTCATCGGCACGGTCTCGCCGAGCGCCGCGATACGCGCGAAGAAGTCGCGCAGCGGCGGTACGGTGCCGGCGCGGGCGGTCTGGTCGTTTTCCACGACGAGTTCGATGCCGTCGTGCCGCAGCCAGGGAAGCAGCGCTGCCAGTGCCGTGCCTGCCCGATAGCCGCCAAGCGACATCTTGACCCGGCTCGCACCGAGCGCCAGCGCGGTCGTGAAGGCACGGTCGAGCGCGGCGGCATCGAGGCTGCCTGCGTCATTCCAGAGGCCTTCCGGGCTGGACCAGACCACGTCCAGTCCATGCTCCCCAGCAACCTCGCGCTGTTCGATGACTTCCTCCTTGTGCCCGCGCTGGAGTTCGCCGCGGAATTCCACGCCATCTGCGCCCGCTGCCGCGGCAATCCGCGCCAGCGCCGCCTGGCCGTCGCGCAGCGCGAGGTCGGCACCATAGGCGGTCAGCGAGATAAGGACCGGCGGGCGCGAGGCTCCATTTGCGCCTTCTGGTTGCCACTGGCTCATTTCAGTGCTCCCGCGCTGAGGAATTGCTGCAGTTCCGGCGTCCGTGGCTGCGCGAACAGCGCCTTCGACGGGCCCGCCTCGTGGACCTTGCCCTGGTGCATGAAGATGGTGGTATGCGCCATGCGGCGCGCGAATTCCATCTCATGCGTGACCAGCACCATGGTCATGCCGGAGGCAGCGAGGTTCTCCATGACACGAAGCACTTCCGCCGTCAGCTCGGGGTCGAGCGCAGAGGTGACTTCGTCGAATAGCATCACCTTGGGTTCCATCGCCAGCGAACGGGCGATGGCCACGCGCTGCTGCTGGCCGCCCGAGAGTTGCTCGGGGTAGCAGTCCTTCTTGTCGAGCAGGCCGACCTGGGTCAGCACCTGGGCGACGATGCCGTCGATCCGGCTTGCGGCCATCTTCTTCACGATGGCCGGCGCCAGCGCGATGTTCTGGCCCACGGTCAGGTGCGGAAACAGGTTGTAGCTCTGGAACACCATGCCCACGTCGCGGCGCAGGTCGAGCAAGCGCTTGCGGTCGTGATCCAGCTTGTGGCCGGCGACGGTGATATTGCCGGCATTGATCGTCTCCAGTCCGTTCAGGCAGCGCAGCATGGTGCTCTTGCCGGAGCCGCTGCGGCCGATGATGGCGACTACCTGGCCCGGCTCGATGGCAAACGACACGCCTTTCAGGACTTCGACGCAGCCATACGATTTGTGCACGCCTTGTGCTTCAACGATTGACATGGAGCCTCCTTTCCATGCGCCGGGCCGCCGCGGACAGCGGGAAGCAGAGCGCGAAGTAGATAAGTGCGACGACGACAAAGACCGCAAAGGGCTGGAAGGTCGCGTTGTTGATCAGTTGGCCGGCGCGGGTCAGCTCGATGACGCCGATGATGGAAGTGATCGAGGTGTTCTTGACCAGCTGGACCGAGAACCCCACGGTGGGCGGCAAGGCCAGCCGCACCGCCTGCGGCAGCACCACGTAGCGCAGCTGCTGCCAGCGGGTGAGGGCAAGCGCCTCGCTGGCTTCCCACTGTCCTTGCGGCACGGCCTCGATGCAGCCGCGCCAGATCTCGCCAAGATAGGCGCTGGCGTAGATCGACATCGCCAGCATGGCCGCGACCATCGGCGACAGCTTGAGCCCGAGCACGGACAGGCCGTAGTAGCTCAGGAACAGCACGATCAGCACCGGCGTGCCTTGCACGACCTGGATATAGACCGTGCTGGCCAGGCGCAGCAGCGGGCTTCTGGAGGTACGCGCCAGCGCGACCAGGAAACCGGCCAGCGTGCCGCCGACGAAGGCCAGCAAGGTCACCCACAGCGTCCAGCGTGCGGCCAGCAGCAGGATTTCAAGATGATTCCAGGAAAACTCGGTGATCATTTCGTGCTCCCGGCAACCGCTGCCGTCAGTTCGGCGCGCGCCAGCGGCACGACCGGCGCCGTGCGGGCCAGCTTTCGTGCGCGCGCCACCACGCGGCGCCGCTTGAACACCAGGTTGCCGATCAGGGCGAACATGGCGCGCAGCAGTAGTGCCAGCCCGATATAGAGGAACATGACGAGGATGTAGCTCTCGAAGGTGCGGAAGGTCTGCGAATCGACCTGGCTGGCGACCGCCGTCAGCTCTTCCACCGAGATCGTCGACACCACGCTCGAGGTCAGCATCATCAGCGTGAACTGGCTGGTCAGGGCGGGATAGACCTTTTCGAAGGCCGGTACCAGCGCGACGTGGCGGATCAGCTGCCAGCGCGTCATGCCCAGCGCGGCGGCGGCTTCGAGCTGCGAGCGGTGTACCGCCTGCAATCCGGCACGGATGATTTCAGTCGAGTAGGCGCCGAGGTTGACGGTCATCGCAATCACCGCGGCAGTGACGGCATCGATCTGCAGGCCCACGGTCGGCAAGCCGAAGAAGATGATGAAGAGCTGGATCAGGAAGGGCGTGTTGCGGATCGCCTCGACATAGGCCCTGGTGACGCGCTGCAGCCACGGGCCGCCAAAAGCGGCGGCAATGGCGCCGGCGGTGCCGACCAGGGTGCCAAGCAGGATCGAGCCGAAGCTGAGTGCCAGCGTCATCGCGGCGCCTTCCGCGAAGCGATCCAGCTGCGACAGCACCGGGGTCCATTCGAATTGGTAGTGCATGCGGGTCTCCTGGCACGCCGGCGGGGCGCCGGCGCGCAACCTCAGACGGCCTGGTTCAGAACGTTTGCAGCGCGGGCAGCGCCTTGCCGGTCCACTTCTGCGCAATGGCATCGAGTTCGCCATTGAGCTTGACGTAGGAGATGGTAGTGTTGAGCCACTGGCGCAGCTCGAAGGCGTCGCGGCGCACGGCCATCGAATTCGGCTGCACCGAGAACGCGAACTTGGCGTCGAACTTGCCGGCGCCGCGCGCCTTCATGATTTCGTTGCCGGTGGTGTTGGGCAGCGCAATGGCGTCGACCTGGTTGCTGATCAGCGCCTGCGCGCAGGTGGCATCGTCCTCGAAGCGGACGATATTCATGCCGGGCACCGCCAGGCGGGTCAGCGCGGTGTCCTGCGTGGTGCCGCGCGTCACGCCCACCTTCTTCTTGCCGAGCTCAGTCAGCTTGGCGTACTTGGCAGCGGTAGGCGCAAAGATGGTCAGCTCGAATGCGCTGTAGGGCGAGCTGAACATGATGGCACGCGCCCGCTCCGGCGTCGGCGCCAGCGTCGCGACCAGGAAGTCGACCTTGCCCGCTTCCAGCGCCGGAATCCGGCTGGGCGAGGTGAGCGGAACGATATCGACCGGCACGCCCAGGTACTTGCCGAGCAGGTTGGCCACGTCGACGTCATAGCCGGCGGGTTTGCCGGTGGCGTCCGTGGTGCCGAAAGGCGGAGCACCGGTCACCACGCCGATGGTGACCTTGCCCTTCTTGACGATCTCGGCGACGGTCTGGGCTTGGGCGGTAACAGCGGCGCTGGCCAGGATCAGCAAAGCCAGTACGGGCGTGGCAAAGCGGCGCAACAGGTGTTGGGCGTTCATTGGATGTCTCCTGCACGGATATGAAAGGTGTCGCTGGCGGCAGCGATCTGCATGCCGGATTTGAAACCGGTTTCAGGATTATAGGAAACCGGTTTCAGAGATACAGCAGTGGAAACCCTTACGGGCGCGCCGAGGTTGTTCCGACGGGGAAATGGGTGCGCTTGCGCACCCGCTACGCTGGTGCGGCGGCTCTATGCGTGGCTTGCGCGCGCACGCCGGACGGCGGAGGGGGAGTGATCAGCCGCGGCGGGTGGAACCGCGTGTGACCAGCGTGCCGGGCAACAGCACCCGCCGCGGCGGCAGCTGGCCGCCTTGCAGGCGCTCGATCAGGCAATTGGTGGCAACGCGCCCGATATCGTCGGTCGGCTGGGAAATGGCGCTGAGGCCCGGGCCGACCAACGCGGCCCATTCGGGGTCATCGAAGCCTATCAGGCCAAGGTCGGTACCGAGTTGCCACCCCAGTCGGGCGGCCGACGCGGCCACGCGCAGCGAGATCACTGCGTTGGCTGCCAGCACGGCAACGGGCGCCTGGCCGGCACGCCGGCGCAGCTCGCGCAGCGCTTCATCGAGGGCATCGTCGTCACCTCTGTGGGCTTCAAAAGCAGATCCGCTGACCGTGTCCGCGTGTTCGGCGATAAAGCTTCGAAATGCGCGGGCGCGCTCGTTGCGCGAGCTGATGGCCTTGATCGGCTCGCTGATAAAGAGGATGTGCCGATAACCGGCTTCGACAAGGTGGCCGGCCGCTTCATGGACGGCAGTCAGGTTGTCCAGGGCGACAAGATCGACTTCCGCATCGCCGACCTTGCGATCAACCAGGACGACGGGCTTGCCCAGCTGCGCGGCATCGGTCAGGGCACCGGCGTCGTGGCCCAGTGTATGCAGAATGAAACCCTCCACGCGGTAAGCCGAGAGCGAGCGAATGGCTTCGCGCTCCAGTTGCTCGTCGTTGCCCAGGTTGAACAGCATCACCATATAGCCGGCATCGCGACAGGCCTTCTCAACGCCACGCAGCACTGCTACCGAGAACGAATTGGACACGTCCGCCACCACCAGCCCAATCAGGCGAGACTTGCCGCGTTTGAGTCCCTGCGCCATGGGACTGGGACTATAGCCAAGTGTGCGGATGGCCGATGCCACGCGCTCCTCCACCTCCGTGGACAATTGCTGGCCACCCCGGTTCAGGTAGCGCGATACCGTTGCCTTGGAAACGCCCGCATAGTCGGCTACATCCTGGATGGTGAGCTTTTCTGCGGGATTCGGGTTGGACTTCGGTCGGGTCACGGGCGGCGGCATAAAGTTGGATGAAACCAGTTTCACGATTATGCCTCGCGACTGCCACGATCGCCAGCACGCCGGGCTCAGTAGTGTAGTAGTGCACAAGTCGTCACTTAACGGCAGGGACGATGGGCACTGGACGGCCCTGAGGAGTGGGAAGCGCAGGTACGGCATCACCCCCGCTACATCACCGACGATATGACGGCGTTGTGTCGAGCGGCAAGGCATGGCGTAGGTATCGTTCAGTTATCGAGCATGTGTTTTTGTCTTTAGCTTTGTCATCACAGAATGCGATGGCACGATAACTATTGATTGCTTTACACGGCCGGAAAGGAGGTAGTAGTCGGCCATGCCGGCTCCGGTCGGGGCGGTGTTAAGCGAGAGAACAAAGGAATCGCGCCCCGTCGTGGCGCGGGGCGCGTGGCGCATGAAGTTGGGGGCGGGCATGCCGGCCCGCCCGCATCTCAGGTGCGGTCGTAGGAGAACTGGATGCCAGCCGTGCCGCCGGTCTGGATGAAGAGATCCATGAAGGCCGGGACGGTGTCGCTGCGGGCCCAGTCGCGCTGCAGTTCGCAGAACAGCTGAGCCACGCTGATCAGCTTGCCGCCAGCCTGTTCGATGCGGCGCAGCGCGGCCTCGTGCGCCGCCACGGAAGTACCGCCTACGGCGTCGGCCACGACATAGACCTCATAGCCTTCCTTGAGCGCGTCCAGCGCCGGGAAGGTCAGGCACGCTTCCGTCCACAGGGCAGTCATGATCAGCTTCTTGCGCCCCGTCGCCTCCACTGCCGCGCGGAACTCCACGTCTTCCCAGGAGTTGATCGAGGTGCGGTCATAGGTGGGGAAGTCGCCCAGCACCTTCTGCAGCTGCGGGATTGGCGGCTTGTTCAGGCCCGTCTTCACATTGACCGTGGAATGCACGATCGGCAGCTTGTACGCAACCGCGGCACGCGAAACGCCGACGATGTTATTGATCAGCAACTGCCGGTCCATGGAGGCGATGGAGTTCACCTGGACCGGTTGGTAGTCGATGATCACGAAGGCTGCGTTCTGCGGAGTCAGCAGGTGGTCGTTTGCGGGATCGCGAATGGGTTCGCTCGCCATGGTTATCTCCAGAACAATGGGTGGGTTTCTGCTACTCGGCGTTCCCGGGCCGGCGCTGCATGTACTGTGCGCGACGCTGGCCCGACTGCCCCGCGACGGTACCGGCATTGCCGGACACTGCAAACCGGAAATGCGGTTCTGATGCCGTCCCGCATGCGTTGCGGTCGGCCGTCGCAACGAGCCCTTGCAGCATAAGCCATGCATTGGGGCGAGCGTGATAGCCATCTGCCAAACATGCTGTTCGCGCTGATAGAACGATCCGCGCGCCCTCCGTGTCCTGCTTGCTTGCGCCGTGGTATTTGCCTAGTCTTTGCTGACACCATATGTGCGGAGGACACGAACGATGGGCGATTTCTATGTGCTGGTGATCCTGTATGCCAAGCCCGGGCGCGAGGCGGAGCTACGGGAAGAACTGCGGGCCGTGGTAGCGCCTTCCCGCCGCGATGCAGGCAACCTGCGCTACGAGTTGTTCGAGCAACAGGATGATCCGCGGCGCTTTGTCTTCGTCGAGCACTGGGACAGTCCCGCGGCGCAGGAGGCGCACCATACGCAGACCGAGCACATCCGCCGCTTCCAGGAAGATGGCAGCGATGCGGTGGAAAGGATGGAGTTGTTCTATCGGATGAAGCTTGTGGCCTGAGTGGCAGCGTTCTCCATGCAGGGAGGCTATGGCGGCGATAACGACCACGGCGTGGAAAAGCATGAAATCGCCGCGCGCTGGGACGACATCGTGCAATGGCAGCTGTCCAGCCGCTTCACGCTCTCGCTGGATGGGGAGGTCAATGTCGCGAACTGGCGCGCATTGTCTAACCGGCCGTCCAGCCAGCTGATGGAGTACGGCATCTCGCCAATCTTTCGCCTGGGTTATGCCGCGGAATTTGCCACGCCGTTTATCGAGGCGTCAGTGGGTTTGCGCGTGCTCAGCCACACCGAGATCGCCGGCGGCCACCGCATGGGATCGGCGTTCCAGTTCTCAGACATGGTCGGCGTCGGGGTTGCCTTCGGCGAGGCGCGGCGCCTGACCATCGGCTACCGCTTCCAGCACCTGTCCAACGCCGGCATTCAGGAGCCGAATCCGGGCGTCAACTTCAGCATGGGCTACATCCGCTATCGCTTCTGACGCGCTTCTGAGGGCGTGCCGGCATCAAGGGCCGGCACGATCACCGCGATCGCGTCGCGGACCAGCGCATCGATCTCGGCGTCGTCCGGACGGACGCCGGTAGCCAGCGCACGGTGCAGGACGCTGGCCAGCACCATGCCGTGGAACAGCCTGGCACTGACCTCAGGGCTTGCCGAGAGCCGCGTGCCTCTCGCCTGCTGGCTGCCAAGGAAGGCCGCAACATAGGCGCAGGTCGCCGCCGGGCCGCGCGTATACCAGGCGTTCCCCAACGCGGGGAAGCGCCGCGATTCCGCGAAGATCAGCCGCAGGAACGCCAGGTGGCGTTCCTCCAGCAGCGACTGCAGAAAACTGTGCGCGATCTTGCCGAGTCCCTGCGCCGCATCGCAGCGCGACACATCCACGCCCTTCTCGGTCTTTTCCAGGAAGCGGTCGCACAGCCGCTCCACCACCGCCACGAACAAACCGTCCTTGCCGCCGAAATAGCTGTAGACGTTGGTCTTGGAGCCCCCGCACGCCTTGACGATGTCGTCCAGGCTGACGCCGTCATAGCCGTGCTCGAGGAACATGTCGGCGGCGGTGCTCAGGATCAGGGCGCGCTTCTCTTCGCCACGGCGTGTGATGCGCTGCGGCGGGCGGTGCAGGGGAGTGTCGGTAACGCTCACGGGTGATGCCATCGGTAGCGAGGAGTAACAGGGGACAAGGGGCGCTGGCGCCCCGCGCAGTCTACCAAATGCTTGCGTGATCCAAGTGGCAGCCCAGGCGTCGCCCCTTTCTTCAAAAAATTCGAGTGAGGTTTTTCAATTTATTTAGTACCATACGGTACGGTTTGATTATACTTGGATCGTGAGACGTGCGGGGCAGATTGCCCCGGTCGACACAAGGTTCTTCCTGGTAGGAAAGGAGCAAGTGATGAAAAAGGCATCGATTGGCGCAATACTGATGGTGGTGATGGCGGCCGGGGCGCAAGCCGCGGTGCGCACCGCGGACGTCTATACAGACGGGGCGCATGTTGCCGAGGCCCTGCAGCGTTCGCAATCCGGCCGCCTGGCCGATGAGCAATTCCGCCGGATTGCCGTGCGCAAGGCGGATCCGTTCACCGACGGCGGACTGCGGCAGGTAGATCTGTTCACCGACGGCGCACTGCGCCAGGTGGATCCGTTCGCCGACGGCGCACTCGCGAGAATTGGGTGTGCCGACCGGTTCACGGATGGCGCCTGAACGGCAAGCCGGTCCTGCGCCACATGCAGTGCCGGCCGCAAGTTGACGTCGGGGTGCGGGTTTACCGTTCTTGCAGAGGCTCGCACCCCCACCTAAAATAATTCGCATATCGCATTAGATTGCGCGTAGCGCAAAAACGGAGACAACGTGACGGAAGCGAAACACCCCCGGGCTGCCGGTCAGACCAGCATCGCGCATGTGGATATCCACGGCGTGTCGGTGCATGGCAAAGACCTGAGCGAGGCCTTGATCGGCAAGACCGGCTTCACCGCCTACTTCCTGTTCCTGCTGACCGGCCGCGAGCCCGGCGCAAAGCTGGTGGCGATCACCGATGCCTGCCTCGTGGCGATCGCGGAGCATGGCCTGGTCCCCTCGGTGCAGGCAGCCCGCATGACGCTGGCCGCCGCGCCGGATGCGTTGCAAGGCGCCGTGGCGGCTGGCGTGCTGGGTTGCGGCTCGGTGATCCTGGGCGCATCGGAAACCGCGGGCCAGCTGCTGGCGGAAGTGCTCGCCGGGCGGGAACACGGCACGCTGGCCGAGAGCGCGAACTTGGTGGTCAGGGCCGTGCGGCAGGCGCGCAAGCCACTGCCAGGCTTTGGCCATCCCACGCACAAGCTGGGGGATCCGCGCGCGCACCGGCTGCTGGCCATTGCGCGGGAGCTGGGCGTTGCCGGCGACCACGTGGCCGCGCTGGAAGCGGTAGCCGCCGCAGTGCCCGAGCATTACAGCAAGCCCTTGCCGCTGAACGTTTCGGGCGCAATCCCCGCCGTCCTGCTCGACGCTGGCTATCCCGCCACCGCGCTCAAGGGGGTGCCGTTGCTGGCGCGCGTGGCGAGCCTGATCGCCCACCTGCAGGAGGAACGCCGCCAGCCGATTGGCTTCATCCTGGCCGATGCCGCCGAACAGGCCATCGCCTACAGCGCCGCGCCGGCGCAAGCATCATGAGCGCGCCGGCCACCTGCACCGGCACGATGGCGCCGCTCGACGTGCTCAGGCAGTATCCGGCGCATGACTTCACGCTGACCGGTTTCCTCGCGGCCCGCGTGGCGGCGCATCCGGACAAGCCGGCGTTGCTTTTCGAGGGCGAGACCTGGAGCTATCGCGAGCTCGAGGGACGGATCGCGCAAGCCGCGCAATGGCTGGCGCGGGCCATGCACGTGCGCCGCGGCGACCGCGTCGGCGTGCTGTCCCCCAACCATCCGTCCACGGTCGTGCTGATGTTTGCGCTGGCGCGCATCGGCGCGACCATGGTGCCGGCCAACCCGGAATACCGGCTGGACGAGGCGCTGTACGTGTTCCAGCATGCGCAGGTCTGCGGGCTGGTGTGTGCACCGGCTACGCTGGACACCGGTGCGGCCATCGCCCGGGCGCTGGGCGGTGGGGTCTGGCTGCGCGCCAACGAGCCTGGCGACCACGGCGTGCCGACGCTGGAGCAGTCGATGGCGTCGGCGGGCGAACTTGCGGCCGAACCTGCCGACGACGGCGGCGACCGGGATACCGCACTGATCATCTATACGTCCGGCACCACGGGCTTCCCCAAGGGCGCGATGCACAGCCATCGCGGCTACGTACTGACCGCCGAAGCCTTCGTCGGCCGGTTGCAGCTGCAGCCAGACGAGCGCGTGATGTGCGTGATGCCGCTGTTCCATATCAATGCGCTGATGTATTCGGTGGGCGGGTCGCTGGCTTGCGGCGGCTGCCTGGTGCTGGTGCGCAGGTTCTCGGCGTCGTCGTTCTGGCGTTTCGCCGCCGAGACCGGCGCCACGGAGGTGAACCTGGTGGCGGCGGCCGGCAGCATCCTGGCCCGGCGCCCGCGTGCGGAGTTCGTGCCTGGCCACCGCATCACCAAGATGTTCATCGCGCCGCAGACCCAGGAAATGGTGCGTGTGATGAAGCAGGAGTTCCACGTGCCGCGGCTGATCGAATGCTATGGCATGACGGAAATCCCGGGCGTGATTGCCAACCCGTTCGACGGCCCGCACAAGCTTGGCACCATGGGCCTGATCTCGCCCCACCCGGATCCGGCGGTGCCGGTGCCGCAGGCCCGCATCGTCGACGACGAAGGCAGCGACGTGGCCCCGGGCGGCGAGGGCGAACTGCTGATCCGCACGCCTACGCTGATGCAAGGCTACTACCGTGACCCGGCCCAGACCGAGGCGGCGTTCCGCGACGGCTGGTTCGCCACCGGCGACCTGGTGCGCCAGGACGAGGACGGCTACTACGTCTTTGTTGCGCGCAAGAAAGATGTGATCCGGCGCAAGGGCGAGAACGTGTCGGGCGCCGAGCTCGATCGCATCTTCGGCGAACACCCGGCGGTGGAAGAAGCGGCGGCCATCGGCGTGCCCGCGGAACTTGGCGAGGAAGAAATCCTGCTGGCGGTGCAGTTCCGCGCGGGCCAGTCGGCCGATGCGGCCGAGCTGCTCGCCTGGGCGCGCGGCCGCCTGGCCGTGCACAAGCTGCCGCGTTATATCGCCACCGTCGACGCAATCCCGCACACACCGACGCACAAGCCTGCCAAGCACAAGCTGAAGGCTGACCGGACACTGCTGGCGCGCGCGGTCGACCTGTCGGCCGCCAGCCAATAAGCCAGAACAAAAGGAGACAACCATGAGCACCCAGGACAACTACACCCTCCAGCGCGCGCTGGACGCCATGTGCGCCGGCGCACCCGGCTCGGACGAGACCTTGCAGGCGCAATTCGGCGTGGCGCTGCGGCATTTCCACGCCATGCTGGACGAGCTGCAGCTGACCGATGCGCAGCTCTATCGCATTGCCGCCTGGCTGGGCCGGGTGGCCGCGCAGGATGAACTGATCATGCTGTGCGACATGATGGGCCTGACCATGCGCGCGCTGGACCTGGCGCGCACCGGCGAGCAAGCCACGCCGCAGAACGTGACCGGCCCGTTCCCCAAGGACCAGGTGGCCGAAGGCAGCAACCCCTGCCACCTGGCGACGGCGGAGGAGCCCGGGCAGCGGCTCGAGGTGCGCGGCCGCGTGCTGGATGCGCGCACGGGCCAGCCGGTGCCGGGTGCGACGCTGATCGTGTGGCAGCCCAACCAGTTCGGCCGCTACGAGAACGAAGACGACTCCCAGTCCGAAGACAACCTGCGCGGCAAGCTGCGCTGCGATGTGGAGGGCGGCTTCCAGATCTTCACGGTGCGGCCGGGCGGCTACATCATCGGGCGCGAGGACACGGAGGTGGGCGTGCTGATGAGGCGCCTGGGCCGCAACCGCCAGCGCGCGCCGCATATCCACTACCGGGTGGTGCAGCCGGGATACCGCACGCTGACCTCTCAGATCTATTTCAAGGGCGACCCCGCCAACCCGGTCGACTGCATCTTCTCGACCATCGATGACCACATCGTCGAGGTGGGGCCACATCCGCAGCGTGACGGCTACCAGCTGCTGACGCTGGATGTGGTGATCGAGCCCGAGGCGGCGCCAGTGGCGGCCTGAGCCCCGCGCAGCTCAGGAGGCCGCCAGGATCGAATGCGCCAGCGTGGGCGCCCGCCGGATGGCGGCCTCGATCATCGCGGCCGCCTCGCGCAGTGCCGGCAGCCGTGTGGCGACAAGTTCTTCGGGGCTGGCGCGCTCGGTCTCGGTGGAGCAGTTGATGGCGGCGATCACGCGCTGCTGGGGGTCGCGCACGGGCACGGCGATAGACAGGACGTTGAGCTCGAGCTGGCCGTGCTGGATCGCATAGCCCTGTTCAAGCGTGCGTGCCAGCGCGGCGCGCAGCGCATCAGCATCGCTGAGCGTCATCGGCGTGAATTTCTGGAACGGTGCCTTGTCCAGGACCTTGTTCTGCTGGGCCTTGGTCGCATGCGCCAGCAAGGCGAGGCCGAGCGAGGTGCAATGCACCGGCAGCCGGTAGCCGACCGAGGCGCGGAACGCGATGCGCCGCTGGCTGGGCACATGCGCGAGGTAGACCACACTGTCGCCGTCGAGGATGGCGAGCGAGACCGAATCGCGGAAGCGCTCGGCCACTTCCTGCAGGAAGGGCTGGACGATGTCGCGCAGGTTCATCGAGCTGAGGAATGCGGCGCCCAGCGACAGGACCTTGGGCAGCAGCACGAAGCGCCGCCCGTTGGTGCCGATGTAGCCCAGCGCCTGCAGCGTCAGCAAGGCACGGCGCGCGGTGGCGGGCGTCATGCCGGTGGCCTGGGCGACTTCGCTCAGCGTCATTTCCGGCGTGGTGTCGGTGAACGCCTGGATCACCGCCAGGCCGCGCGCCAGCGCCGCGACGTAGTCGCGGTGGCCTTCTTCGAGCTTGGGCGGGGCGTCCTGGTCGACGGGGGCGGTGGGTTTGGCGGCGGAGGTCATGCACGCATTTTATCCGCAACGCCCAGGCTGGAACAGAAAGGAGGGCGCCATGGCCGGCGCCCGGGAGACATAGCAACATGAGACTCGATCCTACCTCGCTGCGGCTCTTTGTCTGCGTGGCGGAAGAGGGCTCCATCGCAGCCGCCGCCGAGCGTGCGCACCTGGCCGCCGCCGCGGTCAGCAAGCGCATCAGCGAGCTGGAGCAAGGCCTGGGCACGGCCCTGCTCCGGCGCAGCAACAAGGGCGTGGAGCCGACCACGGCCGGCATCGAGCTGGTGCACCTGGCGCGCGGCGTGCTGCACGACCTTGACGACATCGTGACGCGCATGCGCGACTTCGGCGGAGGCCTGCGCGGCCAGGTCAGGGTATTCGCCAACGTCTCCGCCATTACGCAGTTCCTGCCGGCGCAGCTCAAGTCGTTCCTGGCGGACTATCCGCGTGTCGACGTGCGCCTTGATGAGCGCGTCTCCACCGCCATCGTGCGCGCCGTGGCCGAGAACGCCGCGGATATCGGCATCTTCACCGCGTGCGCGGTAGGCGCGGAACTCGAGACCTTTCCCTACCAATGCGACGAACTGGTGGTGGTGGTGCCAGACGGCCACCCGCTGGCAGCGCGGCAGTCGGTGTCGATCCGCGAGGCGCTGGACTTTGATCTGGTCAGCATGCATGCCGGCAGCCAGATTCATCTGCAGCTGGTGCGGGCCGCCAGCGAGGCCGGCCTCGTGTTCAAGCCGCGCATACACGTGCCTGGCTATGACGCGCTGTGCCTGATGGTGCAGGCGGGGATGGGGCTGGGCATCCTGCCGAGGTCCAGCGCGGCGCCTTACCAGGACACCCTCGGCATCCGTACCGTCAGGCTGGACGAGCCCTGGGCCGCGCGGCAACTGGTGATCGGCGTGCGCGCCTACGACAGCCTCTCGGCGGTGGCGCGGCTGCTGGTCGACCGCCTGCTCGACGCCGCGTAGCACAGACGCGCCTGCCATCGCGCTATGCGATGGCAGGCTCGCCAATCACTGCTTTACCACGCGCGCCGGTTCTTCCAATCTTGCATGGCAGTCACCGTATTTCGACAGGAGCAGCAAACCGTCATGGTCAACGAAGCGAACAAGGAAAAGATGCCGCTGCAAGGCGTGCGCGTGTTGGAGCTGGGATCGCTGATCGCCGGCCCGTATGCCGGCGGCCTGCTCGCCCAGTTCGGCGCCGAGGTGCTGAAGATCGAAGCGCCGGGCGAAGGCGATCCGCTGCGCAAATGGCGCAAGCTGTATGAGGGCACCTCGCTGTGGTGGTATAGCCAGAGCCGCAACAAGAAGTCGCTGACGCTGGACCTGCGCAGCCCGGAAGGCCAGGACATCGTGCGCAAGCTGGTCGCCGGCGCCGATATCGTGATCGAGAACTTCCGCCCCGGCACGCTGGAGAAATGGGGCCTGGGCTGGGAAGACCTGCGCAAGGTGAGTCCGGCCCTGGTCATGGTGCGCATTTCCGGCTATGGCCAGACCGGCCCCTACAAGGACCGCCCGGGGTTTGCCGCGATCGCGGAATCGATGGGCGGGCTGCGCTATGTCAGCGGCTACCCCGACCGGCCGCCGGTGCGGTCCGGCGTGAGCATCGGCGACACGCTGGCGTCGCTGTACGGCGTGATCGGCGCGCTGCTGGCCATGCACCACCTGCGCAACAACAACGGCGAAGGGCAGTATGTGGACGTGGCCCTGTACGAGTCCGTCTTTGCCGTGATGGAGAGCCTGGTGCCGGAGTTCGACAAGTTCGGCCACGTGCGCGAGCGTTCCGGCGCCAGCCTGCCCGGCATTTCGCCGTCGAACACGTATCCCTGCAAGGACGGGCAGTACGTGATCATCGCGGGCAACGGCGACGCCATCTTCCGGCGCTTCATGACGGCGATCGGCCGCGACGACCTCGGCCAGGATCCGCGCCTGGCTCACAACGATGGCCGCGTGCAGCACAACACCATGCTCGACGACGCCATCGCCGCATGGACCGCCGCGCACGACCTCGACACCGTGCTGGCGACGCTGGAAGCCGCGGCGGTGCCTTGCGGGCGCATCTACACCGCGCAGGACATCTGCAGCGACCCCCACTACAGTGCGCGCGGCATGATCGAGCCGCACCAGCTTCCCGATGGCTCGCCGCTGGCGCTGTCGGGCATCGTGCCCAGGCTCAGCGCCACCCCGGGGCGAACCAACTGGATCGGGCCGGCGCTGGGCGAGCACACCGAAGAGATCCTGGCGGGCATCGGCATTGCCGGCGCCGAATTCCGCGCGCTGCGCGAGGCCGGCGTGGTCTGAGCCCGCGGCGCCAAACCGAAGGACAGAAAATGAACACGACCATGTGGCTTCCCCATGCCCCGCGGCGAGTCCGCATCAATGAAGTGTCCGTGCGCGACGGCTTCCAGATCGAGCCGGAATTCGTCCCCACCGAAGAGAAGATCGCGTTGATCGACCGGTTGTCCGAAACCGGGCTCGCCCGGATCGAGATCACCTCGTTCGTGTCGCCCAAGGCGATTCCGAACCTGCGCGATGCCGAAGCCGTGGCCAGGCAGATCCGCCGCCATCCCGAGGTCATCTATACGGCCCTGGTGCCGAACGTGCGCGGATGCGAGCGCGCGCTCGAGTGCGACCTGGATGAGATCAACCTCGTCATGTCCGCCAGCGAGACCCACAACCTGGCAAACATGCGCATGACGTGCGAGCAGTCGCTGGCGCAGTTCCGCGATGTGACGGCGCTGGCCCGCTCCGGTGACCTGGCTGTCAGCGGCTGCGTGGCGACGGCGTTCGGCTGCCCGTTCGAAGGCGCGGTGGCGCCGGAGCGCGTGCAGTGGGCCGCGGGGCGATACCTGGAGCTGGGCATGGACCGCATCACGCTGGCCGACACCACCGGCATGGCTGACCCGCGCCAGGTGAGCGACCTGGTCGAGGCCTTCCGCCAGTGGTTCCCGGGCGTGCCGCTGACACTGCATTTCCACAACACCCGCGGCATGGGCCTGGCCAACGTGCTGGCTGCGCTGGCCGCGGGCGTGGACAGCTTCGATGCCTCGCTGGGCGGGCTCGGCGGCTGCCCGTTCGCGCCCGGCGCCACCGGCAACATCTGCACGGAGGACCTGGTGCACATGCTCGAGTCGGCCGGCATCGACACCGGCGTTGACCTGGACCGGCTGCTGGGCGCCGCGCGCGACCTGCCGGCACTGGTCGGGCACGATATTTCCGGGCAGGTCGTCAAGGCGGGCAAGCGCACCGAACTGTATCCGGTGCCGGAATGGGTGGGCGCGCGCCAGCACTGAAGCAAAGCATAAGCAAGGAGATACCATCATGACCGAGCCTAACAGCCCCGCGAGCCTGCTCGACAAGCTCTGGGCCAGCCACGTGATCCACCAGGAGACCGACGGCCCCGCGCTGATCTATATCGATCGCCACCTGGTCAACGAAGTGACCAGCCCGCAGGCCTTCGAAGGGCTGCGCCTGAACGGGCGCAAGGTGTGGCGTGCCGCCTCGGTGCTGGCCACTGCCGACCACAATGTGCCCACCACCGCGCGCAGCCAGGGCATCGCAGATCCGGTGAGCCGCGCGCAGGTTGACGCGCTCGACCGCAACTGCGAAGAGAACGGCATCGTCAATTTCGGCATGGACGATCCGCGCCAGGGCATCCTGCACGTGGTGGGGCCGGAGCGCGGCGCGACCTTGCCCGGCATGACCATTGCCTGCGGCGATTCGCATACCTCCACGCACGGCGCGTTCGCGGCGTTCGCATTCGGCATCGGTACCTCGGAAGTGGAGCAGGTGCTGGCCGCGCAATGCCTGTGGATGAAGAAGCCCAAGTCGATGCTGGTACGCGTTGAGGGCGAGCTGGGCAGGGGCGTTGCCGCCAAGGACATTGCGCTCGCGCTGATCGGGCGCATCGGCACGGCTGGCGCGACCGGCCACGTGATCGAGTTCGCCGGCAGCACCATCCGCGGCCTGAGCATGGAGGCGCGCATGACCGTGTGCAACATGGCGATCGAGGCCGGTGCGCGCACGGGCATGGTGGCCGTTGACGAGACCACGCTGGAATATCTGGGAGGACGGCCGCAGGCGCCGCAGGGCCGGATGTGGGACGTGGCCGTCGAATACTGGCGCACGCTGCACAGCGATCCGGGCGCTACCTTCGATGCCGTGGTGGACCTCGACGCCGCCACCATCCGCCCGCACGTGACCTGGGGGACGTCGCCCGAAATGGTGGTGCCCGTCGGCGAGCGCATTCCCGATCCGCGCGACGAGCGCGACCCGGTGCGCCGCAAGAGCATCGAGGCGGCGCTGCGCTACATGGGCCTGCTGCCGAATACGCCCATCGAAGCGGTCGCGGTCGACAAGGTCTTTATCGGGTCATGCACCAACGCGCGCATCGAAGACCTGCGCGCCGCGGCGGAGGTCGTGCGCGGCCGGCATGTCTCGCCGCGCATCCGGCAGGCACTGGTGGTGCCGGGCTCGGGCCTGGTCAAGTCCCAGGCCGAGGCCGAGGGCCTTGACCAGGTATTTATCGCGGCCGGCTTCGAATGGCGCGAGCCCGGCTGCTCGATGTGCCTGGGGATGAACGACGACCGCCTCGCGGCGGGCGAACGCTGCGCATCCACGTCCAACCGCAATTTCGAAGGCAGGCAGGGACCGGGCGGGCGTACCCACCTGGTGAGCCCGCAGATGGCAGCCGCGGCCGCCGTGGCGGGGCACTTCGTCGATGTCCGCGCGTTGTAACACCGGAGGAAGCCGAGCAATGAAAGCCTTTACCACCCTGGATGGACTGGTCGCGCCGCTGGATCGCGCCAATGTCGATACCGATGCCATCCTGCCCAAGCAGTTCCTGAAATCCATCCGGCGCAGCGGCTTCGGCCCCTACCTGTTCGACGAATGGCGCTACCTTGACCATGGCGAGCCCGGGCAGGACTGCAGCACCCGGCCGCTGAACCCGGACTTCGTGCTGAACCAGCCGCGCTACCGCGGCGCGTCGATCCTGCTGGCGCGCGAGAACTTCGGCTGCGGCTCCTCGCGCGAGCATGCGCCGTGGGCGCTGGAAGACTTCGGCCTGCGCGCGCTGATCGCGCCAGGTTTCGCGGACATCTTTTACAACAACTGCCTGAAGAACGGCCTGCTGCCGATCGTGGCGGCGCCGGAGGTGGTCGACCGCCTGTTTGCCGAGGTCGCTGCCACGCCGGGCTACCGGCTGCAGGTGGACCTGGCCGCGCAGCAGGTGGTCACGCCGGCCGGGGAGGTGATCGCTTTCACGCTCGACCCGTTCAAGCAGCATTGCCTGCTCAACGGGCTGGACGATATCGCGCTGGCACTGCGCCACGCCGCGCAGATAGACGCCTACGAACAAGTGCGGCGGCAGCGCGAACCCTGGTTGTTCAACTGACTGGACATCCGGCCGCACGAGCCGGAAAGCCCGACAACGATAGATGGAGACATGATGGACTGGAACACTCACACCCCTCGCGCGCTGTGTGCCGCGGCGCTCGGCCTGGCCTGCTTTGCCGGCGCAAGCGCCGCCCTGGCACAAGCCTATCCCGCACAACCGATCCGCATGGTGGTGCCGTACGCACCCGGCGGCACGACCGACATCATCGCCCGGCAACTGGCCCAGCGCATGTCCGAGAAGCTGCACCAGCCGGTGGTGGTGGAGAACAAGAGCGGCGCCAACACCGTGATCGGGGCCGACGCGGTTGCCAAGGCGCAGCCCGACGGCTACACGCTGCTGCTGACCAACGACGCCACGTTCGTGCTCAATCCGGTGGTGCTGCCATCGGTGTCCTACAACGTCGCGCGCGACTTTGCGCCGGTGGCGGCGATCGGCTATGTGCCGCTGGTCATGGCGGTATCGGGCAGCCTGCCGGTGGACAGCGTCAAGGACCTGGCGGCCTATGCGAAAGCCCGCCCGCAGGCGCTCAGCTACGGTTCGTTCGGCGCTGGCAGCCAGCCGCACCTGATGGGCGCGCTGTTCAACAAGCTGGCCGGCACCGACCTCGTGCACGTGCCCTACAAGGGCTCGGCGCCTGCCGTGGCCGATGTCGTCGGCGGGCAGATCCTGATGACCTTCCCGGCGCTGCCGACGATCCAGAGCTTTGTCACAGCGAAGAAGCTCAAGGTGCTGGCGGTCAGCGGCGACAAGCGCACGCGCGCATTGCCCCAGGTCCCGACCTTCGAAGAGGCCGGCTACAAGGAAATGAATATTTCGGCGGTCTACGGTGTGCTGGCGCCGGCCAAGGTGCCGCGCGCGGTGGTCGACAAGCTCAATGCCACGATCCGCGAGATCCTCGACGAACAGGACTTTGTCGAGAAGCACTTTGCGGCGCAGGGCATGGTGCCGATGAAGCTGACGCCGGAACAGTTTGCGCGCTACATCGAAACGCAGACGCAGCAGACACGCAAGGTCGTTGCGCTGTCGGGCGTCAAGGTCGAGTAGGCCGGAAGGCAAGGACATGAAAGACGTGAATCACGAACGCACCTCGTCATCGCCGCGCATCGGCTGGATCGGTATCGGCGCCATGGGCAGGCCGATGTGCCTGAACCTGCTGAAGGCCGGCCACGCGCTGACGGTGTTCGACAAGGTGCCCACCCGGTGCGAGCCGGTCGTTGCCGCGGGTGCCCACGCCGTGCCGTCCGCGCGGGATGCGGTAGCGCAATCCGATGTGGTGTTCTCTACCGTCTTCGATGACAGCAGCTTGCGCGCGCTGTTCCTGTCCGACGGCGGCATTGCCGCTGCGGCGGCTGCGGGCCAGGTCTTTGTCGACATGAGCACGGTATCGCCGGAAGCCTCGGCTGAGGTGGCCGAGGCACTGGCACAGCGCGGCGCCAGCTGGCTGCGCGCGCCGGTGTCCGGCACGGTGTCGCTGGCCGCGAGTGCGCAGCTGAGTTGCTTTGTGTCCGGGCCACGCGAGGCGTTCGCCGCGGTGCAGCCGCTGCTGGCCTGCCTGACCGCGCGCCAGTCTTATGTCGGCGGCGCCGACGAGGCGCGCGTGATCAAGCTGATGATCAACATGATGGTGTTCATGAGCACCGCGGTCATCGGCGAAGGGCTGGCCTTCGGCGAGCGCGCCGGGCTGGACCGCGCGCTGATGGTCGATGCGATCAACGACAGCATCGTCGGCAGCGCGCACTACCGCACCAAGGCCGACAAGCTCAAGCAGCGCGAATACGGCGCCGCGGGGCCGATCTCGCTGGTGGTGAAGGACCTGGACCTGGCACTTGCCGTGGCGCGCGACAACGCCGTGGCGCTGCCGATCTCGTCGCTGGTGCGGCAGTACCTGGCGATGATGCAGCAGCGCGACCTGGGCCATCTCGACATTGCCGCGCTGGCCGATGTGCCGGCCTGGAGCAGTGCGCCGGGCGGGGAGGTGCGCTAGCCGCCGTCAACTGAGGCGCGCCGCGAGAGCGCGCCCAAGACCCATGAACCATGACAAAAAGGATGGAGACATGAACCTCAAGCAAATCATCCGGACGCCGCACGGCGTCCTGTGCGCGGCTGTCGCCGGAGTGATGTTCGGGCTGGCGCAGCAGCCGGTGCTGGCCCAGGCCAGGCCCGGCGCGGAGCCGGTGCGCATCGGCGGCCTGTTTTCAACCACCGGCGGCCTCGCCGCCGTGGGGCTGGCCGAGCGCGAAGGCGCGCTGCTGGCGCAGAAAGTCATCAATGCCGGCGGCGGCATCGGCGGGCGGCCGCTGGAGCTGGTCGTCGAGGACGACGGCTCCAGCCCGGATACCGCCGTGGCCAAGGCCAACGCACTGCTGCACACGCACAAGGTGCGCGCCATCGTCGGCCCGTCCGGCATCGCGCAGACCGTGGCCATCGGCGGCATCACGCAGGCGCAGAAGGTGCCGCTGTTTGCGTTCTCCGGACTCGGGCCGGCGGTGGAACGCGAGCGTACCTGCGTCTTCCACCTGACGCCCTCGCAGGAACTGAATGCGCGCGCGGTGCTGTCCTATGCGCGCGACAACGGGCTCAAGCGCATCGGCGTGCTGCACGATTCGGGCTACGGGCAGGTGGTGTGGAGCAGCATGAAGACGCTGGACCGCCAATACGGCGTCACCTTCGTGCAGGTCGAGAAATTCGAGATCGCCGCCACCGACGTCACCACGCAGGCTGCCAAGCTCAAGGCCGCCACGCCGGACGCGATCGTCGTCATCTCTACCTCGCCTGCGCCGTTCCGCAATGTGCGCCAGCTGAAGGTCGGCGCACCGATCATCTCAGTGCACGGCACCGCCACCTACGAGACCGTCAAGGGCATGGGCGAGGCCGCCGACAACATCATCCATCCCGAGTTCATCGTTTCCGAGGATCCGCTGCCGGGGCAGAAGGAGTTTGTCGAGGCTTATCGCAAGGAGTACGGCAAGCTGCCCAAGCATTTCGCCGCCGTGGGCTGGGATGCGGTGATGGCGCTGGCCAGCGGCCTGAAGGCGGCGGGCGCCGATGTGGCCGGCGACAAGCTCTGCAGCGCGCTGCGCCGGCCTTACCAGGGCGTCACGATGGGCTATGACTTTTCTGCGCCCGATATGGGCGGCATGACGCTGGCCGGCTTTACTTACTCGAAGCTGCAGAAGGGCCAGTTCGTGCGGCTGGACTACAAGGCCCGGCCCTAGCCGGTGTAGCGGCAAAACGCATCGGCAAAAGGATCGGCAATGTCTGACACCCTAGTTATCCAGGCGGTCCTGTCCGGGATCACCAACGGCTTCGTCTACGCGCTGATCGGCGTGGGCATATCGATCATCTTCAAGGGCACGCGCATCGTCAATGCGATGCAGGGAGAGTTCGCGGTAATCGGCGCGCTGGTTGCGGTATTCGCGCTCAAGACGCTGGGCCTGCCTTATCCGGTGGCGATTGCCGGCGGCATTGCCGCCGGCGCCGCCAGCGGCCTGGCCATCGACACGTTGTTCGTACGCCCGATGATGCGGCGCGGCGCCGGCGAAGAGAGCTTCCTGCTGCTGACCATTGGCCTGGCGTTCGCGCTGTCGGCCGCGGCGCTGTACTTCGGCGGGCGCGATTCGCACCTGCTGCCGGCCATCGGCGGCGAGGGTGTGGTGGATCTGCTGGGGGCGACCGCGCCCGTGCACGCACTGGCGCTGGTGGTCATTGCGGTGCTGCTGGTGGCGGCGTTGCGGTTGTTCTACACGAAGACCCTGGTCGGTCTAGCCATGACGGCGGCGTCGCTGGACCCCGACGGGGCCACCACCACCGGCATCAACGTGCGCCGCATGCGCACGCTGACCTTCCTGCTCGGCGGCGGCTTCGGCGCGGTAGCGGGGGTGCTGGTGACACCGCTGCTGTCGATGAACTACCAGATGGGTATCGGCCTGACGCTGAAGGGCTTTGCCGCGGCCATCCTCGGCGGGCTGGGCAATCCGCTGGGCGCGGTGGTGGGCGGGCTGCTGCTGGGGCTGACCGAGTCGCTGGCGGTGGTGGGCTTTCCGTCGGGCTATCGCGACGTGGTCGCGCTGTCGATCCTGGTCGTCATCATGATTCTGCTCCCCAACGGCGTGCTGGGCCGCGCGGGGCGCAAGGGAGGATAAGCATGAATGCATCATCCAACGCCACGCGCTGGCTGGTGGTGGCCGCGGTGGTAGTGTGGGCGCTGGCCGGGCAACTGCTGTCGCGCCACCACATCGACCTGCTCAACTTCGCCGCCATCCTGGCCGTGGGCGGCCTGGGCGTCGGCCTGCTGCTGGGGCAATGCGGCATCGTCAACCTGGCGCAGGCCTCGTTCTACGGCATCGGCGCCTATGCCTCGGCCTACTGCACCACGGTGCTGGGATGGCCGGCGCTGGCCGGTGCCGCGGCGGGCCTGCTGGCCAGCGCGGCGCTGGCGGCGGCGATCGGCGTGCCGGTGCTGCGCCTGGGCGGCTTCTTCCTGGCGCTGGCGACGCTGGCGGTCGGCAGCATCGCCAATGTGCTGTTCTTCGAATGGGACTGGCTGACCGGCGGCACGCTGGGCATCGGTGGCATCCCCAAGCTGTCGCTGTTCGGTTTCCTGCTGGATACGCCGGAGCGCTATTACTACTTTGCCTGGCCGCTGGTAGGGCTGCTGCTCTGGCTGGTGGACAACCTGGTCAAGGGCCGCCCCGGCCTGGCCATGCGGGCCATGCGCGACGCGGCGCCGGCAGCGCAGGTGCTCGGCATCGACATGCACCGGCTGAAGACCGCGATGTTCGTGCTGTCGGCCATGCTCGGCTCGCTGGCGGGAAGCCTGTTTGCGCACTACGTGTCGTTCGTCAGCGTGCAGAGCTTTACGGTGGAGCGCTCGATCGTATTCCTGCTGGTGCCGGTGGTGGCAGGCGCGCGCTCCACCTGCGGCGTGGTGATCGGCGCATTGTTTGTGTCGCTGGTGCCGGAGCTGCTGAGCGGATTGGGGGATTTCCACCAGGTGTTGTTTGGCGCGGTGCTGGTGCTGGTGGTCACGTTGATGCCTGGCGGGATCATGGGTGGGCTCGCGGGCATGGTTGGCCGCATGCATCGCCGCACCTTCGGCCGCACGCAGAACCCCGCATTGAAGGAGGTCCGATGAAATCCGCCATCGCTGAATCCGGCACCAGTGCCGCGGGCGCGGCAGGCGCGCAGGCCCTGCTGCGGGTCGAAGCGGTCGCGCACAGCTTTGGCGGCCTTGACGTGCTGCGCAATGTTGCGTTCGATGTGCCGGCCGGCGGCATCGTCGGCCTGCTCGGCCCCAACGGCAGTGGCAAGACCACCTGCTTCAACATCATCTCCGGCTTTCTGCGGCCCAAGGGCGGCAAGGTGCTGCTGGCGGGGCGCGACATCACCGCCGACAGCGTGCAGCAGCGCAGCCGCGCCGGGCTGGTGCGCACATTCCAGACGCCACAGGTGTTCGAGCACATGACGGTGCTGGAAAACCTGATGGCCGGCTGCCACAAGGCCACGCGCTCGGGCGTGGTGCATGCGATGCTGCGTTCGCCGCTGTCGCGGCGCGAGCTGCAGTCGATGCACGAAGCCGCGCTGGGATGCGCACGGAAGTTCGGTCTGGAAGGCCTGCTGCAGCACCGCGCCGGCGCGCTGCCCGCGGGCCAGCGCCGCATCGTCGAGCTGGCGCGCGCCTGCATCGGCGAACCCCGCCTGCTGTTGCTCGATGAACCGTCCTCGGGGCTGAACAGCGAGGAAATCGAACTGCTGCGCGCGTGGATCCTGCGCCTGAACGGCGAAGGCATGACCATCCTGCTGGTGTCGCACGACATGGGGCTGATGACGATCTGCGGCACCGCCCACGTGCTGTATTACGGGGAAATCATTGCCAGCGGCACGCTGCAAGCCGTGCAGGCGGATCCGCGCGTGCGCGAAGCCTATATGGGAGTCTGACCATGCTGAAAGTGAAAGGCCTGTATGCCGGCTACAGCCCGGTGCCGGTGCTGCATGATATCGACATGGAGGTCGGGCCGGGCGAGGCGGTGGCCGTGGTCGGCGCCAACGGCGCGGGCAAGACCGCGCTGGTGCGCACGCTGTCGGGGCTGGTGCGGCCGATGGCGGGCAGCATCGTCAAGGACGGGGTGGAAATCGGCCACGTGCCGGGGCATCGCCGCTTCGAGCATGGCATTGCCGTAGTGCTGGAGAACCGCAACCTGTTCGGCGAGCTGTCGGTGCGCGACAACCTGCGGCTGGCCGAGCAGGCCGGCAGGCGCGCGCGCGGCGGCGCGATGCGCTTCACGCACGACGAAGTCTGCGAACTGTTCCCGCTGCTGCGCGAGCGCGGCAGCGGCCAGGTTGGCCTGCTCTCGGGCGGGCAGCAGCAGATGGTGGCGATCGCCCGCGCGCTGCTGCTGCAGCCCGACCTGCTGATCATGGACGAGCTGACCACGGGCCTGGCGCCGCGCATTGTCAAGGAAATCCTGGCCGTGCTCAACCGGCTGCGCGAGCGCGGGCTGAGCATCGTGCTGGTGGAACAGAGCGTGGCGATTGCCGCGGAGATGACCGACCGCGCCTATGTGCTTTCGGTGGGACGGGTGATCCACGAAGTGCGGCGCGGAGAGTGGCAGGCGCTGCTGAACGACAAGACGCTGGTGAAAGCGTATCTGCATGGCTGAGGGCACCGGCATGGGCAAAACGGACACAAAGACCGGAGGGTATATGGAAGATCTCGCTGCGCTCAGGCAGGCGGATGCCGCGCGATACCGCGCGATGCTCGCCGCCGATATTGCGGGGCTGGAAGGCCTGCTTGCGGATGAACTCAGCTATACCCACTCCTCGGCGTTGCGCGAAGACAAGCAGGCATACCTGGCATCGCTGCGCAGCGGGCGGGTGCGCTACCTGCAGGCGTCGGTACGAGAGGTTGGGCAGGAAATCTACAACGACATCGCCGTGATGCAGGGCAAGGCCCTGCTGGTTGCCGTGGTCGACGGCGTGGAACGCACGCTGGACAACCGCTTCCTCTGCGTGTGGAAGCGGCGGGAGGGCGCGTGGCAGATGCTGGCGTGGGCCTCGACGCCGATCCCCGCGCCGGTTGCTGCTGTCCCAGGCCAGGCATTTCAATAGATATATTGATATGGACTTCATCATTCATTGCCTTGACCACGCCGATGCGCAGCAGCGCCGGCTCGACAGCTACGACGCACATCGCGCCTACCTGGCTGCCGCGGAGGTCCGGTGCGTCATGTGCGGGCCGTTGATGTCCGATGACGGCGGCCGCATGATCGGCAGCCTGTTCCTGGTGCGTGCGCAGGACAAGCGGCAGGTCATCGACTTCACCAGGGGCGATCCCTTCCAGCAGGCCGGCGTGTGGAAGGAGGTGCAGATTCATCCGTTCCTGCTGCGGGTAGACAACCGCGATCCCGACTGAACGGACGCGATGATAACTGCATCAGCTATGACCCGACTTTGCCTGCGAGCTCGCCGTGATCATCCAGGACGGCCTGCGCCGCATGATGCAGGAGCAGGAGGATGTGTACTACTACCTCACGGTGATGAATGACCGCGGCTCAACCGTGCCGCAGCAGGGGCGCCGGCTCAGGCACCTGGCTGCCGCCCGCGGCGCGGGCCTCCCACGGCGGCGGTGACATTGCCTGCTGCAGGTATTGCACCAGGGTCCGCACTTTCTGCGAGGTGAAGTTGCTGCGCGGATAGATCGCGAAGATGCCGTCGTCGAGCGGAACCTCGTGCGGCAGCACCTGGACCAGGCGGCCCGCCGCCAGGTCCGCCGAGATAATGAACAAGGGCAATACCGCAATGCCATGGCCGGCCAGTGCCGCGTCGCGCAGCACTTCGCCGTTGTTGGCGGTGAAGACCCCGCGCGGGGCGATGACCTTCGGCGCGGCCTGCGGGGTCGCGCCACGGAACGCCCACACCTGGCCGGGCGCGGAGTTGCTGTACGACAGGCAGGCATGCTGCGAGATGTCGGCGAGGCTGGCCGGCAGCCCGGCGCGCGCGGCGTAGGCCGGGCTGCAGCATGCGATGCGCCGGCTCAGCGCCAGCCGGCGCGCGATCAGCGCGCTGTCGCCCAGCCGGGTGATGCGGATGGCAACGTCGTAGCGCTCGTGGCCGGTATCGGCCAAGCGGTCATCCAGCTCCATCACGACATGCAGGCGCGGGTGGGCGCTGGCAAACTCGGCGATCATCGGCGACAGCCAGAGCGTGCCGAAGCTCATCGGCGCCAGGATGCGCAACTCGCCGCATAGCTGCTGCGATGTCTCGGAAATGCTTTCCGCCGCATGCGTCAGTTGCGCCATCGCAGCACGGGCCTGTTCGTAGAAATGCCTGCCGCTTTCGGTGGGCTGCACGCTGCGCGTGGAACGCTGCAGCAAGGTCACGCCAAGGCTGCGCTCCAGGTCGCTGATACGTTTGCTGACAACGGACTTCGACAGTGCCAGGTGGCGCGCGGCACGGCTCACGCTCCCTGACTCCACCACCAGCAGGTATGCCTCGATCTCCTCGGTCTTGAGTTGCATGCTGGTCTTCCATATTTCGTTGCTCTCGGCACGAAGGATACCGGGCGGTACTGTACAGGAGCAATGGTTGGAAGCCTTGTCAGGGCCCTTCCAGTTGGCGGGAGTACAAAGCCCCATATCGGCTTGCCGCTTATGCCGTTCCGCTAGGCTCGAACGGGGGCGAAAACTATCCTGGCTTCGCGCCCGAGCCGATGATGAGTTCAAGCTCGGTCTTGAAGCCTTCATCGACGTCGAACTGCTTTAGGCATTCATAAACATCGTTCCAGGCCCTCACCCTGGCCGCGACGTCGAGGTCCGCTACCACCGCCCGGTATGCCCCGGCGGCTTCCTGCATCAGTTGCAGCGCATCGGACGCGCTCGGCAAGACGAGCTGCGCTCGGACGTGGCGTGTTCTCACATCGCCAAGACCGCTGTCGTGCATCAGGCGTTCCAGCACGCCATCGCCTCCCAGTGCAAAGATTCCGGGTTGTCCGGGCGCGGGAGGAGACTTGCCCGCGTGGCGTAGAAGGATCGCCATCGGCTGAGCCATAAAGGGATTGGCGGCGGGCGTCGTGAAGACCAGCGCCGCGAAACGCGCGCCAGGCTTGAGTGCGCGCTGGACAGATTTCAATGCCTCACCAGGCGACGGAAAAAGCATTAGTCCCAATCGGCACATCGCCGCGTCGAACGGGGCCAGTGTCTCGTCCAATTCGTCTGCTGCGCATTCCAGCGTTTCGATATTCTGAAGGCCGGCACGGGCGGCATTTCGGCGGACATGCTCCAGCATGGTGCCCGATATATCACTGGCGACCACTTCGCCGTCGGCACCCACTCGCATCGCTGCCTGGAGGCTCTGGCTGCCGGCACCGCAAGCCAGATCGAGAACGCGCATGCCCGGCCGGACACCGGCCATATCAATGAGCGTGTCCGTGGCGCCAGAAAGAGTGGTGGCGAACACATTCTCCCACTTCGCCCAGCCGGGTGCTGCCGACTCCCACGTATTGCGAAGACTGGATTTCACTCCGTTGTCGGTCATCTGGAGACTCCCTCAGGATCCACCGCCGCCTGTACAGAAGCATTGTATTTCCATCACTCATGAGCCGGCGGATCCTTGTCATAAAGAGAAAAGTTAAAGGCACGCAAGGGAAAGCGGAAAGCGGCGCCAGGCTCGATGATTCGGTCATGCAAAGTGCACTCGGACATCAACCCGTCTGAGTCACACCAGCACCGGCTTGTCCATTTTGTCCATCGGCGAGCCCAGGCGGCAAGCCCCAGGCAAGCCGTGACATCTACTCAAGAACAGGAGACCACATGGCGAAAGTCGTTAAGATTTACGAGACAGGCGGACCCGACGTCCTTCGTTTTGAGGACGCGCATGTGGGTGATCCGGGGCCAGGGGAGGTTCGTGTCCGTCACGTGGCCGCAGGTCTGAATTTTGCCGACACTTACTTCCGCAGCGGTACCTATAAGGTCCCGCTGCCCAGCGGCATCGGCAACGAAGCCGCCGGCGTTATCCAGGCCGTCGGTGCCGGCGTCACCCATCTGGCGGTCGGCGACCGTGTGACCTATACGGGCTTTACCAACACGCTGGGCGCCTACAGCACGGAGCGGTTGATCTCCGCCGCACCGCTGATCAAGCTGCCGGAGACGATCAGTTGCGAAATCGCGGCTGCCATGACCATGCGGGGCCTGTCAGCGGCCTACCTGATGCGCCGGATCTACCCCTTCAAGGCGGGCGACTCCATCCTGCTGCATGCCGCGGCAGGCGGTGTCGGCCTGATCATTTCGCAATGGGCCAAGCTGCAGGGACTGACGGTGATCGGAACGGTTTCTACCGATGCCAAGGCCGAAATCGCGCGCGCCCATGGCTGCGACCACACGATCAATTACAGCCATGAGGACGTGGCCACGCGCGTGCGGGAGTTGACGGATGGCGTGGGCGTGAACGTGGTCTTCGACAGCGTGGGCAAGGACACCTTCATGGCCTCGCTGGACTCCCTCAAGCGCCGCGGCCTGCTGGTGTGCGTGGGTTTCGCCTCCGGCCCGGTCACCGGGTTCGATCCTGCGATCCTGGCCCGCAAAGGCTCGGCATTCCTGACGCGCCCGGGCCTGGCCGACTATATCGCCGATCCTGCCGAGAAGGCGGAACTGGTGAGCGAGCTGTTCGGCCACGTGGCGGCGGGCCGCATCCACATCGGGATCAATCAGCGCTATGCCCTGGAAGATGCCACGCAGGCACATCGGGACCTCGAGTCCCGAAAGACCACCGGCTCGTCCATTTTCGTGATTTGACAGCGCGAAGCAGCCATCCCATCTAGTTCGACGTTCCCAAGATTCAAACCTCAACCCGGAGATCCATCGATATGAACTTCCTTGACGGCCACCTGTATCCCGAGAACCAGCAGCCCCTGATCATCACCGCCGCTCCCTATGCGCCAGGCTGGATCCCGTCAGACTTCCCGGAAGACATCCCTGTCACCATGGCGGATCAGATTCAGAAGGCGGTGGATTGCTACGAAGCTGGTGCGAGAGTGCTGCACCTGCATGTGCGCGAAGAGGATGGCAAGGGCAGCAAGCGGCTGTCCAAGTTCAACGAACTGATCGCCGGCGTGCGCAAGGCCTGTCCGGAAATGGTCATCCAGGTGGGCGGCTCTATCAGCTTCGCGCCTGAAGAGGGACAGGCCGCCAAATGGCTTAGCGATGACACGCGGCACATGCTGGCCGAACT
Organism: Cupriavidus sp. IK-TO18; assembly: GCF_015549295.1. Classification (NCBI taxonomy): domain Bacteria; kingdom Pseudomonadati; phylum Pseudomonadota; class Betaproteobacteria; order Burkholderiales; family Burkholderiaceae; genus Cupriavidus; species Cupriavidus sp. IK-TO18. The sequence goes on from NZ_JADGMP010000007.1 coordinate 394,566, forward strand.
CGATCCGAAGCCGGACCAGGTGACGGTGACCGTCAACACTTCGCAGATGAATGTGACGGAGCACGCCAGTGTGGATGATTTCAAGGGAGTTTCGCGGGGGTTCGCGCACCTCTACGAAACCTACAAGGACATGGTCGTTCCCTCGAATCCCAGCTGGTTCGAGGAGCACGTTCGACGCCTGACGGCCGCCGGTATTCAAAGCGAGTTTCAGTGCTACAACATCAACAGCTTTGAAACGATTGAGCGGATGATTCGCCGCGGTGTCTACAAGGGCCCGCTGGTGATGAACTGGGTGGCGATCAGCGGCGGCATGGATCAGGCGAACATCTACAACCTGGCCAACATTCTGCGTGCCGTGCCGGACGGAGCCGTGGTAACGGTGGAGAGTTCGGTGCTGAACGTGCTGCCCATCAACATGATCGGCATGGCTTTGGGCCTGCATGTGCGGTGCGGCATCGAGGACGTACTCTGGAACCAGACCCGCACCGGAAAGATGAGCACGGTCGAGCAGATCAAGCAATTGGTGCGTATTGCCGGCGAATTTGGTCGGCCCATCGCGACCGCGCAGCAGACCCGCGAGATCTTGCAGCTTGGGGTCTTCTACGACACGGTGGAAGAGACGCTGCAGAAGAATGGCTTCGCTCCCAATCGTAACGGTGGCCACCAGGGCTTCCTGCGCAAGGCCGAATGCATGTAAGTAGCCCTTGGGGGAACTTGACAGCATTTGCGGTATTGGCGATGCCAGCGTTGCTCATGCCGCCATGTGCGTCGCGCCTGCTGCCAGGGCGACGCACATGGAAGGCGCGCAGCTTGACCAATCGTCAACAAAACAAGTACATGGAGGTAGACAATGGCATTGCGAATTCAAAAGCTGGTTGCGGTCACGCTGGGCACCGCAGCGCTTCTGGCGTTGTGCGCTTCAGGGCAGGCGCAGGAAGCCTGGCCCGCGCGCCCGATTCAGATGATCGTGGCCTCGTCGGCAGGATCAGGAACCGATGCCCTGGCACGGGTGATGGCGCAACGCCTGTCGGCATCCCTGAAGCAGCCAGTCGTTGTTGAAAACCGGCCGGGCGGCAGTGGAGTCATTGGGACAAGCGCTGTAGTCAAGGCGCCGGCCGACGGATACACGATTCTTTACACCACGGCATCGAACCAGGTCATCGCCCCGGCCGTTCTGAAGACCATCCCGTATGATCCTAAGAAGAGCCTTGTCCCAATCGCCGAGACGGCCGAGGGTGGCGTGATGTTGCTGGTGAGCAATGATCTGCCGGTCCACAACCTGCAGGAGCTTATCCAGTTGGTGAAGGCGAATCCGGACAAATACAGCTACGCTTCCTGGGCCACCGGCTCTTCAGGGCAGCTGACGATGGAATGGCTCAAGAAGCAGACCGGCATGAAGACCGATCACGTCGCATATCGGACCTCGAATCAGCTATTGACTGACCTTTCCTCAGGTGTCGTGAAAATCGGCTGGACCGATCCGGCCGCGCCCGTTCCCTTCCTGCGTTCCGGAAAGGTCCGCGCCATTGCCATTACCGGCAATGTGCGTGCGCCGCAGCTGCCTGATGTCAAGACCATGGGTGAACAGGGCTATAAGTTCGATATGGTGGGGTGGTTCGGCATGTTTGCTCCAGCGGGAACCAACCCGGCGATCGTGAAGAGGCTGGCCGATGAAGTCAACAAGGTGCAGGCGTCCCCTGATCTCGCAGCGATGATGAAGAGCATGAACTTTGGGCCGCCGCCGGTGAAGACCTCGGTGCAGTTCGGCGAGACTGTCAGCAACGATCTGCAGGCCTGGTCGAAGATCGCAGGCGATGCAAAGATCCGGCTCGATGAATGAAACGTGTTGTGACCGGGGGCGTTCTCACCTTGCCGATGGCGAGGCAAGACTGCGGCAGGTGAGGCTCCCCCGGGATCCGTGCCAGGTCGGAATCATGATCAAATCCGGTCGGCAGCGCTTGCCTGCGAAGGGGCTGCCTGTCGGCGCACGCTGCCGCTTGCGGCCCGGCTCTCCTTGGGGCTGCAACCGAATTGCACGTGATACCAGCGCGAGAATCCGCTTAGCGCGGAAAAGCCGAGCAGTGTCGCCACTTCAGTCAACGGACGATCGCTCTCGATGACATGACGGGTCGCGAGCTCCGTGCGGACTTCGTTCACGATCGACGAGAAGCTCTGACCCTCTTCCGCCAGCCGGCGCTGAACCGTGCGGCACACCACGCCCAGGCTATCAGCTACCCGTTCGATGCTGCAGCGCCCACTGGGCAATAGCAGCAGGATGGTGCGCCGCACGTCCTCATGCATTGTCGCCCGATGCGGCATGGCGGACTTGTCGACCAGCTGCTGCGCATAGCGCACCATGGCCGGATCGGCCCACGGATTGCGCGCATCGAGGTCGGCCCGCGCGCAGAGGATCCCGTTGAAGTCACAATCGAATTCGATGCGAGGGCCAAAAAACCGCTGGTGTGCGCTCAGGTCGCGCGGCGCCGGGTGCTCGAAGCATACGCGCTGCGGCTGCCAGTCGGGCTTGAGAAGCTGGCGTATCAACCGCACCATGACCCCCAGGGCCAGTTCAACCCTTTGGCGGGTTGGCTGATGCGCGCTGCCGGCGATCAGCGCCTCGCGGATGATGACCAGTTCGCCGCATTCCTCGACTGCCAGTGACTGCGCACCGTTGAGCATCGGTTGGTAGCGCATCAGCGTGCCAAGCGAGTCGCGCAGCGTCGCCTGGTCGCGGATCAGCATGCCTACCGCCCCGAGATTGGACAACTGGCGTGACTCGGCCATGCACAACCCGAAACTCTCGTTGCCCGACAGGTCTGCGGAGGCCTGGAGCAGGCGTCCGAAACGCTCGACTGGAATCATGAGGTCCGGCTCGCGAAGTACGCTCGGACTAATTCCTGCGTCAGACATCAGCCGCACCGGATCCAGTCCGGCGGCACGAGCGACCTCGCTGTAGTTGGTCAGGGCTGCAGCGCGGACAAGTAACGACATCGGGAAATGAGGCTGAAAATGGACAGCTCATGATAAATCGCTGTCACGTACTGTCAAGCGAGAATGACCCGCGACGTTCATCCTCTCAAGGTTGCGGAGAAGCGTTGAATCCTCTGGCTTCCTGTGCAATTGGATGGTTGTCGTCAATTGCCAAGTTCAAGGCGCGCAAGGCAAAGCGGGAAGTGTCGCCAGGCACGATGATATGCGTCAGCGGTCATTATCGAGAATTGTCACGTGAACGCGACTTGACTTCCTTCGCGACGGCGCCGCCGGAAAGCCTGGAACGCCGGATGCTCATCCGCAAGCAGCCGGACTCTGAACCCGTTCGCAGATTCATCCACCTGCAGGAGACGTAGAAATAATGAAGATCAGGCAAATCACCCCCGCCATCGGGGCCGAGATTTCTGGCGTCAACCTTGGCGAGGCGGCGCGCGATCCTGCGCGCTTCGCCGAGATCCGCGCGGCGCTGCTCAAGCACAGAGTGCTCTTCTTTCGCAAGCAGGAGATCACGCGCGCCGATCACGTGGCCTTCGCCAGCGGCTTCGGCAAGCTGGAAGACCATCCGGTGGTCGGCAGTGTTCCCGGGTATCCGGGCCTCGTGAAGGTCTACCGCAGCGACAACCCGCACAGCTACGAGAACAGCTACCACTGCGACGGCCTGTGGCGTCCCAATCCGGCCATGGGCGCAGTCCTGCGCTGCATCGAATGCCCGGAGATCGGCGGCGACACCATCTGGGTCAACATGGTCAAGGCATACGAAGAGCTGCCGGAGGAGATCAAAAGGAAGATCGACGGCCTGCGCGCCAGGGCCAGCATCGAGCACAGCTTCGGTGCGGTCATGACCCCGGAAGACCGCGCAAAGCTGGCCCAGGATCATCCGCCGGTGGAGCATCCGGTGGTACGCACCCACCCTGAGACCGGCGAGAAGATCCTGTTCGTCGGCGCCTCGTTCACGACGCACTTCACCAATTACAGCACCCCGGACAACGTGCGCTACGGCATCGACAAGTCGCCCGGCGCCTCGCTGCTGCTCAATTACCTGACCAGCCGCGCCACCATTCCCGAATACCAGGTGCGCTGGGCATGGCAGGAGGGCGACGTTGCGGTCTGGGACAACCGCAGCACGCAGCACTACGCCGTCAACGACTACTACCCGGCACCGCGCAAGCTCGAGCGCGCCGGCATCGTGGGCGATATCCCCTGCTAAGCCGCAAGCGGGCCGGGAGAATCACTTCCGACCATCGGCCGTACTCGCCGACGGACCAGGCTGCGCTGGCGAATCATCAAATCAAGCGAGGAAAATGAATCCCATGACATCCGGAAATCAGCCAACGGTTGTGATTGTTCCCGGCTTTCGCGATCACATGCCGGAGCACTGGCAATCGCTGCTGGCAGAGCGTTTGCAGCAGCAGGGACGAGCGGTGCGCATTGTGCCCCAGATTGATCAGGACAAGCGGTTGCGCAGTGCCAGGGTGGCCAACCTTGACCGTGTCGTAAGCAGCATTGCAGGGCCGGTCATCCTGGTTGCACATAGTGTTGGCTGCCTGATCACGGTTCACTGGGCACAGGAGACGGCGCGCGCCGTGCAGGGCGTGCTACTTGCCGGGCCGACCGACTACGACAGTCCGTTGCCGGCCGGATACAAGGATCCGCAGGCGCTGGCAGAGGAAGGATGGATCCCTATCCCGCGGCGGCCTCTGCAATTCCCGAGCATCGTAGTGGCGAGCCGAAATGATCCGCTCGGGAAGTTCGAACGAATCCGCGACCTGGCGCAGGCCTGGGGCAGCCGTTTCGTCGATGCCGGGGAAGTGGGCCATCTCGGACCGGCAGATGGCTATGGACCGTGGCCGCTGGCAGAGGAACTGATTCAGCAACTCTGAGTGGCTACGTCTCCTGCCGGCTTCCACGCATATCTTGCCGGAACATCTACTTTCCAATTGGCGACATTCAGGGCGTGGTCACAGCCGGCGACGGCAAAGTTCCCGAGCATTTGCGGCGTCGCATGAAGCAGTTCATTCCCCAGCCAGAGAACGAAGGAAATCTACCATGGCAGCTCCCCAGAGCAAGGTTATTGTCACGTGCGCCGTGACCGGTGGCATCCACACTCCGACGATGTCGCCTTATCTCCCCATTACCGCGCAGGAAATCGAAGACGAGGCTGTTGCCGCGGCCGAGGCAGGCGCCTCGATCGTCCATCTGCATGCCCGCAAGCCGGAGAATGGCCAGCCGTCCCAGGACCCCGCGCTCTTTCGTGAATTCCTTCCGCGCATCGCGGCGCGCTCCGACGTGGTGATCAACCTCACGACCGGCGGCGCCCCCAACATGCTGGTCGAGGAGCGCCTCCAGCCGGCGTTGCAGCTCAAGCCGGAAGTGGCCTCGCTGAACATGGGTTCAATGAACTTCGGCTTGTACCCGATGCTCGCCCGGCACAAGGAGTTCAAGCACGACTGGGAGCGTCCTTACCTGGAGGGTTCCGAGGACCGCGTCTTCCGCAACACGTTCAAGGAGATCCGCTACATCCTGGAGTCGTGCGCCGACAATGGCACTCGCTTCGAAGTCGAATGCTACGACACCAGTCATCTCTATACCGCCGCCCACTTCGCTGACCGCGGCATACTCAAGGCGCCGTTCTTCATCCAGTCGGTGTTCGGCCTGCTCGGCGGCATCGGCTCGCATCCCGAGGACGTCATGCACATGCGCCGCACCGCCGAGCGGCTGTTCGGCAAGGACTACTACTGGTCGGTGCTCGGCGCCGGCCGCAGCCAGATGCCGATTGCCTCGATGGCCGCCGCCATGGGCGGAAACGTCCGCGTGGGGCTGGAGGACTCGCTCTGGGACGGCCCGGGCCGCCTGTCGAAGAGCAATGCCGACCAGGTCAGGCGCGTCGTTGGTGTTCTGGAATCGCTGAACCTCGAGGTGGCTACGCCGGACGAGGCGCGTGACATGCTTCAACTGAAGGGCAGGAACGCTGTCGCATTCTGACAGTGCGAATGTTGTGCCGGCCAGTTGAGCATCCGGGCATGCGCGCGTCTTGAACATCTTCCCCAGGCTCTCGAATAGCTCCTCTTCACTCCCCCGAAGGAAATTCTCATGTCTCATGCTGTTGTCTTGATTACCGGTGCGACGGCAGGCATCGGCCGCGCGACGGCGCTTGCCTTTGCAGCCAAAGGTGCACGACTGGTCTGCTCGGGTCGGAACGCCGCTGCCGGAGATGCCCTCATCTCGGAACTTCGGCAGATGGGCGCGGAAGCGGACTTCGTCGCGGCCGATATCAGCCGTGAAGACGATGTCATCCGTCTTGTCGGCCATGCCGTCGAGCGCTTTGGATGCCTTGATATCGCAGTGAACAGTGCCGGAACGGAAGGAACCCCGGGATCGATCGTCGAGCAGACCGTCGAGTCGTACACGACGATTTTCGATGCGAATGTCCTTGGGACATTCCTTTGCATGAAGCACGAGCTGCGCGCGATGATCTCGCAGAAGCGTGGGGCGGTCGTCAACCTCTCTTCCACGATGGGCAGCCGCGGTAACCCGCGCAATCCCATGTATGTGGCAAGCAAGCACGCGATCGAGGGCTTCACCAAGTCGGCGGCGCTGGATGCCATCAAATCGAATGTCCGCGTCAACGCCGTGGCGCCGGGCCCGATTGAAACGGAAATGCTCGGACGCATTGCCGGCGGCGCGGATCGGGTCGCAGCTGTCGCCGCAACGATCCCAGCCGGACGCGTCGGCACACCGGAAGAAGTCGCTGAGGCGATTATCTTCCTGGCATCCGGCCAGTCCACGTACATCACGGGCCAGATCCTTCACGTGAACGGCGGGAAGACAGCCGCGTAGCTTTCATGGCATTCCTGCGCTCCCCCAGGCGCGGCTGTAGTCGCGCACTTGATCCGGTTCAGGCGCGGGAGGGGGGCGACAGGGGGGCGACGTGCCACCCATCACTTCGACAGAAGCATGACACGTCGCCACTATGCGGGCCTCAGAAGACGTGACGGATACCCACGGCAACGCCAAACATCGAGGTCTGGCCATTGGGGAGCGCGTAACTATTCAACGTAAGACTGGTGGCGAAATTGCTTGCCGCCGATTCCATGGCCAGGCCAGCGTTCTTTGAATAGGCCGTGGTCAGGTAGATGTCGGTACGCTTGGAGAGCACGTAGTCTGCAATCAGCGCAATCTGCCAGGGGTTGGCAATGTGAGTGTTCCCTCCCAGGTTCTTCACGTCCTGGTAGTTGTACTCGAGCGTGAAATCGAGAGTCGGTGAGAACCGGTATTGACCGCCAATCCAGTAGAAATCGTCACGTTGAATCAACGTGCCATTTTGATTCTTGTTCTGACCCCAGCGATAACCGCCCATTACCTTCGCCGTTCCATTGAGAGCGTAGCTGGCCATGACAGCAGCCTTCTTATAGGTACCGTGGCCAGTGCCGATCGTCGGATTCCATTGGTCATAGCCGACGCCCACCCCGAAAGGCCCGGCAAGATAGTTCAGCCCTGCTCCATAGCTTGTGTCCCGGCGGAACTGCCCTGGCACTTCACCGTTGCCACCAGCAGTCGGGAGGGTGGGAGCGACTTGCGGAAGTGTTGTGCCCACGCCAAACGACCAGTTTGCCATGGCCGTGAGCCCCCCGAACACGCCGGTGTACTTCACCGCGTTGTCCTGGCGGAAGTTGGCACCGGCAATCACGCCGGTAGGCTCATACTGGCTGGCATATCGCGCCGGGACAAAGTTGGCTAGCGTGGAGAACAACGAATGGTATTGCCGGCCGAAAGTAATCTGGCCATATGGCGACTCAACGCCAACAAAGGCCTGGCGGCCAAATATCCGGCCACCCTGTTGCAGGGTACCGGTATCGCTCGAGAAGCCGCTCTCCAGAACGAAAACCGATTTCAGCCCGCCGCCCAGGTCTTCCTTGCCGCGAAGGCCCCAGCGCGAGCCGGAGTAGCCGCCGGCGTCCTGTCTGAATGCTTTGCCGCCCGTGCCCGGATTGAATCCGTTACTCGCCTGCGGCACGGCACCAACGTGATTAACGTACTCGACGTTCACGTCCATCACGCCGTAGAGCGTTACGCTGGATTGCGCTTTGACTGCGCCACACGCAACCATCGCGGCGAGGGCGATCATCGTTCTTTTCATCTACTCGTTCCTCCTTGGCCCATGTTCTGGTTTCATTCTTGTGATGCTCGGCAACCCTGACATGCAGGATCAGGGTGCTGGGCGAGTGTCTGATGCCTTGGGCGCGTCGCGCTTGTGTTGCTGCGACTTTGAATTGCTGATTGGCGACACGTTGGGGCATACCCCTACCCGGCAAGCGGCAGACGTTGCGGACGCTGATGCGGGGCGTGTGACTGGCGAGTTCACAAGGGCCTGGCGCTGACGCATAATCCCAGGGCATACGGATAGCACGGCAGCGGCGGTTGAAGCCGCGCCGCATCGAATCCGGCCCCGGCGAAGCGCCGGGATAACAAGAAATCGGAGTCGCCTTGTCAGAAGATCAGGTGCAACGGGGTCCTGACGGGAACTGGATAGTTCCTATCCCCGGTCACAGTCCTTACACGTTCACCCGCATGAAATGCGGTTTCGATGCCCCCGACTCGCGCCACAAGGTGGTCGTGATCAACCTGGCGAAACTGCTCGCTTGCGCCGACCGCGATACCACGGACTATGTCCTTCAGGCTGCGCAGTACTGGCATGCGGGCAAGGTGCGCGGCATTTGCGAGTTCCTGGCGCCCGGCCAGGAGCGGATTCCGGAAGTCCCCTATGTAACGTTCACAACCCGGCGCCGCCGTACGCTATCCGGGCTGATCGGCATTGCCAGTGAAGGCGTGGTGTCGTTTCGAAACGGCCAGCATCGCGCCCGCTATCTGGCGTTTGCCGGCGCAAGCAGCCTGCCGGTTGAAGTCCATGAAACCGAGGCGGAACTGCTCGAGCGATTCTGCGGGTGGGGTCGTTAGCCAGCGCCTGGATGCCTGGCGGGCGCGTGAGCCTTGCCGTGGATGAAATTGTGCGGTAAATGGCATTTGCCGGTTACCCGGTCTGATCGCTCGGGGATCCGGTCCGCCCGGGAAGCTACAGTAGTAACATCGTCCTACCCACGCGCCAAGGAGCAGGGCATGCAGTTTCTCTGGCCGCAAATGCTATGGCTGCTGCTCTTGCTCCCACTGCTGGCAGCCGCCTACCTGTACCTGCTTGCGCGGCGCAAGAAAATCGCCCTGTTGTATTCCAGCCTTGCGCTGCCGCGCGCCGCGCTGGGCCGCAGGCAACGGCTGCGGCGTCATATCCCGCCGCTGCTCTTCCTGCTCGCGCTGGGCGCGGCGCTGCTGGCTTGCGCCCGTCCTACGGCGACCGTCACGCTGCCGTCCGACACCATCACCCTGGTGCTGGCCATGGATACTTCCCGCAGCATGGAGGCCACCGACGTCGCGCCCACCCGGATCAGCGCGGCCCAGCAGGCTGCGCGGGATCTTATCGTCGGGCTGCCGGCCAGCGTGCGCCTGGGCATTGTCTCTTTTGCCGCCACGGCGACCGTGGTGCTGCCCCCGACCGACAACCGGCAGGACATGATCGACGCGATCGACCGCTTCCAGCTCCAGCGCGGCACGGCGACAGGCAGCGGGCTGATCCAGGCGCTGGCGATGCTGTTTCCCGACGATGGCATCGACCTGGAAGCGATCCTCTTCAGTGGCGAGTCGCTCGCGCCCGGGCCGGGTGGCAGATCGATGACAGAGGCCGCGGCGGCGGACGCCGTCCGCAAGCGCGACCTGGAGCAGCCGGCGGCGCTGCCGGGCTCTTACCGGCACGGTGCGGTGATCCTCCTCAGCGACGGCCGCCGCACCACCGGCCCGGACCCCCTGGACGCCGCGCGCATGGCGGCCCAGCGCGGCGTTCGCGTCTACACCGTGGGCTTCGGCATGCCGCAGGACGGGGGTGCGGCAGTGTCTGGCCTGTCTTTCTACATGCAGCTGGACGAGCCCACCTTGCGCGCGGTCGCGGCGCTCACTGACGGCGAGTACTTCCAGGCAGGCTCGGCCGCGGACCTGACGCAGGTGTATCGCCGGCTGAGCGCCCGTTTCGTGCTCGAGCGCAGGGCAATCGAGATCGGCGCCTTGCTGGCGGCGGCCTCGGCCGTGCTGCTGGCGGCGGCGTGCGGGCTGTCGCTGCTGTGGTTCCGGCGCTGAACTGAAAGACCTCTGCCGGCGCCGGGATGGCGCCGGGGCGACAACAGCGGTCGTGGACGACTTCGTTGGGCGGCATCGGCACCCGCTACCAGTGGGCGCATCAGGCCCAGGCCAGATCAGGACCTGACAGCGATTTTGTATGTCTTTGTATTGCGCAGCCGGGGCGATACGCTTGGTGACAGCATCGGCCTCCCTGCACTACACGCGCGATACACCGGTCTCCTTAAATACGTTCCGTGGCCCGGCGCCGAAATCCAGCGAAAGCAAGCACCGGGCGCTCACAGTTCAACGTCGATTCTTGAGGAAACCAATCATGACTACCAACATCGCCCGCCGTTTCGTACTGGCCATCGCCTTGACCGCCGCAGCGGCAGGTGCCCAGGCCGCGAGCCTGTCCCATGTGGGCGCGCGTGACCCGTACACCGACGGCGCCCGCTCGGTGCTGGATGCGCGCGACCCGTACAGCGAAGGGGCGCGTTCGGTGCAGGAGCCGCGCAGCGCGTACAGCGACGGCGCCCGCAGCTTCGATCCCTTCACCGATGGCGCACGGACGCTGGCCGGCCTGGACCGTACCGGCGTCTCCGCGGCACCGGCGCGCAGTGCCGACCCCTATCTCGACGGCGCACACGCCTGACCCACGCCATCACCGTCTATCAAGGAGCAAATCATGACCCGCATCGAAAATGTGCTGTACACCGGCAAGGTCCATATCACCGCGGGTGGCCGCAACGGCGAAGCCCGTAGCGATGACGGCCGCCTGAACCTGCAGTTGTCGTCGCCGGGGTCCAGCGGATCCGGCACGAACCCGGAGCAATTGCTGGCGACGGGATGGTCGGCATGCTTTATCGGCGCGATCGGACTGGCTGCCGGCAAGATGAAGGTCAGGCTGCCGTCGGACCTGTCCGTCGACGCGGAAGTCGACCTGGGCACGGCCGGCGAAGCCTACCTGCTGCAGGCCCGCCTCAATGTCCGGATTCCCGGCATCGAGCGCGACGTGGCCCAGGCACTGGTGGATACCGCGCACCAGACTTGCCCGTATTCGAAGGCCCTGCGCGGCAACATCCATGTCGAAACCAAACTGATCTGAAGACCCGGGGATCCGCCTGCGTTCGCCAGGCGGTCCCACTCACCGAAGGAGGAAATCCATGTCGAACACCAGCACTCCTGCCGCCATGGCAATTTCGCCGGGCACGTTCCATGGCATTACGCTGGTCGGGGCCGTGGTGGCCGCAGTGACAACTTTCGTGACGCTCGCCGCGGCGTTGCCGGCCTGGGCCATGTTCCTTGGCTGGGTCGGCTACAACTCGCGCGGCCAGACGGTGCGCGAAGGCCTGGCGAATCTTGTGGCACTCCTGCTCGGCATCGTGTTTGGCGCCGGGACGGCACTGCTGATCGGATGGCTGTCCCCGCACGTCGGGAACCTTGCTACGCCGCTTGCTGTATTCGCCGATGTGGTGCTCGTGCTCAGCTTGCGGGCCTTGCCCGGCATCAACAACCCGCTTGCCTACTTTCTGGGGCTGATCAGCTTCTTTGCCGCGAGCCAGCCTCCGACTCCGTCGTTGCTGGCCGGACTGGTCGCGGCGGGGGTGCTCGGCGCGCTGGGCGGTGGCATCAGCAATGTGCTGCAGGGACGCCTGGCGCGCTAGCGCTGCTACCCGCAATCACGGCGAGTGCGGAAATGCCGTGATGGCATCGCAATCGCATCCGATCGTATCCGGTTTGCGCCGGATGCGGTCGCGTGCGCCTTCCGGCCGGCTACGCCGTTGCCGGGCGGGCCCATTATATATTCGCATGCGAACAAATTCACAATGCCGCCGAACACATGGAACCTCGCCTCGTCTACCTGTTGAACGTGGGCCAGCGGCGCCTGCAGCGGTGGTCTCAAGCGCGCATTGCCTCCGGTGGCGTGACATCCGCCCAGGCCGGGCTGCTGTTCTTTCTGGGCAGGAATGATGGCGCGCTGATGAGCGAGGCCGCCGCGGCACTCGATCTGGGCGCACCCGGGATGAGCGGGCTGGCCGACCGGACCGAACGGGCCGGCCTGATCGAGCGCCGGCCGGACGATAGCGATCGCCGTGCATCGCGCCTGTGGCTGACGGAAGCGGGGCGCAAGGCGCGCCTGCGCTCCAAGGCCAGCATGAAGGTATTGAATGCCAGGCTGACCGAGGGCTTCACCCCGGACGAGATCGACGTAGTGGCGCGCTGGCTGGGCAGTTTGCAGACGAAATTTCCGGCCGCCGACGAGGATCAGGAGTAACCCGGGGCAGCGGCGCCGAATCGAGGACGCGAGGCAGCCGGCTTACTGCCCGTCGAGCCTGGTGAAGTCCGGCTTGCGCTTTTCGGCGAAAGCCTGGAAGGCTTCCCTGGCTTCCGCACTGGCCAGCCGCTCCTCGAACCTGGCGCTTTCGCTGTGCATCTGCGACACCAGTTTTTCACGCATCGCGCATCAATTTTTTCATGGCGCTCAGCGAGCCCGGCGGCCGGGTGGCAAGCTTCTCGGCCATGCGGCGCGCCTCCGGCCGCAACTGGTCATTGCCGACGACCTTGTTCGCGATGCCCCAGGCCACCGCGGTCTGCGCGTCGAGCGGCTCGCCCAGCGCGAACATCTCGAAGGCCCTGACGTGGCCGATCCGCAGCGGGAGCAGATGGCTCGATGCCGCCTCGGGAACCAGCGCCAGGTTGACGAAAGGCGTGATCAACTGCGAATCCTGGCCGAGCACGACGTAGTCGCAATGCAGCAGCATGGTAGTTCCGACGCCGACGGCCTTGCCGTTGACGGCGGCGACAGTCGGTACCGTCGAGTTGGCAAGGGCGTGCAGGAAGCGATGCACGTGGCGTTCGCCGCCGTGCTTTCCCGCCGCGATCGCGGCGAATTCGCCGATGTCGTTGCCGGCGGTGAACATGTCCCCGTCTCCCTGGACCAGCAGGACCCGGATACGCCGGTCCTGTTGCGCCTGCTCGATCGTGTCGGCGAGTGCGCCATACATGTCGTTCGTCAGGGCGTTCTTCTTGTCGGGCCGGGCAAGCGTCATGGTCAGCACGCCGCCGGTGAGGTCAATGCGGATTTCGGGGGTCATTGGTCGGTCTCCGGGTGAGTTGCGGGATGGCAGGATGCCGTGCAAGCATCGCAATGAAGTTCGCATGCGAAGTATATATATAATTCGCATGCGAAGTAAAAGGATGAAGGCTAGGTGCGCTGTCCATAACCGCAAGCCCTGGGCGCCGTGCGTCGCAGGCTCACCGAGCCGTGGCGGTCGCCTGTTCGGCCTGAAGGCGCTGATACAGCGCGAGGCGCTTCTGATACTCGGCGTTTTCGAAGTTGGAAGCGCGGTCGCCAAGCCGGTACTCCGACAGCCCGGCGCGGTGCCAGGCTTCGAGATCGGCGCGCACGGCTTCACGGGTCAGGGCGCGGCTGGTGGCGTTCGTATCGGCTGCTTGCGCATGCGTCGGGAAAGCGAGGCTCGAAGCCATCAGCGCTGCAGCGAGCAAAGAAATCGTGATGAGTTTCATAGCATTTGAGACCTGTTCAAACGTACCGGGCGTCGCCTGTGACACCCGCCTCCAGCCTTCTCAGCCGGGGAGCGCCGATCCGGCGCCCCGGGATAACTGCCAGAGAACTGCCAGTGAACTACCGCGCCACGCCGTACCGGGCCGCGGGCCGGTCACGTGACAGATTGGGACCGAGCGCGGCACGTGCAGCCTCGAACGCCTTCCAGTCCGCGTCGTCGGGCAGCGATGGCACGGTAATCACTTCACCCAGGTCAAGCCCGGCCAGCGCGGCATCGACCAGGTCGTCGCCGCTCATCACGATGCCTTGCGGCAGGTTTTCGACCGAATGGCCGGCGGTGTCCCAGAACTCGGTCCGCGTGGCGCCGGGAAGCACGGCCTGCACGCGCACGCCCTTGCCGGCAAGCTCATGCTGCAACGACTGGGTAAAGGCCAGCACGAACGCTTTCGTGCCGCCATAGACGCCATTCAGGATCTCGGGCGCCACCGCGACGATCGACGCGATATTGATGATGGTGCCTTCGCCGCGCGCCACGAATGCCGGCGCGGCGGCATAAGTCAGGCGGGTCAGGGCCGTGACGTTGAGCTCGATCATCGCCTGCATCTTGTCGACGTCCGAGACCTCCAGCGGTGCCGCGGCGCCGACGCCGGCATTGTTGACCAGGGTGTTGATGCTGGCATCGCTGCGCAACAGTTCTTCGATGCGGCGGACATCGGCAGCCTGGCCAAGGTCCGCGGTCACGATCTCGACCGAGCGGCCGGTGTCGTCGCTGATGCGGCGGGCCAGCGCTTCGAGGCGGGAGCGATTGCGCGCCACCAGGATGAGATCGTGGCCGCGGCGCGCGAGGCGATCCGCATAGATCGCGCCGATGCCGGACGAGGCGCCGGTGATGACGGCGGTGCCGGCGTGGATGTGAGTCGTCATGTCTGAGCTCCGGGGTGCTGGGGAGGAGGGTGGAAGCCGTGGCCGGAATGGCCGGCTGCGTGAACTGAAGAGTAGGGGCACAATGGCATGGCGCCAATGTCATATATGCAACCTTTTCTGCCATCGCCACCGGCGGCGCGCTCATGCAGGGAGGGAGGGTGCGGTACGGGAGGCAACGGGATATGTACCGGATTGTGGCGTGTGCTGCGCCGGATACAGTGAGATACACGGAGAATTGCCGCCACCCATACAATGGCGTCGACGCAGACTGGCGGTTCACCTGACTTTTCTGAGGGGATAGAGATGGATGCACACGTCGACCATGTCCTGGTTGTCGATGACGACCGGGAAATCCGCGAGCTGGTATCGACCTACCTGACCAAGAATGGCCTGCGCGTGACCGTAGCGCAGGATGGCCGGCAAATGCGCTCGATCCTGGAAGCCAACGCCGTCGACCTGATCGTGCTGGACGTGATGATGCCCGGCGACGATGGCCTGGTGCTGTGTCGTGAACTGCGAGCCGGCAAGCACAAGACCACCCCGATCCTGATGCTGACCGCGCGCAGCGACGAGACCGATCGCATTCTCGGCCTCGAAATGGGTGCCGACGACTATCTCCCCAAGCCTTTCGCGGCGCGCGAGTTGCTGGCCCGCATCAAGGCGGTGCTGCGCAGGACGCGCATGCTGCCGCCCAACCTGCAGATCACCGAAGCGGGCCAGCTGCTGGCGTTCGGCGACTGGCAGCTGGACACCACGGCGCGGCACTTGATCGACCGCGATGGCATCATCGTCGCGCTCAGTGGCGCGGAATACCGCTTGCTGCGCGTGTTTGTCGACCATCCGCAGCGCGTGCTCAACCGCGACCAGCTGCTCAGCCTCACGCAAGGCCGCGAGGCGGAAATGTTCGAACGCTCGGTCGACCTGCTGGTCAGCCGCTTGCGCCAGCATCTCCGGGACGATGCGCGCGAGCCCCGCTACATCAAGACCGTGCGCAGCGAGGGCTACGTGTTCTCGGTGCCGGTCGAGATCCGGGAGGCCCGGCAGTGAATCTCCGCGCCTTGCCGTGGCCCCGCACGCTGGGCTCGCGGCTGTTCCTGATCTTGCTGGCCGGGCTCGTGGTGGCCCATGGGCTGTCGTTCGGCGTGCTGTTTGGGGAGCGCTACATCACCGCGCGCCAGGTGATGCTCGGCACGCTGGAAACCGACGTGTCCACGTCGATCGCCATCCTCGACCGCTTGCCCGCGGCGGAGCGGCCGCAGTGGCTACGGTACGTCAATCGCGGCAACTACCAATATGTGTTGGGGCCGGGTCTGCCAGGCATGCCGGAGATGAGCGAGCAGGCCCAGGAGATCGCCGATCGCATCACCGAGGCGAGCGGCGGCCGCTTTCCCGTCAGGGTCGAGTCGATCCCGGGGCAAGGCAAACGCCTGCAGGCGCACCTCACCCTCAGCGATGGCAGCCCCCTGACCATCGACGTGCATCCGAAGCCGCCACCCGTCGCGCAATGGCTGCCCTATGTGCTGGTGCTGCAGCTCTTGCTGCTGGTGCTGTGCTGCTGGCTGGCCGTTCGGCTGTCGCTGCGTCCCGTGGTGGCGCTGGCCAATGCCGCCGACGCGCTCGACCCGAACGCCGCGGGCAAGCCGCTGGCCGAGACCGGTCCGACGGAACTGGTGCGTGCGGCGCGCGCGTTCAACGCCATGCGCGAGCGCATCGCACGCTTTGTCGAGGAACGCGTGCAGATCCTGGCGGCGATCTCGCACGACCTGCAGACGCCGATCACGCGCATGAGGCTGCGCGCCGAGATGGCGGAGGACTCCGAAGACAAGCGCAAGCTGGTGCACGACCTCGCCGAGATCGAGACGCTGGTGAAAGAGGGGCTGGCCTATGCGCGCGCCATGCATGGCGACGGCGAGAAGGCATCGCGGATCGACATCGGGTCATTTGTCGAGAGCCTGGTCTACGACTACCAGGACACCGGCAAGGCCGTCACGATCCTGCAGAACATCGGCGGCGCCATCATGACGCGGCCGCATGCGCTGCGCCGCATCCTGACCAACCTGACCGACAACGCGATCAAGTTCGGCGGGGCGGCGGAGCTGAGCGTGCGGCGCGATGGCGCGGTGGTGGTGATCGGCGTGCTCGATCGCGGCCCCGGCATCCCGGCGGAGAAGCTTGAATCCGTGGTGCAGCCGTTTGTCAGGCTCGAGGAATCGCGCAACCGCGAGACCGGCGGCACCGGCCTGGGCCTGGCCATTGCGCACCAGCTGGCGCTGGCGATCGGCGGTTCGCTGACGCTGCGCAATCGCGAGGGCGGCGGGCTGGAGGCGCAGCTCAGGCTCGGCTGAGGCGGTGAGGCCGGGACATGCAAACTACCAGCCGCCACCCAGCGCGCGGAACGTTGCCACCGCCGCGCGGGCATTGTCGGCGCGCACACGCGCCTGCTGGTCGCGCGCGGCCAGCAGCAGGCGATCTTCTTCGAGCACTTCGAACAGGCTGACGGCGCCGCCCTTGTAGGCATCCTCGGCCGCGCCGCGGGCGCGCGCGTGCGCGGCCACTTCCACGGCTAGGTCCTTGCTCTGCAATTCCAGCTGGGTCAGGGCGATGATCGCGTTTTCCACGTCCTCGGTGGCGCGCAGCATCGCCTTGCGGTAGGTGGCCAGCGCCTCGGCGTTGGCGCCCCTGGCCTGCGCTACCTCGGCGTCCACCCGCCCGAAGTCGAACAGCCGCCAGCGCAGCCCCGCGGCAGCGGCAGGCTGGAACGCGGCGGCGGTGAACAGCTTGCCGGCGGAAAGGCTTTCGAACCCGAGCAGCGCCGACAGCGACAGCTTCGGGTAGTACTCGGCAGTGGCCACGCCGATGCGGGCGCTCGATGCTGCCAGCCGGCGTTCGGCGGCAATCACGTCGGGGCGGCGTTGCAGCAGGTTGGCGGGGCCTTGCGCCACGGAAATCTGCGGGACCGTGGCGCGTTCGACGGGCGCGAGCAGTTCGGCTGCATACGTGCCCGGATGCGCGCCCATCAATACGTCGAGGCGGTTCAGCTGCGTCTCCAGCTCGATCTGCAGCGGCGGGATGGTCACGCGGGTCTGTGCGAGCTGTGCTTCGGCCTGCGCTCGTTCGCGTTCCGCGCCAACGCCGTCGGCGAGACGGAACTGCACCAGTTCCAGCAGCCTGGCATTGGTCCGCACCTGCTGCTGCGCGATCGCGATGCGCTGCTGCGCGCCGCGCACGCGGAAGTACGCATCGGCGGCTTCCGCGGCCACCAGCACGCGCACGCCCATGTGCTCGGCTTCGGCGGCCTGCGCTTCCGCGCTGGCCGCCTCGGCGCCGCGCCGCAGGCCGCCCGCCACATCGATCTCCCAGCTCGCACCGGCGCCCACGCTGTACACCGTGCTGTTGCGGTCAAAGCCCGGCCGGCTGTTGGCAAGGCTGCCCAGCGGTCCTTCCAGCGATTGGTGCTGTTTGACAACGCTGCCCGACAGCGACCCTTCGGGCAGCAGCGCGGCGCCGGCGTACTGCGCCGCCGCGCGCGCCTGGTCGACGCGCGCGATGGCGGCTGCCAGGTCGAGGTTCTGTTCCAGCGCACGCCGGATCACCCGGGTCAACGCGGGGTCGTCAAAGCCCTGCCACCAACTGTCGAGCGCCGGCGCTTCGCGGGTGGCTTCGCGGGCTTCCAATGCCGCGGCGTGCGGGTAGGCGGCCGGCAGATCCGACGACGGAGTCTGGTAGTCGGGCCCCACCGCGCAGGCGGCGAGCGCGGCCGCCAGCAGCAGCGGCACGGCGCGGGCGATGCCGGCGCCGGGGCGCTGCAGACGGGAGCGCGTGGTGGGATGGATGGCAGAACGGGAGGGATCTTGCGGCATTGCTAACACCTTTCAACGGCGACCTTCAACGACTCGACAGCGGCGGATACTGCACAACCGAAAAACTAACTTGCATGATGATAGTGACTACTCTAGACTAACTTTCAAATTGAAAGCAACTAGATTCTCAGAGGACGCCGATCATGCCGAAAAAGCCCCTTGATCAAATGCCATGTCCCATTGCACGCACCGTGGCCCGCGTTGCCGACAGCTGGAGCGTGCTGATCCTGCGCGAGGCCTTCTATGGCGTGACCCGTTTTGACGAGTTCCAGCAGAACCTGGCGATCGCTCCCAATATGCTCACGCGCCGGCTGAACTCGCTGGTCGAGGAAGGGATGCTGGAGCGTCGCCAGTACTGCGACCGGCCGCCGCGTTCCGAATACATCCTGACCGAACGCGGGCGTGATTTCCGCCAGGTGCTGCTGGCCATGCTGGCGTGGGGTAACAAGCATCTCGCGCCCGAAGGCGAAAGCGTGCAGCTGGCGGACCGGCGCACCGGCGCTCGCGTGGAACCCCTGCTGGTCGACCCTGCCACCGGCAGCCCGGTCACCGGCGCCGACTACCACATTACGCCTGGCCCCGCCGCCAGCGAGCGCGTGCGCCAGCGGCTGAGCCGCTCGGCCGAAGCCTGATCCCGTTCCCCTTTCCAGTTTTCCGACCACCCGATTTCCCGACCCAGCCGCGCCACAGGCGGCGCAGACCCCCGACAGCAACGAGCAGAGAGCAGAAAGGAAGTGCCATGAGTAGCAATACGCTGACTGACCGGGCGGGTGCCGAACCCGTTCCCGAGCCGAAATCCAAAGCCAGTCCCAAGCGCCTGCTGGCGGCCGGCGCGCTGGTTGTCGCGGGTCTGGCGGCCATCGGCTATGGCCACCACTGGTGGACGTCGGGCCGTTACCTGCAGAGCACCGACGATGCCTACGTCGGCGGCGATGTCACGGTGATCGGTGCCAAGGTCGGGGGCTATATTGCCGAAGTCGCGGTGACCGACAACCAGTCGGTCCACGCCGGCGACGTGCTGGTGCGCATCGACGACCGCGACTATCGCGCGGCGCTGGCCAGGGCCGAAGGCGCCGTGGCAGCACAGAAGGCGCTGCTGGCCAACCTGGATGCCACCGCGCGGCTGCAGGAGGCGGTGATCGCGCAGGCCAGGGCGGGCATCACGGCGGCCAATGCCGACACGGTGCGGGCGCACGACGACCAGGTCCGCTACGCCAGCCTGGTGGCCAAGGCAGCCGTCTCGATCCAGAGCTCGCAGAAAGCCGACTCCGACTACAAGCAGGCGCAGGCCAATGGCGACAAGGCGCGCGCTGCGCTGCTGGCGGCCCAGCGCCAGCTTGAGGTCATCGGCACGCAGAAGCAGCAGGCCGAGGCCGCGCTGGCGCAGGCGAGCGCCGAGCGCGATATCGCCAGGCTCAATCTCAGCTATACGGAGCTGCGCGCCCCGGTGGACGGCACCGTCGGCAACCGCCGCGCACGTGTCGGTGCCTTTGCCGGTGCGGGCAGCCAGCTGCTTTCCATCGTTCCGGCCAACGGGCTGTGGGTGGACGCGAACTTCAAGGAAGGGCAGCTGGCCCATATGCGCCCTGGCATGCCGGTCGAAGTGGAGGCCGATATCCTGCCCGGACGCGTCTTCCATGGCCGGGTCGCGAGCCTGGCGCCCGCCACCGGAGCGCAGTTCAGCGTGCTGCCGGCGGAGAACGCTACGGGCAACTTCACCAAGATCGTCCAGCGCGTACCGGTGCGGATCCGCCTCGACGACCAGGACGCCCGGCTGGGGGTCTTGCGCCCGGGCCTGTCGGTCATCGCGCAGGTCGATACCAATCCCGCCAATCCCGCCACGCAGACCACCCCGCGGGTGCAGTGATGACGACGGCCAGCGTGACCACCCCTGCGGCCGCCGTGGCGACGACGCCGGACGCGATGTCCACCGGCGCCAAGGTCTTCGCCTTCGGCACCATGTGCGTGGGCATGTTTATCGCCTTGCTGGACATCCAGATCGTTTCCGCGTCGCTGCGCGATATCGGCGGCGCGTTGTCGGCCGGCGCCGATGAAACGGTATGGGTGCAGACCAGCTACCTGATCGCCGAGATCATCGTCATTCCGCTGTCCGGCTGGCTGTCGCGCGTGATGTCGACGCGCTGGCTGTTCGCCGCCTCGGCGGCCGGCTTCACCGTGACCAGCCTGCTGTGCGGGGTGGCGTGGGATATCCACAGCATGATCGTGTTCCGCGCGTTGCAGGGGTTCCTGGGCGGCTCGATGATCCCGATGGTGTTCACCACGGCTTTCGCGTTCTTCACCGGCCCGCAGCGCGTGATCGCCGCGGCCACCGTCGGCGGGCTGGCTTCGCTGGCGCCCACGCTCGGGCCCACGGTGGGCGGCTGGATCACCGATCATTTCTCGTGGCACTGGCTGTTCTTCATCAACCTGGTGCCGGGCATCTTCGTCACCATCGCGGTGCCGCTGCTGGTCAAGGTCGACCGGCCGAACTGGTCGCTGGTGCGCGGAGCCGATTACCTTGGCATCGTGATGATGGCGCTGTTCCTGGGCTGCCTGGAATACACGCTGGAGGAAGGCCCGCGCTGGGACTGGTTCGACGATGACGTGATCCTGACGACGGCGTGGATCGCCGGCGTGTCGGGCGTGGCCTTCATCTGGCGCACGCTGATCTACGCCAACCCGATCGTCGACCTGCGGGCGCTCAAGGATCGCAACTTCGCACTTGGCTGCTTCTTTTCCTTCGTTACCGGCATCGGCATCTTTGCCACCATCTACCTGACGCCGCTGTTCCTGGGGCGGGTGCGCGGCTTCAGCGCGCTGGACATCGGGCTGGCGGTGTTCTCCACCGGCGTGTTCCAGATGGCTTCGATCCCGTTCTATGCCTTCCTCGCCAACCGCGTCGACCTGCGCTGGCTGATGATGGCCGGGCTGGCGATGTTCGCGGTATCGATGTGGTTCTTTGCGCCCATCACCCACGACTGGGGCGCCGCGCAGCTACTGCTGCCGCAGGCGCTGCGCGGCATGGCACAGCAATTTGCCGTGGCGCCCACCGTGACCCTGACGCTGGGCAGCCTGCCGCCGGAGCGGCTCAAGCTGGCCTCCGGCCTGTTCAACCTGATGCGCAACCTGGGCGGCGCCATTGGCATCGCGGCGTGCGCAACCGTGCTCAACGACCGCGGCAACATGCATTTCCTGCGCGAGGCGGAGCACCTGAATATCCGCAATGAAGCCATGGGAAGCGTGCTGCAAGGGCTCACCGACCAGTTCGTGGCGGCCGGGCACGATGCCCTCGATGCGCATACCGCCGCGCTCAGGCAACTGTGGGGGCTGGCCTGGCGCGAGGCCCAGACGCAGACCTTCGGCGATGCGTTCCTGGTGATCCTGGTCTGCTTCGTCATCGCCACGGCGATGGTGCCGCTGATGCGCAAGGTCGGGGCGCCGAAGGGCCCGTCGGCGGATGCGCATTGATGGGGGCAGCGATGAAAGCCGTTCTGTTCAGACGAGTGCTGTGTGCCGCGCTGATCGCGGGCGGGGCGACGTTGGCTTACGCTGGCAATGAGCGCCCGCGTGACACCGGCGTGGCCTGTTCGCGGGCAGGCAATACGTATTGCAACCTTCAGGAGCCGGCCGCCGGGCGTTTGCCGCAGGGCGCCACGACTGAAGCGCGTGTGACCGATTGATCATTGGTTTTTTGGCAGGGAGAAAGCAATGCATGCAAGAGATGTCGTGCTGTGTCAGCCGGTGCGGACCGCCATTGGCGCCTACAACGGCTCATTGAAGTCCATTGCGGCAACCGAACTCGGCGCCGCGGCGATCCGGGCCAGCGTGGAACGCGCGGGTATCGATCCGGGCGAGGTCGGCAGCGTGGTGTTCGGCAATGTGATCCAGGCCGGCAACCGGATGAATCCGGCACGGCAGGCCGCCATCGGCGCGGGGCTGCCGGTGTCGGTTCCGGCGATGACCGTGAACCGCGTCTGCGGCTCGGGCGCGCAGGCGATCGCCACGGCCGCCGACGAGGTGCGCCTCGGCTATGTCGACATCGCCGTCGCCGGCGGCATGGAGAACATGGACCGCGCGCCTTACCTGATGACGTCCGGCCGCTGGGGCCAGCGCATGGGCGATGCCGTGCTGCGTGACAGCATGCTGTACGACGGACTGCACGACGCCTTCTCGGGCGAGCATTCCGGATGGCATACCGAGGACCTTGCCGCCCGCTATGAGCTCAGCCGCGAGGCGCAGGATCGCTGGGCCGAACGTTCGCAGCGCAATTTCGCGCGGGCACAGGCGAACGGCCGGTTCGCCGGCCAGATCGCCGGCGTGGCGGTCAAGGGCAAGGGCGGTACGACGTCTTTCGAGGTGGATGAAGCCAACCGGCCCGATACCACGCTGGAGGCGCTCGGCCGGCTCAAGCCGGCGTTCCGCCCCGACGGCACCATCACCGCCGGCAATGCTCCCGGGCTCAACAGCGGCGCCGCGGCCATGATCGTGGCGGAGCGTTCGCTGGCCGAAGCCCGCGGGCTGGAGCCGCTTGGCCGGCTGGCGGCCTACGGGGTCGGCGCCGTCGAGCCCGGCATGTTCGGCCTGGGTCCCGTCCCGGCGGTGCGGCAGGCGTTGCAGCGCGCCGGCTGGGCGCTGGGCGACATCGAGCGCATCGAGATCAACGAAGCCTTTGCCGCCGTGCCGCTGGCCGTGGCGGCGGAACTGGGCTTGCCCCACGACATTATCAATGTCGACGGCGGCGCGATCGCCCACGGCCACCCGATCGGCGCGACCGGCGCGGTGCTGACGACGCGCCTGCTGCATGCGATGCGCGCGGACGGCATCCGGCGCGGCATCGTCACGCTGTGCATCGGCGGAGGACAAGGAATCGCGCTGGCGCTCGAGGCCCTGGCCTGATCCGTCGGTTGCCGTCGCAATCAACACCTGGAGGAGCAAACCATGAACATCCAATTTATCGAGGATCTGGCGCCAGGCCAGAAATATGGTTCGGGGCGGCTGACCGTCGAGCCCGAGCGGATCAAGTCCTTCGCTGCCGAGTTCGACCCGCAGCCGTTCCACCTCGATGAAGCCGCTGCCCGCGACACGCTGTTCCGCGGCCTGGCCGCGAGCGGCTGGCACACGGCGGCGCTGACCATGCGCCTGCTGGTCGACGGCGAGCTCCGGCCCGCGGGCGGCATCATCGGCGCGGGCTTCGAGGAGCTGCGCTGGCCCAGGCCGGTGCGGCCCGGCGATGCACTGCGTGTCGAGAGCGAGATCCTGGAGGTGCGGACGTCCAAATCGCGTCCTGACCAGGGCATCGTCAAGGTGCGCATCACGACCTTCAACCAGCATGACGAAGCGGTGCAGGCCGGCGTCGTCAACCTGGTGGTGCAGTGCCGTCCCGGCGGCACGGCGTAGTCGGGAGGCACCATGAAGATACTGGTACTCGGCGCCGGCGCCATGGGCGGCTACTACGGCGCGCGGCTGATCGAGGCGGGCGCGGACGTCACCTTCCTGGTGCGGCCCGGCCGCGCACAGGCGCTGGAACGCCACGGCCTTGCCATACGCAGCGAACTCGGCGACTTCCATCGCCCGGTCAGGACCGCGCTGGCGGGCCAGGTAGACGCGCAGTACGACCTCATCCTGCTGGCATGCAAGACCTACGACCTGGCCGACGCGATCCGGGCGGTCAGTCCCGCCGTGGGCCGGGACACCGCGGTGCTGCCCTTGCTCAACGGGCTCGGCGCCTATGACTCGCTCGACCAGTGCTTTGGCAGGGAACGCGTGCTGGGTGGGGTCGCCTACATTGCGACCACGCTGGCGGCGGACGGAACCGTCATGCACGCCGGCCGCATGGACCGGCTCGTGATCGGGTCGCGTGCCGCGCAGGCGTCGGCAATTGCCGCGGAATTCCACGCGCTGCTGTCGCGAGCGGCGGGCACGCGTGAAATATCGGGCGCCATCGGGCAGGAACTCTGGAACAAATGGGCCATGATCGCCGCCGGGGCAGTGATGACATGCCTGATGCGCGGCTCGGTGGCGGACATCATGAAGACGCAGGATGGCCGCCGGCTGATGCTCGATGCAATGGCCGAATGCCGCACGGTGGCGCGACTGTGCGGCCATGCCATTCCCGAACCCGTTGCGGCCGCCATGCAGTCACGGCTGCTGGACGAAACCTCGACCTGGGCCGCGTCGATGATGCGGGACATTGCGCAGGGCGCGCCACGCATCGAAGCCGACGCCATCGTCGGCGACCTGATCCGGCGCGCCGCCGCCCACGGGAACGAGCTGCCGTTGAGCCGCACGGCCTATTGCCACCTGCAGGTCTACGAGCGCCAGCGCGCTGCCAGCCAGGCTACTGCCTGAACCGCGTCCGCCCACTCAAGCCATCAAGAATCACGACATGACGAATTTTTCCTCCCTGTTGCAACGCACCGAAGGCAGCGTGCGCGTGCTCACCATCAACAACCCGGGCAAGCGCAACGCCATCGCGGCGGATCTTTATGACAACATCCGCGCCGCTCTGGCCGCCGCCGCGGACGATCCGGCGATCGGCGCTATCGTGCTGACCGGCGCCGGCGACTACTTCTGTGCGGGCGGCGACCTGACATTGATCAGCAAGCGGCGCGAACTGACTTACGGCGAGCGCATCGAGAAGCTGGGGCACCTGCACGACGTCGTATGCAAGCTGCGCGACTTTCCCAAGCCGATCGTCGCAGCGGTGGAGGGCGGCGCGGCGGGCGCGGGCTTCTCGCTGGCACTGGCCTGCGACCTGCTGGTGGCATCCGCCGGCGCGGCCTTCTCGATTGCCTATGTAAAAGTGGGGCTGACACCCGATGGCGGCATCACGGGCCTGCTGGCGCAGAGCCTGTCGCGGCAGGTGCTGACGCAGCTCGCGTTGAGCGGCGACCGGATCACGGCCGAGCAGTTGCAGCAGTTCGGCGTGGTCAACCAGCTGGTGGAGGCGGGGCAGGCCGGCGCGGCGGCGATCGCGCTGGCGGCGCGGCTTGCCCAGGGCCCGCAGCAGGCGCTGGCTTCGATCAAGGCGCTGTGCCGGCATGCGCACGAACGCACGCTCGATGACCAGCTCGAAGCGGAACGGGTATCGATGGCCGTGGCCCAGGGCGGCGCAGAAGCCGCGGAGGGCATCGCCGCCTTCCTGGAGAAGCGTCCCGTGGACTTTGCCCGCTTGCGCCGCGGCGATCCGGCATAGCCGCGGCGCACGGCTGCCCGGCATTGCCGCCGGGCATTACTGTCCGACCTACTGGCCGGCGAGCTTCAGGCTCCTGGCGATACGGGTCAGCTTGGCGTGTTCGGTGCTCAGGAAGGCTTGTGCCTGCGCCATCGTCATCGGCTCGATCGCGCGCTGCAGGTTGACGGAGCGCCGGGTGCGGTTTTCCGGGCTGCCCACCCAGGCATTCATGGCTTCCACCAGCCGTGCCGCCACGGGGTCCGGGGTGTCCGGCGGCGCCAGCACCCCTGCCCACTGGCTGTACTCGAAGTCGGCAAGTTCCCTGGTTTCCGACAGCGCCGGCACATCGGGCAGCGACGGATGCCGTGCCTTGCTGGCGACGCCGATCGGCCGGAAGCGGCCGGACTTGATCATGCCGTAGGTCGGGCCGCCCATCGGAATGAAGGTCAGGTCTACCTGCGCACCCGCGATATCGCTGGTGACCGGCGCCGCGCCCTTGTACGGGACTTCCAGGAAGCGCACGCCGGTACGGGCCTGGAAGTCGGCGCCGACCAGGTGGGGTGCCGAGCCTGGGCCCCAGTGCGCCAGCGACAACGGGCGGTTCTTCGGGTTCTTCGCGTAGGCGATGACCTCGTCGACGTTTCTGAACGACAACGTGGGATTCGACACCAGGATGAAGTCGGAAATCCCGCTGAAGCCCGCCAGCTTGAACTTCTCCGGCGCATACCTGGCCGATGCGATGGTCAGCGGCGCGACCAGGAAGTCGATGCCGGTCGTTCCCAGCAGGGTGTAGCCGTCGTTGGCGGCGCGCAGCACGTTCATGGCACAGATCGAGCCGCTCGCCCCCGGCAGGTTGTCGGCAATGACGTTCTGTCCAAGGCTTCGCTTCATCACGACGGCTGCCGCGCGGATCGACTCATCGGCCGGACCGCCGGCGGGAAATGCTACCTTGATCACAACGGGCTTGCCCGGATAGGTTCCTTCGGCGCGCAGCCAGGATGGCGCGAGCATGGCCGGCACGGCGCCGCAGGCCGTTTGCAGCAGGCGCCGGCGCGATAGCTGGATAGTCATGGTTGTCTCCTCTATGGATTGTGCTGGCCGGCAGCGCATCCCGCGATGGGGCGGCTGCCGGCAGGCACTGCTTCTGGTGAGAGCTGCCGGGCGGACTGCGGACTATTCGTAGACCACCGCGTACTTGATCGTCAGCGTCGTGAAGGCCTTGTCGATGCTCGCGACCGCGGCCTCCCGCTCTTCGGCGCTCAGCGCGGACGGCAGCACCAGCGTGGACAGCAGCCCCTGATCGCCCCGGTCGTCGATGCGGATATCGACAAGCGGCACGGGCGACTGCGCATTGACCTCGGCAAGCATCTGCCGTTGCGCCCGCAGCACGGCGTCGCTGCGCAGCGCATTCTTCTGGATCTTGCCGACCGCGGTCTTGGGAATGGCATCGACCAGGTAGAACTGCTTGGGCACGGCGGCGCGTTCCGGGATCACCTCATAAGCGTAGTGCTTGATCCGGCCGAGCGGGTAGGTGCTGCCCGGCTTGAGCGCGACATACGCCACCGGCAGCTCCCCGGCGTGTGCGTCAGG
Source organism: Cupriavidus sp. IK-TO18 (assembly GCF_015549295.1). NCBI lineage: Bacteria > Pseudomonadati > Pseudomonadota > Betaproteobacteria > Burkholderiales > Burkholderiaceae > Cupriavidus > Cupriavidus sp. IK-TO18. The sequence goes on from NZ_JADGMP010000007.1 coordinate 421,792, forward strand.
CAGGCCGACCGCGGCGGCATCGAAGACCTCGGGATGGCGATACAGCGCCTCTTCGATCATGCGCGGGTCGATATTGTTGCCCCCGCGGATAATCAGGTCCTTGGCCCGCCCCGTCAGCCAGAAGTAGCCGTCCTCATCCGCATAACCCAGGTCGCCGGTATTGAACCAGCCGCCGTCGAACCAGATGCCCTTGTTCTGCTCGGGATTCAGGTAGCCCGCGAAGATGTTGGGACCGCGCACCACCACGATGCCGGGTTCCCCCGGCGCGCAGTCGCGCTGGATGCGCCCGTCCGCCACCTTGACGACCTTCATCTCCTGGTAGGCCATCGGCAGGCCGATGGAGCCGATGCGGCGCTGGCCATAGCGCGGGTTGGTGGCGCTGAGCGCGGTCCCTTCGGTCAGGCCGTAGCCCTCGAAGATCAGCGCGCCGGTCAGTCGTTCGAAGGCTTCGGCAACGGCCACCGACAACGGCGCGGTGCCGCAGCTGGCCGCCTTGAGCGAGCTGATGTCGGCGTCGCCGACCGGGATATTCAGCGCCATGTTGACCACGCTCGGCACCATGCCGAGCGCGGTGACGCCGAAGTGTTCGACGATCTGCCAGAGGTTGCGGATGACAGAGGGATCGCGCCAGCCGCTGGACGTCAGCATCACCACCGAGGCGCCGCGGGCCAGCGGCATCAGGCAATTGGTCAGCACGCCGGTGACGTGGAACATCGGCACGCCGCAGACGCGGACATCCTCGGGCTGCACGTCGATCTGCATCGCGCTGATCCACGCCATCGCCACTTCATTGCCATGCGTGTGCAGCGCCAGCTTGGGCGTGCCGGTGGTGCCGCCGGTATGGAACATCGAAGCGGTGTCCGCCGGGGAGAACACGCGCTGGCTGTCGAGCGAGTCGCCGTCGAAGCGCTCGAGCGCGGCGTCCAGGTCGACGATGCCCGGCTCGCTCGCCTTGCCGCCGCCCGCCTTGATCCAGTGCTGCACGCCGGGCAATTCGCGGCGCACCAGCATGGCCTTGTTCCAGGCTTCGATATCCGGGTCGGGACCGTAGGCGATCACCGCCTTGGCGCCGGCGTTGCGCAGCAGCGCCGCGATGATCTCGGGCTCGAGCATCCAGTTGACCGGGCAGGCGATGCCGGTGGCCTCGCTGCCCCAGATCGCGTACTGCGATTCCGGCGTTACCGGCATCAGCACCCCGATCACGTCACCGGCGCCGAGGCCGAGCGAGTGCAGCAGGTTGGCGGTCTGCGTGATGCGCCCGAACATCTGCGCATGGGTGATGGTGACCGACTTCGCCAGTTCGTCGCCGGAGGTGAAGTAGTGCAGGGCGGGCGCCTCCGGCGCGCGGTCGCGCGCCAGCCGCAGCAACTCATAGGTGCTGTCGGGCAGGCGGCGCTCGGCCAGCGGTGTCTGCTCGAAGCGGCGGATATCGGCAAGCGCCGTCACCGTCAGCCTCGGCCGGTAGGGGTCTGGCTGCACCAGGTTGGCGGCTGCCTGCACGCGTGTAGTGAGCTGCGTCATGATCAGACTCCGCGATAGACCGGACGGCGCTTGTTGAGGAATGCTTCGCCGCCTTCATGCATGTCTTCGGTGCTGAACAGCGTGGCAAAGGCCAGCTGTTCCAGCATCAGCGCGGTATCCAGCGTGGCGTCCTGGCCGTTGTTGATCATCAGCTTGGCCATCGCGATCGAGTGCGGCGACTTCTCGGCAATGCGGTGCACGTAGGCTTTGGCTTCCGCCAGCAGTTCGTCCGCGGGCACCACCTTGTTGACCAGGCCGATGCGGTAGGCCTCGTCGGGCTTGATGATTTCGCCGGTAAAGATCATTTCCTTGGCGCGTGTCGCGCCGACCAGCCGGGTCAGCCGCTGCGTGCCCCCGCGTCCCGGGATCAGGCCGACGTTGGTCTCGGTCTGGCCCATCAGGGCATTGTCTGCGGCGACGCGCAGGTCGCACGCCATCGCGAGCTCCAGGCCGCCGCCAAAGCACGGTCCGGCGATGGCCGCGATCACGGGGATGGTGCTGTGATGGATCAGCGCCCACAGGTCGGGCGCGCCGCTGGTCGGCACGAAGGCTTCGATCGGGCGGCGCGCGAGCATTTCGGGAATGTCGCCGCCCGCCACGAAGGCCTTGGTGCCGCCCCAGAGGACGATGCCGCGGACCGTCCGGTCCGCCATCAGCGACGACAGCGCCGCGTAAAGGTCGCTGCGCAGTCCCGTGTTCAGCGCGTTGTACTTCTCCAGCCGGTTCATGGTGACGACGGCGCAGGGGCCGTCGCGGTCGATGAAGACGGTGTCGTACTCGGTGATATCGGTCATCGGTGTCTCCGTTATCGCTATGGGGTGCTTAGTGGATGAACTCGAACAGGCCGGCTGCGCCCATGCCGCCGGCGGCGCACATGGTCACCACGCCATATTTGGCCTTGCGGCGGCGGCCTTCGAGCAGGATGTGGCCGGTCTGGCGCGCGCCGGTCATGCCATAGGGGTGGCCGATGGCGATGGCGCCGCCATTGACGTTGACGCGCTCCAGCGGCAGGCCGAGCTTGTCGATGCAGTACAGCGCCTGGCAGGCAAAGGCTTCGTTGAGCTCCCACAGGTCGATGTCGTCGATGGAAAGCTCGTTGCGCTCCAGCAGGCGCGGCACCGCGCGCACCGGGCCGACGCCCATTTCGTCCGGTTCCACGCCGGCGGTGGCCAGGCTGACAAAGTAGCCGAGCGGTTCCAGGCCGCGGCGTTCGGCCTCACGCTCGGACATCACCACCAGCGCGGCGGCGCCATCGGACAGCTGGCTGGAGTTGCCGGCCGTCACCTGGTAGCCCTCGCCCTTCACGGCGGGCAGCGCACCCAGGCCCGCCACCGTGGTGTCGGGACGGACCCCTTCGTCGGCCTCGAGCAGGCATTCCACCGTCGACGTCTCGCCGGTCACCTTGTCCTTCACCGCCTTCACCGTTGCCAGCGGGACGATTTCCTCGGCGTAGCGGCCTGCCTTCTGTGCTTCGACGGTGAGCTGCTGGCTGCGCAGGGCGAACTCGTCGGAGCGCTCGCGCGACATGCCATAGCGCTCGGCCAGGATTTCGGCCGTATCGATCATATGCAGGTAGACGTCGGGGCGATGCTTCGCCAGCCACGCCTCCTGCTGGGCGACCTTCAGCGTGACCGGCTGCGACAGGCTGATGGATTCGACGCCGCCCGCCACCATCACCGGCACCTTGTCGATCAGCACGCGCTGCGCGGCAAACGCGACCGCCTGCAGGCCGGAGGCGCAGAAGCGGGTCAGGGTGGTGCCGCTGACGGAGACCGGCAGGCCGGCGCGGATGCCGCCTTGCCGGGCAACGTTGCCGCCGGTTGCGGCGATGGGCTGGCCGCAGCCGAAGATGATGTCCTCGACTTCAGCGCCGTCGATTCCCGCGCGCTGGACGGCATGCTGGATGGCATGGCCCGCCATGGTTGCGCCATGGGTCATGTTGAATGCGCCCCGGGTGGCTTTGCCGATCGGGGTGCGGGCAAACGAAACGATCACTGCACGCGACATGGATTCTCCTTTGGAGTGGATGGAAGGGGGCGTTGACGGCCCGCCGGATCGAATATAGACAGTGGATAGATTGGGGCGCCTGTGGTTGCGTCGGACCGCAATCGGAAGCGTGAGAGGCCGGATGCTTCGCTTGCCTGGTTGCGCCAGTGCGGTCAGGCGCGGGCACTCAGTGTATCCACTGTCTACATCCTAGGATTGCCGTTGCAACGGCGTCAAGGAGTCGTTGGGCAAGCTCGGGTTTACCACCCCGTCAAAGCGTTGGCATCGCGGCGCCAGCCGATTGGGAGCGCTAGGGGTTAGCACTAGGGGCAAATGGCGTCCCGTTCCTTGACGCTGGCCGATGCGCTCCCTACGATATAGACGCTGGATACATTGAGCGTCCGGCCATGCGGTGACGGCATCGCAGCAGCCGAAAGGAGCAGATATTGGAATTCACTGGCACACAGGTAATCAATGCTTCCAGGGCAGAGGTCTGGAAGCGGTTGAATGATCCCGCGACGTTGCAGCAGTGCCTGCCGGGATGCGAGCAGTACGGGCAAGCGGAGGATGGCAGCTATGACGCGGTCATCGTCGCGGCAGTCGGGCCGATCAAGGCCCGCTTCAAGGGAACCGTCCGCTTTTCCGGCCACGAAGAAGGCATCGGCTATCACATCGAAGGCAACGGCAGCGGTGGCGTCGCGGGATACGGCAAGCTGGGCGCCGATGTCCGGCTGGAAGACGCCGATGGCGGGACCTCGCTGCACTACGTGGCCGTGGCCCAGATCGGCGGAAAGCTCGCACAGATCGGATCTCGCCTGGTGGGTTCCGTGGCGAACAAGTTCCTCGCGGAGTTCTTTTCCCGCTTTGAGCGACTGGTCACGCAGGAGATGGAGCGAAGTGCCTCCTCCCTTGAAGCGTCTTCCTAAGCAAGCTTCCGGATGGAGCGTAGTGCACCAAAAATTTTTTGACCTTTAGTATGATGATCGTAATACTATACGCATCGCGTCGACTGATGCTGAAGGTGATAACGGAGACACAGAGGCGACCGTGAAAATTGAAAACACCATCAATGGCGTGACCGGTGTGACCGAGATCGAGCCAAGGCGGCTGCTGGTGCATATGCTGCGGGACCAGAAGCACCTGACCGGCGTCCATATCGGTTGCGATACGTCGCAATGCGGCGCCTGCACGGTCCTGCTGGACGGCTCGACCGTGAAGTCATGCACGGTGCTGGCCGCGCAAACCGACGGCTGCGAACTGCGCACGATCGAGGGAATGGAGCATGAGCGCACGACGGAGGCCCTCAAGCAGGCCTTCAACGAACTGCATGGCTTGCAGTGCGGTTTCTGCACGCCGGGAATGCTGCTGGCGGCGCGCGCGCTGCTCGGGCACCAGCCGGAGCCGGCCGAGGCCGATGTCAGGGAGGCGCTGCATGGCAACCTGTGCCGCTGCACCGGGTACCAGAACATCGTCGATGCGGTGCTGCTCGCCGCGACCAGGCTGCGGGAAGCGCAGGCCGTGATGCAAGTGGAGGCCTCCAGATGAGCGAAGCACTGAACGGCAGCACGACCCGGTATATCGGCAAGTCGGTCACGCGACGGGAAGACAAGCGGCTGATGAGTGGCCAGGGCAGGTTTACCGACGACCACCGGTTCCCTGGCATGGTCTACGCCGCCTTTGTCAGGTCGCCATATGCCCACGCCAGCGTCACCGGCATCGACACCTCGGCCGCGCGCGCGCTTCCCGGCGTGGTTGGCGTGCTGACCTACGCGGATATCGAGGGCAAGGTCGGCGACATCCGGCCGAACTGGGTGGTGGGCAATTCCAGGGTGCCGCCTCATCCGGCCCTCGCGGCGGAGCGCGTGCGGTACGTCGGCGAAGCCGTGGCGATGGTGGTTGCCGGGAGCCGGGAAATCGCGGCGGATGCGGCCGAACTCGTCTCGGTGAGCTACGAGGAATTGCCGCCGGTCGTCGATGCGGAAGCCGCGCTGGCGGACTCCGCGCCCCAGCTCCACGATAACGTGCCGGGCAATCACATCGGCACTTTCCGGCTCAAGGGCGGCAGCTACGAGGACGCATTGAAACGGGCCGACCGCGTCGTATCGATCCGGCTGGTCAACCAGCGGCTGATACCCAGCCCGCTCGAACCCCGCGCCCTGTGCGCAAACTTCGACCCGGCCGACGAGCGCCTCACGTTTATCGTCCCGACCCAGGTCCCGCACATGTCGCGACGCTGGCTGGCGGAAACCCTGCGCTGGCCCGAGCACCGGGTCCGGATCGTGGCACCCGATATCGGCGGCGGATTCGGCGCGAAGATGCACTTCTATGCGGAAGAGGTGTTGGTGGCGTTCGCTTCCAGGCATTTCGGGCTCCCGGTGAGCTGGACCGAGACGCGCAGCGAGAACTTCGTCGCGACCACCCATGGCCGTGCGCATACCGAGTATGTGGAAGCCCCCGTCACCAGCGACGGCAAGGTGCTGGGGATCCGCTTGCGCTCGTACGCCAACCTCGGCGCCTACCTGTCGAACATGGCGACGGGCATCCCTACCGTCAACACGGCCAACTACATCACGGGAAACTACCGGATTACCTCGGTCGACGTGGAAGTGAACCTGGTGACGACCAATACCACGCCGGTCGACGCCTACCGCGGCGCCGGCCGGCCGGAAGCCGCATACATCATCGAGCGGCTGATGGACGCCGTGGCGGGCGAACTGGACCTGGACCCGGTCGAACTGCGGCGCCGCAACCTGGTGCAACCCGACCAGTTCCCATATCTGCCGCACGACGGCGCGCGCGGCAAATGGGACTCCGGCGATTACGAAGCCTGCCTGAACCAGGCAACCGAGCTGATCGGCTACCGGCGCTGGCGCGAGCAGCAGGCGGCGCTGCGCGAGCAGGGCAGATATATCGGCATTGGCGTGATCTGCTATCTGGAGCTGGTCGGCATGGGCATTTCGCCGATGCTGGAAAAGGTCGGGTTCAACCGCGGCGGCTGGGAAAGCGCGCATATCCGCGTGCACTCCGATGGCAAGGTCACGCTGTTCAGCGGCTCGATGCCGCAGGGCCACGGCCATGCCACCAGTTTCGCGCAGATCGTCGCGGATGCCTTGCAGCTGCCGATGGCAGATATCGACGTCGTGCAGGGCGACACCGACCGCGTGCTGGCTGGCCACGGCACGTTCAACTCACGCTCGATGCCCGTGGGCGGCAGTGCCGCCTACATGGCAGCGGGCAAGATCCTGGCCAGGGCCAGGCGCATCGCCGCCTTCATGCTGGAAGTCCCGGAAGAGGAAGTGAACTATGCAGATGGCCGTTTCTCGAGCGCAGCCAATCCCACCGTTATCCCGTTCTCGCAGGTTGCAAGAATGGCATACCTTGCGCACAAGCTGCCCCGCGATTTTGAAGCAGGGCTGGATGAACGCGTCTTCTATGAGCCGGTCGCCCTGGGAGCGCCGAATGGCTGCCATGCCGTGGTTGTGGAAGTCGATGCCGAGACGGGCGTCGTGACGATCCTCGACTATGTGGCGGTCGACGACGTCGGGGTCCTGATCAATCCGATGCTTTGCCACGGCCAGATGCACGGCGGCATCGCACAGGGTATCGGCCAGGCGCTGTATGAGGAAGCCAGCTACGACGATGCCGGGCAGTTGCTGTCCGGTTCGCTGCTCGACTACGGCTTTCCGCGCATCGAGCAGATCCCCCGCATGCGCACCGGCTTCCATGTCTCGCCGGCGCCGTCGAATCCGATCGGCGTCAAGGGCATCGGCGAGGCGGGCTGCGTCGGTGCGCCGCCCGCGGTGGTGGCGGCGGTTTGCGATGCACTGAAGCCATTCGGCATATCCCATCTCGATATGCCGCTGACGCCGCCGAAGGTCTGGCGTGCCATCCAACAAAGCCGGAGCGCGACATGATTCCCTACGAAGTCGAATACCTCAGGGCCGGCAGCGTGCAGCAGGCACTCTCCCTGCTGGTCCAGAATCCCGAGGCGAAGATCCTGGCCGGAGGCCACACGCTGCTGCCGATGATGAAGCTCAGGCTGGCGCGGCCCGCACTGCTGGTGGACATCGGCCGACTGCCCGAGCTGCGTGGGATCGCGGTCCATGAGGAAACCATTTCCATCGGCAGCGCCACGACGCACGCCGAACTCGAGGCGAGCGCGGAACTGAAGCAGCTGGCGCCGTTGTTCCCGCTGGCCGCCGCGGTGATAGCCGATCCGACCGTCAGGAACCGCGGCACCATCGGCGGCGCGCTGGTGCACGCGGATCCGTCGGCGGACTGGCCGGCTGTCGTGCTTGCCATGGACGCCGAGATGGAAGTCGTCGGCGCACACGGGAGCCGGCGCATTCCGGCGCCGGAGTTCTTTGCCGGCTTCATGGCGACTGCGGTCGCGCCGGACGAAATCCTGACGCGCATCCATGTGCCATTGCCGGCGCCGGCACGGGTTGGCTACCGCAAATTCCGCCATCCGTCGTCGGGCTATGCGGTGGCCGCGGCGGCCGTTGCGATCAACATCGGCAAGGACGGCTATACCTGGGGGAGGATTGCCATCACCGGCGTTGCCGATACCGCATTCCGCGCCTGGGAGGCCGGGGCGTTGCTGGAAGGCAGCTTCGCGGACCTGCCGGACAAGGTCGACGACATCGTCGAAGCCGCGTTCGCCAACGTGCCCCCGCTGGAGGACAACTTTGCCGATGGGGCATACCGGCTGCAACTGGGCCGGGTGATGCTGAAGCGCGCGCTTGCCGATGCGCTGAAGGCGCCGGGCACAACCTGAGTCTCCCGAGGGAGAGGTCACGTCTGCGCGGCGCTGCGTGACCTCGCCTTCGGTTTGCTTGCGGCGGCCTCGTCGGCCGCCGCGGCTTTTTTCTTATGGCCCGCTGCCAGCAGGCCGGTCAGCACGAACTGCTGCACGCTCTGCCGCCATTGGGCCAGCGCCACGCGCGGGCGCGGGCTGGGCCCCGTTGGCCTGGCACTGAAGAACATGCTGACGCCATGCATGGCCGACCAGGCGCAGCGCACCATCATGTCGTCGAACTGCTCGGCAAGACCGTTCTCGCGGAAGTAGTCCTGGACGGCTCCCGACAACAACTGGTAAGAAGCGCTGCCTGCTTCCAGCAGTTCCGGATACCGCTCCTTATCCTCGATCTGCGGCCCGAACATCAGGTAGAACAGCGCGGGATGCTTGACGGCGAACTCGATGTAGCCATCCATGATCGTCAGCAGCCGGGCCTCGGCGCCCATCTCGGGCGACAGGCGGGCGCGCCGCACCGCGACCAGCTCCCGGAACCCTTCTGTAGCGATCGCGGCCAGCAGGCCCTCCTTGTCGGAAAACTGGTTGCGCGGCGCGCCGTGCGAGACCCCGGCGAGCTTGGCCGCGGAGCGAAGCGTCAATCCATGGACGCCCTGGCTGGCGAGGATCTCGCGGCCGCAACGGATCATTTCTTCCCGCAGGTTGCCATGGTGATAGCTCTGGCGGGCCGGGCGCTTGGTGGTGGTGGTCATGAAAATGCGGGTCGCGGTTTCGTCAGGCCTCAATATTAGCGCCAACCCGTCGCGTGTTCGCTTGTTGCGGCGCGCAGGCGTGCCAGCTACCGGGCGGGCTGCAAAAGGACCGCAGAGGGGCCGCTAACGTACCTGGGCGTCGATGACCTGGATGTCATCGAAGACGATCGGCGAGCCATCGGCGCGCGACAACGGCGGCGCCACGATCTCGCTGCCGGTCTGCTTGTCGACGAAGCGCTTGGCGCGCCGCTTGGGTTCCGCGACCCATCGCTCCGCCCACGCCTTGAGGCTCAGGTACGTCGGCAGGAAATCGCGCGCGCTGTCGGTCAGGAAATAGGCGCAACGCGTGCTGCCCTCGAGCCTCCTGCGCTCCAGCAGGCCATGATCGGTCATCGCCTGCAGCCTGGCGCTCAGGATGTTGGAAGCGATGCCGAGCCGGCGCTGGAACTCCTCGAACCGTGTCGACCCGTAATACGCTTCGCGCAGGATCAGGATGACCCAGCGCTCGCCCAATACTGCCGATGCATGTGCCACGGGACAGGGCATCGCGAGGAAGCGGGCTTGGCTCATGTCGGCTCGGGTGCTGTAGGCGCTCGCCTACAGGCCGGCGTGGAGCCCGGCCTGGACTGCATCCAGGATTTCGCCGGACAGCGCTTCCGACCTGACCGAACGCGCCAGCACCATCCCGCCGACCATGGCCGCCAGCGTAACGATGGCGTCCTTGCGCGCAGCTTCGTCATCGCTCCCGGCGATGGCATCGACCAGCGCTGTCACGCGCGCCTCGAAGCGCTTGCGCGTCTTCGCGTCAAGCCGCGACACATCGGCACCGAGCGCCGCGATGGCGCAGCCCGCTCCGGGGTTGTCGCGGTGCTTCCTGTTCACATACGCCTGGACGACGGCTTGCCTGCGCTGCCGGGAAGAGGCCACCGAGGTCGCATCCTTCAGGAAATCCATGGTCTGGTCGAAGGCCGCGTCGATGGCCTCGGCCACCAGCGCGTCCTTGGATTCGAAGTGCGCGTAGAAGCCGCCATGCGTGAGGCCGGCGCTTTTCATCAGCTGCGCAACGCCGATGCCGTTGACGCCATGCTTGCGGAATTGCGTCGAGGCGGCCTTCACGATGTGCTTGTGGGTTTCAGCTTTCTGGTCGAGCGAGTAGCGCATGATCGGGAGACGGCAACGGCAGGTGAGTCTCTGCAATATATAGCATTACGATCGTCATTGCATCGGGTGCTTCCCGAAGTCTGCCCGCCGCGCCGGGAAATGTGGCTGCCGAGGGACTCACGCCACCTCCTTCACTAGGGATAGCACCAACGCCGTGGCGGGGTGATCGTCCTTGACCCTGCCGCATCGCCTGACTAGCATGTAGACGCTGGATACATCAGCGGGGGCATGCAGGAATTTCGCGGCGAACGGCGTGGGGAACGTCATGGCCGCTGCGATCGTTCGCCCTTTGATATGACGAGCATCATTGCATGACAGACAACGGAGACAACGCGCATGAAACCACAGCAATCCAGCTCGCCGGGGACGGTTGACGTCCAGGCGTTCATCGACAGCCAGAGATTCTCTCCCTACCAATGGATGATTCTTATCGTCTGCTTCCTGGTGGTGGTGGCGGATGGCTTCGACACCGCCGCGATCGGCTATGTGGCGCCGTCGCTGACCAGGGAGTGGGGCGTTTCAAAGCTGGCGATGGGCAATGTGCTGAGCGCTTCGCTGGTTGGGCTTGCGCTTGGCGCGCTGATCGCCGGGCCCTTTGCCGACCGGTTCGGGCGCAAGCCCGTGCTGGGCGTATCGGTGGCGGTCTTCGGCCTGTTCAGCCTGGCCACCGCGACGGCGGCTTCCGCGGTCGAGCTGTCCGGCTGGCGCTTCCTGACGGGCATGGGGCTGGGCGCAGCCATTCCCAACGCGACGACACTGCTGGCCGAATATGCGCCCGCCAGGCGCCGCGCATTCCTGGTGAACAGCATGTTTTGCGGGTTCACGCTGGGTGCTGCGGGCGGCGGCTTCCTTGCCGCGGTGATGATTCCGGAATTCGGCTGGCGCAGCGTCTTTGTCGTTGGCGGCGTGGTGCCGCTGGTCCTTGCCGTCATGGTGCTGGCGTTGCCGGAATCGATCCGGTTCATGGTGCTGCGCGACTGGCCGGCGCAGCGCATCGGTTCGGTGTTGCGGCGCATCGCAGGTTCCGCGCAATTCCAGGCATCGCGCTTCACCTTGCCGGATGACCACGCCGACAAGCTGCGCTCGCCGCTCGGGCTGATCCTGTCGCAGAAATACCGGATGGGCACCTTCATGCTCTGGACGACCTATTTCATGGGCGTGCTGGTCTTCTACCTGGTGACGAGCTGGATGCCGACGCTGGTCAACGAAACCGGCGCGACCCCGGCCGAGGCGGCGCTGATCGCGGCACTGTTTCCGCTGGGTGGCACGCTGGGCGCCATGGCATGTGGCTGGCTGATGGACCGCATCGATCCGCACCGCGTGATCGGTGTGGCCTATTTTTTTGCCGGCGTGTTTACGCTGGCAATGGGCCACGCCAGCAGTGGCTCATACCTGACGATGCTGACGCCGGTCGCCGGGCTGTTCATGGGGGCGGGCCTGGTTTCGATGCCGGCGCTGGCCGCCTCGTTCTATCCAACGCAGGGCCGCGCCTGCGGCGTCGGCTGGATGCTCGGCATCGGGCGCTTTGGCGGCATCCTCGGCGCCGTTGCCGGCGGCACGCTGTTGCAGCTGGGCCTGGGCATGAGCGCGATCCTGAGCATCCTGGCCGTGCCATCCGTGCTCGCGGCCATCGCCGTCGCGGCCAAGGGCATGGCGGCGGACGCGAAGCCATCGCAGCAGGCGGCTGTTGCCAACGAGGCATGACCCGTCTGTTGGCCCCCGGGGATTGATCCAGGCATGACAGACATGGGCCTGCCCCGCTTGCCCGGGGGCGGCGGGCGCGGGCTCCCGGCCCTGCGGCCGCGCCATGACGGTCGCGGCCGCCCGGGTCATGCGGTGCTCGCGGGAGTGCCCGCGCCACCGTCGTCAATATCCGCGCGATGCAGCGCGATCGCAGGCTTGCCGGGATCCCTCTCGCTGGCATCGGCAGGCACCCTGATCCGGTACCAGATGGCATACATCGCCGGCAGGAACACCAGCGTCAGCGCCGTGCCGGCAAAGGTGCCGCCGATCAGCGTGTAGGCCAGCGTTCCCCAGAACACCGACTGGGTCAGCGGAATGAAGGCCAGGATTGCGGCCAGCGCGGTCAAAAGCACCGGACGGGTACGCTGCACCGTCGCTTCGACGACCGCGTCGAACGGCGCCATGCCCGCCTGCTTGTTCTGGTGGATCTGTCCGATCAGGATCAGCGTGTTGCGCATCAGGATGCCGGACAGCGCGATCAGCCCCACCAGGGCGTTGATCCCGAACGGCTGCCGGAACAGCAGCAAGGTCGGCACGACGCCGATCAGTCCGAGCGGGCTGGTGGCAAGCACCATGACCATGGCGGAGATCGAACGCACCTGCAGGATGATGATCAGCAAGGTCAGGGCCAGCATGATGGGGAACAGCGGCAGCAACGCCTTGGTGGCCTTGTCGGATTCCTCGATGGCGCCTGCCTGCTCGATCCGGTAGCCTGCCGGCAGCTTTGCGAGGATCGGCTCCAGTTGCTGCCGGATCGACGCGGACACATCGGGCGGCTGCAATCCCTCGGCGATATCGCCGCGTACCGTGATCGTCGGCGTACGGTCGCGGCGGCGCAGGATCGGATCTTCCATGCGCACGTCGACGGTGCCAACCTGGGACAGCGGAATGCGCTGTCCTGCCGCGCCGGTCAGCGTGAAGCCGGAGATCTTCGCCGGATCCAGGCGTATGTCTCCCGCGGCGCGCGCCAGCACCTGCACCGAGCGGATGTCCTCGCGCACTTCAGTGACCGGCAAGCCGTTGAGGAGAAGCTGCAATTGCTGCGCGACGCCGCTGGAAGTCAGGCCTACGGCCTGCAAGCGATCCTGCTGCAGCGTGAAGTGCAAGGCCGGCGCACGCGATCCCCAGTCGGTATTGACGGTTCTCATCTGCGGACTGTTCTCCATCACGCGGCGCACGTCCGCCGCAATCGCACGCAGCTTGTCCGGATCCGGCCCTGCGACGCGGAATGCCACCGGGAAGGGCGAGTAAGGGCCGAATACCAACTGGCTGACGCGCACGCGCGCCTCGGGGGCCAGCCCGTCGGCAATGGCCTGGCGCAGGCGGGCCTTCAGCGCTTCGCGTTCGGCCTGGCTGTCGGTCCGCACCACGAGCTTTGCAAAGGAGGGATCCGGCAGTTCCGGCGACATGGCGAGATAGAAGCGGGGCGCGCCCTGGCCCACGTAGGCCGTCACGATCTTCGCCTCCGGCTGGCGGGCGAGCCAGGCTTCCACCTTGGCCGTGGCCGCGCTGGTCCGGGCAATCGCGGTGCCATAGGGCATCTGTACTTCGACCAGCACCTCGGGGCGGTCGGAGGTCGGGAAGAACTGCTTCTTCACGATGTCCATGCCCAGCACCGACACTACGAAGCCGCCCACCACCACCGCGGCCACGATCCACTTGCGCCGGATGACGCGCCCCAGCAGGCGCCGGAAACGGTTGTAGTTCGGCGTGCCATAGATGGCATCGTGGCCGCCTTCGGCCTTGCCGATCTCGGGCAGCAGCTTGACGCCCAGGTAGGGCGTAAAGGCGACGGCGACGATCCAGGAAACGACCAGGGCAATGCCCACGATCCAGAACATGTTGCTGGTGTATTCGCCGGCCGTGGAGCGCGCAAAGCCGTTGGGCATGAAGCCCACCGCCGTGACCAGCGTGCCGGACAGCATCGGCGCGGCGGTGTGGCTCCAGGCATAGGCGGAGGCGGCAATGCGGCTGTAGCCTTCCTCCATCTTGACCACCATCATCTCGATCGCGATGATGGCGTCGTCCACCAGCAGGCCCAGCGCCAGGATCAGCGCGCCCAGGGTAATGCGGTCGAAGTTCTTGCCCGTGGCCGCCATGACGACGAACACCGCGGCCAGCGTCAGCGGCACGGCGGCCGCCACGACGATGCCGACGCGCCAGCCCATGCTCGCGAAGCACACTACCAGCACCACCAGCAGCGCGACGAAGAACTTGACCATGAACTCGTCGACCGATGCGCTGATGTTGACGGACTGGTCGGTCACCTTGGCCAGGCTCATGCCCAGCGGCAAGGCTTCATTGATCGCCGACACTTCCGCATCCAGCGCCTTGCCGAGGTCCAGGCCGTTCCAGCCGTCGCGCATCACGACGCCCAGCAGCAGCGCGGGTTCGCCGTTGTTGCGGACGAGGAAGGTCGCCGGGTCCTCATAGCCGCGTTCCACCGTGGCGACATCCGAAAGCTTGAGGGTGCGGCCCTGCGCCACCACCGGCGTGTCGCGGATCTTCTGCAGCTTGTCGAAGGCGCCGTCGAGGCGGATGAAGACCTGCGGACCCGCGGTGTCGATCGACCCGGCGGGGGTAAGCGCGTTCTGGCTGTTCAGCGCCGCGAAGATGTCCTGCGGCGAGATGCCCAGCGTGGCCAGGCGGTCATGGGAAAAGCTGACGAAGATGCGCTCGGACTGTTCGCCGATGATGTTCACCTTCTTCACGCCCGCGACGTGCAGCAGGCGCTGGCGCAAGGCTTCGGCGTCGCGCACCAGGGCCCGCTGCGGTTCGCCCTTTGCCTTCAATGCGAACAGCGCGAAGGTCACGTCCGAATATTCGTCGTTGACGAGCGGGCCGATCACGCCGGCAGGCAGCGCGGCGGACTCATCCCGGATTTTCTTGCGCGCCTGGTAAAACTCTTCCTGGACCTCCGCTGGCGGGGTGCTGTCGAGCAGCGTTACGGTGGTGAACGCCAGGCCGGGCCGCGTGTAGGTCTCCGTGCGGTCGTACCAGCGCAATTCCTGCATGCGCTTTTCCAGCCGTTCGGCCACCTGGTCCTGCATCTCCTGCGCCGTCGCTCCCGGCCACGCCGTGATGACGGTCATGGTCTTCACCGTGAAGGCGGGATCTTCCGCGCGGCCGAGCTGGAAAAAGGCGATGACGCCTGCCACCGACACAAGGATGATCAGGAACAGCGTGACCGATCGCTCGCGCACCGCGAGCGCAGAAAGGTTGAAACCACTCATTGCTGCGCTCCCTCGCCCGAAGCCTGCGTGGCGCGGGGCCCGATTGCCGCGATCCGTACCTGCTCGCCCTCGCGCAGCAGGTGGGCACCCAGCGCAATGATCCGGTCGCCGGCCCGGAGGTCGCCCGCCACGCGCGCGGCATCGTCGTCCAGGCTGCGTACCTTGACCGGGCGCCAGCTGACGCGATTGGACTTTCCGTTCAGCACCCACACGCCCGGGCCCTTGCCCGGATCGAAGATCGCGCCGATCGGTACCTGCAGGTCGGCCTGCGTCGCAGCGCGGCGGACTTCCGGGATCCGGAGGATCACGGTCGCTCCGAGCGGGGCCTCGGCCAGCGCGCCTTCGAGCACGTACCTCGCTTCGTAGGTGCGGGTTTGCCGGTCCGCCGCGCTGGAAAGCTGCCGCAGCCTTGCCGGCACCGTCAGCGTGTCATTGCCGTAGAGGGTCGCCTCGCCGACCGAGCCCACCGGCGGCAGCAGGGTTTCCGGGAGGTGGACGACGGCCTCGCGCCGCCCCGCATGCGCCACGCGCACCACCACCTGGCCGGCATTGACGACCTGCCCGGCATCGGCCAGCGTTTCCACGACAACGCCGTCGGCGTCAGCGGCCAGGACCGCGTAGCCGGTGGCATTCCTTGCCACGTCGGCCTGGGCTTCCGCTGCCTTGAGCTGGGCCCTGGCCGATTCCGCCGCGGCCCTGATCTGGTCGTAGGCCGAGGCCGATACCGCGCCGGTCCCGACCAGGTCGCGATAGCGGGCTTCGTCCTCCGCCGTTTGCCTGGCCCGTGCGCGCGCGGCAACTACCGTCTCCTGCTGCGCGTGTGCTGCCAGCTTCAGGTCGTTCGGGTCGATGCGCATCAGCGGCTGGCCGCGCTTGACGGCCTGACCCGTATCGACAAGCCGCTCCAGGACTTTGCCGGAGACTCGAAAGCCCAGGTCGCCCTGGACCCGCGCGGCAACGGTCCCGGTGAAAGAACGCGTCGCGGCGGCCGGGTCCTGGACGACTCCGACCCGGACCAGCGGGGGCTGGACGCGGGGATCGGGCGCCGGCGGCCCGCCGCAAGCAGCTAGAACAAGTGGCAACACGCACGCGGCGGCGGATGAAGCGATTCGGCGCTGAAGCATAAGGTCCTCTCTACGCGAGACTGGACCTGAATTATTGGTCGTGTGACCACTTTAGTCAATAGTCACAAAGCGGTCGCAATGATGGAGCGGCGACGACGCCGCTTGGGGAGATTTTTTTACGCCGCTTACGGAGCCAGGCTGCGCAGTATCAGGCTGGAAAGCTGCGCGTGAGCCTCTGCGGCAACGTCGAGGTTGTGCTGCAGCAGCAGCGGATCGATGTAGGGACGCATGACGAGGTAGATGCCGTTGACGGTCTCGTCCAGCGGTGTCTTGCGCTCGAACTCCCCGGATTTCCGCCCCTCCAGGATGATCCGCATCACGAGAGCCCGGATGTGGTCCTCATAGGCGAGAACCGGCTGCCACCGCTCCTGCGCGGCCGCCGCGGCAATCGCGTAGAGCTTGCGGTCCTGGAAGAACAGGCGCACGCCTGCATCGACCAGCGTCTTGAACAGCCGCCGCAAGCATTCCGACGCTGTCGGCACGGCAGCAAGGGTCTCGTCGACCTCGGTGGTGATCGCGCCCAGGCAGTTGGCGCAGATCACTTCACCGATCGCCTGCTTGGAACCGAAGAACTTGTAGATGTACGCCTTGGAGAACCCGATCGCCTTGGCGAGGTCGGAAACCGTCGTCTTCTCGTAGCCATAGAGGCTGAAGTGCTCGGTAGCCGCCTCAAGGATCTGGGAGCGGACATTGTGGTCTGCGGGACCGCGGGAAGGCAGGGCAGAGGGTGTGGTTTCGGTCATTCGGTCAGCTTACCGTGGCAGATGATCATTGACAACTAGTGACCATTTTATAATATAGTCACATCTCCGATTGTTTCCGAGTACCCAACCTCCATGCTTTTTCCTCGCTCTCTAACCCTGCTGCTGAGTGCCGGCGTCATGGCGGGTTGCGCTGTCGGCCCTGACTACAGAAAGCCGGACGTGCCGGTTTCGGAACGCTACCTGGGCCAGCCCGGCGTCGAACAGAGGCAGGCCTCGCCGCCGGCCGAGCTGACGACGTGGTGGGAAGGTTTCGGCGACCCCGTGCTGACCCGCCTGGTGTCGCTGGCGTTAGCGCAGAACCTGGACCTGGCGCAGGCATCGGCGCGCGTCGCCCAGGCACGCGCGGGACTCGGCACGGCTACTGCGGCCTTGCTGCCGTCCGGCAGCGTCAGCGCGCAGGCGGGGCGGAGCTACCAGTCGGTCGAGACGCCGCTTGGCAAGCTGCTGAATGCCACGCCGGGCTTTGACAGGTATGGCAACCTCTACGAGGCAAACCTCGGCGCCGGCTGGGAACTGGACGTCTTCGGCGGACTGCGCCGCGGGCGCGAAGCCGCGCTGGCGGAGTACCAGGCCTCGACCGCGGGCGCGGCCGCGACGCGCCTCGCGGTGGCCGCGCAGACGGCGGATCTCTACATCACTGTGCGTGGATTGCAGACCCGTCTCGGCATCGCCAGGCGGCAAATGGAGACCCAGCAGAAATTGCTCTCCACGGTTGGGCTGCTGTTCGGCAAGGGCCTTGCCGCCGGGCTGGAAGTCCGGCAGGCCGAAGGCGCGCTGGCCCAGGTCAGCGCCACCGTGCCGGTGCTGGAAACAGGGCTCGATGCGGCGTTGAACGCGCTCGACGTGATGCTGGGTGTTCCGCCGGGCACGTACCGCGCCGAACTCGGCGGTGCCGGAACGATTCCCGCAGCGCCGCAGCTCGCCGGTACGGGTTCGCCGGCGGACCTGCTGCGACGCAGGCCGGACCTCATTGTCGCGGAGCGCCGGCTGGCGGCGGCCAACGCTCGCATCGGTGTCGCCATTGCCGAGTACTACCCCAGGTTCTCGCTCAGCGCCCTGTTGGGCAGCGCCACGACCGTGGCCGGCGGCAACCTGTTTTCCGCGGGCGCGAGCCAGGCGGCGGGCGTGCTGGGCTTGCGCTGGCGCCTGTTCGATTTTGGCCGCATCAACGCCCAGATCGACCTGGCCCGCGGCCAGGAGGCGGAAGCGCTGGCGGCATACCGGCAGGCCGTGCTGCGTGCGACCGAAGATGTCGAAAA
Source organism: Cupriavidus sp. IK-TO18 (assembly GCF_015549295.1). Lineage (NCBI taxonomy): Bacteria > Pseudomonadati > Pseudomonadota > Betaproteobacteria > Burkholderiales > Burkholderiaceae > Cupriavidus > Cupriavidus sp. IK-TO18. The sequence goes on from NZ_JADGMP010000007.1 coordinate 440,088, forward strand.
TGCCTTCTCCGCCCTGGTCAGGCGTGAAGACCAGGCCGGCACGCTGGCGCAGGGCGAAGCCTCGCTGACGCAGGCGCGAAACGCCTCGCTTGCCGCCTACCAGAAGGGTGTCGTACGCCTGATCGAGGTGCTGCTAGCCGACGAGAGCCTGCTGCGGACGTCCGATGCCAGGGCGCAGGCGCAGACCGAATCCGCCCGCGCCGCCGTGGCGGCATTCAAGGCGCTGGGCGGCGGTTGGGAGCCGGCAACCGCCTTGTAAGGCATAACTGCAGCACGGATTCCGGCAAGCAGGCAACGCCTGGGATTCCTGAATTAACAACATAAAGAAAAAGCCCCGGCGAAATCATTAATACGGCCGCTAGTGAGAAGCCGGACTCGCGCCCTCAGTTTCACGCAACTTTTGCAAGGACCTGGTCAGCCTGGCGCCATGCCCGCTGTCCGCGGCCAGCAGCAGCGTTTCGATGCTCGACTCGAGGTCTGTCAGTTCAGTAGCTCCCGGCCTGGCGGCCTTCATCTCCTGAAACTCCTTGCAGATCCGCTTGGCCAGTTTGTGGACAAACTCGGGGTCAAGATCACCTTGCCCCACGGCATGCCTGATGTGCTCGATTAATCTCGCCAGGCCTTCTGGCGTGGTCTCGCTCGCATATGATATTTCCTGTGTCATTGGCAACTCCATTGGGCAGGTCGGATTATTCTAGGACGAGGCTGCTGCGCAGGGATTGCATTTTTCGCGAACGCCAGAATCAGAATCGCGCCGATATGCTCGATACGCCAGCTAGAATCTGGAAAGAACTCTCTTCGGCACGGAATCATGAAACGCGAATCCAGCTTCATGCAGCACGGGTCGCCGGGTGCTCGGGGCGCGGGGCGCCCGGGCCCTCTGGTGGATGAGGAGAGCTTGCCCAATGGCAATGAGTTCTATATCAACCGCGAACTCAGCCAGCTGGAATTTTTCAGCCGCGTCCTGCAGCAGGCGGCCGATCCCGCCATTCCGCTGCTCGAGCGCCTGCGTGCGCTGTGCACCTTCAGCAGCAACCTGGATGAGTTCTACGAAATCCGCGTGGCGGGCCTGAAGGAACAGTGCGCGCTTCAGTCGCCGGTAGTCGGCCCCGACGGGCTTACGCCGCAGGTCGTCTATGCCGCGGTCAACCAGCGGGTGCGTGAATTGGTCGATCAGCAGTATCGCCTATTCAATGACGTGTTGATCCCAGCCATGGCAGAGCAGCAGATCTGCTTTTTGCGACGGCCATCGTGGAACGCCGTGCAGCAGGCCTGGATTCGCGATTTCTTCTTCGCCGAGCTGATGCCGGTCCTGACACCCATCGGGCTGGATCCCGCGCATCCGTTCCCGCGCATTCTCAACAAGAGCCTGAACTTCGCGGTTGAGCTGGAGGGCAAGGATGCGTTCGGCCGCAACTCCGGCAATGCGATCGTGCAGGCGCCACGGGCGCTGCCACGTGTCATCGCACTGCCCGCTGACGTTTCGGGGTGCGAGCATGGCTTTGTCTTTCTCTCGTCCATCCTTCACGCCCATGTCGGCGAGCTTTTCAGCGGTATGTCGATACGGGGCTGCTATCAGTTCCGTGTGACCCGGAACAGCGAATTGTTCGTGGACGAGGAAGAAGTCAAGAACCTGCGCGAGGCGCTGCAAGGCGAACTGCCGCACCGCCATCTTGGCGACGCAGTCCGGCTGGAAGTCGCGGACAACTGCACCCCGGCAATGACGACATTCCTGCAGGAACAGTTCGGGCTGGCGCCGGGCGAAGTATTTTCGGTCAACGGGCCGGTCAACCTGGTTCGCCTGATGCAGGTGCCGGACCAGGTCGACAGGCCGGAGCTGAAATACACGCCTTTCCGGCCCGGCGTGCCGAAGATATTGAGGGAGCATGCCGACGTCTTCCGCGCCATGCGCGACGGCGACATCCTGCTGCACCATCCGTTCCAGTCATTTGCACCGGTTGTCGATTTCGTCAGGCAGGCGGCACAGGATCCCGATGTCGTGGCGATCAGCCACACCGTGTATCGCGCCGGGCACGACTCGGTCCTGTTGTCGGCACTCATCGAGGCTGCGCGCAACGGCAAGGAAGTCACCGCCGTGGTGGAATTGCTGGCCCGCTTCGACGAGGAGGCGAATATCGGCTGGGCGGCGCAACTGGAGGCAGTCGGCGCGCATGTCGTCTATGGCGTCGTCGGTTTCAAGGCACACGCCAAGATGGTCATGGTGTTGCGCCGGGAGGGGGGGAAGCTCAGGCGCTATGTCCATCTCGGCACGGGAAACTATCACCTCGAGACCTCGCGCGCTTATACGGATTTTGGATTGCTGACCTGCAACGAAGCGCTGACGCAGGACGTGGCACAAGTCTTCAGCCAGCTGACCGGGCGCGGGCAGACGCACAGCATGACCCATATCTGGCAATCGCCGTTTACCATGAAGAAGCAGTTGCTGGCGGCGATCCGATGCGAAGCCGAGCACGCCAAGGCCGGGCGCAAGGGAAGGATTATCGCCAAGATGAATGCACTGCTGGAGCCGGAACTGATCCAGGCGCTATACGATGCCTCGCGTGAAGGCGTGCGTATCGACCTGATCGTCAGGGGCGCCTGCGCACTGCGGCCGGGCGTTGCCGGCCTGTCGGAGCACATCGCAGTGAAATCGGTCATGGGCCGGTTTCTCGAGCACTCGCGCATCTTCTACTTTCACGACGGCGGGGCGGAGAAGGTCATGCTGTCCAGCGGCGAATGGATGGAACGAAGCCTGTCCCGGCGGATCGAGATCTGTTTTCCCATCCTGGATCCCCGGCTGAAGGGGAGGGTCATTGCCGAAGGGCTGAAGCCGTACCTTTCCGACCGGCGCGACACGTGGGTGATGACGCCTGGCGGGACCTATGAACGTCAGCTTGCACAGGACGGCGAGGCAGCGCAGAACATGTTGCTGTCGGCGCTGACCTGAGTGCCCGTTCGACGGTTCGACGAACAGGGCGGGGTGAAATGGGGCGTCCCGCGCGCTTCAGGCCCCACCCAGCAGGTCGTGCGCATCGACGATCGCATAGGCGATCTCCGGATGCTGCTCCATGCTGCGCCGGATGGCCGCGGGAATGGACTGGCGGATCTTGCGGCACAGGCCCGGCTGTTCCTGCACCTGGATATTGATGCCGCGCACCGTCTTCACGCCGCGCGCGCTGGGCGTGATGGTCAGCACGATATTCAGCTGGGCCTGCATCAGGCCCTCCATGCGGCGCAGTTCGGCCAGGCTGGTCAGATTCTCGAGCCGCTCGACCAGGCGCTTTTCCTCGGCGCGGGTGAGCCGCAGCACGCGCAGGTCGGCGCCGGGATCACTCAACAGCGCTTCGCGCCCGCAGATGCAGGCGCCCGGCGGGCACTCCGTGCGAAGGGGGAACGGCGCGTTCATGGGGGCGCGGCGGTGGCTCCGCCGGATTCCGGGGCGATGGCCAGATATGTTAAATCAGGTTGCCCGCCTGCGGCGCTCGAACCGTTGCGTTGCCCTCGGATGCGGCAAGAGACGCCGGCACTGCTGCAAGAATCGGTGGCAGGTTCTGCGGCAAAGGCCAATCCGTTCTATGCTCGCGGCAGGTTGCCAGGACAGCCTGCCGACCCCCGGCAATCACTACAACCGCGACCACACACGCCACACCAGGAGACCCCATGGCACTTTCGATGTACGACGTATCGATCCCGCCGTTTATCCGCGCCCTCGGCAACCTTGCCGCGATCCTCGACAAGGGCGCCGCGCACGCGCAGGCGCAGGGCATGGATCCGGCCGACTTGATCCAGACCCGGCTGATCGCCGACATGGATCCGCTGTCGGCGCAGGTCCAGCGCGCCAGCGACGCCGCCAAGGGCGCCGCGGCGCGGCTGGCGGGGATCGAGGTGCCATCGTTCGCCGACACCGAAACCTCGTTCGCCGAGCTGCAGGACCGCATCGCGCGCACCATCGTGTTCCTGGAGCAGATCACGCCGGCGCAGCTCGAGGGCAGCGAACAGCGCGTGATCGAACTGAAATTGCGGCAGGGGCCGGTGACGTTCGACGGCAAGTCGTACCTGCTGGGGTTTGCGCTGCCCAACTTCTATTTCCACGTGACCACGGGCTACGACATCCTGCGCCACAAGGGCGTGCAGATCGGCAAGCGCGACTACCTCGGGCTCAAGTAAGGTGCGGCTGGCGGGCGACGCGCGCGTCACGCCGGCCCTAGGCAAAAACCCTTAGCCCTCTGGTATACTTAGATGTTGTCCGAGCCGTGTCCGGAGCGGCCGGACGCAGCCTGCGACAGGCCACGGGGCGGATTCGACCCCTGCGCCGGAACCCGGTGCTTCCCGCCCGCGCTGCCAGCGATAGCCACGATCGTGCGCCCGCCCTGGACGGCATCGGTCCCGCCGATCGATCCGCCAAGACTGGCCCCTGGCCGAGCCCAACCATACCAATACACCCGGCCAGCCCGAAGGCTGCCGATATTCCGCTGCCATAATCCGTTTACGGTCCCAGAGAGACCTCACGCATGACTTACGCCGTCAAGGAAATCTTCTATACGCTGCAGGGCGAGGGCGCCAACGCCGGCCGCGCCGCGGTGTTCTGCCGCTTTGCCGGCTGCAACCTGTGGAGCGGCCGCGAAGAGGATCGCGCCAGCGCGGTATGCCAGTTCTGCGACACCGATTTCGTCGGCACCGATGGCACCCGCGGCGGCAAGTACCGCACCGCCGGGGAGCTGGCCGCGGTGGTCGCCTCGGAATGGCCGCAGGGCGCTGGTGGCAGGCCGCTGGGCAAGCCGCTGGTGGTGTGCACCGGGGGCGAGCCGCTGCTGCAGCTCGACTCGCCGCTGATCGATGCGCTGCATGAGCAGGGCTTCGAGATCGCGATCGAGACCAACGGCACCATTGCCGTGCCGCCCGGCATCGACTGGGTTTGCGTGAGTCCCAAGATGGGTTCCGAGCTGGTGGTCAGGGGCGGCGACGAGCTCAAGGTCGTGATCCCGCAGGCGGGCCAGGACTTTGCCGCATACGAGCAGCTTGATTTCGAGCATTTCCTGGTGCAGCCCATGGACGGCCCGCTGCAGCGCGAGAATACGGCCGCCGCGGTGGACTTCTGCCAGCGCCATCCGCGCTGGCGGCTGTCGCTGCAGACCCACAAGCTGCTGGGCATTCGTTGAGCGCGGCTCCGGGGTTTTGCCCCGGGTTTTGCTCAACGCTGGGCAAACGTACACAATAGAGGCTTCGGGCGCACGCGCGGCGCCCGTCCAACGCAGGCGGCCTGGACCACGGAAAGGGCGCCGCTACACATGAGCAAACAAGTTTCCATTACCCGCCGGCTGGAGTTCGACTCCGGCCACCGCATCCCGAACCACGGCGGCCAGTGCCGCAATATCCACGGCCACCGCTACCGGCTGGACCTGACGCTGTCGGGCGAGGTGCTGCATCGCGAAGGTGCCTCGGATGACGGCATGATCCTGGACTTCGGCGATATCAAGGCGCTCGCCAACGAGCACCTGGTCAACAAGTGGGACCACGCCTTCCTGATCTACCGCGGCGACACCGCGCTGCTGAACTTCCTGCAATCGATGGAAGGGCACAAGACAGTGGTGCTGGATGCCATCCCCACCGTCGAGAACCTGGCCCAGGTCGCCTTCGATATCCTGGCGCCGGTGTTCAAGGATTGCTTCGGCCACCACCTGCAGTTGACCAGGCTGGTGCTGTTCGAAACCCCCAATTGCTGGGCCGAAGTCAGCGCCCCGGCAGTGCTGCCGGCGCAAGACTGAGCCTGCCGATGCCAGAGACGCCGCCGCTGCCGCCGATGCCACTGAGGGCCCCGCGCGCGCTGCCGGACGATCCGGCCGAGGCTGCCGCGCGCGATGCCCGCTACATGCGCGCCGCGCTGGAGGAGGCGCGCCTGGCCGAGGCCGCCGGCGAAGTGCCGGTCGGCGCGGTGGTGGTCTGGAACGACACCATCATCGCGCGCGGCCACAACCTGCCGATCCGCTCGGTCGATCCTTCCGCGCATGCCGAAATGCAGGCGCTGCGCGCCGCCGCGCAGGTGATCGGCAACTACCGCATGCCCGAGTGCGAGCTATACGTGACGCTGGAACCGTGCGCGATGTGCAGCGGCGCGATCCTGCATGCGCGGCTGCGCCACGTGGTATTCGGCGCCACGGATCCGAAGACCGGTGCCGCCGGCAGCGTGCTCAACCTGTTCGAGCACGCGCAGCTCAACCACCAGACCACCATCACCGGCGGCGTGCTGGCCGACACCTGCGGGCAGATGCTGAAGGATTTCTTCGGGGCCAGGCGCCGCGCACAGAGGGCTGCCCGCGGTGTTGCCGGCGGTGTCGGCGCCGATGTCGAGGCAGGCAGCGAGGCCGGAACCGACGCAGCCTGCGCCTGTCCGACCCGTCCCGAACCGAATACACAGAACAAAGCCAACGACGCATGAGCACGCCGAACAGCAGGCCGCCGCATACCGAAGTCCGACTGATTGCCTCGTCCGGCTATCCGCACGACGTCGCCGTTGCCGCGCGCGGCGTTGCCTGGCTCAAGCAGCACGGCTACCACACCACCAACCCCGACGTGCTGGCCCGGCGCTACCTGCGCTTCGGCGGCACCGACGCGGAGCGGCTGGCCGACCTGCATGCCATCGGCACCGGCGCGCCGCATGAGCTGACGCTGGCGGTGCGCGGCGGCTACGGCATCGCCCGGCTGCTGGCGCAGGTGGACTTCGCGCGCATCGCCGAACAGGCGCGCGCCAGCGCCACGCCCATCGTCGGGCACAGCGACTTCACGGCGTTCCAGCTCGCTTACCTGGCCGCGGCCGGCGGCATCAGCTTTTCCGGACCGATGCTGCTGGCGGACTTTGGCGCGGACAGCGTCGATCCGTACATGTGGGAGCACTTCGAAGGCATCCTGCGCGATCCGGCCTACCGGGTCGACGTGGCGGCGCCGCAGGCCGGCGGGCAGCCGTTCAGCGGCGAAGTGTCCGGCACGCTGTGGGGCGGCAACCTGGCCATGCTGTGCAGCCTGCTCGGCACGCCCTTCATGCCGCGGGTCGAGGGCGGGGTGCTGTTCCTGGAAGACATCAACGAGCCGCCGTACCGGGTCGAACGCATGCTGCTCCAGTTGCAGCAGGCCGGCGTGCTCGACACCCAGCGCGCCATCGTGCTGGGCGACTTCTCCAACTATCGCGTCACCGACTACGACAACGGCTACGACATGGACGCCGTGGTGGCCTACCTGCGCGACCAGCTGCCGATGCCGGTGCTGACCGGCCTGCCGTTCGGCCATTGCGCGCGCAAGCTGACGCTGCCGGTGGGCGCGCAGGTGCGGCTGGCCGCACGTGCCGACGGGTTTTCGATGGCGTTTTCCGGCTATCCGGTGCTGCCGCCGGCGGCCTGAGCGCTGCACGCGAAGCGCGGCCGCCACATGCAGGCCGCCAGGCGTTCATCGCCCCGCCTACGGATGCAAGGAACGCATCCGGATGGTAGAATACGCGGTTATTTCCTGACTTCCTGCCGGGTTCTCGCAAGAACCGGGCGCGGTCCCTGCCGCATCGCCAGCCATGGCTCCGGAATGCTCCGGACGGCGCGATGCCTGCCGGCAGGGCCGGCCCCTGAACGGCATGGGGTGCACCCCGGTGCAACAACCTGCGCAACGCGGCCAGTGCCGCGGCGCCACATTCTCCAGACAAGGTTCCAGACGTGCTTTCTACCGCAAACATCACCATGCAGTTCGGCCCCAAGCCGTTGTTCGAGAATATCTCGGTCAAGTTCGGCGAGGGCAACCGCTACGGCCTGATCGGCGCGAACGGCTGCGGCAAGTCCACCTTCATGAAGATCCTGGGCGGCGACCTCGAGCCGTCGTCGGGCAACGTCATGCTGGAGCCCGGCATCCGCCTGGGCAAGCTGCGCCAGGACCAGTTCGCCTATGAAGACATGCGCGTGCTGGACGTGGTGATGATGGGCCACACCGAGATGTGGGCCGCCGCGCAGGAGCGCGACGCCATCTACGCCAACCCGGAAGCGACCGACGAAGACTACATGAAGGCCGCCGAGCTGGAAGCCAAGTACGCCGAGTACGACGGCTACACCGCCGAGGCGCGCGCCGGCGAACTGCTGCTGGGCGTGGGCATCCCCACCGCGCAGCACCAGGGCCCGATGAGCGACGTCGCACCGGGCTGGAAGCTGCGCGTGCTGCTGGCGCAGGCACTGTTCTCGAACCCGGACGTGCTGCTGCTGGACGAACCGACCAACAACCTGGACATCAACACGATCCGCTGGCTGGAGACCGTGCTCAACGAGCGCAACTCCACCATGATCATCATCTCGCACGATCGCCACTTCCTGAACTTGGTCTGCACGCACATGGCCGACATGGACTACGGCACGCTCAAGGTCTACCCGGGCAACTACGACGACTACATGGAAGCGTCGATGCAGGCCCGCGAGCGCCAGATGGCCGCCAACGCGCGCGCCAAGGAGCGCATCTCCGAACTGCAGGACTTCGTGCGCCGCTTCTCGGCCAACAAGTCCAAGGCACGCCAGGCCACCTCGCGGGCCAAGCAGATCGAGAAGATCAAGGTCGAGGACATCAAGCCGTCGTCGCGCCAGAACCCGTTCATCCGCTTCGAGTTCGAGAAGAAGCTGCACAACCTGGCGGTCGAGGTGGAGAACGTCACCAAGAGCTACGACCGCAAGATCATCGACAGCCTGTCGATGGCGATCCAGGCCGGCGAGCGCGTGGCGATCATCGGCGAAAACGGTGCGGGAAAGACCACGCTGCTGCGCAGCCTGCTCAACGGCGCGGTGCAGACCGGCGTGCAGCGTGGCGTCGAGGTGGATCGCGGCTCGGTCAAGTGGGCCGAGAACGCCAATGTCGGCTACATGCCGCAGGATACGTACGAGGAATTCCCGGCGGATCGCGACGTGATGGACTGGATGAGCCAGTGGACGCAGGCCGGCGATGACGAAACCTCGCTGCGCGGCACGCTGGGCCGGCTGCTGTTCTCTGCCGACGACATCAAGAAGAACGTCAAGGTGCTGTCCGGCGGCGAGAAGGGCCGCATGATCTGGGGCAAGCTGATGCTGGGCCGCCATAACGTGCTGGCGCTGGACGAGCCGACCAACCACATGGACATGGAGTCGATCGAGTCGATGCAGATCGCGCTGGACAAGTTCCAGGGCACGCTGATCTTCGTGTCGCACGACCGCGAGTTCGTGAGCGGCCTGGCGACGCGCGTGATCGAAGTGCGCACCGACGGCACGCTGACCGACTACCTGGGCACGTATGACGAGTACCTGCAGTCGCAGGGGATCGACGGCTGAGTTTGCCTCATGCCGATGAAAAAGGGCCGCCTTCCGAGGCGGCCTTTTTGCTGTCTGGCGCGGGGATCGCCGCTTATCCGGCCACTGCCGGGAGGTCCTGTGCGATGGAGTCCAGCTCACGCAGGATCGCATGCGCCGTGATTTCGCCTTTGGCCCTGAGCAGCGCCGCGTGCAGCGGCTCGCGCAGGGTCAGCAGCGCGGGCAGGTCCTGCGCTTTTTCCACCTTTACCTGCAGCATGTAGCCGCGCAGGCCCAGGTGCTGGCCGATGACGTCGGTATAGAAGTGGTAGAGGCGCTGGAACGCGTCGATCTCGGCGGAGGAGTGCGTCGGCTGGGTCGTCTGTGCCGCGTCGGGCGTTGCTGCCGGCCCGTGCCGCATGGCGTACACCGAAAACAGGTTGGTATCCGCCGCCGCGGCCGAAGTGCGTGCCGGGGCATCCGGCGCCGCAGCTGCAGCCGCTAGCGCCGGTGCCGCCTCATGCACTGGCTCGACCAGCCCCTGGGCGGCCAGCATGTCGAGGGCATCGGGCCCGACCCCCATGCCTGCCACCTGCGCCAGCAGGTCCTGCCCGCGGCGCTCGCCGTTGACCATCAGCAGCAGCGCGCGCAGCTTGTGGTCCAGCTTGCGCGCGCGCGTCCTGATCTCGTCCTGTCCCGCATCCGTCTTGCGGTAGATCGGATCGACCATGTGTCTCGCTCCCTTGTTATGCCGGCCGTCCGTGCGAGCATCCCGTATCCGGGTGCGGCCGATTATCGCCATTTGAAGAGACGCGCCCGGCGCGGGGGCTGCCAGGGCTGGAAACATAGTCTCCAAACCGCTCTACAATGTGCGTGCACCATAAAAGTAACAAAAAATTGCGGTTGCTCATCCGTCAAACTCAGCACCAACCGAGAACTGTGGCCATGCAACAACGAGACAAACTGTTTATCAACGGCAAGTGGGTCGTGCCCCACGGTACCGGCACCATCGACGTCATTCATTCCAGCACCGAAGCGGTGATGGGGACCATTCCCGAAGGCTCGCCGCGCGACGCGGAAGACGCCATCCAGGCCGCGCGCGCTGCCTTTGACGGCTGGGCGTCGACGCCCGCGTCGGTGCGCGCTGGCTATATCGCCAAAATCGCCGAAGGGCTGAAGGCGCGCAGCGAAGAACTGGCCCAGATGATCGCCGGCGAAGTCGGCATGCCGATCAAGCTGGCGCGCGCGATCCAGGTGGGCGGCCCGGTCTACAACTGGGGGCAGGCCGCCAAGCTGCTCGATACCTTCCCCTTCGAGGAAGAAGTCGGCAATTCGCTGGTGGTGCGCGAGCCGGTGGGCGTGGTGGCGGCGATCACGCCGTGGAACTACCCGCTCAACCAGATCACGCTGAAGGTTGCGCCGGCGCTGGCCGCGGGCTGCACGGTGGTGCTCAAGCCGTCGGAAGTGGCGCCGCTGAACGCCTTCGTGCTGGCCGAGGTGATCGAGGCCGCGGGCCTGCCGCCGGGTGTGTTCAACCTGGTGACGGGGTTTGGCCCGGTGGTGGGCGAGGTGCTGGCGAGCCATCCGGAGGTCGACATGGTGTCGTTCACCGGTTCGACCCGCGCCGGCAAGCGCGTGTCGGAGCTGGCGTCGCAGACGGTCAAGCGCGTTGCGCTGGAGCTGGGCGGCAAGTCTGCCTCGGTGGTGCTGGACGATGCCGACCTGCCGGCGGCGGTCAAGGGCACGATCAGCGCCTGCTTCCTCAACTCCGGCCAGACCTGCTCGGCGCATACCCGCATGCTGGTACCGCGCGCCCGCTACGACGAAGTGAAAGCGATCGCGCAGAAGGTGGTGGCCGGCTTTACCGTGGGCGATCCGCTGCAGGAAACCACCAGGCTCGGACCGCTGATCTCCGCCGTGCAGAAGGAGCGCGTCACCGGCTATATCCGCCGCGGGCTGGAAGAGGGCGCCGAACTGGTGGCCGGCGGCCCCGAGGCGCCGGAAGGGCTGGACCAGGGCTTCTTCGTCAAGCCGACCGTGCTCGGCAATGTCGAGCCGCGTGCCACCGTGGCGCAGGAGGAGATCTTCGGGCCCGTGCTGACGATCATCTGCTACGACACCGAGGAAGACGCGGTCCGCATTGCCAACGACAGCATCTATGGGCTGGGCGGCGGCGTCTGGTCCGGCGACGAGGCGCGTGCGATCCGCGTGGCGCGGCGCATCCGCACCGGCCAGGTCGACATCAACGGCGGGCCGTTCAACATGGCCGCTCCGTTCGGCGGCTACAAGCAGTCCGGCAACGGGCGCGAAGCCGGCAAGTACGGGCTGGAGGAATTCCTCGAATACAAGGCCCTGCAGTTGAGGAAGCCGGCCTGAGGCCTGCGCGACATGGGAAAATGCCCGGCCGGTCCGGGCATTTTTTGCATTGCCGCCGGGGTCACGCAACGATAACGATAAGAGGGGAGCAACATGCGCTGGTTCGGTCGTCTGGCCAGGCTTGTGGGATGGCTGCTGGTGCTGGCGCTAGCCGGCACGGCGGGGGCCTTCATCTGGTATCGCCAGGCGGCCCAGCCGCCCGCATCCGGCACGGTCGCGCTGCCCGGCCTGCGTGGCCAGGTCACGGTGGTGCGCGATGGCAACGGCGTGCCGCAGATCCGTGCCGCCAGCAAGGCCGACGCATGGTTCGCGCTGGGCTATGTCCACGCGCAGGACCGGCTGTGGCAGATGCAGATGAACAAGCGCGTGGTGGCCGGCCGGCTCGCCGAGATCCTGGGGCCCTCCGCGCTCGATACCGACAGGTTCCTGCGCACGCTGGGCGTGAGGCGCAATGCCGAAGCGATCCTTGCGCAGGCCTCGCCGGAGACGCGGGCGGCACTGCAGGCGTACGCCGACGGCGTCAATGCGTGGATCGACCATCGGCAGGGACCGCTGCCGCCTGAATTCCTGTTGCTGCGCACGCAGCCGGAGCAATGGGAGCCGGCCGATACGCTCGGCTGGCAGACCATGATGGCCTGGGACCTGGGCGGCAACTGGAACCAGGAGACGCTGCGCATGCGACTGGCGCAGGTGCTGCCGGTGGCGCGCATCAGCGAGCTGCTGGCGCCGTACCCGGACGAGCAGCCGGTGCGCACCATGGACTACGGCCACCTGTACAAGCAACTGGCGCCGCTGGCGAATGCCATGGCCAGCGTCGGCGACAAGGCGCCGCCGGGCTATGTCGAGGGCATGGGCTCGAACAACTGGGTGGTCTCCGGCGCTCACACGCAATCAGGCAAGCCGATGCTGGCCAACGATCCGCACCTCGGCTTGCAGGCGCCGGCGCTGTGGTACTTCGCCCGCATGACCGCCCCGGGGCTCGACGTGGCCGGCGCCACGCTGCCCGGCATCCCGGTGGTCGTGCTCGGGCACAACGACCGCATCGCCTGGGGCCTGACCAATACCGCGCCGGACGTGCAGGACCTGTTTATCGAACGGCTGCGCCCCGGCAGCGAAACCCAGTACCAGACGCCGGACGGCTGGGCCACCTTCGAGACCCGCACCGAGACCATCCGCGTCAAGGGCGCGCCCGACGTGACGCTGAAGGTCCGCAGCACGCGCCACGGGCCGGTCATCTCGGACGTGGCCGAGCCGCTGTCCGCCGCGGCCGGGCCGCTTGGCGCGCAATACGTGGTTGCGTTCCAGTGGACCGCGCTGCGTCCGGACGACCGCACCTTCCAGGCCGGCATGAAGATGAACGAGGCGCGCGACTGGGCCAGCTTCACCGCCGCGCTGCGCGACTTCCATTCTCCGCAGCAGAACATCGTCTACGCCGATGTCGACGGCAATATCGGCTTTTTCGCGCCGGGCCGGGTGCCGCTGCGCCGCGCCGACAACGACCTGAAGGGCCTGGCGCCCGCGCCGGGCTGGGATGCTCGCTATGACTGGGCCGGTTTTATCCCGTTCGAGTCGCTGCCGCAGCGCTACAACCCGGCGGAAGGCGTGATCGTGACCGCCAACCAGCGCATCGTGCCGCCGGACTACCCCTACTTCATCACCAGCGAATGGACGGTGCCGTACCGCCATGACCGCATCCAGGCGTTGCTGGCGGCCACGCCCAGGCACACGTTCGACACCTTCGCCGGGATCCAGAAAGACGTGCTGTCGCTGGCGGTGCGCGACGTCTTGCCGCTGCTGCTGGCCGCACCGGTCAGCCACGACGGCGCACGGCCGGAGCGCGAGCGCGCGCTGCTCGATGCGCTGCGCAAGTGGGACGGCACCATGGACGCCGATCGCGCCGAGCCGCTGGTGGTCACCGCATGGCTGCGCGAGCTGTCGCGGCGGCTGTTCGAGGAAAAGGTCGGCGAAGCGATCTTTGTCCGGCTGTGGGACCAGCGCAACGTGCAACAGCCGATGATGAATATCCTGCGCGATCCCGGCAAACTCGGGGCGTTCTGGTGCGACCGTCCGCATACGGGCCCCGCGGAAAGCTGCAACGACGCGATTGCCGATGCCTGGACCCAGGCGATGGCCGACCTGTCGCGCCGCTATGGCGAGGACCCGAAACGCTGGCGCTGGGGCGAAGCGCATACGGCCCGCTCCGAGCACAAGCCGTTCGGCAAGGTTGCGTACCTGTCGCCGCTGTTCAACCTGCGCGTGCCGACCGGCGGCGACACGTATACCGTCAATGTCGGCCGCCACAACCTGCGCGACGAGAAGGCGCCGTTCGAGAATACCCATGCCGCCAGCGTGCGGGCGCTATACGACCTGGCCGACCTGCCGGGATCGCGCTTCATGGATTCGACCGGGCAGTCCGGCAACGCGTTGCTGCCGCGCTACCGCGACTGGACCGGCAAATGGGCGGCGGTGGAGTACGTGACCATGCCCCTGGCACCCGCGCAGGCCGGCGCCCTGACACTGGTCCCGGCTGCGACAAATTAGCGCACGGTGGCGGCATGCCGTGCCGGGATGCCGCCCCGACAGGCAGTAAGCCGCCGTGGATTTCTCGCGGCGTAGCCATTGGCGCTACCATGGGGGCCCTTTTCGATCGGCAGGAGCCGCCCATGGCCACGCGCACCACCCATGTAATCCAGCACCTAGCGTTCGAGCATGCGGGCGTGATCGGCAACGCGCTGCGCGCGCGCGGCCATGCGCTGCGGGCATTCCAGGCGGGCGTCGACGACCTGCGCCCCATCGTCGATGACCCGGCCGACCTGCTGCTGATCCTGGGCGGCCCGATCGGCGTCTATGAGACCGACGCCTATCCGTGGCTGGAAGGCGAAATCGCGCTGATCCGCCAGCGGCTGGCCGCCGGCGGCAAGATGATCGGGGTTTGCCTGGGAGCGCAGCTGATTGCGCGTGCCGCCGGTGCGCGCGTGTATCCCGGCACGCGCGAAATCGGCTGGGCGCCGATCGTGCCGACGCCGGCCGGACGGGATTCGGCGCTTGGCGAACTGGTTGGGGCCAACTGGGAAGTGCTGCACTGGCACGGCGATACCTTCGACCTGCCGCCCGGCGCCGAACTGCTGGCGTCCACCGCCGCGGTAACTAACCAGGCGTATGCCATCGGCAACCAGGTGCTGGCGCTGCAGTTCCATCCCGAAGTGATGCCGGCGGACATCGAGGCCTGGCTGGTCGGCCATACCGTCGAACTCGGCAAGGCCGGCATCGACCCGCGCACCATCCGTGCGCGAACGGCGGAAGTCGGCGCAAAGGTGGCGGCGGCGGGCGAACGGATGTTTGCCCGCTGGCTGGAGCAGGCGGGACTATGAGCACGGCAGCATTGCCGGTGCCGCCTGTGTGCCGGCCGTGATCGGCGCAGTGCTTGTCGCGAAGCGCGGCCGCCCCGGGGAGGTACGTTTCAGCCCTGCCGGAAGCGGCGGGCCGTGCTCTCGCGCGTGATGCGCTCCCACACCACCTGCTTTTCCTCATCGCTGAAGAAAACCCAGTTGCTGACCTCGGCCGCGGTGCGCCCGCAGCCCTGGCAGATCTCGTCGAACAGCGTGGAGCAGATGCCGATGCATGGGCTGTCCGGGCGGTCGGACAACGTGGAATCCGTGGCGCCGGTGTCCGGTTGGGGGCGGAACGGGGCGGATTCGGGAGACTGCGGCATGTTAACGGGCGGGTTGGGCTCAAACGGGGGGACATTATACGGGGTGGGACCGGCCGCCACCGGTCCCACCGTCCAATCCCGCAGCCCGTCAGTGGCTATCGCGCAGTCCCAGCACGTTCGCGCCGATCTTCGGGTCGATGCCGCGTTCCAGTTGTTGCGGATAGGCCGTCACCGTCACTTCCAGTGATCCGGTGCCGACCTCCATCGACAGGATATGGCCGCCGTACGTGTCGAAGCTGCTGTCACCGGCCACGCCATGCGCATGGATCGACGGCTTGCCTTCCTTCCACGCCAGGCTGCCGACGATGCTGGCCATCTCCACGTTGCGGAAGGTGCGCGGGTTGAACTGCTTCTTCGCGGCATCCCAGAAGCCGAACGTGACATTGGCGAAGCCGATCGCGGACAGGCTCGCGCTGGGCACCTTCTCGCAGATGGCAAAGGCTTCGATCTGCTCGAACACGTTGTCGCCCATGCGCAGCACCAGCAGGTAGCCGGTGGGGGTCTTGATGTAGCGCGGCACGCTGTCGCGGGGGTAGTTGGGGTTCTGGGCACGGGCGTCCAGTGCCGCCTTGCATTCGGCGGATGGCGCGGGCTGCGCCGCGGCTGCCGCGGGCATCAGGGCGACGGCGCCGACGGCGGTGGCTGCTGCAAACGTGGCGAGCGCCTGGCGGGCGCGCAGGGTTTTGCGAAGGCTCATCATCTGTTGTCTCCTGTCTGGTTTGATTGCGTCTGGGTTTGTGGCTACGGCAAGAAAACTACGAGGCGGGCGGATGCGGCGGCAGCAGGATGTCCGTGCCGACCGCGCGGATGTCGGTGTGGCCGCAGAAGGCCATGGTCAGGTCGAGTTCCTTGCGGATGATCTCCAGCGCCCGCGTCACGCCGGCCTGTCCCATGGCGCCCAGCCCATACAGCATCGGCCGGCCGATATAGACGCCCCGGGCGCCGAGCGCGACCGCCTTCAGCACGTCCTGCCCGGAGCGGATGCCGCCGTCCATATGGACTTCGATGCGCTCGCCCACGGCTTGCGCGATGGCGGGCAGGGCGCGGATCGATGCCGGCGCGCCGTCGAGCTGCCGGCCGCCGTGGTTTGACACGATCAGCGCGTCCGCGCCCGACTGGCACGCGAGCCGCGCATCCTCGACATCCTGGATGCCCTTGAGCACCAGCTTGCCGGGCCAGCGGCGGCGGATCCACGCCACGTCGTCCCAGTCCAGCGTCGGGTCGTACTGGCGGCTCGACCAGTCGGCCAGCGAGGTCATGTCGTCGACGCCCTGCACATGGCCGATGATGTTGCCGAAGCTGCGGCGGCGCGTGCCCAGCATGCCCAGGCACCAGCGCGGCTTGCCCATCATGTCGAGCAGGTTCCACGGCGTCAGGCGCGGCGGCGCCGACAGGCCGTTGCGCAGGTCCTTGTGGCGTTGCGCGCTGACCGGCAGGTCCAGCGTCAGCACCAGCGCCGGGCAGCCCGCGGCGCGGGCGCGGTCCATCAGGCGTTCGACGAAGGCGCGGTCGCGCATCACATAGAGCTGGAACCAGAACGGATGCCCGCCGGTGGCCTCGGCCACGTCTTCGATCGAACAGATGCTGACCGTGGACAGCGTGAACGGCACGCCGAAATCGCGCGCGGCGCGGGCGGCCAGGATCTCGCCGTCGGCGTGCTGCATGCCGGCCAGCCCGGTCGGGGCGATCGCCACCGGCATGGCGACGTCCTGGTCCAGCATGCGTGTGGCGACGCGGCGCTCGCCGATATCCACGGCCACGCGCTGGCGCAGCAGGATGTTGCCGAACTCGCGCTGGTTGGCGCGGTACGTGGACTCGGTCCACGAACCGGAGTCGGCGTATTCATAGAACATGCGCGGCACCCGCTGCCGGGCGAGCCGGCGCAGGTCCTCGATCTCGTTGATGGATGGCATCTTGTGTCCTGCAAGGAAGAAAGATGGAGCGCGCCTGGCCTCAGTGCAGCCATGCGGCCGGCACCAGGATCAGCTGCGGGAACAGCACGAACAGGAACATCAGCGCGGTCAGGCTCAGCAGGAACGGCCAGACGCCGCCGATCACGCTGTCCAGGCTGCAGCGCGAAGTGCCCGCCACCACGTTGAGCACCGTACCCACCGGCGGCGTCAGCAGGCCGATGGCGTTGTTGAGCACGAACATCACGCCGAAGTACACCGGGTCGATGCCTGCCTTGGTAATCACCGGCATCAGGATCGGGGTCATGATCAGCACCGTCGGCATCAGGTCGAGCGCGGTGCCCACCACGATCACCAGGATCATGATGACGAACATCAGCAGGATCTTGTTGTCGATGAAGGGTTCGAGCAGGTCGGTCACCTGCGCCGGGATATTGGCGATGGTGATCAGCCATGCCGACACCAGCGCGCAGGCCACCAGGAACAGCACCGTGGCGGAGGTCTTGGCCGCGGTGACGATCAGTTCCGGCAGCGCGCGCAGCTTCAGTTCGCCGTAGACGAAGCGGCCGACCACCATGGCGTAGACCACGGCGACCACCGCCGCTTCGGTCGGCGTGAACGCGCCGATCTTCATGCCGCCGATGATCACCACCGGCAGCACCAGGGCCCAGATGCCGTCGAGCGCGGCCCTGGCCAGGCGGCGGGCATTGAAGGGCTCGGTGGGCGCGAGCTTTTCCTTGCGCGCACAGAAGTGCCAGGTGACGGCGAGGGTCAGGGCCATCATCGCGCCCGGCGCGATGCCGGCGAGGAACAGCTTGGTGATCGACACCTGCGCGACCACGCCAAACACCACGATGGCGATCGACGGCGGGATCACCGGCGCGATGATGCCACCCGCCGCGATCAGTCCCGCCGCGCGCGGCACGTTGTAGCCGGCGTTGCGCATCATCGGGATCAGCAGCGCGGCGACCGCGGCGGTATCGGCCACGGCCGAGCCGGAGATGCTGGCCACCACCGTCGCCGCGATGATCGCCACGTAGCCCAGCCCGCCACGGACGTGCCCGACCGCCGCGTCGGCGACGCGCACGATGCGCCGCGACAGGCCGCCGGCGTTCATCAGCTCGCCCGCCAGCATGAAGAACGGCACCGCCATCAGCGGATAGTTGTTGACGCCCTCGAGCATGTTCTGCGCGAGGATCTGCGTATCGAAGTTACCCAGGTGCAGCATCAGCGCGACCCCGGAAGCCAGCAGCGCAAAACAGATGGGCATGCCGAGCGACATTGCGCCCAGCAGCGAGCCGACAAAGACAAAGATGGTCATGGCAGGCTCCTTGCGCTTATTCGCCGGAGGCGCCGGACTGCGGCACCAGTTCATGCTGCGCCATGCGGCCGCTGGCGAGGCGCCACAGCCCGTGCAGCAGCATCGCCGCCATGCCGACGCTGCACACCAGCAGGCAGGCATAGACCACGCCCAGCGGCACGCCGGTGACGGGTGCGCGGTCGTCCATGCCGATCGCCACCAGCTGCCAGGCGCCATGGGCCAGCAGCAGGCAGCAGCCCAGCGCGCCCGCGTCGGCGAGAAGGCGGCAGGCACGCTGCCCGGTCTCGCCCAGCCGCGATACCACGGTGGACATCCCCAGGTGGGCCTTGTCATGCATCACCAGCAGGGCGCCGGTCAGCGTCAGCCACATGAAGATGAAGCGCGAGGCTTCCTCGGAGAAGGCAATGCCGGAATTGAAGACGTAGCGCAGCACCACGTTGCCAAAGACCAGCACGATCATGGCGGCCATCATGGCGACCATCGCGCCCTGGATCAGGCGCAGCGTAATTCGGTTCATGATTGAGGACTCCTGGGTGGACGGGGGTCAGCGCAGGCGTCGCGCGGTTGCCCCGATCCGGTAAAAGCGCATGGCGTTGTCGTGCCAAACCGCCTGCGCGGCGGCGTCGGGCAGGCCTTCCAGCGCCGCCGCGACGGTATTGACGATTTCATGCAGCGATGCGCGCAGCCCCGACACGGGCAGGTTGCTGGCGAACATGCAGCGCTGCCAGCCGAAGATCTCCAGCGCCTGGCGGATGACGCCGACATTGCCGGCGCGATCCCACGACGCGCCCGGCAAGCCGAACTCGGACAGCTTCAGGTGCACCCCGGGCAGGCTGGCCAGCGCCGCCAGCCCGCGGCGCCAGCCGGACAGGCCCGCTTCAGTGCGGTCCCACGGCAGGCCGGTGTGTTCCACCACCACGGCAAGCCCCGGCACCGCGGCGATCGCCTCGGCGGCTTCCTCCAGATGCCACCACGGCACCCGCAGGTCCCACGCCAGGCCATGCCCGGCCAGCCGCTGCAGCCCGGAGAGCCAGCGCGGGTCCTGCAGCGTGCCGGGCTGGCCGCGCACGCTGGCATCCGCTGACTGGCTGGTGCGCGGCTTGCACCGCACGCCCCGCACCAGCGGGAAGGCCTGGTGCGCGCGCAGCTGTGCCGCCAGCGTGTCGCTGTTGAAGTCGGCATGCGCGACTACCGCATTGGGAAAGCCGTGGCGCGCGTGGACCTGATGCAGCCACGCGGTCTCGGCCACCGATTCGTCGGCATGCCGCTCGGCTTCCACGTGGACGCTGGCGGCCAGGGGCAGGCCGTCCCACTGGCGCAGGTAGTCGGCCGGATCGAAGTCCTGCCGCAGCGCGGCGTAGTCGCCAAGAAAAAACGCTGCGGCGTCGTACCGCTCCTGCAGCCAGGGATAGCGTGCCGGGCCGAGCCGCCAAAGGTGATGGTGGGCGTCGACGATGGCAGCTGGCAATGCGGACATGGCCGGCCTCCTAGCGCTGGGCGTCCATGGCGCGCAGCACGGCGTCGCCGTTCTTCTGCACGAACAGCTGGCGCGTCTCCTCGCGCACCACCTTGCGGATGCCGGCGTTGTCGGGATGCTCGTTGACCTGCACGCCCCTGGCACGCAGCGTGGCGATAGCCGCAGCCTCGTTGTCGGCGTTGAGCTTGCGCTGGTAGGTGGCGGCGGCAGCGGCCTCTTCCAGCAGCACCTTCTGGTACTCGGGCCTGAGCCCGTCGAACTTCGCCTTGTTCATCAGCACCACCAGCGCGGTATAGGCGTGGCGCGTCATCGACACGTACTTCTGCACCTCGTACATCTTGGCCGAGACCATCAGCGTGGGCGGATTCTCCTGGCCGTCGACCGCGCCGGATTCCAGCGCGCCGAAGACCTCGGCGAACGGCATCGGCTGCGGGCTCGCGCCCAGCAGCTGGAAGGCCTTGATATGCGACGGGTTGGGCGTGGTGCGGATCTTCAGGCCGCGGATGTCCTCGGCCTTGCTGACCGGTCGCTTGTTGTTGCCCAGGCTGCGGAAGCCGATCTCCCAGAAGGCCAGGCCCTTGATGCGGTGGGCGCCCAGTTCTTCCAGCAATGAACGGCCGACCGGGCCGTCCAGCACCTTGTAGGCCGAGGGGCCGTCCTCGAACTGGTAGGGCAGGTCGAGCACGTTCAGGCGTGGCGCCAGGCCGGTGACAAAGGGATTGCCGGTGGCGCCGATATCGATGGTGCCGCTGCGCACGCCGGTGACCAGGGTGGTGTCGTTGCCGAGCTGGCTGTTGGCAAAGACCTGGATCTCGACGCCGCCCTGGGTGCGCTCCCTGACCTTCTTGCTGAAGGCGAGTGCGGCCAGGTGCTGCGAATCGGTTTCCGGAACGGTATGGGCGAAGCGCAGCTTTACCGGTGCCGGTGTCTGTGCGTGTGCCTGTGCCACGCCGGCAACGGACAATAGCGCTGCCAGCACGATATGCGGGATAACGTGTTTCATGGTGTCTCCTGGGTTTTGTGATGCGGCCTGGTCGATGTGCGCCGGGCTCTCGGTGCCCCCATACAGGGGCGGATCAGGGGCGGGAGGCGATCAGGGCGGCGGATGCAGCAGGCCACGCCGGGCGAGGCTGTCCATCAGCGCGCCGATGCCGAAGGTCCACGGCGGCAGCGCGTCGCTGGTGCGGACCCAGTTCACCAGGCCGCCGAAGTGCGCCGCCGAAATGCTGACGCGGTCGCCCGGGTGATGGGTAAAGCCGGCGCCAGCTGCGTCGCGATCCTGCACCGGCGCGAACAGCGTGCCGCAGAACAGCATCATGCCGTCGGGGTATTGGTGGTGCGCGCCCATCGCATGCGCCACCAGTTCCTGCGGCGAACGGCTGATCTGCGTCATCGCGCTGGCGCCATGCAGCACGAAGCCATCCTCGCCTTCGATGGTCAGGCCGATCTCGGTCCGCGCGATCTCGTCGATGCCGAAATGCGCATCGCACAGCCGGATCCACGGGCCGATGCCGCAGGACGCGTTGTTGTCCTTGGCCTTGCCCAGCAGCAGTGCGCTGCGGCCTTCGAAGTCGCGCAGGTTGACGTCGTTGCCCAGCGCCGCGCCGACGATCTCGCCGCGCGGCGAGACCGCCAGCACCACCTCCGGCTCGGGGTTGTTCCAGGTCGATGCCGGATGCAGGCCCACATCCACGCCGGTGCCCACCGATGACAGCGGCGCGGCCTTGGTGAAGATCTCCGCGTCCGGGCCGATGCCGACTTCCAGGTATTGCGACCACAACCCCTGCGCGACCAGCACATCCTTGATGCGCATGGCTTCGGGCGAACCCGGGCGAATGGCGGCAAGGCCCGTGCCGATGATGGCGCTGACGCTCTCGCGCACCGCGGCGGCGCTGGCCGCGTCGCCGCGCGCGCGCTCCTCGATCACGCGCTCGACCAGGCTGGCGGCAAAGGTCACGCCGGCGGCCTTGACCACCTGCAGGTCGTTCGGCGCCAGCAGGTGGCGATGCTCCGGGTCCGGCCCGTGCGCGCAGGTCGAGTAGAGCCAGTCCTGCAGCAGCCCCAGCGAAGGCCCGGTGGCCTGCCGCACGCGTTCGGCGCAGTCAGGCAGCGCCAGCAGGCCGGCAATCGTGGGCGCGGTGGCCGTGATATCGAACAATTCCGCGCCGCGCACGACTACCGTCACGGGGCCCCCGCGCGGGCCGGGCAGCCACGCGCGTCCCACCAGCAAGGCGTGGTCCGCGTCGCGCGGCAGGGTTTCCTCAACCGAGATGCGTCGTGTCATGTCACACCTTCACGTTGGCGTCCTTGACCACGCGCGCCCACTTGGCGCGCTCCGTGGCGATGAACTGCGCGAAGCGCGCCGCGCTGCCGCCGCCGTCCTCGGCACCGAAGCCGGCGAGCTTGCCCGCCACGTCGGGCATCGCCAGCACCTTGTTCAGGTCCGCGTTCATGCGCTGGACCATGGCCGCGGGCAGCCCGGCGGGGCCGACCAGCCCGTACCAGGTGCCGGCATCGAAGCCGGGAAAGCCCGATTCCGCCAGCGTCGGCACATTGGGATAACTGGCCGCGCGGCGCGTGCGCGTCTGCGCGATCGCCACCACCTTGCCGCCCTGGATCTGCGGCGTGGCGGAAGTCATGGTCTCGAAGCTGAAGTCGATCTGGCCGCCGATCAGGTCGGTCAGCATCGGCGCCGAGCCGCGATACGGCACGTGCAGCGCATCCACGCCGGCGCGCAGCTTGAACATCTCCAGCGCCAGGTGCTGCGCCGCGCCGGCGCCGGACGAGCCAAAGGTGATCTTGCCCGGCTGGCTGCGGCACAGCGCGACCACGTCGGCCACCGAGCGCGCGCGCCCGCCGGTATGGCAGATCAGCAGGTTGGGCGTGACGCCGACCAGCATGACCGGCGTGAAGTCCTTCTCCACCGAGTAGCCCAGCTTCGGGTACAGGCTGGGTGCGATGGCATGGTTGCTGATATTGGTCATCAGCAGCGTGGTGCCGTCCGGCGCCTGGCGCGCGGTGTACTCGGCGGCGACCACGCCGGCGGCGCCTGGCCGGTTCTCGACGATGACCGGCACCCGCCACAGCGCCGAGAGCTGCTGCGCGATCACGCGCGCCATCACGTCGGTGCCGCCGCCGGGCGGGAATCCCACGATGATGCGGATCGGGCCGGTCGGCAGTGCCTGGGACCAGGCTGCCAGCGGCGTGGCCAAGGCGGCCGCGCCCGCGCACAGCAATGTGCGACGTCGCATGCGTTGTCTCCTGATGTTGTTGTTGGTGTAGGGAAGTGCCGGCGCCTTACAAGGACGCCTGCAGCAGCGCCAGGTAGTCCTGGGCGCTGGCCTCGCGCGGGTTGGTCTTGTGGCAGTGGTCGGCCAGCGCGTAGTCGATGACGCGCGGGAACAGCGCCGCATCGACGCCCATCTCGCGCAGGCCCGCGGGCAGGCCCAGGCGCCGGTTCATGCCGGTGATGGCCGGGGCGACGGCGCTGGCATCGGGGAGTCCCATGGCCTGCGCGATGCGCCCAAGCTTGTCATCGGCCTGCATCGACGGCGCGTCGGCGTTGAAGCGGATCACCGCCGGCAGGAGTACGGCGTTCAGGGTGCCGTGGTGCAGCGTCGGCATCAGCCCGCCCAGCGCATGGCTCAGGCTGTGCACGCAGCCCAGCCCCTTCTGGAACGCGAGCGCGCCCTGCATCGATGCGCTCATCATGGCCAGGCGCGCGGCACGGTCCTGCGGATCGCGGCGCGCGCGCTCGATATGCAGCCAGGCGCGGCGCAGGCCATCGAGCGCGATGCCGTCGGCGGGCGGGTTGAAGGCCGGCGCCATGAACGTTTCCAGGCAATGCGCAATGGCATCCATGCCGGTGGCCGCCGTCAGCATCGGCGGCAGGCCCAGCGTCAGTTCCGGGTCGCAGATCGCCACGCGCGGCACCAGGTAGGGCGACAGCACGCCGACCTTGCGTCCGTCGTCGAGGATCAGCACGGCGCCGCGGCCGACTTCGCTGCCGGTGCCGGCCGTGGTGGGGATCGCGATCACCGGTGCGGTGGACGCCGTGATCCGCGCCACGCCGCCCTCGATCGCGGCGAACTGGCGCAGCGGGCCGTCGTGGGTGGCGCAGACCGCCACTCCCTTGGCCAGGTCGATCGGCGAGCCGCCGCCCACCGCGATGATGCCGTCGCAACGGTACTCGCCATAGAGGCGCATGGCCTCGCGCATGGCGGCTTCGGTCGGGTTGGACGGCGTGCCGTCGTAGATCACCGCCTCGCAGCCGGGGCGCAGCTGCTCCAGCACGCGCTGCACGATGCCGGCGGCCTTGACGCCGGCGTCGGTGACCACCAGCGGGCGCGTGATGCCGATGCGTTCGCATTCCTGGGCCAGCAGCCCGATCGCGCCGAAGTCGATCTGGATCTGGGTGATGTAGTGGATCAGGGCCATCTTGTCTCCATGCTGTGTGGGGTGGGCCGGACGCTGCGGGGCGGGCCGGCTGCATTGGTGACGAAGTCTAGGAACAAGGGGCGCGGGTCACAACGTGGATTTACTTGAAGCAACCCCAAGAAAAACTCACAGCACCGGACGCCTAGTTTTTCTTGAAGCGGCGCTGAGATTTTCTCGTTTTGCGGCGCGCGGCGCGGGCCCTAGACTGGCGCAGACCAGCCGGATTCCGGACCACCGCCCGCACCCGACGGGCCTCCTCCACACCAACGACAACCATGAGACAACCCATCCTGATCGAGCGCGACGCGCAGGTCGCCACCATCACGCTGAACAATCCGGACAAGCTCAATGCCATGGACCTGTCCATGTGGCAGGGCCTGACTCAAGCCATCCAGGGCCTGTCGGCCGACGACACGCTGCGCTGCGTGGTGCTGCGCGGCGCCGGCGACAAGGCCTTCGCCGCCGGCGCCGACATCGCCGAGTTCGACACCATGCGCGCCAACGCCGCGCAGGCGCAGCAGTACGGCGTGATCACCAACGCCACCATGCGCGCCATCGCCGAATGCCGGCACCCGACCATCGCGCTGATCCAGGGCGCCTGCGTCGGCGGCGGGCTGGAAATCGCGTCGATGTGCGACCTGCGCATCTGCGGCAGGTCGAGCCGCTTCGGCGTGCCGGTCAACCGGCTCGGGCTGGTGATGTCGTATGGCGAACTCGGCGGGCTGGTGGCGCTGGCGGGACCGGCGACCGCGCTGGAAATCGTCCTGGAGGGCCGCGTATTCGATGCCGACGAGGCCCTGCACAAGCGCCTGGTCAACCGCGTGGTGGCAGACGAGGCCGTGCCGGACGAAGCCTACGCGGCGGCACGGCGCATTGCCGCCGGCGCGCCGCTGGTGGCGCGCTGGCACAAGCAGTTCGTGCGCAGGCTGCTCGACCCCACGCCGCTGCGTCCGGAAGAGCATGCCGAGTCCTATGCCTGCTTCGATACCGAGGATTTCCGCATCGGCCACCGCGCCTTCATCGACAAGACCCGGCCGCAGTTCGTGGGCCGTTGAAAACACCTTCACTCCAAGCACCGCGGCGCCGCCATTTCCATGCGGCCGCTCCAACCTCAGGTGGTATCCATGAATTTGCCGTTATCGAAAATCAAGGTCCTGGACGTCAGCCAGATCATGGCGGGTCCGTTCTGCTGCATGCTGCTGGGCGACATGGGCGCCGACGTCATCAAGGTCGAAGCGCCGGGCGCCGGCGACCAGACCCGCAAGTCGATGGGCTTCCGGCTCAAGGGCGACGACAGCGGCGGCTTCCTGGCGCTGAACCGCAACAAGCGCAGTGTCGAGATCGACCTGAAGAACCCGGCCGGCCTCGAGGCCTTCTATGAACTGGTGCGCGGCGCCGACGTGCTGGTGGAGAACAACCGTCCGGGCGTGGCCGCTCGCCTGAAGATCGACTATGCGGTGCTGCGCGAGATCAACCCGCGCCTGGTCTATGCCAGCATCTCCGGCTTCGGCCAGACCGGGCCGTGGTCGCGGCGCCCGGGGCTGGACCTGATCGCGCAGGCCATGTCCGGCGTGATGAGCGTGATGGGCCACCCGGACGCGCCGCCGGTCAAGGCCAGCGTGCCGATCGCCGACCTGGGGGCCGGGCTGTTCACCGCCTATGGCGTCCTCAGCGCGCTGATGGGGCGCGAGCATACCGGGCAGGGGCAATACGTGGATGCATCGCTGTTCGAGACGGCGCTGGGGCTGTCGGTGTGGGAGTCGGCCGAGTTCTGGGGCACCGGCGACGTGCCGGTGCCGATCGGCAGCGCCAACCGCATGAGCGCGCCGTACCAGGCGGTGCGGGCCGCCGACCGGCATTTTGTCATCGGCGCGGCCAATCCCAAGCTGTGGGCCGCGCTGTGCGAGGTGATCGAGCGGCCCGACCTGCTTGCCGACCCGCGCTTTACCGACAACGCCGCCCGCATCCGCAACCGCGCCGCGCTGATCCCTGAAATTGAGGCAGAATTCGCGCGCAAGCCGGCGGCGCAGTGGGTCGATGCGCTGCTCGCGGCCGGTGTGCCGGCGGCGCCGATCTTCACCTACGACGAAGCGCTGGCCAGCGAACAGGCGGTGGCGCGGGACATGGTGCTGGAGATCGACCACCCGGTCGAAGGGCGGGTCAAGGCGCTGGGCTTTCCGGTCAAGCTGAGCGGCACGCCGCAGCAGGTGCGCTATCCGGCGCCGCTGCTGGGCCAGCATACCGATGAAGTGCTGGGGGAGTTCGGCCTGGACGCCGCCACCGTCACGCGGCTGCGGGCGCAGGGGGCGTTCGGCGCACCGGCCCGCGCACAGGAACTGGAACGCGGCGCCGCCTGAGCGCACCGCGGCCATCATCCATACCGATCATCTATACCGATAAAAGACAGGAGACAACCATGACGATTTCACGTTCGCTGATGCGGCGCTGGGCGATGCCCGTGGCCGTGGTGCTGGGGCTGCCGGCCCTGTTGGGCGGCGCGGCCACGGCGAGTGCGGAAACCTACCCCAGCCGGCGCATCGAGCTGATCGTGCCGTGGCAGGCAGGCGGCGGGGCGGACGTGGTAGCGCGCGCGCTGTCCGCCGCGGCCGCGAAACACCTGCCGCAGCCGATCGTCGTCATCAACAAGCCGGGTGCTACCGGCTCGGTAGGCCTGGGCGAAGTGGTCCACGCGAAGCCGGACGGCTACAAGCTGGTGCTGTCGTCCAGCGAGCTGACCTTCCTGAACTACCTCGGGCTGGCCAAGTTCACTTACCAGGACCTGGTCCCCATCGCACGCCTGAACGCGGACCCGGCCGCCGTGGCGGTCCGGGCCGAGGCGCCGTGGAGCACGATCGAGCAGTTTGTCGCCGATGCGCGCAAGCCGGACGCCAATATCCGCGTGGGTAATGCCGGGCAGGGCTCCGCATGGCATATGGCAGCCGCCGCGCTGGCAGACAAGACCGGCGCGAAGTTCAACCATATCCCCTATGCCGGCGGTGCTCCCGCCACGCTCGCGCTGCTGGGCGGGCATATCGACGCGGTCACGGTCAGCACGGCGGAGGTCTTCACGCATGTCGCCGCGGGCAAGCTCAAGGTGCTGGCGGTGATGGCCGACAAGCGGGTCAGCGGCTTCGAGAACGTGCCCACGCTGAAGGAGCGCAATATCGACCTGTCGATGGGGATCTGGCGCGGCATCTCGGCACCGAAGGGCACGCCGCCGGAGGTGATCGCGGTACTGAAGACGGCGATCGCGAAATCCGTGCAGGAGCCGGTGATGCGCCAGACGCTGGAGAAGCTGCATTTCAGCACCGATACCTATGCCGATGACGTGACGCTGCAGGCGGCCATGGTGAAGGAGTCGGCGCAGTTCAAGCAGCTCGCCAGCCGCATCAGCGTCAAGGAGTAGGCCCATGCGCGACACACCCGCGGCGGGCGCGGCGTCCGTCGAGCCCTTTATCGACGCGCACCAGCATTTCTGGAACCTGGCGATCAACCCGTACCCGTGGCTGCAGGGCGAAACGGTGCCGAACTTCCGCTATGGCGACTATTCGGCGCTGCGCAGGAGCTACCTTCCCGAGGATCTCGCCCGCGATACGGCTGGCTGCGCGCCGGTGAAGACGGTGCATGTCGAAGCCGAATGGGCGCGCGCCAATCCCGTCGACGAGACCGCCTGGCTGACGCAGCTCGCCGCGCAGACGGGACGGCCAACGGTGATCGTCGGCCATGCCCAGCTTGACCGCGGCGATGTCGAGGAAGTGCTGGCAGGCCATGCCGCCTGCGCGATGATGCGCGGCATCCGCAACAAGCCGGTGACCGCGGCGCGGCGCGAGGATGCGCGGCGCGGCGTGCCGGGCTCGATGGACGATGAGCGCTGGCGGCGTGGCTATGCGTTGCTGGCCCGGCATGGCATGTCCTTCGACCTGCAGGCGCCGTGGTGGAACCTGGATCAGGCGGCTGCGCTGGCACGGGATTTCCCGGGCACGGTGCTGATCCTGAACCATACCGGGCTGCCGGCCGACCGCAGTGAGGCCGGCCTGGCCGGCTGGCGTGCCGCGATGGCCGAGCTGGCCGGGCAGCCCAATGTCGCCGTGAAGATCTCGGGCCTGGGATTGCCGGGAAAACCCTGGACGCAGGCCGACAATGTGCCGGTGATCCGCGACGCCATCGCCATCTTCGGCGCGCAACGCTGCATGTTCGCCAGCAACTATCCGGTGGACAGCCTGGTAGCGAGCTACGACACCATCGTGGCAGGCTTCCGCGCCGCCATCGCCATCTATCCGCCCGAACAGCAGCGCGCGCTGTGGCACGACAACGCCGCGCGCTGCTATCGCCTGTAGCCATGCAGTGCAAGGATCCGCCACCCGCCCGGCTTGCGCCTTGGCGGCGCGGGCGGATTCGTCCCTACACATGAAAGGACCACTTATGAAAAACGGATTGGAACCGGGCGCGACCTGCGCGCGCACGCTGACGGTCGACCGCCAGCGCACCATCGATTTCCTCGGCGAAAGCCTGCGCATCTACGCCACGCCCGAGCTGGTACGCGATATCGAACAGACTTGCCTCGATTTCCTGCAAGGCTTTCTCGATGACGGCGAAAGCTCGGTGGGCGCGGAAGTGTCGGTGCAACACACCGGGGCCACGCCGCTGGGCGGCGAGGTGCGCATCCACGCCGAGATCACGGCCATCGATGGCCGCAGTGTCACCTTCAGCGTGACCGCCGACGATGCGGTGGAGCGGGTTTGCAGCGGCACGCATCGCCGCTTCGTGGTCGATGTCGAGCGCTTGCGCGCACGCGTGCAGAAGAAGGCGGCATCGATGCCCGCCGCGGCCTGACCTCGCGCGGCCAGGCGCGTGCAGCTTGCGGGACGCGCCCCGCAAGCTGTGCTCAGACGGGGGCCGGCTGCTGCTGGTCCGCCGACACTTCCGCGCGGATCCAGTCGGTGAAGCTGCGGATGCGGCGATCCTCCAGCCGCTCCTTCGGGAACACCACGAAGTAAGAGAACTCGACCGGCAGCCGGATCGATTCGAACAGGCGCACCAGGCGGCCTTCAGCCAGGTCCTGCTCGATCCAGTTCTTCTTCACCAGCGCCACGCCCAGGCCATTGAGCGCGGCGTTGATGACCAGGTGGCTCGGCCAGAACGATGGCCCGCGGCTGGCGTCGACATCGGTCACGCCGGCATGCTCCAGCCACATCGCCCAGTCAGGGTTGCTCACGTCCGTATACGTGCTGTCGTCGTGCAGCAGCGTATGGTGCTTCAGGTCGGACGGTGTCTCGAGCGGCTGCGAACCTTGCAGCAGCGCCGGACTGCACACGGGAATGACTTCGACCGCCATGCACAGCTCGCAGTGCAGGCCGGGGTAATCGCCGCGGCCATAGCGGATCGCCATGTCGAAATCGTCGCGCTCGAAGTCGATGCGATGGTTCGAGGTGGACACCTTCAGGTCGATGTCCGGGTGCGCCTTCATGAAGCGGTCCATGCGCGGGATCAGCCATTTGACCGCGAACGTGGGCGGCATGTTGACCTTCAGCGCCGGGCGGTCCTTGCTGTGCAGGCGGTGCGTGGCGTCGGCGAGTTGCTTGAAGGCCAGCTGCACGCTGGGCAGGTAGGCGTTGCCGGCCGGTGTCAGCACCAGCGCCTTGGCCTCGCGGATAAACAGCTGCACGCCCAGGCTTTCTTCCAGTGCCTTGATCTGGTGGCTGACCGCCGACGGTGTGACGAACAATTCCTCCGCGGCCCGCGTGAAGCTCAGATGCCGGGCAGCCACTTCGAACGCCCTGAGCGGGTTGAGTGGGGGAATCTGTCTCGACATAGCGGGGGTACGCAATCCTGTAGATGCCTTGCCGGCAGGCGGGGTGCTGAGGCACCGGCAAGCCGCTGCACGATAGCATTCGTGCCCGGGCATGGGAATAGGGGCCTGTCCCCGTGTAGGTGTATTCACAGCCGCTGCGTTTTCATCCGGCCGCGTAGCGGGGCAAATGCCCGGATCTGGTCGCTCCGTGATGTGCGCGATATGAGCCATGCTGCGCATCGGCGGCGCCACTGCCGCACAACTATGTGCGACGTAATTGAGCCGCTCGCAGCATTCCCCTACGCTGGCTGGCATAGCCTCGATCACTGACCACCTGAAGGAGCGCCCCATGCCGCAAGCCATCGCCACTCTCGCACCGTCGCGCCGCGATGCCATCGTCGACCCCCGCATGCACGCGATGATCGACAACATCCTGCTTGGCTCTCCGGTCGCGCGGGCGCTGGGCGTGCGGCTGGCGAGCCTGGCGCCTGAACACGTCGAGCTGGAGATGCCGTTCTTGCCGACCAACGTGACCCATGGCAGCACCGTGCACGGCGGGGTGATCGCCACGCTGATCGATATTGCCGGCGCGGCGGCGGCAGCGTCCGGCGCCAGTGCCGACGAAGTGAAGGGTGGGGCGACCAGTTCGCTGTCGATCCAGTACCTTGCGCCGGCGCAGGGGGCGGCATTGCGCGCCGTGGCAACCGTGGTGCGGCGCGGCCGGCGGCAGGTGGCGACAGAGGTGTCGGTCTACGCCGAGGCCGCTGACGAAGGCGTGCTGGTGGCTAAAGCGTTGATGAGCAGCGCCATGTTCTGAGTCGCCGGGCCAGCGCAAGAGCGCTGGCGTCTCCTTCAAAAACGCAATTAACCGCCAGAACTACTACTCCACACCAAGGCGCGCCAGTGCGCTGGCGCGATCCGCTTCCATCAAAAGCGGGCGGCTTGTGGAGGAATCGCTGCAGAGCAAGGCCCTGTCCCGCAAGCAGGAAAGGGCTCGCCGGAGAGGGCGGGGCGCGTAGGGTATCGACCCGGCCACGCCCACGCCGCCATCAATACTTCCAGAAAATCTGCTGCAGCGCCTTCGCGTCGTTAGTCTTGGTCAGCGCCAGCGCCATCAGGATGCGCGCCTTCTGCGGCAGCTGGTCGTCGGTGACGATCCAGTCGTACTTGTCGTCCGGCTGCTCCGCATTGCGGACCACCACGCCGCTGCCGGTGCGGGAGGCACGCACGATCTGCACGCCCTTGGCGCGCGCCGCCTTGAGCGGCTCGACCATGTAGTCGCCGACGCTGCCGTTGCCGGTGGCGGCGTAGACGATGGCCTTGGCGCCGTTCTTCACCGCGGCATCGATGCTGGCCGGGTTGACGTTGCCGTAGGCGTAGACCACGGCCACTTCAGGCAGCTTGTCGATCTTGTCGATATCCCACTCGGTCTGCAGCGTGTGCGGGCGCGCCGGCAGGCGGTAGAACAGCGAGCGGCCTTCCACCACGTAGCCCAGCGGGCCGAACTGCGAGCGGAACGTCTCGGCCTTGAAGGTATTGCTCTTGGTGACGTCGCGGCCCGTGTGGATCTCGTCGTTCAGCACCACCAGCGTGCCCTTGCCCTTCGATGCCGGATTGGAGGCCACCAGCACCGCGTCATACAGGTTGAGCGCGCCGTCCGCGCCCAACGCCGTACCCGGGCGCATCGAGCCGACCACCACCACCGGCTTGTCGCTCTTCAGCGTCAGGTTGAGGAAGTACGCGGTTTCCTCGATGGTATCGGTGCCGTGCGTGATGACGATGCCGTCGACGTCAGGCTGCTTGAGCAGCTCCGACACGCGCTTGCCCAGCTTCAGCAGGCGTTCGTTGTTGAAGCTTTCCGAGCCGATCTGGAAGATCTGCTCGCCCTTGACGTTGGCGACCTTGGAGACTTCCGGGACCGAGGCGATGATCTTGTCGACCGGCACCACGGCGGACTGGTAGGCCGCGGTATTGATGGCCGAGGCGCCGGCGCCGGCAATGGTGCCGCCGGTACCGATGATGACGATATTGGCCTTGCGGGCTTCGGCCTGGGCCGTGGCCGGCGCGGCGGCCGTTGCCGGCTGTGCATGGGCCGTAGCGGTGATCAGGCTGGCGGAAAGCAGGGCAGCGGCCAGCGTAGTGGCGCGGGCAAAGTTCTTCATGGTTCTCCTCGGATGTTATACGGACGTGTAGGCACGTACAGGCACGATCGGAACGGCACGGCAGACCTTGTGGGTGGTGCGGTGCGGTCCGTCTTCCTTCGACGGCTTGCCGCCGCGGGCGCGAGAGCGCCGGGCGGGCAGCGGCTGAGACTATACGTTAGGAGAATCTTCAGGGGTTATGCCGATTCGGCATGAAACACCGTACCCGATAACCTAAATCGCATAC
Source organism: Cupriavidus sp. IK-TO18 (assembly GCF_015549295.1). Taxonomy (NCBI): domain Bacteria; kingdom Pseudomonadati; phylum Pseudomonadota; class Betaproteobacteria; order Burkholderiales; family Burkholderiaceae; genus Cupriavidus; species Cupriavidus sp. IK-TO18. Next base: position 472,775 of record NZ_JADGMP010000007.1, read on the forward strand.
ATATCGAGGTAGTCGTTCACGGCTATCGCCTCCAAGCGAGCCTGGTCCAGCGATACCGCCAGGATCGCCTGCTGCTGCTTCGGCGGGAAACGCCGCGCCAGGTTGGTGCGGAATTTCTCCACCAGCAGCGGGATGCCTTCGGCGCGCCGGCGCTTGTGCCCGAGGGGATATTCGACCAGCACTTCGTCCAGCACGGTGCCGTCGTTCAGCGTGAGGGTCAGTGCATTGGCGATCGAGCGCTTGTCCGGGTCGTGGTAGTCGTGCGTCAGCGCGGGGTCTTCCCGGCAGGCGATCCTGCCGCGCAGCGCGTCGATGCGCGGATCGGCCGCGACGTCATCCTCATAGTCCGCGGCGGTCAGGCGGCCGAACAGCAATGGCACCGCCACCATGTACTGGATGCAATGGTCGCGGTCGGCGGGATTGCTGAGCGGGCCCTTCTTGTCGATGATGCGCAGGCAGGCCTCGTGGGTGCGGATGGTGATGGCTGCAATATCCGCCGCCGAGCGCCCTGCGCGCGCGAGCGCCCCATGCAGCTGCATGGCGGCTTCCACCGCCGTCTGTGCATGAAACTCGGCGGGGAACGAGATCTTGAACAGCACGTTCTCCATCACGTACGAGCCGTAGGGCCGCTGGAACCTGAACGGCTGGCCCTTGAACAGCACGTCATAGAAGCCCCAGGTCTTTGCCGTCAGCGCCGACGGGTAGCCCATTTCCCCGGTGCGCGCGATCAGCGCCAGACGCACCGCGCGGCTGGTGGCATCGCCCGCGGCCCAGCTCTTGCGGCTGCCGGTATTGGGCGCATGGCGATAGGTGCGCAGGCTCTGGCCATCGACCCAGGCCAGCGAGACCGCATTGATGATCTCGTCGCGCGTCAGCCCCAGCATCTGCGCGACCACGGCAGTGGAGGCCACCTTGACCAGCACCACGTGGTCCAGCCCCACTTGGTTGAACGAGTTCTCCAGCGCGATGCAGCCCTGGATCTCATGCGCCTTGATCATGGCCGTGAGCACGGCCTTCATCGTCAGCGGCTTGCGGCCGGCGGCGAGGTTATTGCGCGAGATCCAGTCGGCGGTGGCCAGGATGCCGCCGAGGTTGTCGGACGGATGGCCCCATTCGGCCGCCAGCCAGGTGTCGTTGAAATCCAGCCAGCGGATCATCGTGCCGAGGTTGAACGCGGCCTGGACCGGGTCGAGCTGGAACTGGGTGCCGGGCACGCGCGCGCCGTTGGGCACGATCGTGCCCGGGACGATGGGGCCGAGCAGCTTGGTGCAGGCCGGGTAGGACAGGGCTTCGAGCCCGCAACCGAGCGTGTCGATCAGGCAGTTGCGGGCGGTATCGTAGGCGAGGCCGCTCTTGATCTCGTAGCGGGTGACATAGTCGGCGATGTCGACCAGCACCTGGTCCGGATCGGGGCGTTGCGCGGATGGCGTGCCGGTGGACATGAACGGCCTCGCGGGAGGGGCTCAGCTCAGAACGCGTCGCCCGGCACGCGCACCCAGCCTTCCATCAGCACGCGCGCGCTGCGGCTCATGATGGCCTTCTTTACGACCCATTCGCCATCGGCCTGCTGCGCCTCGGCGCCCACGCGCAGCGTGCCGGACGGGTGCCCGAAACGCACCGCGTTGCGTTCGCCACCGCCGGCAGCCAGGTTGACCAGCGTGCCGGGGATGGCCGCCGCGGTGCCGATGGCAACGGCTGCCGTGCCCATCATTGCGTGGTGCAGCTTGCCCATAGAGAGCGCGCGCACCAGCAGGTCCACGTCGGCCGCTGCCACCTTCTTGCCGCTGGAGGCGGTGTAGTCCACCGGCCTGGCCACGAAGGCCACCTTGGGCGTGTGCTGGCGCTTGGCGGCCTCGTCCACGTCCTTGATCAGGCCCATGCGCAGCGCGCCGTAGGCACGGATGGTCTCGAACATCGCCAGCGCCCTGGTATCGCTGTTGATGGCGTCCTGCAGTTCGGTGCCCGTATAGCCGATGCTCTCCGCATTGACGAAGATGGTCGGGATGCCGGCGTTGATCATGGTCGCCTTGAGCGTGCCGACGCCCGGCACCTCCAGGTCGTCGACCACGTTGCCGGTCGGGAACATCGCGCCGCCGGCGCCTTCTTCCTCGGCGGCGGGGTCCATGAACTCGAGCTGCACTTCGGCGGCGGGGAAGGTCACGCCGTCGAGCTCGAAGTCACCGGTTTCCTGCACTTCACCGTTGGTGATGGGCACGTGGCCGATGATGGTCTTGCCGATATTGGCTTGCCAGATGCGCACGACAGCGATGCCATTCTGCGGGATGCGGCTGGGGTCGACCAGGCCGGCGCTGATGGCGAACGGGCCGACCGCTGCGGACAGGTTGCCGCAGTTGCCGCTCCAGTCGACGAAGGACTGGTCGATCGAGACCTGGCCGAACAGGTAGTCGACATCGTGGTCCGGGCGCGTGCTCTTCGACACGATCACGGTCTTGCTGGTGCTGGAGGTGGCACCGCCCATGCCGTCGATCTGCTTGCCGTACGGGTCGGGGCTGCCGATCACGCGCATCAGCAGCGCGTCGCGGGCAGGGCCGGGGACCTGCGCGGTCTCGGGCAGGTCTTGCAGGCGGAAGAACACGCCCTTGCTGGTGCCGCCACGGATGTAGGTGGCGGGGATCTTGATCTGGGGTACGTGGGCCATGGAGTCTTTAGTCCTGGTTAGGCCGGGGGCCTTTGCACAGCTTACGAATCGAATGCGGGGAAGCAAAGCGTAGCGCTTGTTTTCTCCCCTCTCCCGCAAGCGGGAGAGGGGAGAAAACCGGCAGCAGTGGTTTACGCCGCCGCCTTGCTCGACTCCAAAAAGTCCTGCGCAAACCGCTGCAGCACACCGCCAGCCTCATAGATCGATACTTCCTCGTCGCTGTCGAGACGGCACGTCACCGGCACTTCGATGCGCTCGCCATTCTTGCGATGCACCACCAGCGTCAGCGTGGCGCGCGGCTGGCGTTCGCCGATAACGTCATAGGTCTCGGTGCCGTCCAGCCCCAGCGTCAGGCGGTTCACGCCCGGCTTGAACTCCAGCGGCAGCACGCCCATGCCGATCAGGTTGGTGCGGTGGATGCGCTCGAAGCCCTCGGCCACGATCACTTCCACGCCGGCCAGGCGCACGCCCTTGGCGGCCCAGTCGCGCGACGAGCCCTGGCCATAGTCCGCGCCGGCGATGATGATCAGCGGCTGCTTGCGGTCCATGTAGGTCTCAATGGCTTCCCACATGCGCACGACCTTGCCTTCCGGCTCGATGCGCGCCAGCGAACCCTTCTTGACCTGGCCATCGACCACGGCCATTTCATTGATCAGCGTCGGGTTGGCGAAGGTGGCGCGCTGCGCGGTCAGGTGGTCGCCGCGGTGCGTCGCGTACGAGTTGAAGTCCTCTTCCGGCAGGCCCATCTTTGCCAGGTACTCGCCAGCCGCGCTGTTCAGCAGGATCGCGTTCGACGGCGACAGGTGGTCGGTGGTGATGTTGTCGCCCAGCACCGCCAGCGGACGCAGGCCCTGCAGCGTGCGCTCGCCGGCCAGCGCGCCTTCCCAGTACGGCGGGCGGCGGATATAGGTGCTCTGCGGGCGCCAGTCGTACAGCGGCGCGGCGCTCTCGCCGGTTTCCGCGGTCAGCGCGAACATCGGCTCGTAGACCTTGCGGAACTGCTCGGGCTTCACGCTCTGCCTGACGATGGCGTCGATCTCTTCGTCGGTCGGCCAGATGTCCTTCAGGTAGACCGGCTTGCCGTCCTGGTCCGTGCCCAGCACATCCTTTTCGATATCGAAGCGGATGGTGCCGGCGATGGCGTAGGCGACCACCAGCGGCGGCGAGGCCAGGAAGGCCTGCTTGGCGTACGGGTGGATGCGGCCGTCGAAGTTGCGGTTGCCGGACAGCACCGCGGTGGCATACAGGTCGCGGTCGATGATTTCCTGCTGGATCTTCGGGTCGAGCGCGCCGGACATGCCGTTACAGGTGGTGCAGGCAAAGGCGACGATGCCGAAGCCGAGCTTTTCCAGGTCAGGCAGCAGGTTGGCTTCTTCCAGGTACAGCTCGACCGCCTTGGAGCCAGGCGCCAGCGACGACTTGACCCACGGCTTGCGCGTCAGGCCGCGCGCGTTGGCGTTACGTGCCAGCAGCGCGGCGGCGATCACGTTGCGCGGGTTGCTGGTGTTGGTGCAGCTGGTGATGGCGGCGATGATCACCGCGCCATCGGGCATCAGCCCTTCGGCTTCCTGCGCGCGGGCCTTGTCCAGGTCCACGGCGATGCCGCGCTCGGCCAGCGCCGAGGTCGGCAGGCGCTTGTGCGGGTTGGACGGGCCGGCCATGTTGCGCACCACGCTCGACAGGTCGAACTTCAGCACGCGCTCGTATTCGGCGTTCTGCAGCGAATCCGCCCACAGGCCCGCGGCCCTGGCGTACGTTTCGACCAGCTTGAGCTGCTCGTCGGTGCGGCCGGTCAGGCGCAGGTATTCGATGGTCTGCTCGTCGATGAAGAACATCGCCGCGGTGGCGCCGTATTCCGGCGCCATGTTGGAGATGGTGGCGCGGTCGCCGAGCGTCAGGCTGGAGGCGCCTTCGCCGCGGAATTCCAGGTAGGCGCCGACCACCTTTTCCTTGCGCAGGAATTCGGTCAGGGCCAGCACGATGTCGGTGGCGGTGATGCCGGGCTGGCGCTTGCCGGTCAGCTCGACGCCGACGATATCCGGCAGGCGCATCCACGAGGCGCGGCCGAGCATCACGTTCTCGGCTTCCAGGCCGCCCACGCCAATGGCGATCACGCCCAGCGCATCGACGTGCGGGGTGTGGCTGTCGGTGCCGACGCAGGTATCCGGATAGGCCACGCCATTGTCAGCGTGGATCACCGGCGACATCTTCTCCAGGTTGATCTGGTGCATGATGCCGTTGCCCGGCGGGATCACATCGACGTTCTTGAACGCCTTCTTGGTCCAGTCGATGAAATGGAAGCGGTCTTCGTTGCGGCGGTCTTCGATGGCGCGGTTCTTCTCGAACGCCTGCGGGTCGAAGCCACCGCATTCCACCGCCAGCGAGTGGTCGACGATCAGCTGCACCGGAACCACCGGGTTGACCTTGGCGGGGTCGCCGCCCTGGTCGGCAATGGCGTCGCGCAGGCCGGCCAGGTCCACCAGCGCGGTCTGGCCCAGGATGTCGTGGCACACCACGCGCGCCGGGAACCACGGGAAGTCGAGGTCGCGCTTGCGCTCGATCAGTTGCTTGAGCGAATCCGTCAGCGTGGCGGGATCGCAGCGGCGCACCAGGTTTTCTGCCAGCACGCGCGACGTGTACGGCAGCTTGTCGTAGGCACCCGGCTGGATGGCCTCGACCGCGGCGCGCGCGTCGAAGTAATCCAGCTTGGTGCCCGGTAGCGGTTTGCGGTTTGCAGAATTCATGGTGTAGGGAAATCTATATAAGTATGAAAAAGGGGTAGTGGTCCCGTGTCAGCGACCAACTACCCCCTTTGCCCGCAGGCCCGGATCAATGCAACCCGACGCAGGGCAAACCGGCAGCCGGTCTTACTTGCGGTCCTTGATCGGCACGAACTTCAGGTTCTCCGGGCCGGTGTAGTTGGCGCTCGGGCGGATGATCTTGTTGTCGATGCGTTGCTCGATGATATGCGCGGCCCAGCCGGACGTACGCGCGATCACGAACAGCGGCGTGAACATTGCCGTCGGCACGCCCATCATGTGGTAGCTCACCGCGCTGAACCAGTCCAGGTTCGGGAACATCTTCTTGATGTCCCACATCACGGTTTCCAGGCGCTCGGCGATGTCGAACATCTTCATCGAGCCGGCATCCTTCGACAGCTTCTTCGCCACTTCCTTGATCACCTGGTTGCGCGGGTCGCTGATGGTGTACACCGGGTGGCCAAAGCCGATCACGACTTCCTTGTTCTCGACGCGGCGGGTGATGTCGGCCTGGGCCTCGTCGGCGTTGTCGTAGCGCTTCTGGATTTCAAAGGCGACTTCGTTGGCGCCGCCGTGCTTGGGGCCGCGCAGCGCACCGATCGCGCCGGCGATCGACGAGTACATGTCCGAGCCCGTGCCGGCGATCACGCGCGCGGTGAAGGTCGAGGCGTTGAATTCGTGCTCGGCGTACAGGTTGAGCGACGTGTTCATGGCGCTTACCCACAGCGCCGACGGCTTTTCGCCGTGCAGCAGGTGCAGGAAGTGGCCGCCGATGGAGTCATCGTCGGTTTCCACTTCGATGCGCTTGCCGTTGTGGCTGTAGTGGTACCAGTACAGCAGCATCGAACCGAGGCTGGCCATCAGGCGGTCGGCGATATCGCGCGCGCCCGGGGTGTTGTGGTCGTCCTTTTCCGGCAGCACGGTGCCCAGCACCGACACGCCGGTGCGCATCACGTCCATCGGGTGGGCGCTGGCGGGGACCCACTCCAGCGCGGCCTTGACGTTGGCGGGCAGGCCGCGCAGCGACTTCAGCTTGGCCTTGTAGGCGGCCAGTTCGGATTTGGTCGGCAGCTTGCCGTGCACCAGCAGGTGGGCGATTTCTTCGAATTCGCAGGTCTCGGCGATATCGAGGATGTCATAGCCGCGGTAGTGCAGGTCGTTGCCGGTACGGCCAACGGTGCACAGCGCGGTATTGCCGGCGGCAACGCCGGACAGCGCGACGGATTTCTTGGGCTTGGGAGTGACGAGCGGTTGCGCTTCGGACATCTGGGTCTCCTTGGTGTGATGCCTGGTGTTGCCTGTCTTTGTCAGGCGAACGGCCGGGAGGGGATCTGCCCCGGCCCGGCCGCGCCTGCCTCTATGGTGTCTTACTTGCCCTTGCCTTGTGCGAACAGGGCGTCGAGCTTCTGCTCGAAGTCATGGTAGCCGATGCTCTCGTAGAGCTCCGAGCGGGTCTGCATGGTATCGACCACGTTCTTCTGCGTGCCGTCGCGGCGGATGGCCGCGTACACGTTCTCCGCGGCCTTGTTCATGGCGCGGAAGGCCGACAGCGGGTACAGCACCATCGACACGCCGGCACCGCCCAGTTCGTCGGTGGTGAACAGCGGCGTGGCGCCGAACTCGGTGATGTTGGCCAGCACCGGCACCTTCACCGCGTCGACAAACTTGCGATACATGCCGAGGTCGGTCATGGCTTCCGGGAAGATGGCGTCGGCGCCGGCTTCCACGCAGGCCACGGCGCGCTCGATGGCGCTGTCCAGGCCTTCCACGGCCAGCGCGTCGGTGCGGGCCATGATGACGAAGTTCTCGTCGGTGCGGGCGTCGACGGCGGCCTTGATGCGGTCGACCATTTCACCCTGGGTGACGATTTCCTTGTTGGGGCGGTGGCCGCAGCGCTTGGCGCCGACCTGGTCCTCGATATGCATGGCCGCGGCGCCGAACTTGATCAGCGACTTGGTGGTGCGGGCCACGTTGAAGGCCGAAGCGCCGAAACCGGTGTCGACGTCCACCAGCAGCGGCGTGTCGCACACGTCGGTGATGCGGCGGATATCGGTCAGGACGTCGTCCAGGCTGGAGATGCCCAGGTCGGGCAGGCCCAGCGAGCCGGCCGCGACACCGCCGCCGGACAGGTAGATGGCCCGGTAGCCGGCACGCTTGGCCAGCAGGGCGTGGTTGGCGTTGATGGTGCCGACCACCTGAAGCGGATGCTCTTCGGCAAGCGCCTGGCGGAAACGGGCGCCTGCGGAGCGCGCGAGGTCGGAAGCGGAGTAGGTCATGGCGTTTGCGTTTGAGGTGAACAAGACGGAGCCATAAGCGCAAGGGGTGTGCCAGCCTTTGCGGGCACGTCGCTGGAATCGCCGTAAAGCCTTGTCAGGACTGGCCTCGCGGGCAGCAGCGTGAAATCTTGCCGATGCCGGATGTCCTCATTTCAGCACATTTGAATTTCACATTCGCAAATCGCGAATTCAAAGTTGAAATCGGGGCGGGCATGACGGACAATGTGCCAGCACTGTACGCCTGTCCCGACGGGGTTTCACCCGCTCCCCACGCCGCACCGCACCATGAGTCCTCCCGCCTCCACGCCCGCCCGCCCGCGCATCTGGGCCATCGGCATCAGCCGCCTGGCACGTGCCTTTGCCGACCTGATCCCGTCCTATGCCGCGCGCGCGGAATTCCGCATCGTCGGCAAGGGCTTCGAGGCCGCCGCCAGCGCGGTATCGCGTGAAGTGCGCGAAGGCCGGCTCGATGTGGTGGTCGCCGGCGGCTCCAACGGCGCCTACCTGCGGCAGCATGTGGACGTGCCGGTGGTGCTGGTCAAGGTGACGGGCTTCGACGTCATGAGCGCACTCGCCACCGCGCGCCGCATCTCGCCCCGGGTCGCGCTGGTCACGCATGCCTCCACCTATGCCGAGGTCGATGAATTCGTGCGCGCGTTCTCGCTGGCGATCCCGGCCTATACCTACCTGACCGAGGACGATGCCGTGGCGCGGGTCAAGGCGCTCAAGCAGGAGGGCATCCAGGTGGTGGTCGGCCCAGGGCTGGTCACCGACCTGGCCGACCGCTACGGCCTGACCGGCGTGTTCCTGTATTCAGGCAACTCGGTGCGCATGGCGCTGGAAGACGCGATCGAGGCCGCACGGCTGCGCCGCATTGAATCGACCCGGCGCGACTATGTCAACACTATCCTGGCGCACCTGAACGAGGGCGTGGCCGCCGTCGATGCGGAAGGGCGGATCCAGTCGTTCAATCCGGCCATGGAGCGATTCCTCGGTACCTCGGCCGCGGCCGCTGTGGGCCGCAAGCTGCAGACGCTGGCGCCCAACCTGTCGCTTGAAGGCGTGATGCAGAGCGGCGACAAGGAGCTGGAAGCGATCCACAAGCTCGGCGACAAGATGGTGGTGGTCAACCGCATCCCGATCGCCAGCGAAGCCGGCACCCTCGGCGCGGTGCTCACCATCCAGGACGCCAGCGCGATCCAGCGCGTCGACCGCAACCTGCGCTCGCGCAGCCGCGCCCGGCCCGCGGGCGTGCGCTACAGCCTCGACGACCTCGCCGGCACCTCCGCGGTGATGACCGAACTGCGCACGCTGGCGCGGCGCTACGCCGTGGTCGATTCCACCGTGCTGATCGGCGGCGAGAGCGGCACCGGCAAGGAAGTGCTGGCGCAGGGCATGCACGACGCCAGCCCGCGCCGCGCGTTCCCGTTCGTGGCGGTCAACTGCGCCGCGTTTCCGGAAGCGCTGCTGGAGAGCGAGCTGTTCGGCTACGAAGAGGGCGCCTTCACCGGCGCGCGCCGCGGGGGCAAGGCCGGCCTGTTCGAGTCGGCGCACAACGGGACACTGTTCCTCGACGAAGTGGGCGACATGCCGCCGACGCTGCAGACGCGCCTGCTGCGCGTGCTGCAGGAAAAACAGGTGCTGCCGATCGGCGGCCTCGACGCCGTGCCCGTCAACGTGCGCGTGATCGCGGCCACCCACCGCGACCTGCCCGCGATGGTGCGCGACGGCGGCTTCCGCCAGGACCTGTACTACCGCCTCAATATCCTGCGCATCGAGATGCCGCCGTTGCGCGAGCGCGCCGAAGACCTGGCCGAGCTCGCCGAGCTGCTGTACCGCCGCGCGCAGGAGCGCCTGGGCACCGAGCGTGCGCAGCGCTTGCCGGCCGTGGCGCGCTCGCGCCTGGCGCGCTACGCATGGCCGGGCAATATCCGCGAGCTGGAAAATGTCACGGAGCGCATCGCGGTGCTGGTGGCCGGCCGCAAGCTGGAAGCCGATGCACTGCTCCGAGAACTGCAGGCCGCCGTGCCGGAACTTTTTGGCGGCGAGGGCGTGGCGATGGCCGTGGCGGAAGCCCCAACGGAACCGGCCGCGCGCGCTGCAACGGCCGGCAGGCCCGGCCATTCGCTGGCGCGCGTCAAGCAGTCGAGCGAAGTCGAGCATATCCGCCGCGTGCTCGCCGAATGCGGCGGCGACCGGACCGCCGCGTGCCACATCCTGGGCATCAGCCCGACCACGCTGTGGCGGCGGCTGAAGGCGGCGTAGCCGCCGGCCGTGCCTATACCCCCGGGCCGACGCGCCGGAACGGAATCGGCTGCAGGTTCTTGCCGGCCAGCCACGCCTCGTTGAAGAGCCGGCCCATGTACAGGTCGCCACGGTCGCAGAGCAGGGTCACGATGGTGTGGCCCGGTCCCATCTCGCGCGCCAGCGCCACGGCGGCGCCGACATTGATTCCTGAAGAGCCACCCAGGAACAGCCCTTCCTCGCGCAGCATCCGGTAGACCATGTCGACGCAGGTCTGGTCGTCGACCTGCACCGCATCGTCGATCGGCGTGTCCTGCAGGTTGGCGGTGACGCGGCTGGTGCCGATGCCTTCGGTGATCGAACTGCCCTCGGCCTTGAGTTCGCGGTGCTTGACGAAGTTATAGAGGGCGCTGCCGTGCGGGTCGGCCAGCACGATGCGCACGGCCGGCTTGTGCTCCTTCAGGCAACGCGCGATGCCCGCCAGCGACCCGCCGGTGCCGGTGGAGCAGGTGAAGGCATCGATGCGGCCAGCCGTGGCGTGCCAGATCTCGGGGCCGGTGGTTTCGTAGTGGGCCTGCCGGTTGGCGAGGTTGTCGAATTGGTTGGCCCAGATCGAATTATCGGTTTCCTCGGCCAGCCGGCAAGCGATCTTCTGGTAGTTGCCGGGATCGGCATAAGGCTTGGCGGGAACCGGCCGCACCTCGGCGCCGAGCATGCGCAGCCGTTCCATCTTCTCCGGCGACTGCGTGTCGGGGATCACCACGATGCAGCGATAGCCGCGCGCCGCGCACAGGTGGGCCAGGCCGATGCCGGTATTGCCCGCCGTGCCTTCGATCACGGTGCCGCCGGGCTTCAGCACGCCGCGGCGCTCGGCGTCGCGGATGATGTAGAGCGCGGCGCGGTCCTTGACCGAGCCGCCCGGGTTCAGGAATTCGGCCTTGCCGTAGATATCGCAGCCCGTCTCGGCGCTCAGCCCCGCCAACCGGATCAGCGGGGTGTGTCCGATGGTGCCGGCAAATCCGTCCCTGACTTCCATGATGCACTCCTGCCAGGCCGCGGCGGCCCGAGATGAGGGTCAATCTGATTGATAGACCGGGGCGGCGGGAATGACAAGCGGGGGGAAGAAGGCCGTGGGGCCGGGGAAGTGGCTCCGGTAACGCCTGGCGCCGTGGCTGGCCGTTTCAGGCCGTTTCAGGCCGTTTCAGGCCGTGTCAGGCCGTGTCAGGCCGCATTCAGCCAGCGGAAACTGAAGTCGCCTTCGACGAATTCCCGCCGCGACGCGTGGAAATCGCGCATATACGGCCGGTTCAGGTGCGATTCCAGCGCGTTCTTCGAGTCCCAGACCATATAGATCACGAAGACCTGAGCGTCCTCGGCATCCTGCCCGACATGGTAGTCCAGGCAGCCGGGCTCCTTCAGCCCGCGCGTTTGCAGCGTGGTGAGCTGGGATACCAGCGCCTCGCGGCGATGGGACTTGGCACGGGCGATGCCGACTAGCGTGTACGTTCCGGACATGGTTGAACGGGGGCGACTGGCTGGCGTCTGGTGAGCTCTGGGCGCGCCATTGTAGCGCCGGCGCCGGGGCCGCCTGGAATGCCTGACGGCGCCGTCCGGGCATTTGGCGCCCCCTTGACAACCCCGGCGCGGTTCCGGCGGGCAAAAAACAGGCCTCAAGTCTGGCGCCGGCCTGCCGATAGCCATTCCGACAAGAAAAAAACCAGCGTCCGGGGGACATCTCATGCTGAGACGAATCGGGTCGGAACAATTGCAGGTCGGGATGTTTGTCGCCAGGCTGGGTGGGCCGTGGATCAGCCACCCGTTCTGGCGCGCGAAGTTTCTGGTCAGCCACGAAGACCAGATTCGGCAGATCCAGTCCGCGGGCGTCCGCGAAGTCTGGATCGATATCCTCAAGGGGCGCAACCTGCCCGCACCAGCCGTGCCCGAGGCGCCGCCAGTGCCGGTTGCCGAGGCCGAGCCACCGGCGTGGGAGCCTGCGGCCGAGCAGCCGGTCGCTTCGCTCGAAGCCGAGCTCGGCCGGGCGCGCGACCTGCTCCAGTCCGGCAAGGCGGTGATCGGCTCCATGTTCGCCGACATCCGCATGGGCCGCGCGCTGGAGGTCGGACGCGCGCTGCCGCTGGTCGACGCCGCGTCGCGCTCGCTGTCGCGCCACGGGCAGGCGCTGCTGGCGCTGGCGCGGCTCAAGGCGCGCGACGACTACAGCTACCTGCACGCCTTTGCCGTCTGCGCGCTGATGATCGCGGTCGGGCGGACGCTGAGCCTGCCGGAGGACGAGGTGCGCGAACTCGGCCTCGCCGGCCTGGTGCACGACATCGGCAAGCTGACGTTGCCCGAATCCGTGCAGCACAAGGCCGTCGCACGCACGCCCGAGGAAGAGGAAAGCTACCGCCGCCATCCGTCGGCGGGCTACCGCATCCTCAACGAGGCGCGGCTGGTCTCCAATATCCCGCTCGATGTCTGTGTCCACCACCACGAACGCGTGGATGGCCGCGGCTACCCGTTCGGGCTGGCCGGCCACGAACTGAGCATCCACGCCAGGATTGCCGCGATCTGCGATGCCTACGATGCGCTGACCTCGGACCGTCCGGGCCACCAGCAATGGTCGCCGGCGCGCGCCATGGAATACATGGCCGTGCGCGTCGACACGCTGTTCGACCGCCGGGTGTTCAAGGCCTTCACGCGCACCGTCGGCATCTACCCGCTGGGCACCGTGCTGCGGCTGCGCTCCAACCGGCTGGCGGTGGTTTGCGGCCAGAACGAAGCCGACCCCTTGCGGCCGCTGGTGATGGCGTTCTATTCGGTGTCGCAGTCACGCCCGGTACCGACGGAACTGATCGACCTGCGGCACAGCGAGGAGACGGTGGTGGCGTTCGAGAATGCCGCCGAATGGGGTTACACGGACGAGCAACTGATGGCGATGTATACGAATACGAAAGCTTCATAGCGCCGGCGCCGGCTTCAGCCAGGGCGACGCACTGAGCCTGGCGTAGAGAAAGTCGTTGAACGCCCGGACCCGCGCGCTATGGCGCAGGTCGGGATGGGTCAGGATCCACAGCGGCGTGCCGAGCGCGGGGTCGGGCCGGGCCAGACGGACCAGGCCTGCGTCGTGCTCGGCCAGCAGGCACAGCAGCATGCCGATACCCATGCCATGCCTGACGGCATCGACCATGGCCACCAGGCTGTCTACGCTCACCAGCCGGCGCGCCGGCGGCACGTGCTCGGCCACCCAGCGAGCCTGCGCGAGATGCGCGAGCGCGTCGTCCGGGACCACCCAGTCGTGGCCGGCCCAGTCAGGCGCTGCGGTTCCACGGGCCGGGGCGTTGCCGGTTTGCGCCAGGTAGTCGCGCGATGCGTACGGCGCAGTTTCCAGCATCCCGACCTGGCGCCCGACCAGGTATTCCGGCGGCGCGCTGGCCGGACGTACCGCCACATCCGCCTCGCGCCGGCTCAGGCTCAGGAAGCTATTGTTGACCACGATCTGCAACTGGATCCGCGGATGCAGCGCGCGAAATTCCGCGAACAGCGGCATCAGCAGCCCGGCCAGCAGCGTGTCCGTAGTGGTGACCCGCAGCGGCCCGCTCAGCTGGCTGTCCAGGCCGGACAACTGGCGTTGCGCGGCATCGATCTGTTCGCCGACGCCGGCAAGCCGCTGGGCCAGCGCTTCGCCCGCTGTGGTGAGGGCGTAGCCCGTCGGATGGCGCTCGAAGAGCAGGGTGCCGAGCACCTCTTCCAGCCGGGCGAGCCGGCGCAGCACGGTGGAGTGGTTGACGTGCAGCGTCCGGGCAGCGCCGGCCAGCGAGCCTGACTGGCTGACGGCAAGGAAGTACTTCAGGTCGTCCCAGTCCGCTTCCTGCATGTTTGCATAGCCCCTTTGCGAAAATAGCCAGTTCTCGTGCCGATTCGCACAGCCTACATTGGCCTGGCGGGCCCGGCAATGGTCGCCGGGCGGCAATCAGGGAACAGGAAAAGGCAATGGCGTGGATGCTGCTGGTGCTGGCGGGGCTGATCGAGATCGTGATGGCGCTTGCCTTGAAGTACACGGACGGATGGACGCGGCCGGGGCCGACGGTGCTGGGGATCGGGGCCGCCCTGGCCAGCATCTTCCTGCTCAGTGCGGCCTTGCGGCACCTGCCGGTGGGAACGGCGTACGCGGTATGGACCGGGATCGGGGCGATCGGGGTCACCGTGATCGGGATCCTGTTCCTTGGGGAGAGCGCGGCGCCGATGCGCCTGGCGCTGATCGCGCTGATTTTTGTCGGGATCGGGGGGCTGAAGCTGCTGCCTGCCTGAGCGAGGGCAGGGCCGCGGGACACAGGGGGGCCCTGGTGGGTCCTGGTGGGTCCTGGGATCGCAGTTTTACGAAGGGGCGTGCACGTTTTGTACACTATCCGGCCGAACCACTGGCTTGACTTCGCCCCTTATGAGTTTCGATGCCCTGCTGGAGCTGTTCCAGCAACGTATTCCGGCCCATCCCTGGGCGCAGATCACGCTGTACCTGGTGGTGCTGGTGCTGATCGCGCTGGTCGCGCAATGGCTGTTCGGCCATGTGATGTCGCGCATCGCCCATCGCGTGCTGACGGTCTGGGGCAAGGGGCCCTGGAGCAAGGCGCTGACGCGCCATCGCGCGTACCGGCGCTTCGGCTATGCGGTGGGTTTTGCGGTGATCACCGTCGGCATCGGCGAGGTGCCGCACATGGGCCGCTATGCGCTGCTGGTGGAGCGCCTGGCCCATTCCAGCCTGTGGGTCTGCTTCTTCCTGATGCTGGGCGGCGTGCTGGGCGCGTGGCAGGACGTTTACGCCGGCAGCCGCCGCGCGCAGACGCGCTCGATCAAGGGTTATATCCAGGTGGGGCGGCTCGGGCTGGGGCTGGTGTGCGCGGTGCTGGTGCTGTCGATCCTGATCAACCGTTCGCCGCTGTGGATGCTGTCCGGCCTGGGGGCGTTGTCGGCGGTGCTGCTGCTGGTGTTCAAGGACACGCTGCTGTCGCTGGTGGCCAGCACGCAGCTGACCTCGAACGACATGCTGCGCATCGGCGACTGGATCGAAATGCCGCAATGCAATGCCGATGGCTACGTCAAGGACATCGCGCTGCATACGGTCAAGGTGCAGAACTGGGACAACACCGTGACCACGGTGCCGACCTACAAGCTGTTTTCGGAGAGCTACCGCAACTACCGCCAGATGTTCGAGTCCGGCGCGCGCCGTATCAAGCGGACGTTGCGCATCGACGCGAGCAGCGTGCGCTTCCTGGAAGACGACGAAGTGCATGCGCTGATGCGCTACCAGTTGCTGCACGACTACCTGGCCGAGAAGCAGGCCAAGGTCGACGAGGCCAACCGGCTGCTGATCGCCGCCGGCAATGACCCGGTGAACCGGCGGCGGCTGACCAATGTCGGCACCTTCCGCGCGTATGGCATCGCCTACCTGAAGGCGCATCCCGAAATCCACCACGACCTGCTGCTCAACGTGCGCATGATGGAGCCCGATTCGCAGGGCATCCCGGTGGAAATCTATTGCTTTACCGCGCTGACGGCGTGGATGGACTACGAGCGCATCCAGGGCGATGTGTTCGACCACCTGCTGGCGATCCTGCCGGAACTGGGCCTGCGGCTGTACCAGGCCCCGTCCGGTGCCGACCTGAGCGGCGTGCGCATGGCGCCGGTGCTGGCCGCGGCGCACGCTGCCGCGCAGGTGGCGGCACCGCACCCGCCCGCCCATGCCGCCGCGGGCAGTCACGTGCTGTAACGCCTTCCGCTCCTTCAGGTATCAGCCCACCGCGCGCGGACGCACGCGGCTTGCGGCTTCCTTGGCGCGGGTGCGGGCGGTGTCAACATCGTCCGCATAGGCCAGCGCCACGCCCATGCGGCGCTTGGTAAAGCTCTCGGGCTTGCCGAACAGGCGCACCTCGGTCTGCGGCACGCTCAGCGCCTGGTCCACGCCGTCGAACACCACGCCCTGCGCGTCCACGCCGCCGTAGATCACCGCGCTGGCGCCGGGGCTGCGCAGCGAGGTATCGACCGGCAGGCCAAGGATGGCACGCGCATGCAACTCGAATTCGTTCTGGTGCTGCGTGGCCATGGTCACCATGCCGGTATCGTGCGGGCGCGGGCTGACCTCGCTGAACCAGACCTGCTCGCCCTTGACGAACAGTTCCACGCCGAACAGGCCCATGCCGCCCAGGTCGGCGGTGACGGCCTGCGCGATCTGCTGGGCCTTCTGCAGCGCGGCGGGGTGCATCGGCTGCGGCTGCCAGCTTTCCACGTAGTCGCCGCTGACCTGGACGTGCCCGATCGGCGCGCAGAACTGCGTCTCGACCTGGCCGCTGGCGCCGATGGCGCGCACCGTCAGTAGCGTGATCTCGTAGTCGAAGTCGATAAAGCCTTCCACGATGATGCGGCCGTGGCTGACGCGGCCGCCGGCCATGGCGTAGTCCCACGCGGCCTGCACGCCCTCGGGGCCGTCGATCTTGCTCTGGCCCTTGCCGGAGCTGCTCATCACCGGCTTGACCACGCACGGATAGCCGATGCCGCCATCGATGGCGGCCTGCAGTTCTTCCAGCGAATCGCAGAACTTGTACGGGCTGGTGGGCAGGCCGAGCGACTCGGCGGCGAGGCGCCGGATGCCTTCGCGGTCCATGGTCAGGCGCGCGGCGCGCGCGGTGGGGATCACGCGCACGGTGCCGGCGGCTTCCAGCGTTTCCAGCATGGGGGTGGCGATGGCTTCGATCTCGGGCACCACCAGGTGAGGCTTCTCGGCTTCGATCAGCGCCCTGAGCTGGTCCGGGTCGCTCATGGCAATGGTGCGCGCGTGGTGGGCCACCTGCTGGCCCGGCGCATTGTCATAGCGGTCGACGGCGATGGTCTCGACGCCCAGGCGCTGCAGTGCGATCAGCACTTCCTTGCCCAGCTCGCCGGAGCCGAGCAGCATCACTTTGGTTGCAGAGGGGGAAAGGGGCGTTCCGAGGGTGGTCATGGCAGCAGGGCGGCGGGGCGAAGGGAAAACCAGGATTGTACGTGGTGCCGCCCGCCGTGGCGTCGCCCTGGCCTAGTCTTCGGCGTCGCGCGAGCCGGGGTGGCGCCGTGTCGCCTCGTCCTTGCGGTCGGCCGCCTCCGCCTCTGCCGGAGTGGACGCGACCCCGTACATGCCGTGGCGCGGCGTGCCTTCCGGCAGGTTGCCGAGATCAGTGGCCTGGTAAGGGTGCGGACCCGGCGGCGGCTGCGAGGTGTCGCTCGACGGATGCGCGCGGCCGGTCAGCTTCTCGTCCTGGGTCGCGCTGTGGCCGCCGTAGTGATAGTCGGTCAGCGATCCTCCATGCGCGGGGGCCGACGGTGCCGGCGCCCCGGAGATATCGGTCACGCGCACCGGAATCGACGGATAGACCTGCTGGGCGCCGGCGATGGCCATGTCGGGCGAATCGAACTCGCCGGCGAGCCGCTCCGGTGCGGCGTTGCCGGTGCGCATTTCGAGGTGCCAGCGGCCGTTTTCCGGGCCGCACACCAGGATTTCCTGTTCGGTCGAGATCATGGCAGGGCTCCTTGTGCAGGTTCCAGGGGGCCGGCACGCCATACCGGCCGCGCGGGCCGGCCGTGTGGTCGGTCCCCAGGCAGACAGGCAAGTTGCATTCCAGCGCCGCCGCGCTGGAACGGAACCTGCTGCTCCTGCGGGAATACGCCGTTAACTCAAAAAGAGGTTCGCCATGCCCCCGACCCGACCGCTTACTGTTGTCATCACCGGCGCTTCCAGCGGCATCGGGCTGGCCACCGCGCTGGCGTTCGCGCGTGCCCAGGCGCGCGTGGTGCTGTGCGCGCGCGGCGAGGCGCCGCTGGCGCGCGCCGCCGCGGCGTGCCGCGAACTGGGCGCGCGGGCACTGGCCGTCCCGGGCGACGTCACGCAGCCGGCGGCCATGCACCGGCTGGCCGAGCGTGCGGCGGAGTTCGGCGACGGCGGCATCGATGTCTGGGTCAACAATGCCGGTGTCGGCGCGGTTGGGCTGTTCGACGAAACACCGGTGGCCGCGCATGAGCAGGTGGTACGCATCAACCTGCTGGGCTACCTGCACGGCGCGCATGCGGTGCTGCCGTTCTTCAAGGCGGCGCGCAAGGGCGTGCTGGTCAATATCGTGTCGCTGGGCGCATGGGCGCCGTCGCCATATGGCGTGTCGTATACGGCAAGCAAGTTCGGGCTGCGCGGCTTTTCGGAGGCGTTGCGCGCGGAGCTGGTCGACTATCCGCAGATCCGCATCTGCGACATCTTCCCGGCCACCGCCGACACGCCGGGCATGCGCCACAGTGCCAACTACACCGGCAAGGCACTGCGTCCGCCGCGGCCGCTGGTCGACGCCGGCGCGGTCGCGCGTGCGGTGCTGCGCGCGGTCGCGGCGCCGGCCTCGCAGGCGGTGACGGTAGGCGTGGTCGCAAGGCTGGCGCGCGTTGCCAACCTGCTGGCGCCAGGCCTGCTGCAACGGGCGTACGGCCGCATCCTGCATCGGCATTTCAGCGGGGCGCACGAGATACCGGTCACCGACGGCAACCTGTTCCATGCCTCGCTGGGACATATGGACGTCCAGGGCGGCTGGACCTCGCCGGAACAGATGCGCCAGCTTCGCATTGCCGGCGCGGCGGTGGCGGCCGGACTGGCCGGCCTCGCGCTGTGGCATTGGCGCCGCCACGCCCGCTGAGTGCCGGCAGGCACTGACAGGCAGACTGGCAGGCAGATTTACAACCGCGGGCGATTCTTACCTGCGCCGCGTGCGGCTGCCGGCCCATATAGAAAAAGGCCCGCGCGAACGCGGGCCGCAAAGGCCTGAGGATCCGCTAGAGGACCGCTCGGTATTTATCCTAATTGCCCGGCAGCGGCTGCACATCCCCCGTTCGGGGTGCAGGCCGCATTCGTGCGTGATCCCGCCTCGATACGGCGGCGGACGGAGCGGTGCCCTCAGGACGTCGCCATCAAAGGTGGCCGACGCTGCGTCGCCACCGCAAACACGATCTGCGCGATCCCGGCCGCCAGCCCCATCGCCACGCCCGCCTGCCAGGCAACGGTGTACGAGCCCAGCGCGTCATAGACCAACCCGCCGCCGAAGGCACCGGTAAAGCTGCCGATCTGGTGGCTGAAGAAGGCCACGCCGCCCAGCATCGCCTGCCAGCGCAGGCCGAAGGTCTCGGCGATCCAGCCCGACACCAGCGGCGCCACGCCCAGCCACAGGAAGCCCATCACCGCGGCAAACACCAGCGTGCTGCCCGGCGTGGGCGCCGACGAGAAATACCAGGTCAGCGCCAGCGAGCGCACGGTATAGATGCCGCCCAGCAGCATCAGCTTGTTGAAGCGCCCGCCGGCCCAGCCGAAGAAGATGCTGCCGAGCACGTTGAAGCCGCCGATCACGCCCAGCGCCTGCGCGCTAAGCATCGGGTCCATGCCGCAGATGTCCAGGTACGACGGCAGGTGTGTGGTCAGGAAGACCAGTTGCATGCCGCAGACGAAATACGCCAGCGCCATGACGATGAACGGCGCGTGCCGCAGCGCCGTGCCCAGCGCCTGCCGCGCATTGCTCTGGTCGGCGCCGCCGAACGCGGGCAACGGCAGCTTGTCCACGCGCCCCGCCATCCAGGCCGCCGGCAGCATCACCAGCGCCAGCAGCACGAACGCGGCCAGCCCGGCGCGCCAGCCGTAAGCCTGCGTCACCATTTGCCCGATCGGCGCGGCCAGCAGCGCGCCGAGCGAGCCGGCCCCCGACACCAGCCCCAGCACCGTGCTGCGCAGCGCCGCCGGCACCGGCCGTGCCGCCACCGCCATCGCCAGCGCGCTGCCGGTGCAGGCCATCGAAGCGCCGATCGCCACGCCCGCGCCCAGCGTGACGCCGATCATGCCTTGCGCGGTCGCCAGCAGCACCAGCCCGGCCACATACGACAGCGAGCCGGCCAGCATCAGGGGCCGGAAGCCGATCCGCGTGGCCCATGCGCCAGCCAGCGGCTGCAGCAGGCCCCAGGCCAGGTTCTGCACGGCGATGGCGACCGTGAAGTCGGAGACCGAGATGCCGATGTCCCGCGTCAGCGGCGGCATGAAGATGCCCAGGCTCTGGCGCAGGCCCATGGCCAGACTGAGCATCAGGGAGGCGCCAAGCAGGATCGGCAGGGCCGGGCGGAGGCTTTCCAGGCGGGAAGGCGCGGTGGAGGCAGGCACGATGGTCGTCTCGCGGGATTGTCGTTGTCGTTATGTGCCCGCGGCGGCGCCTGGCATGTTAAGCATGCGCTGAATATACCGCAGGGTAGGCCGAGAGTAAGCGGCAGCCTGCACCGTGTCAATTTGGCTTTGGGCCGGGCCGCCTTCCGCTTTGCCGAAGGCGGCCCGGCGCCGCGCTAGTCCAGGCTGACCCGCCGGCTTGCGGCCGGCCGTCCAGGCGAAAGGCGCGACGACGGCATGGCTTGCTCCCACCTTACTTGCCGGTCCACACCGGCTTGCGCTTCTCCGCAAAGGCCGCGGCGCCTTCGCGCGCATCGGCCGAGGTGAACACCGGCGCCATCAGCGGGCGCTGGCGCTCGAACATCTCCTCGTTGCTCCAGTCCGCCGACTCGGCCACGATCTGCTTGCTCACCGCCACCGCCAGCGGGCCGTTGGCCCCGATTTCCCCGGCCAGCGCCAGCGCGCCCTGCAGCGCTTCGCCCGGTTCGGTCAGGCGGTTGATCAGGCCGTAGGCATGCGCCTGCTCGGCGCCCAGCATGTTGCCGGTCAGCGCATATTCCATGGCGATGTGGTACGGCACGCGGCGTGGCAGGCGCATCAGGCCGCCGGCACCGGCAACCAGGCCGCGCTTGACTTCGGGCAGGCCGAATTTGGCCGCCTTCGACGAGACGATCAGGTCGCAGGCCAGCGCCAGTTCGAAGCCGCCGGCGAGCGCATAGCCCTCCACCGCGGCGATCAGCACCTTGCGCGGCGGCTTCTCGGTCAGCCCGCCGAAGCCCCGGCCGGGCAGGCTGGGGCGCTTGCCTTCCAGGAAGCCCTTCAGGTCCATGCCCGAGCAGAAGGTGCCGCCGGCGCCGGTCAGGATGGCGACGGCGAGGTCGTCACGGCTTTCCAGTTGGTCGATCGCGGCGGCCAGCGCGGTCGCGGTCTCGAAGTCCATGGCGTTGCGCGCCTGGGGCCGGTTCATGGTGATCAGCAGCGTATTGCCGCGGGTCTCTAGTTGCAGCGTGTCGCTCATGCAGATGTCCTTGTCGGAGTGCTGGATTTGATCGAGGCGCTCAGCGCGGGGCCATGCGGATGGCGCCGTCCAGGCGGATGGTCTCGCCGTTGAGCATCGGGTTCTCCAGGATGTGCAGCGCGGTCGAGGCGTACTCGTCCGGCGCGCCCAGGCGTGCCGGGTGCGGCACCATCGCGCCCAGCGAGGTGCGCACGTTCTCCGGCAGCTTCGCCAGCAGTGGCGTGTCGAACAGGCCCGGGGCGATGGTGCAGACGCGGATGGCGCGCTGCGCCAGGTCGCGCGCGGCCACCAGCGTCATGCCGACGATGCCGGCCTTGGCCGAGCTGTAGGGGATCTGGCCGATCTGGCCTTCATAGGCGGCCACCGAGGCGGTCAGCACGCAGGCGCCGCGTTCGCCGTCCACCATTTCGTTCTTTGCCATGCGCGCGGCACCCAAACGCAGCGCGTTGAAGGTGCCGATCAGGTTGATGCGCACCACCGACTCGTACTTTTCCAGCGAGCCCGGCGAGCCGTCCTTTTCGACCACGCGCACCGGCGCGCCCAGGCCGGCGCAGTGGATCAGCGCGCGCAGCGGGGCGATGGCCTCGGCGGCGTCGTAGACCGCGTTCATCTGCTCTGTGTCGGTGACGTCGGCCTTGACGAAGCGGACCTTGCCGCCGAACTCGTCCACCACCGCGTTGCCGCGCTCTTCGTTCAGGTCGGCGATGACCACGCCGACGCCGCGCTCCACCAGGCGGCGGGTGCAGGCCAGGCCCAGGCCGGAAGCACCGCCGGTGACGACGGCGGACATGTTTTCGAGTTTCATGGGTGTCTCCTAGGAAAAAGTCACTGGGTTCCCGCCTGCGCGGGAACGACGCAGGCGGTTACAGGCGTTCGATGATGGTGGCGTTGGCCATGCCGCCTGCCTCGCACATCGACTGCAGGCCGTAGCGCTGGCCGCTGTCTTCCAGCGCATGCAGCATGGTGGTCATCAGGCGCACGCCCGACGCACCCAGCGGATGGCCCAGCGCGATCGCGCCACCGCGCGGGTTCAGGCGCGCCGGGTCGGCGCCCAGCGCCTTCTGCCAGGCGAGCGGCACGCAGGCGAAGGCTTCGTTGATTTCGTAGTGGTCGATCTGGTCCAGCGCCAGGCCGCTCTTCCTGATGGCGCGCTGGCTGGCCGCGATCGGGGCAGTCAGCATCATCACCGGATCGTCGCCGCAGACGTCGAACGCGACAAAGCGCGCGCGCGGCTTCAGGCCCAGGCGCTGCGCCATGGCTTCGCTCATCAGCAGCATGGCCGAGGCGCCGTCACTGATCTGCGAGGCATTGCCCGCGGTGACATTCCAGCCGATCTGCGGGAAGCGCTCGCTCAGTTCGTCGTTGCGGAACGAGGCCTGCAGCGTGCCGAGTTTTTCCACCGAGGTGCCGGGGCGGATGGTTTCGTCATGCTCGACCACGCCGTTGGGCGTGCTGATCGGCAGGATCTCGCGGCGGAAGGCGCCGCTCTCGCGGGCCGCGGCAGCCAGTTCGTGCGAGCGGGCCGAGTAGCTGTCCATGTCCTGGCGCGACAGCTCGTACTTGGCCGCGACCAGCTCCGCAGCAACGCCCTGCGACACCAGACCCGGCGCGTAGCGCGCTTCCATCGACGGGCCATATGGGTTCTGGCCGATGCGCGCCGAGCCCATCGGCACCCGGCTCATCGACTCGATGCCGCAGGCGATGACGATGTCGTAGGCGCCGGCCATGATGCCCTGCGCGGCAAAGTGCACCGCCTGCTGGCTCGAACCGCACTTGCGGTCGATGGTGGTGGCAGGCACGTGGTCGGGGAAGCCGGCCGCCAGCCAGGCCACGCGGCCCGGCCCGGCTGACTGCTCGCCCGCCTGCGTCACGCAACCGGTGATGACGTCGTCCACCAGGCCGGGATCGAGCTGGTTGCGTTCGACCAGGCCCCTGAGCACCTGGGCCAGCAGTTCGGTGGCATGCAGCTCGGTAAAGGCCGATCCCGGCTTGGAGCGGCCCATCGGGCTGCGGATGGCGTCGACGATGACGGCTTGTTGCATGAGGGTGTCTCCTGGTGCAGCGGTTGCGAGTCGTTGATGAATCGTTGAGTTGGGATATTGAGACGTCGGTTTCAAAAAGTGATCGTCCAATACGATGAATCGGAATTCTCGCGTCGGAAATTCGCCATGTAAACTCAAAATCCTGTGTTTGACTTCGGAATCAACGAAGGGCAACATCCAGGTTTTGAGACGCTGGTATCAAAAAAATCCAGACGAAGGCCCGGTTATGACCAATGAAGCACATGCCTCCCTGACCCCGCCGGCCGCCGATGCCGATGGCGAGTCGCGCCTCGTCAGCGCGCTGGCGCGGGGCGTTTCGATCCTCAACTGCTTCTCGCCAACGGTGCAGGAGCTGAGCAGCCGCGAGCTGATGGAGCGCACCGGGCTGGCCAAGCCGACGCTGTTCCGCCTGCTCGACACCCTGTGCGAACTGGGCCTGCTGCACTATTCGGAGCGCCTGTCGCGCTACGTGCCGGGGGTCGGGCTGGTCAACCTGGCCGCGCCCGCGCTGGCGCGAATGACGGTGCGCCAGCTGGCGCGGCCGGCCATGCAGGAGCTGGCCGACCACATCGCCGGACAGGTCGAGCTGATCGTCGGCAACGGCAACGCCATGACCTACGTCGAGATCGCCCAGGGCGTGGGCAGCCATGTGTTCCGGCCCGAGGTCGGTACCCGGGTCTCGATCTCGCGCACCGGTTCGGGCCGCGGCTACCTGTTGCTGATGCCCGAGCCCGAGCGCGAGGCGTATCTGGCCCAGCTGCGCGCCGCCGATCCGGCCCGCGCTGACTGGCTGCAGCAGCGCCTAAAGGATGCCGCGCGCGACCTCCAGGAGCACGGCTTCTGCCGCGGCCATCGCGACCTGCATCGCGAGGTGGAATCCGTTGCCGTGCCGATGCGCGCACGGCGCGATGGCGAAGCGTGGATCTTTGCCGCGTCGGTGCCGGTGTTCAGCCCGCAGAGCAAGCAGATCGAGGAAGACATCGGCCCGCGGCTGGTCAGCCTGGTGCGCAACGTGGAGGGGGCCATCGGGGTGTCAGGCTGACGTTCCGGCGCCCCGCCAGGCGGGGTGACTTGTCTTGGCCCCGGGCGGGCTGGCGACTATCCTGAGTCACAAACAAGGACGTCGGGAACCCGTCGCAGCCAGCCTCCTGGGGGTGTGCCATGCAGCAGATACGCCTGGCGGCAATCGTCGCCGTGCTGGTACTCGTCGCCGGCGTGGTGTCGCGCTCGCTGGCGCATGCGTCGACCGAGGCCGTGCCGGTCTGGCTCGGCAGCGGCGTCACGTTTGCCGCGCTGCTGGTCTGTGCGCGCTGGTCATGGCCAGCGGTGCTGGCCGGGGCCGGGCTGGCGCTGGCAGGGTGGGGCATGGCCACGCACGGCCTGCCGCTGCGCGGAGCGGTCGCCTTCGGCCTGATCGAGGTCATCAGCCTGGGCACCGCCGGCTGGATCGCCACCTATGGCCGGCGCGATCCGCAAAGCCCGCCGGGAGCCACGCTGCTGATCGCGGGGGCGCTGGTCGGCTCGGCGCTGGGCGCTTCGCTGGCGGTCGAGCTGTGGCGCTGGCAGCGGCCCGGTCTGGACCTGCCGGTCGAATGGCGCGCCTGGGCCTTTTCCACCGCGGCCGGGCTGCTGCTGGTGGGGCCGCTGGCGGTGGCGTTCCGCGGCTTCCGCGTGCGGCGCTCGGGCGGCATGCCGATGCAGCAGTTCGCGGCCGGCGGGCTGGCCTTCGTGGTCTTTATCGTGGCGGTGCTGGCGGTGTTTTCGGACAACGCCGCGCAGCGCTTCGGCGGCCTTGCGCCCACGCTGGCCTACGTGCCGATGCCGCTGCTGCTTGCCACCGCGCTGCTGTGGGGACAGCGCGGCGGTGCCATTGCCACGCTGCTGGGCTGCCTGCTGATCATCCACCGCACCGCGGCCGGCGCCGGCCCGTTCAACGTCATCGAAGGCTTTCCGGGCGAAGCGGTGGTCGAGGTGCAAGGCTTTGTCATTGTCTGGGCGCTGGTGATGCTGCTCGGCCGCGCATTGTCCGAGGGCCGCCGCACCGCGCTGGAGGAAGCGCGTGCCTGGCGCCTGCGCTATGCGCGCACGCTGCAGGCGGTGGGCGTGGCCAGCGTCGAGTATGACGCGGTCACCGGCCGCGCTACATGGAGCGAGGGCGCGGCGGCGTTGCTCGGCGACACGATCCGCGACGTCAACAGCGTCGACGAATGGCTGGACCATATCGACGCCACCGACCGCGGGCTGGTGCAGGCCACCTGGTCCGCCGTGGCGCGCGGCGATGCGCCCGACAGCGTGCAGGAATACGCCGTGACGCTGCCGGGCAGCGGCCGCCTGCACGTGCATGAGCGGCTGGCCGGCATCCGCGGCGCGGACGGCAAGGTAGAGCAGGTGGCGGCACTGCTGCGCCGCGCCGGCGCGGAGCCCGCGCATGTCTGACCCGGGCGTGTTCCTGATCCACGGCCTGGGCGGCACGCAGTATGACCTGGGCTCGATGCACAAGCGCCTCAAGCGCGCCGGCTTTGTCACGCACTCCCTGACGCTGCCGGGACACGGCACGCAACCCGAAGACCTGTGCGGCGTGCGCGCCGAGGACTGGCTCGAGGCGGTGCGCGCCAAATACCGCGAGATCATCGACCAGCATGAAACGCTGCACGTGATGGGCATGTGCATGGGCGCGCTCCTGGCGGTGGAAACGGTCAAGCGCGAGCAGCACACCAGGGGCCGGCTGGTGGCGCTGGCGCCGCCGGTCTATATCGACGGCTGGGCCACGCCGTGGTATCGCGGCCTGCGTCCGCTGCTGTACCGGATTCCAGGCGTTCCCAACCGGATGAAGGTGGAAGAGGAAGAGCCGTTCGGCATCAAGAACGAACAGCTGCGCGAGATCGTCAAGGCCAAGTTCGCGCGCGGCGAGAACTTCCACTACCAGTGGGTGCCGCTGGCGTGCATCCGCGAAGTCGATCGCTTGCGCGGCTACGTGCGCAAGGGGCTGCAGCGCATTGCCTGCCCCACGCTGGTGGTCCACGCGCGGCTGGACGAGCTGACCAGCCTGCGCTCCGCCAACTTCCTGGTCGAGCAGATCGGGCAGGGCAAGCGTGCCGGGCAGGCGCGCATGCTGGTGCTGGAAGACAGCTACCACATGGTCTGCGTCGACAATGACCGCGAGCTGGTGGCGCGCAACGTGCTGGAATTCTTCGAGGCCAGCGTGGGCACGTCGCTTGGCATGGCGGGTGCGGAGCGCGACGATGCGCGCATGACGCCGGACCAGATGACCGGGCTGCTGGCGGCGGCGCGCGCGGACCTGGAGCAGGGCGACCTGGCCGCGCTGTATGCGCGCGGCAAGGGCGATTTTGCGTGGTTCCAGCCGGGCGCCAACCGGACCAGCGGGGTCTATCGTGGCGATCGTGGCCTGGCGCGGCTGCGCGAGTGGGCGGATGCGGGGCTGGCGTTCACCGCGTTCGGCGCGCCGGTGCTCAACACCGGCATGGCCGTGGTGGCTGCGACCTTGCGCAGCGGCACGCTGGCCTCGCAGGGCGTGCTGGCGTTTGCGCTGCGCGACGGCAAGCTGCTGGAGGGACGGTGGTTCCCGGACGAAGTGGTGCTGGAAGGTGCGTACTTCGGCGGCACGCCGGCGCTGCAAGGGCCAAGCCCGGCCGAAAAGGCCTTCGAGGCTGCCGCCGCGTTGTCGAAGACGCTGCGCCAGGCGCCCGACAACGACACCCTGCTGTCGCTCTATGCGCTCTACAAGCAGGGCAGCGTCGGCGACGTCAGCGGCGACCGCCCGGGCATGATGGACATGGTCGGGCGCGCCAAGTACGACGCCTGGGCCGCCCGGCGCGGCTTGCAGCGCGAGCAGGCCATGCGCGACTATGTGGCGCTGGTCAACCAGCTCAAGGCGGCGGAAACGCAATCCGCCTGAAGCCGGGTTGCGTAGCTGCCGCGATCAGTTTCCGCTGAACACCGGCGTGCGCTTGTCCAGGAAAGCCTGCACCGCCTCGCGGTGGTCCGCAGTCTGGTGCGACAGGGCCTGGAAGCCGGCCGACAATTCCAGCAGCGTGTCGAGGCGGGTGTGCATGGCCTCGCGCATCAGCCGCTTGGCCAGCCGCACCGCGTGCGGCGGGTTGGCAGCGATGCGGCCGGCCAGCTCGTATGCGGTCGGCAGCAGCGCCTCGGGCGCCACCACGCGCGACACCAGGTTCCATTCCAGCGCGGTCTGCGCGTCGATCGCCTGCCCGGTAAAGGTCATCTCGGCGGCACGCGACAGCCCGATCACGCGCGGCAGCAGCCAGGCGCCGCCATCGCCGGGGATGATGCCCAGCTTGACGAAGGATTCGGCGAACTGCGCGCGCTCCGAAGCGATGCGGATATCGCACATGCAGGTCAGGTCCAGGCCCGCGCCCATGGCGGCGCCGTTGACGGCGGCGATCACCGGCACTTCCAGGTTGAACAGCGCCAGCGGCAGGCGCTGGATGCCGCAGCGGTAGTCCTGCCGGATCTCCATGCCCGGCACCTGGCCCGAGGCCTGGCGTTCCATGTCCTTGATGTTGCCGCCCGACGAGAACGCCGTGCCGGCGCCGGTGATGACCACGGCGCGCACGCTGCGGTCGGCATGGATGCGCTCGATCGCGGCCAGGAACTCAGCCACCGCGGTGTTGCCGGTCAGCGGGTTGCGGCGCTCGGGCTCGTTCATCGTCAGCGTGACGATGTGGCCGTCCTGTGCGTAGAGGAGGAAGTTGCTCATGGTGGGTGTCTCCGGGGGGGCATCGGGTTCAGTTGCTGCCGCCAAGGCTAAGTCAGCCGGGGCGGCCGCGTCCAATATTCATTTGTTGGCGGGCGATAGCGGGCATGTATCGATTGCCGGGGCGATTCTCGGGACTTCAGTATGTTATGCAGGGCGATGAATTCTTTCGTGCAGCCGGTAGCAGGCCACGCATGACTTGCGCAATACCCCCAGAATCCGGAAAGTAGGGGGCAGCCTGCCCGCTGCCTTGTTAATCCTGGATCCCTGCCCATGACAGTCGTCGTACTCGCGATGGACGGATCGCCCGACAGCGTTGCCGCCGCCCGCCGCCTGGCCAGCCGCCCGCTGCTGGCCGGGCCCTTGTCCGTGCATGTTGCCCATGTCTCGCCGGTGCCGGGCAGCCCCGGCCTGTCCCGGGCCGCGCAGGCGCGCGCGCCGGCCCGGGCCTGAGGCGGCGCCCATGGAACTGCCGCTGCTGCTCGCGCTGCCGCTGCTGGCCGCCGGACTGACCTGGGTGATCGGCATGCGCGCGCCGCGGCTGGTGGCGCCCGTCATCGTCGGCCTGCCGCTGGTCGCGCTGGTACTGCTGCTGCAGCTGCGCGGCGCGGTCTTCGACCAGCCAGAGGACGGCCTTGCCTGGCGCGTGGGCTGGCTGCCCGCGCTGGGACTCGACCTGTCGCTGCGCCTGGACGGCCTGGCCTACCTGTTTGCGCTGCTGGTGGTCGGCGTGGGCCTGCTGGTGATCCTGTACGCGCGCTACTATCTGGCGCGCAATGAATCGGCGGTGCGCTTCTTCTGCCTGCTGCTGCTGTTCATGGCGGCCATGCTGGGCGTGGTGCTGGCCGGCAACCTGCTGTTGCTGGTGGTGTTCTGGGAGCTGACCAGCATCCTGTCGTTCCTGCTGATCGGCTTCTGGTCGTGGCGCGGCGATGCCCGCCAGGGCGCCCGCATGGCGCTGGCCGTCACCGGCGGCGGCGGGCTGGCGCTGCTGGCCGCGGTGCTGCTGCTGGGCCATATCTGCGGCAGCTTCGAACTGTCGGTGGTGCTGGCGCAGGCAGGCAACGTGCAGCGCCACCCGCTCTACATGCCGATGCTGGTGCTGATCCTGCTGGCGGTCTTTACCAAGTCGGCGCAGTTCCCGTTCAGCTTCTGGCTGCCGCAGGCGATGGCCGCGCCCACGCCGGTATCCGCGTACCTGCACTCCGCCACCATGGTCAAGGCCGGCGTGTTCCTGCTGGCGCGGCTGTACCCGGTGCTGGACGGGACCAACGGCTGGTTCTACCTGGTCAGCATGACGGGGCTGGCCACACTGATCTTCGGCGCGGCGATGGCGCTGCTGCAGCGCGACCTCAAGGGGCTGCTGGCGTATTCCACCATCAGCCACCTGGGACTGATCACGCTGCTGTTCGGGCTCGATACCCAGCTGAGCACGGTGGCGGCGATCTTCCACATCATCAACCACGCGGTGTTCAAGGCGTCGCTGTTCATGGCCGCCGGCATCATCGACCACGAGACCGGCACGCGCGACCTGGAACGGCTGCACGGGCTGGCGCGCTACATGCCGCATACGGCGGTGCTGGCGATCGTGGCGTCGCTGTCAATGGCGGGCGTGCCGCTGTTCAACGGCTTCCTCAGCAAGGAAATGTTCTTTGGCGAGACGCTGGCGCAGGGCCTGCTGGGCGAATTCAACTGGGTCATCCCGGCGGCGGCGACCATGGCCGGCGCGCTGACGATGGCGTATTCGCTGCGCTTTATCTACGGCGTGTTCTTTGGCGGCAGGCAGCCCGACGTTCCCAACTATCCGCCGCACGAGCCGCCGCGCTTCATGAAGGTGCCGGTGGAGTTCCTGGTCGTGATCTGCCTGGTGGTGGGACTGGTGCCGGCCTACACGGTAGGCACCCTGCTGGCGGCGGCGTCGCTGGCCACGCTGCGCGCGCCGCTGCCGCCGTACAGCCTGAACCTGTGGCATGGCGTCAACCTGCCGCTGCTGATGAGCCTGCTGTCCATGACCGGCGGCGCGGCGCTGTTCTTCCTGCGCCGCGATGCGCTGCGCCGCTGGCAGCAGTCGCTCGAGCACCTGAACGCGCGCCGCTCGTTCGAGAGCGGCATGCGCGCGCTGGAGCGCATTGCCACCGCGATCACGCGCGCGCTGGAGAGCGGCTCGTTGCCGGGCTATATCGCCTGGATGCTGCTGGCGCTGCTGGCGATTCCGGCGTGGTTCCTGGCCGATCTCGACACGCTCGCCGGCACCGTCCCGGCCGGCGCGCTCGACCCGATGGGCGCCGCGGCGCTGGCGATACTGGCGGTGCTGGCGCTTGCCGTGGTGGCCGCGCGCGGGCAGCGGCTGGCGGCGCTGGTGCTGCTCAGCGGCTGCGGGCTGATGGTGTCGCTGGTGTTCCTGCGCTTCTCGGCGCCGGACCTGGCGCTGACGCAGTTGTCGGTGGAAGTGGTGACGGTCTTGCTGCTGGTGCTGGCGTTGTTCTACCTGCCGCGCGAGACGGCCGAGCAGGGCGGCCCTGCGCGCCGCATCCGCGACGTGATGCTGGCACTGGGCGGCGGCACGCTGCTGGCGGTGGCAGCCTACGCGGTGATGACGCGCCCGTTCGACCCGGTATCGGCCTTCTATGTCGAGCAGGCGGTGCCGGGCGGCGGCGGCCACAACGTGGTCAACGTGCTGCTGGTGGACTTCCGCGGCTTCGATACCATGGGCGAGATCTGCGTGCTGCTGATTGCCGGCCTGGCGGTGCAGGCGCTGCTCAAGGGCATGCGCCTGCCGACGCCGTCGGCCGCGCCGGACGGGCTGCCGTGGACCAGCCAGGCGCATCCGCTGCTGCTCGCCATGCTGGCGCGGCTGATGCTGCCGCTGACGCTGCTGGTGGCGGTCTTTATCCTGCTGCGCGGGCACAACCTGCCCGGCGGCGGCTTTATCGCGGCGCTGGCCACGTCGGTGGCGCTGCTGCTGCAATACGTGGCCAACGGCGTGCGCTGGACCGAAGCGCGCATCGCGCCGGACTACCGCGCCATTGCCGGCGCCGGCATCGTGCTGGCGGGGCTGACCGGCCTCGGCAGCCTGGCCTTCGGCTACCCGTTCCTGACGACGGCGTTCGGGCATTTCCACCTGCCGGGCATCGGCGAAATCGAACTGGCTACGGCCATGATCTTTGACCTTGGGGTGTTCTGCACCGTGACCGGGACCACGCTGGTCATCGTCTCGCACCTTGGGGTGCGCAACCTGCCGCCCGCGCGCGCTACGGAGGACGACTGATGGCCGCCCTCTATGCCGTGACCATCGGCATCCTGGCTGCCTGTGGCATCTACCTGCTGCTGCGCGAGCGCGTCTTCACCGTGGTGCTGGGCCTGACGCTGCTGTCGTATGCGGTCAGCCTGTTCCTGCTCGGCATGGGCCGGCTGTCCATCGGCCGTCCGCCGGTGATCGTGCCCGGCGCCAGCTACGCCGATCCGCTGCCGCAGGCGCTGGTGCTGACCGCCATCGTGATCGCGTTCGGCATGACGGCGTTTGCCGTGGTGCTGGCGCTGCGTTCGCTGGGACTGACCGGCAGCGACCATGTCGATGCCGCCGGCGAGCCGGAAGGCGCCCCGGTGCACGACCCGGACGGCGACGATGAAGCGCGGGGGCCACGCCCATGAACCACGCCGTGCTGCTCCCCATCCTGCTGCCGATGTTCACCGGCGCGCTGCTGACGGCGATGCCGGCGCAGGCGCTGCGCGCGCAGCGCGCCGTGTGCGCGGTAGCGACACTGTTGCTGCTGCCGGTGGCCATCATGCTGATGCAGCACGCGGCAGGCGGCGCCATCGAGGTCTATGCGATGGGCAACTGGGCCGCGCCGTTCGGCATCGTGCTGCAGCTGGACCGCACCGGCGCCATGATGCTGGCGCTGACCGCGGTGCTGGCCGTCGCGGCGCTGGCCGCGGCAGGCGACGGCACCGCGCGCCAGGGCCGGCATTTCCACGCGCTGTTCCAGTTCCAGCTGATGGGCCTCAACGGCGCCTTCCTGACTGGCGACCTGTTCAACCTGTTCGTCTTCTTCGAGATCCTGCTGATCGCCTCCTATGCGCTGCTGGTGCACGGCGCCGGGCGCGCGCGCATCGGCGCCGGGTTCCATTACGTGATCCTGAACCTGGTGGCGTCGTCGTTTTTCCTGGTGGCGATCGGCGTGCTGTACGGGCTCGGCGGCACGCTCAACATGGCGCACCTGGGCTTGCGGCTGGCCGGCCTGCCGGCGCAGGACCTGCCGCTCGCGGTAGCCGCCGGCGTCATGCTGATGCTCGTGTTCGCGCTCAAGGCGGCGCTGTTCCCGCTGTACTTCTGGCTGCCGCGCGCCTACGCCAGCGCCACCGGCCCGGTCGCCGCGCTGTTCGCCATCATGACCAAGGTGGGCATCTACGCCATGCTGCGCTGTGCCGCGCTGCTGTTCGGCGGCGCGCAGGGCTTGCTGGGGCCATTCCTGGATGACTGGGTGTTTCCGCTGGCGCTGGTGACGCTGGCGATCGGCGGCATCGGCGCGGTGGCCGCCCGCACGCTGCGCGCGATGACGAGCTACCTGGTGGTAGCGTCGGTGGGCTTGCTGTCGGCGTGTGTGGCGATGCAGACGCAAGCCGGCTGGGCCGCCGCGCTGTACTACCTGCCCAGCACCACGCTGTGCACGGCGGGGCTGTTCCTGCTGGCCGATGCGCTGGAGCCGGATCCCGCGCACGACGGCGCGCCGCCGGTGGCCTCGCGGCTGGCCGGGGTGCTGTACCTGGTCGGCGTGCTCGCGGCGGTGGGCCTGCCGCCGCTGTCGGGTTTCCTGGGCAAGGCCATGATCCTGCGCGCGACCCCGGCGCCGTGGATGCCGGTGCTGTGGCCGGTGGTGCTGCTGTCGAGCCTGCTGCTGCTGATCGCGGTGTCGCGCACCGGCACGCGGCTGCTGTGGCGCCTGCCGCATGAGGCGGCGCAGGTGCCGGAAGGCGCCGAGCATCTCGACGAGGACCATCCCAGCGCCGCGCGCGCCCGCGTGCGGCCGGACCCGCGCAAGCTGGCCTGCTGCGCACTGCTGCTGGCGGGCAACGTCGCGCTGACCGTGTACGCGCGGCCGGCCACCGAATATATGGCGGACGCCGCCGCGCAGCTGCTGGACCGCGCGGCCTACATGCGGGCCGTGCTGCCCGCGCAGAAGGAGTAGGCCATGCTGCACCGCCTGCTGCCGCATCCCTGGCTCAGCCTGATCCTGCTGCTGATGTGGCTGATGCTGGCCAACAGCATCGCCCCCGGGCATTGGCTGCTGGGCGCGCTGCTCGGCTGGGCCATCGGCCGGCTGGCCGACCGCTGGCTGGTGCTAAGCGCGTTCCGGCTGTCGCGTCCCGACCTGATCCTGCGCCTGAGCATCCATGTGCTGATCGACATCGTCATGGCCAATATCGAAGTGGCGATCCTGGTGCTGGGCCGCACCGCGCGGTTGCGGCCGGCCTTTATCGTGGTGCCGCTGGATGTGGAGCACGAACTGGCCACCACGGCGCTGATCAGCATCGTCTCGCTGAGCCCCGGCACGCTGTGCGCCGAACTGAGCGACGACCGGCGCGCGCTGCTGGTCCATGTGCTCGACCTGGAAGAAGAAGCGGCGCTGGTCGAACGCATCAAGTCGCGCTATGAAATCCCGCTGAAGGAGATCTTCCAATGCTTGCCATCGTGATACCGGTGTGCCTGGTCATCCTCGGGCTGGCCTTCCTGCTGACCTTTGCGCGGCTGCTGCGCGGGCCCAGCCTGCCGGACCGCATCGTGGCGCTCGATACGCTCAATATCAATGCCATCGCGCTGATCGTGCTGCTGGGCATCAGGCTCGATTCGGCGATGTTCTTCGAGGCGGCGCTGCTGATCGCGGTGATGGGCTTCGTCGGCACGGTGGCGCTGGCCAAGTACCTGCAGCGCGGCGACATCATCGAATACTGAGGAGCCATGCCCATGCTGCATCCCGTTGCGGAGTTCGTTGTCTGCGCGCTGCTTGTGACCGGCAGCGTATTCATGCTGGTGGGGGCGATCGGGCTGTTCCGCCTGCCGGATTTCTTCATGCGGCTGCACGGGCCCACCAAGTCGACCACGCTGGGCGTGGGCGGGGTGGTGCTGGCGTCGGTGGCGTATTTCAGCTTCCGCGGCAATGCCAGCCTGCATGAGCTGCTGGTGACCGCATTTCTGTTCCTGACCGCGCCGATCAGTGCGCACATGCTGTCCAAGGCCGCGCTGCAGCGCCAGCTGCCGGTGGACCCGCGCACGCGCGGCAGCGGCTGGATGCCGCGCATCCGCGACTGAGGGCCTTCAGGCGTTCTGCAGCAGGCGCATCAGGCGCTGCGCGTCGAACGGCGCCTTGACCTTCTTGTCATTGTCGAAATAGCAATAGACGTCGCGGTGCGCCGCCTTGCGCGGGCGCCTGGGCGAGATCCGCTGCGCATCGGCCGGTTCATGGCCGCTGGCCCATTTTTCCAGCCGCGCGGCCCAGCGGTGCAGCGCCTTGTCGGAGTAGCTGCCACCGTACAGCGTCTGGCTGCCGTGCAGCCGCAGGTAGAGGAAATTGCTGGTGATGTCTTCGGCGTAGGGCCAGTCGGCGACGGCGTCGGAGATCACCAGCGCCACGCGGTGGCGTCGCAGCAGCGCCGGGAATTCGGGCGTGCAGAAGCTGTCGTGCCGGATCTCCACCGCGTGCCGGATCCGGCGACGGCGCCGCGTCTCGCACCAGGGTTGTTTGACCCGGCTGTCATGCTCGCGCGCCAGTTCGCGCGCGCTTTGGGTGTCATGCGGCAGCAGGGCAAGGAAGCGCTCCATCCGCTCGGGATCGAAGGCAAAGCTGGGCGGAAACTGCCACAGCATCGGGCCCAGCTTTTCCTCCAGCGCCAGCACGCCGGACGCCAGAAAGTTGGCCATGGCCGGGCGCGCCTTGTCGTCGCGGACGCGCAGCATGTGCGTCAGGTAGCGCGATCCCTTGACGCTGAAGACAAAATCGTCGGGCGTGGCGTCGTACCACGCGCGATAGCTGCGCAACGTCTGCAGCGCGTAGTGCGAGCCGTTGATCTCGATGGAATCGACCGCGCGCGAGGCGAACTCCAGCTCGCGCCGTTGCGCCAGCCCCTTGGGATAGAACACGCCGCGCCACCCGTCGTAGCGCCAGCCCGAGATGCCGATCCGGATCATTGCCTTGCCTGCGAGTGCCCTGTATTTTTTCCAATATGCACGCCACGCACGGCGCGCAGGCCTTGCCAACGCCTACAGGAGGAAAGGTTCCATGACTGCCACGCAAGTTTCGCGCCTTGATGCCTGCGCCTACCTGCTGCACCTGCTGCTGCAGCGCGCCGAGGCCAGCCAGCCCGGCTTCCTGGAAGACCTGATCCGGGGCGTTGCCGCCGACCGCGCCGCCATGCCCGAGGTGCCGGACCGGGAACACGCGCTGCCGGTATTCGACGAAGTACTGCGCATGCTCGAATTCGCCAACGCACAGATGAAGGAAGCGCAGGCACTGGGACGGCCCTGACACGTTGCGCCACGGCAGGCAGCGCCGTCTGGTTTACTTTCGCGGCCAGGTGTCCTACACACACTGAGGCAATCCCGGCTTCCAGCGCGCCGGGCAAGGGGACTTCCATGGCTTTGCCGAATGCCGACCAGCCGAATGCCGACCACCCGAATTTCGGCCACCCGAATTTCGACCACATTTTTGCGGGTGCGATCCCCGACGTATACGCGTCGATGATGGTGCCGATGATCTTTGCGCCCTATGCCGCCGACCTGGCCGAACGCATCGCCGCGCTGCAACCGCGCCGGGTGCTGGAACTGGCTGCCGGCACCGGCGTGCTCACGCGCGAACTGGCGCGCCGGCTCGCGCCCGACGCCATCATCGTCGCCACCGACCTCAATGCGCCGATGCTGGCGCGGGCCCAGGCCGAGGGCACGGAGCGCCCCGTGACCTGGCGGGAGGCCGATGCGATGGCGCTGCCGTTCGGCGATGCCAGCTTCGACCTGGTGGCTTGCCAGTTCGGCGTGATGTTCTTCCCGGACAAGACCAAGGCCTTCGCCGAGGCGCGCCGCGTGCTGGTGCCGGGCGGGACGCTGGCGTTCAACGTTTGGGACCGGATCGAATTCAACGCCTTTGCCCGCGATGTCACGGCGGCGCTGGCGCGCCTGTTCCCCGAATCGCCGCCGGATTTCATGGTGCGCACGCCACACGGCTATCACAGCCAGGTGGCGATCGAGCAGGACTTGCGCCAGGGCGGCTTTACCGCGCCGCCGCTGTTCGAGACCGTCACCGCCACCAGCCGCGCCGATGACGCCCGCATCCCCGCGGTGGCGTACTGCCAGGGCACGCCGCTGCGCGCGGACCTGGAGCGGCGCGGTCCCGACGCGCTGGCGCGGGCGACCGAGGCGTGCGCACGGGCGTTGGTGGCGGCATATGGGGACGGTCCGGTCTCCGGCCCGATGCAGGCGCACGTGGTGATGGCCGGCGCCGGCGCGTGACGGATGTCCGGGCATGGCGCCAGCGGCAAGCGCGCCATCGGTCCGCCCGTCAGGCCACGCGCCAGGCCACGCGCCGGGCTGCCGGAAAACGGCTTATTCCCTACACTGGATTGATACGGATCACCGCCCGCAGCACGGAGCCTGGCACACCCGCATGGCGCGCCAGGGAGGGAGCCTCGGATGCAGCCGGACCAGCCAGACCACAAACCCGTGTCGCTTGCCCTGCAGGGCGGCGGCATGCACGGCGCCTTCACCTGGGGCGTGCTCGACCGCCTGCTGGAGGACGGCAGGCTGGTGATCGAAGGCGTCAGCGCCACCAGCGCCGGCGCCATGAACGGCGCGGTGCTGGCCTATGGGCTGCTGCAAGGCGGCAGCGCCGGCGCGCGCGAGGCCTTGCACTCCTTCTGGCTGGCGATCTCGAACTCGGCCCAGCGCTACAGCCCGTTCCGCTGGATGCCCTGGTTCAAGACCGGCCATACGCTGGGGCTGAACCATTCGCCCCTGTACGCCATGGCCGACATTGCGCTGCGCCTGCTATCGCCGTACCAGTTCAATCCCAACAACCTGAACCCGCTGCGCGAAGTGCTCGGCACACAGGTGGACTTCGCCGCGCTGCGCGAGCATTGCCCGATCCAGCTCTACCTGTGCGCGACCAATATCGAGACCGGCCGCATACGCATCTTCCCGCCGGAGGAACTGAGCATCGATGCCGTGCTGGCGTCAGCCTGCGTTCCCACGCTGTTCCAGGCGGTGTGCATCGATGGCCAGTACTACTGGGACGGCGGCTATGTCGGCAACCCGGCGATCTTTCCGCTGATCTACCACTGCCAGACCCGCGACGTGGTCATCGTCCATATCAACCCCATCGTGCGCCGCGGCGTGCCGACCTCGGCGGCGGATATCCTCAACCGCGTCAATGAACTCAGCTTCAACTCATCGCTGATGCGCGAGATGCGCGCCATTGCCTTTGTCACGTCGCTGATCCAGCAGGGCAAGGTGGACGGGCGCGAGATGAAGGAGATGTGGATCCACTCGATCCGCTCCGACGAAACCATGGCGGCGCTCGGCGTGTCGACCAAGTACAACGCCGACTGGGGCTTCCTGTGCGCACTGCGCGACCAGGGCAGGGCGCAGGCCACGGCCTGGCTGGCGCAGCACTACGACAGCGTCGGCCGGCGCTCCAGCATCGACATCAGCGGCGAATTCCTGTGACGCCGGGAGGGCCCGGCTGCGCCAGCCGCCACGCCAGGTTGCCGCGCGCGCGCGCCTCGTAGCGCGCGTGGAACAGCTCGGTGTGGAAGATGCGCGGGCTGTCCAGCAGCGCGCGCAGGAAGGCACGCTCGGCGGCGTCGTAGGCCTGGTCGTCGAGGTCGGTGCGCTCGGCGCGCAGGCAGGCGCCGTTATGGCGGAAGCGCCTCCGGCCGCAGCCCAGCGCGGCCAGGTCGATATCCGCGGTAAAGCGGCCCGCCGTGCTGGCAGGAATGCCGTCGTGGACGGTTTCCAGCACCAGTGCGGCGATCCGGCCGGCCGTGGCCATGCCGGTCCCCCATTGCCGGATCCAGCCGGCGCTGCGCGCCTCGTTGTCGGTCGCACCGGGCACATAGATCACGTCATGGCACCACAGCGCCAGTTCCACCGCATCGGCATCGGCCGTGTCGATGGTGCTGCGTGCCCAGTCCAGGTCGCGCAGGCAGCGGCGGATGTGGTCGAGGGTGTGGTAATGGCGGCCCGGCTCGCCATAGCGGCCGGCAAGGTCGGCATAGGCGTCGCGCGCATGCGCGCCGCCCGCGCGCATCCACACGGCATGGAAGCGGTCCTCGAGCTGGCGGGCCTGGAGCGGAGTCATTGGCGCACAGGGGTTGTGGTGTCGCTGGCAGTGCCGGATACTTCGCCTTCCAGCTGCGCCAGCAACGCTGCGGCCTCCTGCTGGTCGGCGGTGTCGGCGCCTTCGGTCAGCGGGGCCAGGTACCGGGCCAGCGTCTCGCGCGCCATTTCGGCCTTGCCTTGCGCGCGCCACAGCCTGGCCAGGCTGCGCGCGGCGCGCAGCGCCAGCAGCCGGGCGCCTTGCTCGCCGGCGATGCCGAGCGCCCGGTGGAAGCAGGCTTCCGCTTCCTCGAGTCCGGGCGGCTGCATCCGGCACAGCATGTCGCCGCGCAGCCGCCACAGCGTGGCTTCGTCCAGCCGCTCGCCGGTCTTTTCCGCCAGCGCCAGCCCGCGCGCTATCGCTTCCTGCGCGGCTTCCGGCTGTCCGGCCTTGCAACAGGCATCGGCCAGCAGCGACAGCAGGTTGGGCGTGCCGAGCACGGCGCCGGTGCCCTCGTAGGAAGCCAGGCCATGGCGGATCCGGGCGATCCCCGCCTCGGCCTCGCCAAGTTCGGCCATCGCCCAGCCTTGCACGACGGTTCCCCACGCGAGGTAGATCGGGAAACCCTGTTCGCCCGAAATCGCGATTGCTGCCTCCGCATACTCGCGTGCCAGCTTCGCTTCGCGCCGGCACTGGTGCACTTCCGCGGCGAAGACCAGGCACAACGCCAGGTTGTAGGCATCGGGCCGCGCGCGCGCCATCACCAGTGCTTCCTGGCACAGCGCGCGGGCATGGTCGGGACAGCCGAGGTACCACAGGATCCAGCCCAGCGTGCTGGTCGCGTGCACGGCCGGATCGCGCCCGTAGCCCATCAGGAAGTCGTAAGCCTGCGAATCGGGGTGGGGCAGGCCGATCACCGTCTCCATATGCGAGCGCGCGGCGTCGAGCTTGCCCAGCCGGAACAGCGTGGCGCCCAGCACGCGATGGCCTTCGGCCAGTTGCTTGGGCCGCTGCGACTGCAGCGCCAGGCCGAGCAGCCGCTTGCCCAGCGGCAGCGCCACCTGGTATTGCGCGCGCAGCTGGTAGAAGGCCCACAGGCCGAGCTGCGCGGAAAAGACGTAGGGGGTCTGACGGCCCTGTTCGCACAGCGCCAGCGCGCGCCGGTAGTTGGCCTCGACTTCCTGCGACGCCTGCCCGCGCGCGGCCATCAGCGCCGGTCCCAGCGTCAGCAGCAGCGTCAGTTCCTGGCGCGCGCGCTCGGCGGTATCGGGCTGGCGCTTGAGCAGCTCGATGGCGGCGCTCAGGTGCCGGATCGCCTCGGCCTGCGCCGAGCGCTGCAGCGCCTGCTGGCCGGCGCAGTGCAGGTATTCGACCGCCTTGGGCACATTGCCGCTGAGGCTGTAGTGGTGCGCCAGCTCGCTGCAATAGTCCTTGAGCCGGCCCTGGAACAAGTCTTCGATCGCCCGCGCCGTGG
This sequence comes from Cupriavidus sp. IK-TO18, assembly GCF_015549295.1. Classification (NCBI taxonomy): domain Bacteria; kingdom Pseudomonadati; phylum Pseudomonadota; class Betaproteobacteria; order Burkholderiales; family Burkholderiaceae; genus Cupriavidus; species Cupriavidus sp. IK-TO18. The sequence continues at coordinate 512,481 of NZ_JADGMP010000007.1, forward strand.
CTTCATGCAAGGCGCTGCGGCGTTCGGTCAGCAGCGAGTTGCCCGCGACTTCCTGGGTCAGCGCGTGCTTGAAGACGTACTCGACCTCCGGGAATGCCGGGCGTTCATGGATGAAGTCCGCGGCCTGCAGGTCGGCCAGCAGCGGATGCAGCCTGTCGTCCTCGAGCCCCGCCACGCGCAGCACCAGGCTTTGCGGGAATTCCTTGCCGATCACCGCCAGCGTCTGCAGCAGTTCTTTCTGCGCCAGCGGCAGCCGGTCGATACGCGCGGCCAGCACGCCCTGGACCGTGGTCGGGATATGGAGCAGGGCCGGCGCCTGCTCGATGCGGTAGCAGCCGGGCTGGCCCAGCAGCGCGCCTTCCTCGGACAAGGTCTGGACCACTTCCTCCATGAAGAACGGGTTGCCTTCGGTCTTGTCGAGGATCAGCCGCTTCAGCGGCACCAGGCTCTGGTCGTCGCCCAGCAAAGCGGTCAGCAGGCCCTGCGCCTCGGCCGGGCCCAGCGGCTGCAGCCGCAGCTGCGAGTAATGCGGCCCCGCGTCCCAGCGATGGGTGTATTCGGGCCGGTAGTTGACCAGCAGCACCATGCGCGCGGCGGGCACATGGTCGACCATCATGTTGAGGAAGGCTTCGGTCTCGCCGTCGAGCCATTGCAGGTCTTCGAAGATCAGCATCAGCGGCTGGTTGACGCTCTCGCGCACCAGCAGCCGGGCGATCGCGTCAAAGGTGCGCTGGCGCCGGATCGACGGATCCATGGTCGGCAGCGGCGAACCCGGTTCGGTGGTGCCGAGCAGGTAGAGCAGGTAGGGCAGGTTATCTTCCAGCGAACGGTCGAGCGTCAGCAGCCGGCCCGTCACCTTCTCGCGGCAGGCGCGGTCGCCGTCCTGCGCGGTGATCTGGAAGTAGTTCTTCAGCAGTTCGATCAGCGGCAGGTAGGCAAAGGCCTTGCCGTGCGAGACCGAGAACGTCTCCAGCGCCAGGCAGCCCTGTTGCGAGCGGGTCTTGAACTCATGGAACAACCGCGACTTGCCGACGCCCGCTTCGCCGACCACGGCGACAATGCGCCCGCTGCCCGCCTTGGCGTGCTCCAGCGCCTCATTCAGATGCTCCAGTTCCTGCTGGCGCCCGACGAAGCGCGCCAGCCCGCGGTGCGCCGCCACCTGCAGCCGCGTGCGCAACGCGCCCAGGCCCACCACCTCGTACACCGCCAGCGGCTCGCGCACGCCCTTGACATGGGTGGTGCCCAGCGCCGTGAACTCGAAATAGCCCTCGGCGAGCTTGTGTGTGGATTCGCTGACCAGGATCGATGCCGGGGTGGCAATCCCTTCCATGCGCGAGGCAATGTGGATAGTGTGGCCGACCGGATCGTAATCGGTATGCAGGTCGTCCTTGCGGATCGATCGCACCACCACCTCGCCGGTATGGATGCCGATGCGGATCTGGAGCGGGATGCCTTGCTCCAGCCGGACCCGGTCGCTGTGGCGATGCATCGCGCCCTGCATCCGCAGCGCGGCGTACAACGCGCGCAGGGCATGGTCCTCGTGCGCGATCGGCGCGCCGAACAGCGCCAGGATGCCGTCGCCGAGGAACTTGGCGACATAGCCTTCGTAGTGGTGGACCGCCTCCATCATCAGCGTCACGACCGGGTCAATCAGGCGGCGCGAGTCTTCCGGGTCCATGTCCTGCGTCAGCGCGGTCGAGCCGGCCATGTCAGCGAACAGGGCGGTGATGGTCTTGCGCTCGCCGGCGGCCTCGCCGCGGGCTTCCATCGCGGCCTGTTCGGCCAGGATGCGCTCGGCGAGGTGGGGCGGGGTGTAGTGCACGGGGGCGGTCGCCGGCGGCCGGGGCGGCTGGGGCGGCTGGGGCGCGGGTTGGGGCGCAGGTCGCGGCGCGGCTGTATCGCCGAGGGAAACACCGCAGGCGCGGCAGAACTTGGCCGCTGGCGTGGCTTCAGCGCCACACTGTGGGCAAATGCGGGCAAGCCTTGCCCCGCACTCCTCGCAGAAGTTGGCGCCCGCAAGGTTCGCGAAGCCGCAATGCGTGCAGCGCATTTCGCCTCCTGACCGGACCGGGTCATGCCGACCCGCCTGTTCAGACTATTAGAGGCAGATTTGGGCGGCGTGGCAAGGTGAGGGCGGTGGTGGCGCGGTGGTGGCGATACAGGGCCGGCTTCGGCACAATGCAGGGCCAGCCATGTGCCGCGGGCACGGTATCCGCTTGAGGAGAACCGCCATGAAAAAGAGCGAAGCGCAGGACAGCAGCCAGGACAGCATTCCGGCTTCCGAGCTGATCGATGCCAGGATCCGCGAGCTCGGCGACTGGCGCGGCCAGATGCTCGGCCGGCTGCGCGCGCTGGTCAGGGAAGCCGACCCCGAAGTCGTCGAGGAATGGAAATGGCGCGGCGTCCCGGTCTGGTCGCACGACGGCATCATTTGCACCGGCGAGACCTACAAGAACGTCGTCAAGATGACCTTCGCCAGGGGCGCGGCGCTGGACGATCCCGCCGGCCTGTTCAACGCCAGCCTGGAGGGCAACACCCGGCGCGCCATCGATTTCCAGGAAGGCGACAAGATCGACGAGAAAGCGCTGAAGACACTGGTCCGCGCCGCCGTGGCGCTGAACCAGTCCACGCGCAGGCGCTAGCCTCAGGCAGCAAGGCGCCGCTGCTGCCGGCGCATGCCGTCGAAGATCGCATCGGCCAGGTCCAGGGGGAATTCCGGCGGCAGCGCGGAAGCGGCGGCGTCGATGGCCCGGCCGGTCTGCGACACGACCTCGTCGAGCATCGACCCGACGTCGTCGGGCGAGAAGCCGATGCGCTGTCCCTGGGCAAACCAGTGTCGCCGCTGGATCTCCTGGATGGCGTAGTGCGAATTCTTGCCGTGCAACGCCATCGCCAGCCGGGCCCGTTGCGGCGCCACCTGGTTCTTGCCCCTGCCGATGATCGGATGCGCCGACAGGATGTCGTACAGCGGCGTCGCCTCATAGCGGCTGCCCGGCAGATGGCTGATGCTGAAGTTCTTGCCATGGCCATCGGTGGCGGCAAGCAGCCAGAAGACGATCTGCGCAAGGAAGAAGTTGCGGCGATCGGCCAGCGCCGAGCGCGAGCCGGAGAGGATGTCGGCGATCTGCTGGATGCCGGGCCCGCCGTCCGACTCGTACTTCTGCAATGCCGACGTCCCGGTGGCCTGGCACATGTCTTCCTGCGGCAGGCGCAGCAGCCAGGAACCGTCGGCCGAAGGCTTGCGGTCGAAGCGTTCGACCACCAGTGCCTTGACATCCCCGAAGCGCGCGATCTCGCAGGCAGCGACCGGCAGGCCAAAGGCGGCGACGATCCTGGCGCAGAGCCATTCGTTTTCCACCGAGGTCCGCATGTCGGCGCGCATATTGCCCACCAGTCCCATCGGCAGCTTGAAGATATGCGTGGTAGGCGTACTGCCTTGCGGCAACAGCCAGTGCCCGCCCCAGCGCAGCAGCGCGGTCTTCTCCTGCGCGCCGGCGATGGACAGGCGCAGGTCATCGATGGGCTCGCGCAGCCCGAGCACGGGCTCGGCCGTGGCCTCATGCAGCAGGGTGGCGATCTCGGTCTCCGACAGCGGGCGGCCCTGGACGCGCTTCAACGCCGTCGGTGCCTCCTGCGGCGGCAGCATCTGGAGGGCGCCGGCACAGTCGCGGCCGAGCTTGGCCAGCAGCGCGAAGGCGTCGGTCCCGCCGGTCCGGTACCGGGCCGCGATGCGCCGCCTGATGGCATCGCTGTCGGGCAGCAGGTTGTCGAAATAGTTGGCGACGACGGGCCCGCGGTGTGGCTGGTTGCCCGGCGTAAAGGGCAATGACAGGGACAGCGGCCGGCCTTGCGGGTCGGCAATCCAGTCCTCGCGATAGGCCAGCCGGTCGCCGGCGGGCGTGGTTTCCCAGTGACCCACCGGCAACCCGTTCATCCACAGATCGAGACGCCTCGCCTGCGTGCCGCGCGCCATGGCTACCAATCCTCCCGCTGTGGCCTGGTGCTCTTGCGGGCGGCGCGGCTTGCCTTGCCGCCAGCGGGCTTTTTCGGCTGTTCCGTTGTTGCCTTGCGGGCAGCCTTGCTTGCCGGCAGGGAGGCGGGACTTGTCTCTTGCACAGGTTCCGGCTGCACTTGGGGCACCTGGGACACCTGGGTATCCGGGGCAGGGGACAGCACCATCTCCACGCCGAGCACGCGCAGTGCCTTGAACAGCCGCTCGACGCTGGCCGCGGCGGGGTTGGCTTCCAGCTCGGCGTAGGTCTGCTGCCTGACGCCCAGGTAAGCCGCCATCCTGGCCTGCGTCAGGCCCCTGGACTTCCTGAAGCCCTGCAGGATCGGCCGCAGCTGGGTGAGGGTATGGATGGGATATTGCATGGCGCCGCCTGCCGTCCCGGATGGCAGGCCATGAGTTGCTGATGATGTACAGGATATAGCCTGTTTTGATGTTTTACAAGCTGTAGCCTGTATCTTGAAAATACAGGATTTGACCTGTGTATTGTGAAAACAGGGAATCGCCTGTGTGGCCCCAGGGGTAGAACCCACGCACGGCGTTATCGCCGGACAAAAAAAACGCCAACCCGTTATGGGTTGGCGTTTTGCCTGGGGTATGACTGGTATCAGAACTGGTTCATGGTGTTGTCTTTACCCGCCGCTTTCAGGGCCGCTTCGCCGCTGAAATACTCCTTGTGGTCGTCACCGATGTCCGAGCCGGACATGTTCTGGTGCTTGACGCAGGCGATGCCCTGACGGATTTCCTTGCGCTGCACGCCAGCCACATAACCCAGCATGCCCTGGTCGCCGAAGTATTCCTTGGCCAGGTTGTCGGTCGACAGTGCGGCGGTGTGGTAGGTCGGCAGCGTGATGAGGTGGTGGAAAATGCCGGCTTCGCGCGACGCGTCTGCCTGGAAGGTGCGGATCTTTTCGTCGGCGAGCTTCGCCAGTTCGCTGTCATCGTATTCCACGCTCATCAGCTGGCTGCGATCGTAGGCCGACACATCCTTGCCCGCGGCCTTCATCGCGTCATACGCCTGCTGGCGGAAGTTCAGGGTCCAGTTGAACGACGGGCTGTTGTTGTAAACCAGCTTGGCGTTCGGGATGACCTTGCGAATCTCGCTGACCATGCCGCCGATCTGGGCGATATGCGGCTTTTCGGTTTCGATCCACAGCAGGTCGGCGCCGTTCTGCAGGGCGGTGACGCAATCCAGCACGCAGCGCGCTTCGCCCGTGCCGGCGCGGAACTGGAACAGGTTGCTCGGCAGGCGCTTGGGACGCAGCAGCTTGCCGTCGCGCTTGATGATGACATCACCGTTGCCCAGTTGGTCGGCCGACAGTTCGTCGCAATCGAGGAAGGAGTTGTATTGGTCGCCCAGGTCGCCCGGCGTGTGGGTCACGGCGATCTGCTTGGTCAGGCCGGCACCCAGCGAGTCGGTACGGGCCACGATGATGCCGTCGTCCACGCCCAGTTCCAGGAAGGCGTAGCGGATGGCGCGGATCTTGGCCAGGAAGTCCTCGTGCGGCACGGTGACTTTGCCATCCTGGTGGCCGCATTGCTTCTCGTCGGACACCTGGTTCTCGATCTGGATGCAGCATGCACCCGCTTCGATGAACTGCTTGGCCAGCAGGTAAGTGGCTTCGGCGTTGCCGAAACCCGCGTCGATGTCGGCGATGATGGGCACGACGTGGGTGACGTGATTGTCGATTTTCGCCTGGATGGCGGCCTTGGCAGCGCCTTGGGCAGCATCCAGCTCGCGGAACAGGCCGCCCAGTTCACGGGCGTCGGCCTGGCGCAGGAAGGTGTACAGCTCGCGGATCAACGCGCTGACAGAGGTCTTTTCGTGCATCGACTGGTCCGGCAGCGGGCCGAACTCGGAGCGCAGCGCGGCCACCATCCAGCCGGACAGGTACAGGTAGCGGCGCTCGGTGCTGTTGAAGTGCTTCTTGATGGAGATCATCTTCTGCTGGCCGATGAAGCCGTGCCAGCAGCCCAGCGACTGGGTGTACTTGGACGAGTCCGCATCGTAGGCGGCCATGTCGGCGCGCATGATTTTGGCGGTGTACTTGGCGATGTCCAGGCCCGTCTTGAACTTGTTCTGGGCACGCATGCGGGCGGCATACTCGGGATTGATGGCATTCCACGCGCTGCCGTTGTTCTCTTTCAAAGCAGCAACTGCCTTGATGTCGTCTTGATACTGGGCCATGTGAATTTCCTAGGGGTAGGGAGCGTTTGAAAAAATGGTCGAGTGTGCCGCTACGGATGTCGAAGCAAGCAGCGTGGACTTATTGTAGGGCGTACTTGATGCGTTGCGGCAAGGTCTTATATAAGACATAAGAGTTAGTTTTTCTTTATTTTTCAATGAGATAGGAAGTAAATTTTGCGATGTGGAACGGGTTTTCAAGCAACGAAAAGCAATGCTGTGAAAAACTGGCGTGGATTCCATAATGTGAAATCAGCTTTCAGTTCACGCATTCGGGCAACAGTGGCACGCCGCCCAAGTGCGATCTCGCTAGGTCCAAGGTCCCGCCTGTACTTGATGGCATCGGAAAGCAGGTTGAGGAGGAGTTGCGATGTGCAGGAGCCCGGCCAAGGCCGGGTCGAGCGAATGAACGCCACGCTGCAGAACCGGCTGGTCAAGGTTTGCATCGCAGCAGCCCAGCATCGCCATCGGATGCCCGTTTCAGGCGCTATTCGATTTCGTACCGCCCATGCAGAGTAGATGGCCGGAAGACATTGCTTAAAGCGCTTCTGCCAACGTTATCGTAACGATGCCACGCGCTTTATACGGCCCGCTCGATCCTCTCCCAACTCATCGCCCAGCCATACAACGCAATGCATCCGAACACCAGCATCGTTGGCCCGAATACAAACGACAGGAGCGGCATCATCAGCAGCGAACAGGTCACCATCAGATAGACGTGTAGCGCTAGCTGCATCGGCACTGCGATCACCACGAACAAAAGCGTGAGTAGCGTCAGGAATATCTTCTTCGGCCAGGAGAAGTCAAAGATGTAGTAGACCAGCGCATGCCCCCATGGCAACAGGAACAGGAAGCTCGCGCAGGTCTTGACGCCGTTGTCCACATACCTGCTGGCAGTGTACGGAAAACTCTGTGGCGCCACCGCGAAAAACAACAGTGCTGTGGCCTGGATGAACACAGCGAACAGCAGGAAGTACCGCAGTGGCAGGTACTTGTCGCGTATCCGGAGCGCCATCAGGCAGACAACCAGCGTGGCGACCAGCGATACACACCAGGTCAGCACGTCCGGCGCAGGGGCCACGACATCGGTGTAGGGCAGGTTGAAGTCGAACCACGCTACCCGCGTCAGTTGTTCGATGACGCTGCCTTCGATCCCGAGCTTGTCAACCCAGAAGCGCAGCACGGCAGCCCAGAGCCCGCTGATACGGTCGCGCAGCAGCCATTCGCCCAAATTGAATGCCACCGGCACCAGCAGGATAGCCGCAAGGGAGGTGACGGACAGCGTCAGATGGTCCAGCGAGCGATGCCTGGCCAGACAGAGAATGCTCAGGCCGAGGGCGTCGCTTTGGTCGTGTGTGGCTGCAGTGTGGCCGGTAGGTTGTGCCATGGCTAGAACTCCGCGAAGACACCGATTTCCGCTTGCTTGCGCGTGTAGGACGGGTTGTCGTAGTAAATGGCTCGAAGGTTGATGCCGTAGCGCTTGGTGAACCATTTGCGCCACGTCAGCGACACTTCATGACTGTTGAAGTCACTCAGCAGGGCCTGCTCGCCGGTGAGCTGGTAGGCTTCACTACCGCCGTCGTATTTCAGGGTGATGAACTGGTCCTTGTCGCGTCCGTAAGTTACCGCGACGATGCCGCGATTCGAGCGGACATTGCCAGGATCGCTGCGATTGAGCCGTGCGTTAAGCTGGATGATCCACGGCGCGTCAAAATAGTAGATCAGGCCGAGCAGCAAGGTCTTGTCGGTATAGACTTCCTTGGCGCGGTAGTAGGTAAAACCGGCGTTGACCACCAGGTTCTTCTTCTCGAGCAGCTTGCGGAAGATAAGGCCATCGACCCGAACCTCGGGCAGGAAGAAGCCGCCCGCGCTGGTGCCGGCGCTCAGGAAGCCGTACCAGTCCTCGTTGAAGGTGCGGGTATAGCCCAGACCGAAGAATGTACCCTGGTCGCCAAAGTGGCTCTGGTGGCTGATTTCGCCAGTCACGTAATCCTTCGGGGTCAGGTTGACTCCGCCTCGCAGGTACTGGTCGTTCCAGCTGGCATTGTCGCCAGTGAGGTTGGCGTGCCCAAGACCACCTTCGATGAAACCCGTGAGCAAGGGCACGAAGGTCCGGGGAGGGGTGGCTTCAGCCTGCGCGCGAACATCGGTGGTGGCAAGCAGTGCGAGCATGCCCATCAAGGGCAGGGCTTGGGCGCCGTGAATTCTTGTATCCGGGGGTTTCGCCATGGGAATCCTGTGGATTTTCTGATCGATGTCGCCCGGAGGGGCCTGACAGGACCCTCCGGCCCGCAAGCTGCAGACACACCATACACCGCCTCGCGGCGATCGGTCGATAAAGTCCGGCTCATTTTGTCGCCTTCTTGCATGTCTGGTCCGGGGTGAGTCATCGACACCGCAGGCCCGGGGCAGGCGGAGCGATCGCCTGCTCAGGGGTCAGGCGCGATTCGAATGCCAGGTATAGCGCCTCTTCCAACACATTCCAGTGCTTGCCATGGCGGAACTGGATGGAACGCAGGCGCCAGCAAGTGATGGCATCCTTGTCTCCCATCCGGTCAGCTACCAGGGCCACCAGTCCCCAGGGGAAATCAACCTCTGACATCTGCAACCAGGCCCAGCGGTTCTCTTTCATCCACGACTGGTAAGCGACGACATGGGATCGGCCGGCGGGATGGATATCGCCCAGGATGGGGAAGATCTGCGCGACGGCGTCGGGATAGAACTCGAACTGTTCGCGCGGCTGGGTGCTGACGAGGTAGCGGCTAGCGCGCCAGAACACGCGCAGGATGTCCTTGTCCAGCTGCTCGGCCTTGCGCTGCCAGGCAGCGGCGCCCACGGCGTCTCCATGGCGCTGCCGATAGAGGCTGGCCGCCTTGAAGGCGCTTGAGACTTCGACGTTGTCCATCAGCAGGGCCACCGGAAGCCTGGCGGAGATGTGGTAGACGCCGGAGCCCGGGTCGCGCAGCCTGTCCAGGTAGCGGCTGGCCTTGTCGAAGCTGGCCTGCCACGCCGGCGGCATGCCCTTGGGCGGCGCGCTGCGGACCAGCAGTTCCATCCAGGCGGCCATCAGCGCATCGTCGGCGTCGGCCTCCTGGCAGGAGACGAAGCGTTGGCCCCGCTCGCAATAGCGGTCGAAGCGGCCATCGGCTTGCTGGCGCGGCAATAGCCATGCAATCCAGCGGGTCGCAGCAATTCGGGTGGTCATGCCGGCGTCCTGCGCGGCCAGCAGTGCCTTGGCCGCGAAGTAGGGATCGACCGAGTCGCCGGCGAAATAGGTGGTGATCGCCCCGTCGGGACGCTGGTAGTCTGTCAGCGTGAGCTCGACCGCGTCCGCCGGCCGGTGGACGTATGTGGCAAGGGCCAGGAGCAGGACAAGGAGGGTTTTCATGGCAGGTGGGGAGGTTTCATGGGGTGGCCACATCGGCCAGGACTCGTCCTTTCTCCGGGGCGCATGCCGCCCCATAGACCACCGTACCGACCCGTACGCGGAGCACCGGCGCCACCACGGTGGTGCGCTTGTTCGCCGCCCCGATAACGCTGCGCGCCCCCACTTCAATCTCGCGCTCGGCAGCCACCGGCCCGGCGATGGCACACTCGCGGGCAATGGAAATGGCGCCCCCGGCAATCAGTGCGCCGTCAATGCGCACCCGCGGGCCTAGCCAGATGCGGCCGTTTGCCTTGACGCTGCCGATCACGCGCGCGCCGGAGCCGATCCACAAGTCGCCTTGCACGATAAGGTCACCGCGATACAAGGTGCCGGCGGGAAATGTCATATCGTGCGTTACCAGCCAGCGGCCGTCCGAGGGCTCGGAGGGGGGATTCAGCACTTCATGCGCCCAGTCTCCGCCGGGTGGGGCGGTGGCGTCCATGTCGGGCGGCGCGGCCAGGTGACGGCCGCCGAAACCGATTTCCGCCGCGCTGACAGACGTGAATTCGCAGTCCTCTTCGAGCCGCATGGCGTAGAGGGCGGAGAGCGGTCCGAGCAAGCGGCAGCGTGGCTCGACATGGACAGTGCGGGCGTGCGCCCAGCGTTGCACCTCGCTATCGCTGCGCACCAGGATCTCGCCTTCGGACAGCAGGACCTGCATGCGATTCCTTCGGCCCGTGGAGATGCCACGCCGGCCGTAGATGTCCCTTGAAAACGTATAGCCGTCAGGAAGCACCAGTGAGCCGCTGGTGACAATGGTTCGCGCACAAGTGCCGATGAACGCCTCCGCCGCCGTGGGCATGAAGGTGCCTGTCACCTGCACCAGGGGCCGCAATGCGTTGGCTGAGTAAAGTCGGCCACGCAAGCCTTGCCTTGCCCCCCCCCGCCCGACCATCGCACGAAAGTCCGCGGCGACGGCCGCGACATCCAGCGTGTGTTCGCTATCGATTGCCAGCGGCCGTACATCGAGCCGGCGTCGCCATTCAAGCACTGCGGGTATCAGCGGCAATCCGAAGAGCAGCATGGTGAGGATGCTAAGCAGCAGGGCCCACATGTTCAGCTCCTTGGGCGATAACGCGTGGTCTTGTCCCACCGCAACTCGCGGCGGAGCACATAGTCGAAGGCGAGCTGACCAAGAATGGCGCGCGACACGGTCAGCATGCTGACGAGGAAGCCGAAGTAGTTCATCGGCAGCAGGCGGATGCGCTCGCGGCTGCCGTCCAGATACACGGCGGCGGCGATTTCGAAGAAGGCGGCAAAGTTGCCCAGCGTCCCGTACGACATCAACGCAAACAGGATTACCGCTTCACCGAACAGCGGCAGGCCACCAGCGTAGTACAGCAGGATGGCCAGCAGCCAGCCGAACAACATCAGCGGCGCCATCATGTAGATGCCAAGCAGCGCCACACCGTCGATCTTCTCGAACAAACCGTGGTTGCGGCAGACGGCCATCTTCCAGCCGTGCCGATAGAGCGCCTGGTTGTGGCCCTTGGTCCAGCGCATGATCTGGCGCACCCGCACTGGCCAGGTCTCGGGCACTTCTTCATAGCACTCCGACCAGTTCTGGTAGACAGTCTTCCAGTTGGCCAGCAGCAGCCGGTAAGTCAGGTCGGTGTCTTCGGCCAGTACATCGTCGTGCCAGCCGCCGACGCTGCGTAACGCCCGCATCCTGACGCCGCCGACGGTGCCACCATACTGGGGGACGAGGCTCAGGTTCATGCGGGCCTGCTGGTCGACCTGATAGCCGCCGGAGCGCTCCAGATCGAGCAGCCGCGTCAGCAGGTTGCTACCGAGGTTCAACGGTACGACGCGGCCCATGGTCGCGCCGACTTCGGGGTCGAAGAACGGCGCCACCAGTTGCTTGAGCATGCTTACCGGCGGAAGGTAGTCGGCGTCGAACACGACGATGATGTCGCTGGCCACGGCGTCGCTGGCATCCTTGAGCGCGGCTGCCTTGCCGGGCTTGCCGTTGGCACGGTGAAACGGTGTGATGCGTCCCGGGTACTGCTTCACGAGGTCATCGATGATTTCGCGCGTACAGTCGCTGGATCGGTCGTTGACGGGCATGATGGTAAGCCGGTCGGCCGGATAGTCCGCGTGCAAGAGGCATAGCAGCGAGCCGGCGATCACTGCCTCTTCGTTATGCGCGGCGACCAGCACGGTGAGGCTGGGCCAGTGCGCGACGTCGATGTCCAGGTAAGGATGGCGTTGCCTGCCGAACAAGCGGTTTAGCGTGAACATGTAGTGGCGCACGGCATAGAAGATCACCAGGCCGACGATCAGCAGGAGCATGGCCGTCAGCGGCGGCACGATGGCCTGCACGTCCGCGCGTTCCGGCGGCGGCTCGATCGACGTTGGCTTGGTCAGGGCCGGCGGGCGCAGTGCCGGCGCCGTACCGGCGCGCTCTTCCAACGTGTCGGGCGACGTCATTGCCAGGTCCACCGCTGCGCCGGACGGTGCGACTGCATCGTGCGCAACGAGCCTGGGCAGCGGTTTGGTGGCATCTTCCGGGGTTCCTGGACCCCGGGAGAAAATCTTCCCGTGCTTGGGAACTTCCGTGGCTGCTGCTGCCATGGCGGGCGTCGCAAAAAAGAGCAGCCCGCTCAGTGAAATCACTATGCGATACGTCGCACACATGTCGACGACCTCCTCCGTTGCCTTCTCATCGCAGGGTGTTTATGCCGCGCGCCCGTCCCGGGGGGCAGGCGCGGTGAGTCCCTGTGCCTTTACTGCTTGCCGGCGACAAAGGCCAGCGAGGTCCCTCCCAAGGAAGTGACAATCCAGTTGTTGGTGTCCCATGTCACCAGCGCTAGCCCCTGCGTCACGACAGGTTGTGTGTATGCCGAACGCGGCAGCACCCAGGCCATGTCGGTCATGTCCGTCGGGTGCGTCGCCTGGAAAGCCCATGAATTGCCGTTATCGGTGGCTTGCCAGGCGGTCTGCTGGCGCCGCTGCGCGAACTGCGCCAGCGTATCCATCGTGTACCAGCTGAACTTGCCGTTTGCCTTCACGTTGTCCGCCTTGTTGAAGATGACGTTGAGCGTCCTCGGGTACTGGATGGCGCCCGCCGGATGCATGTAGATCAGCCGGCTGGTGCGATTCTTCGCCACGAAATCGATGAGCTGCCGGTACCAGGTGTTGACGTCGGTCACAGGCACGTTGAATTCCTGGAACTCCTCGAACGTCGCGTTCGGCCCGAACGGCATCACCGGAAAGGCGCGGATCGTGTTGTTCGACAGTACGCCATCGCGATAACTGCGCGTCGGCGCCATCCCGGTGTGACCCAGAAAGTAGTAGCCGGTGTTGCCGTTGGCTTCGATCCAGTTGACCGACCACTGGGGCGTATTCCCTTGCGGCGCGGAGTACTCGACCGCGGCGCGTCCGGCCACGCTTTCCACGCTCTGCTTGTTCAGCATCAGGTACTGCTCGAAGGAGGACTGGTTGGACTCGCTCGCATTGGCACCCCAGTAGTCATGGATCCATCCGCCATGGCTGCCGATCTTGTGCCCCTTCGATTGCAGCGACAGCAATAGATTCTTTGCCGAAGTGTTCTGCGACAGGTTGACGCCCTTGCCGTCGCCGAAGTCGATGTGGTCAGGACCCGCAGTCACGGAAATGGAGAACGGGCTATTGCTATTGTCGAAGGTGCCCCAGGTATTCATTTCCACCGCGGGTGCGATCTGGTCGCCGGCGCAGAGGTGCCAGTTCAGCACAAGCCCGCCAAGCGCCTTGGGCTGCGCGGACAGCCGCGGCATCTTCATCAGGTTGGTGCCGAAATAGCGCAGGAAGCCGTGCATCAGCATGCCGTCGGTCTGGCCCTTAAGGTAAGAGAGCGGCGTGTTGACGAACAGCACCCGCCCCGAGCCGAAATCGCGCAGGCCCGCCACCAGTCCGAAGTTGGGCGACGTGATCAGGGCAGAGCCCGGATAGGTTCCCTGCGTCACGAAGCTCGGATAAATCAGGAAGCCATAGACATAGCCCGAGACGCCTTCAACCGGGTCCGTCGCGCCTGCGTCCCACAGCATCGACTTGCCCGGCGGCACCTGCAGGGTCCGCAGCGTGCTGCCCAAACCGGTGATCGGCCCCACGCCGATCATGTTGCCGAGCAACTGGTCATAGAGGACGTAGTCGACCCCTGCGAGATTGCTGAGCCGGCTTTTCGGGACGGCATAGAAACCTGTGGTGGTGAGCGCGCCGAAGTCGTACACCAGCATCAGGCTGCCGCCCTGCGTGGTGTAGGTTTCGAGGGCGGCGATCAGCGCATCGCTGGCGTTGACGTGCACCTGGTCTGGCAGGATCACGCCGGAAAATTGTGCTGGGGTCGTGCCCTGCTGGAACTGGGTGTCGTTGATAACGGTGATCTTGAGGCCTTCCTCCTGCGCGGCGTCTAGCCATGCCGACACGCGCGGATCGGGAAGGGCAAAGCCATCGGGCACCAGCAGCGCGATCTGGTTGGTCGCGGCGTGCGTCATGGCCGGCACGGTAAGCGCCAGCGCGAATACCATCAGCAGGGCCCGGAGCGCCAGGCAACTGCTTCGCCGCAGAAGCGAATTGGATTTGTTGAACACGGTCTTCTCCCAGCGCGATGTATGTTGATTTGCCTCGCCGTGCATTGCGGCCACCGTGGGGAAAGCCCTTCCGGGCGACCTTTCTGGAGCCGATATGTCGTCAGGCATCATGTGCATGCGTGCGTCAATCCGGCTCGGCACCCGGGGCCGGCGCAAGCGTGTACGTGCCCGACTTCACCTTCGGCCCGGACACGGCCTTCTTTGGCTTGATCGCCTTCAGCTTGTCCTTTTGCTCCTTGTTCTTGCCTTTCCCTTGCGCTTCGTAGGCAAAGTCAATCTGGAAGCTATGGTTGTAGCCCTTCAACCCACCCGGATCCGCCGGACTCGCCGGCAGGTAGAGCGGGGCCTTGGCCGCGGTCGCTGCCGCTTCTTCGGTCAACGCGGCATGCGCAGGCGTCCATGCCAGGGCGACGGCGGCTACCACAACGATGGCTGTAGCGGACGTGCCCGCCGCTGCGACAGTCGTTGCGGTATTCGTTGCAGTACGTAAGCGCTTCATTTGCCTTGTTCCTCCTGCTTGCGGTGGCCATTCGGCTTCGGGGGCGTGGCGCCCGGCCGCCGGCTTCGTTGATGCTTCGCTTGACTACTGGGTGGCGACGTTGACGTTGACCGCTTCATCACCACCTTGCCGGTACGGCTCAGGTGACGCCGCCTGCAGCGCACCGACGATGCGTTCGCTGGCGCGGCCGTCGCCGAACGGGTTGTGCGCGCGCGCCATGCAGGCGTACTCCGTCGGGTCGTTCAGCAAGTGCTCCGCGGCCGCGATGATGCGAGCAGGGTCGGTACCGACCAGCCGAGCGGTACCGGCGGCCACGGCTTCCGGCCGCTCGGTGGTTTCCCGCGTTACCAGCACCGGCTTGCCCAAGGCCGGCGCCTCTTCCTGGATGCCGCCGGAGTCGGTGACGATCAGATAGGCGCGCGACATCAGGAACACAAAGGGCAGGTAGTCCTGCGGATCGATCAGGTGGATGCTGGGGTGCCCGCTCAGGATCGCCTGCACCGGACCCTGCACGCGCGGGTTCAGATGCACCGGATAGACGATCTGGATATCCGGATTGCGGTCCGCCAGCATGCGCAGCGCGCTGAACAGCCGCTCGAATGGTGTACCGAAGTTTTCGCGCCGGTGTCCGGTCACCAGCACCATTCGGCGCGTCTCATCCAGGAATGGGTACCGGCTCGCCAGCCGGCCGCGCATTTCGGCATCGGCGTCCAACCTGGCCTTGACCTGCAGCAGCGCGTCGATGCCGGTGTTGCCGGTCAGGCTGATGCGCGCCGGGTCGACGCCTTCGCGCAGCAAGGCTTCCTGCGCCTGTTGCGTCGGCGCGAAATGCCAGGACGCCATCACGTCGGTCACGCGCCGATTCATTTCTTCCGGCCAAGGAGCGCTGAGATTGCCAGTGCGCAGTCCCGCTTCGACGTGGCCGATCGCGACGTTTCGATAGAAGGCTGCAAGCGTGGCGGCCAGCGTGGTGGTGGTGTCGCCGTGGACAAGCAGGGCCTCAGGCAGGAAACGGTCCAGGACCATGTGCACGCCTGACAGTACGCGTGTCGTGATGTCGGACAGGCTTTGCCCCTGGCTGATGACGTTGAGGTCATAGTCCGGCACGATTTCGAAGAGGCGAAGTACCTGGTCCAGCATCAGACGGTGCTGGCCCGTGACGCAGACCCGCAACTCGAAATGGCTGGATTCCCGAAGCCGGTGAATCAACGGCGCCATCTTGATGGCCTCGGGTCGAGTTCCGAATACAGCAAGGACCTTCATCGGCATGTGATGTCTCTGGGTTACTTCGCCGGTCGGTTGGCGGACGATTTGCCTGGTCAGTCGTCCCGCCCGGCGTTGAACGCAAGGCTGAGCCGCGATGCGTAGACCTGAATCACTTTTTTGTTATGTCGGGATATGCATGCCGCGACATAACCGAGCGATGGTTGTGCCAGTCATTCGTAGCCTGATGAATTCATTACGAATTCTTGGGAGCAACAAACCGTGCCGACGACCGGAGCCGTCTGCATGGTTGCATTTTTGTTACAAGGGAATATCTGGATAGGAATCTAAGACGTTTGCATTGCCGCACGGCAGAGCGGGGCCAAACGTCAAGAGGTGATATCAACGGCGCGAGCTTGCCGCGCATGCCATCACTCACGGGGCATGTCGGGTGTGGGTACCACTACCCAATGTGCCTCAGAATTGTTTCAGAATTCGACCTTTGCAAATCCCAAAGCAGGTCCGCATGGCGTGCCCAAAGGCTGAAAAAACAATGCATGAGCACTCAGGCTAAGGCAAAGCGTGAATAGCTAATGCTACTCGCGTGTGCAGGGATGTCCGCAATCATATCTTTGCGGAGCACAAATCGAGCCCGACGCGGGACGGTCAAGTAGTTTCAAGAATGAAATTTTATGCAAGTTAGTTTTAAAACCTATTAATAACGGACACCGCCCCCGTGGATTGGTTGACGCACGCCGAGCAGTCGAAGAGTCTCGCCAGCGCGTTCGCGTACAGATCACACATATCCGACATACTTAGGCAGAGCGTGGCAGCCTAGATACCGCAGAGAGGGTGCTTTATGCGAGGCCCTCCGCCTAAGTGCCCTACCGTACTCTTGAAATCTGACTTACTGCTTCTATTTCCGGCTCAAGCAGTCGCGACGTCGCGCTGCGTTTCTGTTTGTTTCGGCCGGCAAGGCAGGCGAACGGGAGCGCGCAAGCCCCTTCGCCTCCTTGCGGTTTGAAGGAGATAAGACCATGAGTCACGTAGTTTTCGGTGCCGATCTCTTCAGTGAACTCGACCGCCTGCAAAGGCAGATGGCGGACGTGTTTGGCGGCTTCCCCTCCAGTATCCGCTCCGGGCGCTTCGGCGCTTTCCCGCCGGTGAATATCGGGTCGACGGACGACACCATCGAGATCGTTGCGTTCGCGCCCGGGCTGAAACGGGAAAACCTTGAGGTCTCTATCGACAAGGGGCTACTGACGATCAGTGGGGAGCGCGGTCCTTCCTGTACGGACGACTCGCCGGATAGCAAGCGCTATGCGCGTGAGCGCTTCGTTGGCTCATTCAGGCGCGTCATCGAGCTGCCGCAAAGCGCCGACCCTGACAAGGTTCAGGCCCACTACGCGAACGGCTGCCTGTCGATTAGCGTGGGCAAGAGGGAAGCGTCCAAGGCGCGCGCGATTACCGTCCAGTGAACCGGGGAGAATGCCATGTCAGAGGTGAAACAAGTCGTTGCACAGCCTCAAGGTGCTGTCGCACAAGCCCAGGATGAAAAGGCGGCACCTGCCGTCACGTTGCTCCCGCCGGTCGATATCGTCGAGGATGCGGGCGGCGTTACCTTGTGGGCGGACCTGCCTGGTGTGACCCGCGACCAGCTGGAAGTCAGCGTCCATGACGGGAACCTTCATATCGAGGCGCAGGCAATCGTATCGATGCCCTCGGGCCTGCGGGTACAACACGCTGAAATCCGGCAGCCGCGTTTCGCGAGAGCGTTCTCGCTGAGCCCCGATCTCGATTCGACGAAGATCGAGGCGAATCTGCAGGACGGCGTGCTGAGGCTGACGATTCCACGCCGTGAGGCCGCGCGTCCGCGACGCATCGACGTCAGTGTTTCCTGAGTCCGGGCCGAGATAAGCCAGGGAGAACGCGCCATGCCGCGTAGCGGCTGGAACTAGCCGCCAGCGGCTTGAACTAGACCCGCACTTCTCCTAAGCTTTGGCGCCTGAAGCCGATGCAACGGTCCTCCGCTTGCCATCTTTGGCCCGAGACGGGCCAAGGGTTTTCCAGAGACCGATGCGAGGGATAGCCCAAAGGAGACCATGATGCCAGCCGTCAAGCTCGACCCCACGTACGGAACCCAAGCTGCAGCCTTGGATATCGTCTTTGGCATGACGACGAAGGCCCTGGATGCGCTCCAGAGGCTAAGTGACTTGAGCATGCAGGCCATGAAAGAAACCATCGCCGACAACCAGGAAATAATGCGGCAGGCTTTCGCTGTCAGGGATCCTCAAGAACTCTTTGCGTTGCAGGCCAACTCTGTCGAGTCAGCCGCAGAGAAATCTCGGGTATTCCTGCAGCAGGTACACGAAATCACTGCGGCTACCCGAGACGACTTCCAGAAGGTGGTCGAAGCCCAGTACGAAACGAGCAAGCACAGTTTGCAGGAGATTTTCGACAGGCTCATGCAAAGTGCGCCGGCCGGCTCGAAAGGCGCGCTGGACGCATGGCAGGCGGCCATGCTTTCCGGCGCCACCTTCTGCGAATCCTTGCGGCAATCCACGCGGCAAGCCGTCGAACTGGCGGAAAACCAGGTGGCCAGTGCCGCCGCTGTTGCTGCCAAGGCCGCGCACAAGCCAAACATCCCATCTGCCCGCGCTGCCGCGAAGCGTTAAAGTCTGGTGGGCTTTACGCCATCGTGACGGATGGGAGAAACATGCCAACGACCACCGATCGCTCGGAAGATGACGACATGCAAGATTGGCATCTTCTCCCTTAGTGTTGCGTTGCGATGACCAAGCCAGTCTCATCTCTGGTGGCGCAGCCACTCCGGCAGACGGTCGGCAACCAGACGAGAGCAAGACCGCGAACCAGGAGAAGGGTGGTGAAGGCGACAGTGATGCCGCGAGCCAGTAGCCATTGCACCGGCCGGCTGGTGCGCGTCGTTCCCTGCGGCGGCCGCTAGACGAGCGATGGTCGATGCCACGCAAGCTGCCGCATGGCCTGATGCGCGTCCTGCGGGACCGTTTTAGCGTGAGCAGGCTGAGGGCGGGGCAGGGGGAAGTCATCGACAGCATGCGGCGCCACCTGGCACACTGGGCGCTCTTGGCCCCGCCGCCTCCCATCCAAGACCTGCTGTGCTGGTCTGTGCGCCACTGGCAGGGCATCACGCCGTCATGCTCCGCGAGGTCGTCGAAACCTTATTGGCAGAGCA